>NZ_JBWKGY010000005.1:0-25498 GCF_056433525.1 Streptomyces sp. NPDC044704
CCGAAGTGGACGGGGTATCAACTTCTGGCGTTGATTTTTGGCACGCTGTTGAGTTCTCAAGGAACGGACGCTTCCTTTGTACTCACCCTCTCGGGCTTTCCTCCGGGCTTTCGTTCTGTGTTCTTGCGTTTCCGACTCTATCAGACTCTTTCGGGCCTGACTCCCAGTCAGCGGGGTTTGTCTTCCGGGCTGTTGGGCCCTTCCGACTCCCGAACTCTAGCTGATTTCCCCGGCAACCGATAATCGGGCCTTCGGAAATGAATTCGGACATGCCGAATTCATTCCCAGTGGGAGTTCGTGCTGAGTTGGGTGCCGCAACGAGGCGGCGGGATTCGTTGACGCCAAAACCTCTCGGCTCTGGGACAACTCGAAGAACCTTACGGACCCGCGGGGTCGGTGTCAACCCGGGAGGTCAGCCCCTCGACTGGAGGTCTTCCACACGGTCCAACAGTCGGGTGAGCATGTCGCCCAGGACTCCGCGTTCGGCCGTGGAGAGGTCCTGGAGGAGGTCCTCCTCGAAGACGGTCGCCGCGCGCATCGCGTCGAGCCACTTGCTGCGGCCCTCGTCCGTCAGCTCCACGATCACGCGGACCCGGTTGGACTCGTCGCGCTCACGGGTCACCAGGCCCTCCGCCGTCATGCGGTCGATCCGGTGGGTCATCGCCGCCGGCGTGAGGCCCAGCTGCTTCGCGAGCTCGCTCGGGCCCATCCGGTAGGGGGCTCCGGAGATGACGAGGGCCTTGAGGACCTCCCACTCCGCGTTGCTGATGCCGAGGGCCGCGGTCTGGCGCCCGTACGCGACGTTCATGCGGCGGTTCAGGCGGCTCAGCGCCGACACCACCTTCTCGACCTGGGGGTCGAGGTCCTGGAACTCGCGCTGGTAGACGGCGATCTGCTCATCGAGGCTCGGTTCGTGGACGGGCGTAGTGCCGTCGGGGGTGTCACCCATGCGTCGAAGTATGGCACGAACCCATTGGCGTCTAACTCCTTCGATGTGTAGAGTTAAGCATCTAAGTTTAGGGATGAAGTCTTCAGGCTTCAGCAATCAAGGTGGTGAAAGTGACCAAGGTGATGGGCGCTGCGATGCGGCGGATCCAGGCCGGGAACGCGCTGACCGCGTTCGGCATCGGCTTCACGGTTCCGTTCCTCTACATCTACGTGGCGCAGGTGCGAGATCTGGGCTCCATGGCCGCCACGAGCGCGTTCGTGGCGTTCGCGCTGGGCGCCCTCGTCGCGCTGCCCTTCACCGGTCGGGTCATCGACCGGCGGGGACCCGTCCCCGTGGTCATGGGTGCGGCCGTCGCCGCGTCGGCGGGCGCGCTCGCGCTCGGGCTCTCGACGGGGATCGTGCCGATCCTGCTGTCCGCACTGGCGCTGGGTGCGGGGCAGGCCGTCATGCAGCCGGCGCTCGCCACGATGATCGTGTGGTGCTCGACCCCGTCGACCCGTACGCGTGCCTTCGCCCTGCAGTTCTTCATGCAGAACCTGGGGCTCGGCATCGGCGGGCTCGTCGGCGGTCAGATCGTCGACGAGAGCCGGCCCGGCAGCTTCACCCTGCTGTTCGGCATCGAGGCCGTGATGTTCCTGGTCCTGGCGGCGGTCATCGCCACCGTGCGGATGCCGCAGGTGGCGGGCCTCAAGGACGCCATGCCGCAGAAGGACGCCGCCCAGGCGGGCGGCAGCGGCTGGAAGCGGCTGCTCCGCCACAAGGCGATGGTGCAGCTGTGCGTGCTGGGCTTCGTGCTCTTCTTCGCTTGTTACGGACAGTTCGAGTCGGGTCTGGCCGCCTTCGGTACCGAGGCCGCCGGGATCTCCCCCTCCACCCTCGGGTTCGCGCTGGCCGCCAACACGGGTGCGATCGTCGTCGCCCAGTTCGTGGTGCTGCGGCTCGTGGAGAAGCGTCGCCGGTCGCGGGTCATCGCGCTGGTCGGGCTGATCTGGACGGTGGCCTGGGTGATCGCCGGGTTCTCGGGGCTGGGGCACGGCAGCGCGACGATGGCGGCCGCCGCGTTCGTCACGACGTACGCGCTGTTCGGCATCGGTGAGGCCATGCTGTCTCCGACGCTGGCGCCGCTGGTGGCGGATCTGGCCCCGGAGGGTTCGGTCGGGCAGTACAACTCGGCGTTCGCCCTGGTGAAGCAGATGGCGCTGGCGCTCGGGCCGCTCGGCGTGCCGCTGGGTGCGGGGATCCCGATGCTCTACATCGGGCTGTTCGCGGTGGTCTCGCTGGGGATCGCCGGGCTGGCGCTGCGGCTCGGCAGGCAGTTGAGCCCGGTGCAGGACAACCCGTCGCTGAGCAGGGTCGTGGCGCAGGGCGGGCCGGTCGTCGGCGCCGCGAAGGCCGTCGCTCCGGAGCCCGCGCACGTGTAGGCGTACGGATGTGGATGTGAGACGGGGAAGGCCCCGGTCCTGTGGACCGGGGCCTTCCCCGTGTGCGGCTACTTGTCCGGGAGGGCGAACTCGCACCAGACGGCCTTGCCGCCGCCCGGGGTGCGGCGGGAGCCCCAGGACGAGGCGATGGTGGCGACGATGGAGATGCCGCGGCCGGTCTCGTCGGCGGGTTCGGCGCGGCGGCGGCGCGGGAGGTGGTCGTCCCCGTCGGTGACTTCGACGATCAGGCGGCGGTCGGTGCGCCGCAGCCGCAGCCGCATGGGCGGGGTGCCGTGCTGGAGGGAGTTCGCGACGAGTTCGCTGGCCGCGAGGACGCCGAGGTCGCACAGCTCGACCGGGAACCGCCAGGAGGCGAGGACGCCCTGGGCGAAGGCGCGGGCGCGCGGGGCTGCCTCGATGCCGCCGAGGAGTTCCAGGGCGGCGTTGTGGAAGAGCTCGGCGTCGGCGCCGGTGCGGGCGGGCTGCTGGAGGACCATCACGGCGACGTCGTCGTCGTGGTCGGCGTCCACGCCGAGGGCGCGCATCAGGCGGTCGCAGACGACGGCGGGGGTGCCCTGGGCGCCGGAGAGGGCGCGTTCGAGGGTGGCGACGCCTTCGTCGATGTCCTCGCCCCGGCGCTCGACCAGGCCGTCGGTGTAGAGGACGGCGGTGGAGCCGGGGCCGAGGGCGATGGTGCCCGAGGTGTGCAGCCAGCCGCCGGTGCCGAGCGGCGGGCCGGTGGGGTCGGCGGCGCGGCGTACGGTGCCGTCCTCGTCGCGGACCAGGATCGGGAGGTGGCCTGCGGAGGCGTACGCGAGGAGGCCCTCGTTGGGGTCGTGGACGGCGTACACGCAGGTGGCGATCTGGCTGGCGTCGATCTCGGCGGCGAGGCCGTCGAGGAGCTGGAGGACCTCGTGCGGGGGCAGGTCGAGGCGGGCGTACGCGCGGACGGCGGTGCGGAGCTGGCCCATGACGGCTGCGGCGCGGACGCCGCGGCCCATGACGTCGCCGATGACGAGGGCGGTGCGGCCGGCGCCGAGTGTGATGACGTCGTACCAGTCGCCGCCGACGGCGGCTTCGGTGCCGCCGGGCTGGTAGGTGGCGGCGATGCGGAGGTCGTCGGGCTGTTCGAGCTCCTGGGGGAGGAGGGAGCGCTGGAGGGTGACGGCGGCCTCGCGCTGGCGGCGTTCGCTGGCGCGCAGCCGGTCGACGGCTTCGGCGTGGTCGGTGACGTCCGCGAGGTGGACGAGGATCCCGGTGTGGTGGGGCTCCGTCGCGCCGTCGGCGGCGGTCTTGGGGAAGTCGACCGGGGTGCAGGTCACGGTGTAGGAGCTGCCGCCGCCGGGTGCGGTGCGGTTCTTGGCCGTACGGGGCTTGCCGCTGCGCTGGACCTGGTCGAGGAGTTCGAGGAGGCCGAGCTCGCCGAGTTCGGGGAGGGCCTCGTGGGCGGGGGCGCCGGTGGAGCGGGGGCCGAAGCCGGAGGTGTAGGCGTCGTTGACGTAGGCGACGCGGTGTTCGGGGCCGTGGACGAGCGCGACGAGGGCCGGGAGCAGGCCGAGGACCTCGCGTGCGGAGAGCTCGTCGAGGGCGGGGGTGGCGGCGAGCGGTGCCGTTCCGGTGCCGGAGACGGTGGCGTCGGCCGGGGCGTCCTCCGGTGGGAGCGTGGGGTGGGCGGCGGCGCCGCGGGCTGCCGGGACGGAGCCTTCGCCCCTCTTGGCCTGGGCGGCGGCGTGTTCGTTCCGGGCGGCGGCGCGGCGCTGCGTTCCGGGAAACCGGGCGCTCCAGCGCGTGAAGTTCACTGCGTTCAGGCCTCGTGGTGTCGCAAGTGGTCGCTGTGTCGCTCGTGGTCGGTCTCTGGACGGTGTCACCCGGCGCAAGGTCACTCTGTGCAGGTGTGAGCGCACCTATGGTCACACGTCCAGTGTGGCGGACCGCACTGACAACGTCAGCCCTGGCTGTCCTGCGGGGGGTCGGGGGCGGGGCGGGGCTTGGGGTGTGCCGGGCCTCCGCCTGCGGCGAGTTCGAATTCTGCCCTGGGGTGTTCGAGTGAGCCTAGGGAGACGATCTCCCGCTTGAACAGACCTGAGAGGGTCCATTCCGCAAGGACGCGCATTTTGCGGTTGAAGGTGGGGACGCGGCTGAGGTGGTAGGCGCGGTGCATGAACCAGGCGGGGTAGCCCTTGATCTTGCGGCCGTAGATGTGGGCGACGCCCTTGTGGAGGCCGAGGGAGGCGACGGAGCCGGCGTACTTGTGGGCGTACTCGGTGAGGACCTCGTCGCGCAGGGCGGCCACGAGGTTGTCGGCGAGGCGCTTGGCCTGGCGGACGGCGTGCTGGGCGTTGGGGGCGCATTCGCGGCCCGGTTCGGGGGCGGTGATGTCGGGGACGGCGGCGGCGTCGCCGGCGGCCCAGGCGTGTTCGACGCCTTCGACGGTGAGGAAGGAGGTGCAGGCGAGGCGGCCGCGTTCGTTCTTGGGGAGGTCGCAGGCGGCGAGGACGGGGTGGGGTTTGACGCCGGCGGTCCAGACGATGGTGCGGGTGGGGAACCGGGAGCCGTCGCTGAGGACGGCGACGCGGTTCTCGCAGGATTCGAGGCGGGTCTCCATCCGTACGTCGATGTTGCGGCGGCGCAGTTCGCGGACGGTGTAGGTGCCCATTTCCGGGCCCACCTCGGGGAGGATCCGGTCGCTGGCCTCGACCAGCACCCACTTCATGTCCTCGGCCTTGACGTTGTGGTAGTACCGGGCGGCGTAGCGGGCCATGTCCTCGAGTTCGCCGAGGGCCTCGACGCCCGCGTATCCGCCGCCGACGAAGACGAAGGTCAAGGCGGCGTCGCGGATCGCCGGATCGCGGGTGGAGGAGGCGATGTCCATCTGCTCGATGACGTGGTTGCGCAGGCCGATGGCCTCTTCGACGGTCTTGAACCCGATGGCGTAGTCGGCGAGGCCGGGGATGGGGAGGGTGCGGGAGACGGATCCGGGTGCGAGGACGATCTCGTCGTATTCGATCTCGATGTCGCCGGTGCCCTCCTCGGCGGTGGCGAGGGTGGTGACGGTCGCGGTGCGCTTGGCGTGGTCGATGCGCCGGGCCTCGCCGATGACGATGCGGCAGCGGTCGAGGACGCGGCGGAGCGGTACGACGACGTGGCGGGGGGAGATCGAGCCGGCGGCGGCCTCCGGGAGGAAGGGCTGGTAGGTCATGTACGGCTCGGGGGTGACCACCGTGACCTCGGCCTCGCCGGATCTCAGCTTCCGCTGGAGGCCCAGGGCCGTGTACATGCCGACGTATCCACCGCCGACGACGAGGATGCGCGTGCGGGGCGGGGTACCGGGTGCGTCGCCCCGGGAGTTAGCAGCCTTCACCACCCCATGACGCAACGTGGCTGGGAGTTTGTCCACAGGCCCGTCAAATTGTGTGACCGGTGGGGGTGCCGTGACGGGTCTGCCGACGGGTTGGGCTCGGGGTGCAGGTCCGCAGGTCAGGGGGTGCGGAGGGGATGATTCCGGAGGCTTCCGGGGAAAATGTGGGGGTGAATGCTCCGATCGGGCGGCGCTCGGTCCGGGGCTGCCTCTTCTGAATTGACTCTGGCTCAACTATGTTCGTATCTCGTCGAGGAGTAGGACCGGGGCCCTCGTGACCGTGGCCCCCCTCGACACGAAGGCGGGGAGTGTCTCCGGGGGGAGACAAATGATTACCGGGGGATACACATGCACATTTCCGATTTCCATGGTTCTGCCACCGCTCTGTCTGCCGAGAGCGGCGGCCGCGTGATGGCAGGCACGACGACCCACGGGGTGGGCCGTTCGACGCCGCTGCGCGTCGACGCCCAGCGCAACCTCGAACACGTCCTGCGCGCGGCCCGCGAGGTATTCGGCGAGCTGGGCTACGGGGCTCCGATGGAGGACGTGGCGCGCCGCGCACGCGTCGGCGTCGGCACCGTCTACCGGCGGTTCCCGAGCAAGGACGTCCTGGTCCGCCGCATAGCCGAGGAGGAGACCGCCCGGCTGACCGAGCAGGCCAAGTCCGCACTGGGCCAGGAGGAGGAGCCGTGGCAGGCGCTGTCGCGCTTCCTGCGCACCTCCGTGGCCTCCGGGGCGGGCCGGCTGCTGCCGCCGCAGGTCCTGCGGGTCAACGCGGAGGGTGAGGACGCGGCCGAGGAGGCGGCGGCCCGAGTGCCGCACCAGCGCCAGGCCGTCGTGGGCGGGGCGCCCGACCTGCGGGTCGTGGGTGCGCGGAGCTCCGTCGAGGACGAGATCGCGGACGACTCCGGCGCGGGTGCGCTGCTGGAGGTCGTCGGACGTCTGGTGGACCGCGCCCGGGAGGCCGGCGAGCTGCGTGCCGATGTCACGGTGGCGGATGTGCTGCTGGTCATCGCGACCGCGGCGCCCGCGCTGCCGGACCCGGCCCAGCAGGCCGCGGCTTCGGCCCGGCTGCTCGACATCCTGCTCGAGGGGCTGCGCTCCCGGACGGCGTGAGCCGGTTCGGGGAGTAGCCCTTCGGGGTCCTGTACCCGGGACGTCGTCGGGCCGGGGCCGGCCTTCGGGCGCGGTGCCGGTTCGGCGGCGGCCGGGGGTGTGGGTCCGCCGAGGTGGGCGGGAGGTGCCGTCCGTCAAGGGGGTTCCTCGAACAGGAGGTCGCTCGAACGGGTGAGGATCTGGACGGCGATTCGCCGAGCCTTGCCCGGATGAGTGGATGGTGCGCGGAGCGGACCGGGGTGCCTTCGCCGTGTGACACGCTGGATCGGTGTACCGGTTGAGTGTGGCGTGCGGAGGCTTCCGCGATGAACGTTGACGGGCGGGACGAGTCTCGCGGTGGTGCCGGTGGCGAGGTCGAGTCGGGCAGCCTGCCCGCCCGCCAGGTCCCGGCCCAGCGCGAACCACGCGGCCGGCATGCCGCCCCGGTGGCGGGGGGTGCCGATCTGCCCCCGTCCGATGCGGACTTGGTCGTCCGGATGCGCGGCGGTGACGACGGCGCCTACGAGGAACTGTTCCGCCGGCACGCCGATGCCGTACGGCGTTACGCCCGCACCTGCTGCCGCGACGGTCACACCGCCGACGACCTGACCGCCGAGGTGTTCGCCCGGACGCTCCAGGCGGTGCGCGGCGGGGCCGGGCCGGACCAGTCCGTGCGCGCCTATCTGCTCACCACCGTGCGGCGGGTCGCCGCGGCATGGGCGAAGACCGCCAAGCGGGAGCACCTGGTCGAGGACTTCGCGCTGTTCGCGGAGCAGGCAGCCACCGGTGCCGAGAGCGCTGCCGGGCTGGGCGGGACCGACACGCTCGAACTGGGCGCCGACGTACGGGCGATGCACGAGGCCGAGCAGTCGTTGGCCATGCAGGCCTTCCGGAGCCTGCCCGAGCGGTGGCAGGCCGTGCTGTGGCACACCACCGTCGAGGAGGCCTCGCCGAGCGCGATCGCCCCGTTGTTCGGGCTCAGCGCCAATGCGACGGCGGTGCTGGCCAGCCGGGCCCGGGAGGGCCTCAAGCAGGCCTACCTCCAGGCGCACGTGAGTTCCGCGCTGAGTGAGGGCGGGGACTGCGCGCGGTACGCGGACCGGCTGGGCGCCTATGCCCGGGGCGGGCTGCGGGTGCGGGCCGAGCGGGGGCTGCGCAAGCACCTGGAGGAGTGCGCCAAGTGCCGTCTCGCCGCCGGGGAGCTCAAGGACGTCAACGCGGGCATTCCCGCGCTGCTGCCGGTCGCGGTCATCGGGTGGTTCGCCGCCGGGTACGCGGCGAAGGCGGCCGGGGTGGTGGCCGGTGGGGCCGTGGCCGCGAGCGGGGCCGGCGCGGCCGCCGCCGCGGCGGGCGGTTCCTCGGCGGGTGCGGGAGCCGCCGGCGCCGGCGGGGTGGGTGCCGCCGGTGGGGCGGGGGCCACTGCCGGAGCCGGGGCCGGGGCCGCGGGTGGTGCCGCGGGTGGTGCCGGAGGTACGGGCGCCGGGGGTGCGGGCGCCGGGGGTGCGGCGGTGTCGGAGGGGCTGGGGCTGCCGGCCAAGGCCGCCATCGCCGCCGGTCTGGCCGTCGCGGCGGCCGCCGGGGTGGTGTTCGCCCTGGCCGGGGACGAGCCCGAGCAGCCGGCCGTGGCGAAGCCGACGCCCGGCATGGTGGCGCCGGTGGTGCCGCGGCCGAGCCCCTCGCCCACGCCGCCCGAGTCGAGTCCCGCGGGGGCTCCGGCGCCGGCGCCGCGGGGTTCCGTACCGCCTCGGCGTACCAGCGCACCGCCCGCGCCCGCGGCTTCCGTGCCGGCGTCGAAGCCGGCTCCGGCGCCGGCTGCGCCGAGCGGGGAGCCGAAGCCCTCGCCGACGCGGGCGAAGCCTTCGCCGACGCCTTCGCCCGCTCCGCCGCCGCCGAAGCCGAAGCCGCCGGCCGGGTTCCCGCTGGCCCGGCTGGGGCATTCGGCGTACGGGGAGCACAGCGGTCCGGAGCTGGAGACCTGGCGCAGCAGCTGGGTGTGGCAGCGGTGGGGGCTGGAGGCCGGGGGGCAGCGGTTCGGGCAGGGGATCACCGTCAACTCCCGTTCCTCGGTGGAGATCACCCTGAACCGGCAGTGCACCGCCTTCTCGGCGCGGGCCGGGGTGGACGGGCTGTCCCTGCTGACCGACGGCACGGTGCGGTTCTCCGTCTACGGCGACGGGCAGCGGCTGTGGCGCTCGGGCGTGCTCGGGTACGGGGACGCGCCGGAGGCCGTGAACGTGTCGCTGGCCGGGCGCGGGTCACTGCGTCTGGTGGTGGAGCAGGCCGGGCAGGGGCGGCTGCCGACGCTGGCGAGCTGGGCCGACGCGGTGATCAGCTGCCGTTGAGTTCGGCCGCCACGTCCTTCGGGGTCAGGGCCCGGCCCTCGGCTTCGGCCCGGGCGTGGCCGTCCGGGCCGAGGAGGGCGCGGGTGCGGGCGGGCAGTCCGTCGAGGGCGGTCTGGTCGGGGACCGGGCGGGGGTGACCGGCGCGCCAGGCGGTGGCCGCGGCGAGGAGGCGCACGGAGTCGGCGGCGCGTCCGGCGTCGGCCAGGAGCAGGGCGGCGGTCTCGGCGAGGCCGGCCAGGAAGCGTTCGGCGCAGTGGCCCTCGACGGCGGCGGCGAGGGCGGGCCCGAGGAGGGCCAGGCCGGCGTCGGGGCCGTGTGCGCGGGAGGCGAGGACCGCCTCGACGGTGTCCAGTCCGGCGGTGAGCTGCGCGGGTACGGTCATCCGGGCCGTCTCCGTACGGGCCTGCTCGTGGGCGGCGCGGGCGCGGGCGGTGTCGCCGCGCTGGAGGGCGAGGAGGGCGGCGATGAGCCGGGAGAAGAGGGTCACGTCGTACACGCCGCCGAAGCGGTCGGCCTCGCGGTCGGCTTCGGCGAGGAGCCGTTCGGCGTCGTCGTAGTCCCCGGCGCAGTAGGCGGTCTCCGCGATCCGGGCGATGGCGAAGGGCGCCTCGATGTGGGCGCCGACCTCCCGGGCGAGGCGCAGGCACTCCTCGTACTCGGTACGGGCTTCGGCGTACCGGCCGTGGGAGAGGGCGAGCTCTCCGGCGGCGCTCGCGACCTGGGCGCGGGTCCAGCGGTCGCCTACGCGGCGGGCGATCTCGTGGAGTTCGGCGAGGTCGGCGTCGGCGGTGTGCAGTCCTCCGGTGAGGTCGATGGCCACGTGGGTGCGCAGGAGGAGGACGATGCCGAGTTCCCAGTCGCCGCCGTGGCGGCGGCAGTTGGCGACGGCCCGGTCGAGGTCGGCGTGGAAGTCGAGGGTGTCGCCGGTGAGGAAGGCGGTGGTCGGCCAGAGCATGCCGGGGAACCGGGCGGACTCCGGGGAGCCGCGGCGGAAGACCTCCTTGATGCGGGCGGCGAGGTCGCCGTACTCGGGCGTCCGGAACGTTTCGCCGGTGCTGCTCTCGGCGATCAGGAAGAAGTTGAGGACCTGGAGCCGCATCAGGCGCCAGTACGCGGGCGATCCCTCGGGGGCGTCCGCCGGGGTGAGGGCGAGGATCCGGGAGGTCCATTCGGCGCCTTCGCCGCGGTAGCTGCGCAGCCACCAGAACCAGCCGAGGGCGAAGACGAGGCGCTGGGCGGTCTCGACGTCGGGGGCGGTGGCGGTGGTGGTGTGGAGGGCCGCGCGGAGGTTGTCGAGTTCGGTCTCGACGCTGCGGATCCAGGGGAGCTGGTCGGCGGAGCGGATGCGGGGTTCGGCCTCCTCGGCGAGGGCGAGGTAGTGGGCGGCGTGGCGGGCGGCGGTGGCGCGGGCGGCGGCCGGGTCGGAGGCGGCGCGTTCGGTGGCGTACTCGTGGATGGTTTCGAGCATCCGGTAGCGCATGCCGGTGCCGTCGGGGCCGGGGGCGGCGACGACGAGGGACTTGTCGACGAGGGAGCCGAGGATGTCCGCGACGTCGTACGCGGGGTCCGCGCACACCTCCTCGGCGGCCGCGAGGTCGCAGCCGCCGGCGAAGACGGACAGCCGGGTCAGGACGGCCCGTTCGGCCTCGTCGAGCAGGTCCCAGGACCAGTCCACGACCGCGCGCAGCGTCTGCTGCCGGGGCAGGACGGTCCGGGCCCCGCCGGTCAGCAGCCGGAACCGGTCGTCGAGCCGGTCGGCGATCTGGCGCGGGGTGAGCAGCCGCAGCCGGGCCGCGGCCAGCTCGATCGCCAGCGGCAGCCCGTCCAGGCGCGAGCAGATCTCGGCGGCCGCGGCCGGGTCGTCGGCCGGGGAGAAACCGGGGCGCGCGGCGGCCCCGCGGTCGGCGAGGAGCCGCAGCGCGACCGGGTCCGGCAGCGGCTCCACCGGCCGCAGGAACTCCCCCGGCACGCCCAGGGGCTCGCGGCTGGTGGCCAGGATCCGGACGCCGGGGCAGTGGGTGAGGAGGCGTTCGGCGAGCTCGGCGGCGGCCCCGATGACGTGCTCGCAGTTGTCCAGTACGAGGAGCAGGCGGCGGTGCGCGCAGTGCTCCACGAGGCTGGCCGTCGGGTCGGCGGTGGGGGTCTTCTCCCGGGCGACGAGGGTGCCGTCGCGCAGGCCGAGGGCGCTGAGGACCGCGCCGGGCACGGCCGAGGGGTGGTCGAGGCGGGCGAGTTCTACGAGCCAGCCGGGCTCGGGGTGGGCGGCGGCCGCGTGCTCGGCGAGACGGGTCTTCCCGGAGCCGCCCGGTCCGGTGAGGGTGACGAGGCGGCGGCGGGTCAGGTCGGCTTCGAGCGCGGCGAGTTCGGGCTCGCGGCCGACGAAGGAGGTCAGGCGGGGGCGGAGGTTGCCGCGCGGCGGGGGCGGGGTCTCGGGGCGGGGCTCGGGCTCGGGCTCGGGCTGGAGGAGTTCGGCGTGCAGGGCGCGGAGCGCGGGTCCGGGGTCGGTGCCGAGGCCTTCGGCGAGGGCCTTGCGGGTGCGCTCGTACGCGGCGAGGGCGTCGGCGGGGCGGCCGGCCGCGCGGAGGGCGCGGAGCTGCTGGAGGCGCAGGTGCTCGTCGTACGGGTGCTCGTGGATCAGCGCCTCGATCTCCGGGAGGAGTTCGGCCGGGGCGGTGGTACCGGCACGCAGCTCGGCGTCCACGCGGTCGCGCAGGGCGGCGGTACGGCGGGCCTCGGGCGCGGTGGCGTGGGCGCTGCGGGCGGGCTCGGGCAGGTCGGCGAGGGCGGGGCCGCGCCACAGGGCGAGGGCCTCGCGCAGGGTCGCGGCGGCGCCGGCGGGGTCGGAGGGCCGCTGCCGGGCGGCGTGGGCCGTCAGCCGGGTGAAGCGGTGGAGGTCGACGTCGTCCCGGTCGGCGGCCAGCCGGTAGCCGCCTGCGGGGTCGGCCCGGACCGCGTCGCGGGCCCCGAGGGCGCGGCGGAGCCGGGAGACGAGGGCCTGGAGGGCGGCGGGGGCGTCCTGGGGCGGGTCGTCGCCCCAGACCTCGTCGATCAGGGCGGTGACGGACGCGGCGGCCTGACCTCCCGCGCGCAGCGCGAGGGCGGTGAGGAGCGCGCGCAGGCGGGCGCCGCCGAGGATGAGGGGGGCGCCGGTCTCGTCATGTGCCTCGGTGACGCCGAGGATGAGGTACCGCACCGGACAAGTCTGCCTTGCCCCTGCGGGGGGCGTGCGGGGATTTCCGGGCGGCCGGGCCCCGGAAGGCACCCGGACCCGCCCGGCCGGGATCCCCCCGCGACCCGGAATCCGGCTGTGGGCCGCGGCCGGGGCCCCGGCGGGGAGCGCCCCGCGACCTCCGGAACGACCCCAGCCGGAACGAACCCGAGCCCGCGGCTGGACCCCCGCCGGAAACCCGGGCCCGCGGCACGACCCCAGCCGGGACCGAACCGGGCCCGCAGACCGGCCCGGGAGCGGCGGGCAGCCCGGCACTCGACCCGGGCCTCCGGCAACCCCAGCCGGGACCGAACCGGAACCCGCGGCGCGACGCGCGCCAGAAACCCGGGCCCGCGCCACGACCCCCAGCCGGGACCCAACCGGGCCCGCAAACCGGCCCGGGATCGGAGAACAGCCCGGCACTCGACCCGAGCCTCCGGCACCACCCCACCCAGAACCCGAACCGAAACCCGCAGCGCGACCCGCGCAGAAACCCGGGCCCGCGCCACCACCCCAGCCAGGACACAACCAGGCCCACAAACCGGCCCGGGATCGGAGAACAGCCCGGCACTCGACCCGAGCCCCCGGCACCACCCCAGTCGGAACCCACCCGGGACCCGCGCCACGACCCCAGCCGGAAACCCGAGCTCGCGGCACCAGCCCAGGCGGAAGCCGGACCGGGACCCGCGGCGGGACCCGAGTCGGAGCGGCGTGCGCGGTCCCAGTGGATCAGCGGCCCACCAGGCGGCGGGCCTTCGCAGCCCCGGCCCGTCACGGGGGGTGGTGCGCGGCCCCCGGCGGCTCGGTCGGCCGGGGGTGGTCCGGCGGGGTCAGCGGGCCGCTGGGCGGAGCGGCGTTGGGGGGCGGTCCGGCGGCAGCGGGCGGCGTGGGGAGTGCGCGCGGTCGGGTCAGCGGGCCGCTGGGCGGAGCGGCGCTGGGGGGCGGTCCAGGGGCAGCGGGGGGCGTTGGGGGTACCCAGGGTCGGGTCAGCGGTCTGCTGGGCGGCGTTGGGGGGTCGGGCGGAGGTGGAGGGGGACGCCGGGGGTCAGGCGGGGCAGGGGGGTGTCAAGGACGGGGACGGCGCGGCGGCGGGGGGTGGAGGTGCCGGTCCAGCAGGTGCCGCGGCGTGCGAGGAGGCGGCGCAGCCACAGTTCCATCGAGACGAGTTCCGCGAGTCCGTCGAGCGGGACGGGCCGGCCGTCGGCGGCGTCGATGAGGGCCTGCCGGACGACGCGGGCCTCGATCAGGCCGGCGTCGGCCAGCAGCGGGGCCGTGAAGAGGGACAGGAGGTGTTCCAGGGCGGCGCGCAGCCCGAGCCGGGTCGCGGTCTCGTTCGGGGTGTGGGCGGTGGCGCCCCAGCCGGGCGGGAGTTCGCGCACTCCGGCGGAGGCGAGGACGCTGCGCAGGATCGCGGCCCGGGCGCCGGGCTGCACGCGCAGGGATTCCGGCAGGGCGCGGGCGGCCCGTACGACCTGGTTGTCGAGGAAGGGGGCGTGCAGCCGCTGGCTGCGGACCTCGACGGCCTGTTCGAAGACCCGGTGGTCGGCGGCGTGCCGGGTCAGCACGGAGCGGGCGCGGGCCTCGCCGGGGCGCAGCGACAGCGGGGGGCGTCCGGCCGCGGTGCCGAGACGGATCGATACTTCCGCCAGGGCTTCGCCGGTGAGCCAGGCCGCGGCGGGGCCGGGGCGGGACCAGGTGAGGGCGGCGAGGGAGGCGTCGACGGGGCTGGCCACGCTGCCTTCGACGACGCCTTCGCGCAGCCGGGCCGCGGCGGCTTCGATGCCCGCGCGGTACGGGGTACGGGCGAGGCGGCGGGCTGCCGAGTAGACGGTGAGGGGGACGAGGAGGGACTCCCCGGAGGCCGAGGCGGAGCGGGCGAGGGCGGCGACGGGGCGCAGCAGGTGGCGGCGTCGGCGGTCCATGAGGAGGTCGGCGAGCCGGGCGGGGTGGGCGTCGAGGACCTGGCGGGCTCCGTGGCCGACGAAGTGGTCGGCGGAGCCGGCCGCCAGGCGGCGGCGTTCGCGGGCGGCGGAGACGAGGGAGGGGCCGGGTTCGTCGGTGAGGGGCCCGTCGAGGTCGGCGTACGGGAGGGCTTCCTCGGCGGCCGCGACGACGACGTGGTGGAGCCGGGGGCTGGCGGCGATGGCGTGGGCGCGTTCGAGTTCGGCCTCGCGGCCCTGGGGGGTGGCGAGGTCGTTGAAGGTGACGGCGAGGAGCCGCGAGCCCGAGCCGGGGATGGTGCCCGGGGCGCCGGGCAGCCCGGCGGCGAGCAGCGCGAGGGTGGCGGAGGCGCTGCCGCCGGAGAGGTCGGCGCCGACTCCGGGTGCGGGGGCGCCGCGGGCCGCGCGCCGGTCGGCCGGGCCCATTCCGGGCACGGGTCCGGGGTCGGGAACAACTGTTTCGGGAGCATGCCGGGGCGCCGTGAGCCGGGCGCGCACCGCGTCGACCAAAGCTTCCCGTACGCCCTCCACCGCGCGCTCGGGGTCGGCTTCGGGGGCGGCCACGGCGAGGGAGGCCACGGGCTCGTAGCCGGTGATCTCGCGGGAGCCCTCGCGCAGGATCAGGGTGTGGCCGGGCGGGATGCGCCGAACGCCCGCGTACGGTGTGCCGTCGCCCAGTGCTTCCGGGCTGTCGGGGCAGGCCAGGAGGGCGGCGAGGTGGCCGACGTCGAGCTGCGCCTCGATGAGGTCGGCGAGGGGGAGGGCGGCGGTGGCGTACGCGGTGCCGCCGGCCCAGGGCGTGTAGAAGACGGGCCGGGCGCCGGCGAGGTCGCCGAGGACGGTGATGCGGCGGCCGGCCTGGACGACGGCGGTGTAGCTGCCGGACCACTGGGTGAGGTGGCGCAGGGCGCCGCCGCGGGCGGCGTAGAGGGCGCGTCTGAGCTCGGCGTCGGTGGCGCCGCAGCAGCCGAGTACGGCGAGGCGGGTGAAGGGGTCCGCGGGGTCGGCGGTGACGGTGCGGATCTCGTCGGGGCGCCAGTCGCCGACGGCCCACAGCGGGTCGGGGTCTCCCCACAGGAGCTGGGCGCCGACGGGATGGACGGTGCGGTCGGCGTCCTGGGCGGCGGGGTCGTCGGGGTAGGCGGCGTCGGCGAGGCCTCCGCGCGGCTGGTCCCCGTACGCGCCGTGGGCGGCGCCGCCGTAGCCGTGACCGGAGCCTCCGTGGCCGGACGTGCCGTACCCGCCGGATCCCCCGTACCCGCCGGATCCCCCGTACCCGCCGGATCCTCCGTACCCGCCCGGGGCGCCGTACGCGCCCGTTCCGCCCTGGCCGGAGACGCGCCCGGCCGTGCCGAAGCTCGCGGCGATACTGCTCCAGCCGACCAACCAGCGCACCGCCGCCTCCCCCAGCCTGTGGGCAAATGACCGGGGCGGTGCGCGGCTTCGGACGACACGGTCAGCGCTGAGGGCGCGGCCGGCGAGGCCCCGGGTGGCTCGGGGTCCATGCTGCCACGAGACGGGCGTGCGAGAGCGACTTCGGGGGGCGCACATGTAAACGAATACGCCCCGGCTACACGGTATTTGGCGTTCCGTTCCCACCGCCCCATAGGTCGGTTTCGGCCATTCTTCGGCCGTACTGAGTGCCCGCGCCGGCCGTCGCGGGGGCGCGGTCCGGGAGGTGGGACGCACCCCCCGGACCGTTCCGCCACCCGCGGGGATTGAGGCAGCGGCATCCCCCGGCCCACCTGATCCACGTGGCGGGCCGACCCACGCACCGCACATCGAATCGCCGCGCTCCGGGAGGAACCAGAGCGCACGGCCGGGCGCACGGCCACACGGCCGGAGCACGGGCTGACACGTGCGCCCCGGGCACGGGCCCCGGCCCGACTGTGCATACGGACAACAATCCCGCCATACGGAAGGCGGGGCCTTAACGCTTGGGAGGCGGGGAACTACGCTGGGTTTACGAAATGCCGGGCGCCTATGCCCCGGCGGCGTCTGCGTTCCGCGTGTGACGAGGGGTGGCGCATGTCCAGGGAGCTCCGCGAGCCCAACGAGAAGCTCGGCGCCGTCCTCGCCCTGGCGGGCATCAGCAACGCCGGGCTGGCCCGGCGGGTCAACGACCTCGGCGCACAGCGCGGTCTGACGCTTCGCTACGACAAGACCTCGGTCGCCCGCTGGGTGTCCAAGGGGATGGTGCCGCAGGGCGCGGCCCCGCACCTGATCGCCGCCGCCATCGGGGCGAAACTGGGCCGCCCGGTGCCACTGCACGAGATCGGGCTGGCGGACGCGGATCCGGCACCCGAGGTCGGACTGTCCTTCCCCCGCGACATCGGCGCGGCCGTGCGGTCCGCCACCGACCTCTACCGGCTCGACCTCGCCGGCCGGCGCGGCGGTGGCGGGATCTGGCAGTCGCTCGCCGGTTCCTTCGCGGTGTCGGCGTACGCGACGCCCGCCTCGCGGTGGCTGATATCTCCGGCCGACAGCTCGGTGGCGCGCGAACCGGTCCCCGTACGGGAACCCGCACCGGGCACCGCACCCGGCGGCCCCGCCGCCGTACCCGCCCCGGCGGCACGCGCCGCGGCCGTCTCCGCCGTCCCGGCCCAGCGGCCCGCCCCCGCCCGGCCGGCCGTCGAACACCCCGCGCAGGGCGTTGTGCCCGCGCCGCCCGGAACCGAAACCGCGCCGCAGGGCGCCGCGGCCACCGCCGCGTCGGCGGCGGCCCAGGCATCCGCACCCTCCGACGCCTCCCCGCAGCGCGTCGGGCACAGCGACGTGACGAAGCTGCGCGAGGCCGCCGAGGACGCGCGCCGCTGGGACTCCAAGTACGGCGGCGGGGACTGGCGTTCGTCGATGGTCCCCGAGTGCCTGCGGGTGGACGCGGCGCCGCTGCTGCTCGGCTCCTACACCGACGAGGTGGGCCGCGCGCTGTTCGGCGCGACCGCCGAACTGACCCGGCTGGCCGGCTGGATGGCCTTCGACACCGGCCAGCAGGAGGCGGCCCAGCGGTACTACATCCAGGCGCTGCGGCTCGCCCGCGCGGCCGCCGACGTACCGCTCGGCGGGTACGTCCTGGCCTCCATGTCCCTCCAGGCGACCTACCGGGACTTCCCGGACGAGGGCGTGGACCTCGCGCAGGCCGCCGTCGAACGCAACCGCGGCCTCGCCACCGCCCGCACCATGAGCTTCTTCCGCCTCGTCGAGGCGCGCGCCCACGCGAAGGCGGGCGATTCGGCGGCCGCCGGAGCCGCGCTGCGGGCCGCCGAGGGCTGGCTGGAGCGCTCCCGGGAGGGCGACGCCGACCCGACCTGGCTGGGTTTCTACTCGTACGACCGTTTCGCGGCGGATGCGGCGGAATGCTACCGGGACCTCAAACTCCCCCGGCAGGTACGCCGCTTCACCGAGCAGGCCCTGTCCCGCCCCACGGAGGAGTACGTGCGCTCGCACGGGCTGCGGCTGGTGGTGAGCGCGGTCGCCGAGCTGGAGTCGGGCAACCTCGACGCGGCGTGCGCGGCCGGCACCCGCGCGGTGGAGGTCGCGGGCCGGATCTCCTCGGCGCGGACGAACGAGTACGTACGGGACCTGCTGCACCGGCTGGAACCGTACGGGGACGAACCGCGCGTCGCTGAGCTCCGCGAGCGGGCCCGGCCGCTGCTGGTGACACCCGCGTAGCCCCGTTGTCGGTGGCGGGGTGCAGTATGCAGGGGTGGGAGGTGTCAGCGTGGACTGCGACGTGCTGGTGATCGGTGGTGGGATCGTCGGCCTGTCGACCGCGCATGCCCTGTCACGCCTGGCCCCGGGGACGCGCGTGGTCGTCCTGGAGAAGGAGGCCGGCCCGGCCCGGCACCAGACGGGCCGCAACAGCGGCGTCATCCACAGCGGGATCTACTACCGCCCCGGATCCCTCAAGGCGCGCTTCGCGGTGCGCGGCGCCGCCGAGATGGTCAAGTTCTGCGCCGAGCACGGCATCCCGCACGAGGTCACCGGCAAGCTGATCGTCGCGACCGACCGCCGCGAGCTGCCCCGCCTGCACGCGCTCGTCCAGCGCGGCCGGGAGAACGGCATCCCCGTGCGCGAGCTCGGCCCGGCGCAGATCGCGGAGTACGAACCGGAGGTCCGGGGCCTCGCCGCGATCCGCGTCGGCACGACCGGCATCGTCGACTACGGGCGGGTGGCGGCGCAGCTCGCCGAGTCCTCGGGCGCGGAGATCGTCTACGGCGGTGCGGTGGACCTCGTCTCGCGCCGCCCGTCGGCCGTGGCGGTGCGCACCACGTCCGGGCTGGTCGTCCGGGCGAAGGTCCTGGTCAACTGCGCGGGGCTGCAGTGCGACCGGATCGCGCGGCTGGCCGGTGACGACCCGGGCATGCGGATCGTCCCCTTCCGCGGTGAGTACTACGACCTCGCGCGGCCGGACCTGGTCCGGGGGCTGGTCTACCCGGTGCCCGACCCGGCGTTCCCCTTCCTCGGCGTCCACCTCACGCGGGGCATCGGCGGCGGCGTCCACGTCGGGCCGAACGCCGTGCCGGCGCTGGCCCGCGAGGGTTACGGCTGGTCGACCGTCCGGCCGCGCGACATCGGCTCCGAGCTGGCCTGGCCGGGATCCTGGCGGATGGCCGCGCGGCACTGGCGGTACGGGGCGGGAGAGATCCGGCGCTCGCTGTCGAAGCCGGCCTTCACCGAGGCGGTGCGCAGGCTGCTGCCGGCCGTCACGTCGGCGGACCTGACCCCGGCGGCGGCCGGGGTGCGGGCGCAGGCCGTGCTGCGGGACGGGACGCTCGTCGACGACTTCCTGATCCGGGAGGCCCCGCGGACGGTGCACGTCCTGAACGCGCCCTCGCCCGCGGCGACCGCGTCCCTGCCCATCGGCCGCGAGGTCGCGGCCCGGGCCCTCCGTACCCTCCGCACCTCCTGACCCCGGCCGGGCGCCGGGTCGCCGGGCCGCCGTGCCGGGAGGGCCGGCCGGGCCGGTGGGGCCGGCGATCGGCGAGGGAGGGGGCGCGCCGCGTAGAATCCGGGCATTGTGTCTGAGTCCCCGAATCCCCAGCCCAGCCTCCCGGACACCGCGCCGGAGGCGTCCTCGTACGTGCCCCCCAAGTGGCGCACCGAGCCCCGCTTCCCCGACGGCCCCGCGCCCGACCCGGCCGGGTCGCACCACGAGCGCCGCATCCGCAGCTTCCAGCCGCGCCGCAGCCGGGTGACCACCGGCCAGGGCGAGGCCCTGAAGCGGCTCTGGGGAACCTGGGGCCTCGACATCGACGGCCACGAGGTCATCGACCTCAACCGGCTCTTCGACGGCCTGCCCGTGGTCCTGGAGATCGGCTTCGGCATGGGCGAGGCGACCGCCCAGATGGCCGCCGCCGACCCCACCACCGGCATCCTCGCCGCCGACGTGCACACGCCCGGCCAGGGCAACCTCCTCGCGCTCGCGGAGCGCAACGGCCTCACGAACGTCCGCGTGGCCAACGGCGACGCGATCATCCTGCTCCGCGAGATGCTGCCGCCCGACTCCCTCGCCGGACTGCGCGTGTACTTCCCGGACCCCTGGCCCAAGGCCCGCCACCACAAGCGCCGGCTGATCCAGCCAGAGTTCCTCGACCTGGCGGCGACCCGCCTGGCACCCGGAGCCGTGCTGCACTGCGCGACCGACTGGGAGCCGTACGCCGAGCAGATGCTCGAAGTCCTCACCGCGCACCCCGACTTCGAGAACACCCAGCCGGACGGCGGCTACGCCCCGCGCCCCGACTTCCGTCCCCTCACCCGCTTCGAGGGCCAGGGACTGGACAAGGGCCACGTGGTGCACGACCTCCTCTTCAGCCGCGCCGACCGCACCTGACGGCGACCCCGACTCCCGTTCGAGCACGCCCAAGACCGAGTACAACCGCCACAACGTCACTCCGAGTGTCCGACCCGCTCGGTAGGGTCATGATGTGTTCCGAGCGCTCTCCCGTGTGCTCGCACGCCCGTCGGGCACGGCCCGCATGTGCGTGCTCGTCGCCCTGCTCACCGCCACCGGGATCGCGATCCTCGAACTCGTGCGGGAGCAGACCGGCACCGCCGGATTCTTCGTCGGTCTCGGCCTGGCCCTGCTGCCGGTGCCGCCGCTCATGGCGGCGTTCCGGTGGCTGGGCCGGGCCGCGCCCGGCCCCTGGCGGCAGTTGCTGTTCTGCTTCGGCTGGGGGGCCTGCACCGCGGCGCTGATCGCCATACTGGCCAACGACTTCGCCACGCAGTGGGTCGCCGCGGCCACCGCCGACCCCTCCGACGCCGACCAGCTCGGCTCGGTCGCGATCGCCCCCGTCGTCGAGGAGAGCGCCAAGGCGGCCGCCCTGCTCCTCGTGTTCGTCTTCCGAAGACGCCACCTCGCGGGCCCCGCCGAGGGGTTCGTGCTCGCCGGGTTCACGGCCACCGGCTTCGCCTTCACCGAGAACATCCTCTACCTGGGCAACGCCTTCTACGAGGACGTGGCGAACGGCACCGCCGTACTGGACTCCGTGACGGCGGCGACGTTCTTCGTACGGGTGGTGCTGTCGCCGTTCGCGCACCCGCTGTTCACCGTGCTGACCGGGCTCGGCTTCGGGGCGGCCTCGCTCAGCGCCCGCCGTTCGCACCGTTTCTGCCTGCCCCTGCTGGGCCTGGCGCTGGCCATGGGCACGCACGCCCTGTGGAACGGCTCCTCGCACTTCGGTGAGTACGGTTTCTACGCGGTCTACGGCTGCGTGATGGTCCCGGCGTTCGGGCTGCTGCTGTGGCTGGCCGTGCTGCTGCGGCGCCACCGGCTCCGGGCCGTCACCGCCGAGCTGTCGGTGTACGCCCGCGCGGGCTGGCTCGGTCCCGCGGAGGTACCGGCCCTGGCTTCGCTGCCGGCCCGCTCACTGGCACGGGCCCTCGCCCGCGCCACCGGAGGCCGCCCCGCCGCCCGGGCGGTGTCCCGCTACGCGGCGGACGCCACCGCCCTGGCCGTGCTGCGCCACCGCGCCCGGCGCCGTGGCCCGGCCCGGGAGCCGGACTTCGCCGAGCGGGAGCGGGAGTTGCTGCACGGGCTCTGGCTCCGCCGGGCGACGGCCGGCCCCGCGCTGGCCCGGGCAGCCGTACTGGAGGAACTGCTGCCGCCCCGCTCCGGCCCGGCCGGGGCGAGCGCTCCGGCCCCGGCTTCCGTCCCGGCCCCGGCGGGCGCACTGGCCGGCGTACCGGCCCCGAGACGGCGCCGCGCGACGGAACCGGCCGAACCGGCCGAACCGGCCGGAGTCGGACCGCACCGCTCCTAGACGCTGAGGCCCTTGCCGTTCAGCCACGCCATCGGGTCCATCGTCGACCCGCCCTTGCGCACCTCGAGGTGGAGGTGGGCGCCGGTGACGTTGCCGGTCGCGCCGACGCGGCCGATGGTCTCGCCCGCGCCCACCGCACCGGAGGTCACCGACATCGAGGACAGGTGGCAGTACCAGATCTCCGTACCGTCATCGAGCTGGAGCACGATCCGGTAGCCGTACGCGCCGGACCAGCCCGCCGAGATGATCTTTCCGCCGCCGACCGCCTTGACCGGGGTCCCGGTCGGGGCGGCGAAGTCGAGGCCGGTGTGGTGGCCGGAGGACCACATGGAACCGGCGGCGCCGTAGCGGGAGGTGAGGGTGTAGGCGGAGGTCGGGAGGAACCAGCCGCCCGCCGACTTGGCCGCGGAGGCCGGGGCCGGGGCGGCCTCCGCCTTCGTCTTGGCGGCCGCGGCGTCGGCCGCGGTCTTCTCGGCGGCGGCCTGGTCCGCGGCGGCCTTCTCGGCGGCCGCGCGCACCGCCTCGGCCTCCTTGTCGGCCGCTTCCTTCTGGGTCCTGGCCTCCTGGGCGGCGGCTTCGCGGGCGATCCGCTCGGCTTCCGCGCGGGCCTGCGCGTCGGTGGCGTCCTGCTGCGACTCGGCCTGCTGGAGAATGCGGCTGCGCAGCGCCTCGCCCGCGTCGGCCTGTCCCTGTGCGTCCGCCTGCTGGGGGACGCCCGCGTTCTGCGCGTCCGCGGCGGCCTTCGTCGCGGCGGTGTCCGCGCCGTCCGCGCCCTTCGCGCTGTCCCCGCCGATCAGGTCCGGGATCGACGGCATGGATATGGAGACCTGGGGCCGGTCCTGCGCGGTGGCGATGCCGCCCGCGCCGACCGCCGCGATCACGCCGACGCCGAGCACGGTCGAGCTGCGGGCGAGTCCGCCGCGCTGCTTGAAGACGCGGTGCTTGCCGCGGGGCGGCCGGGCCGAGTCCTCGGTGGGGTTCCACTCGCCCCAGGCACCCGCGGTGGGGGTCTCCTGGACGTCGGTGCCTTCGTGGGCAGGCGAGTTGGAGGCCACCGGGGCACACTCCTCATGGGCGAGAACGCGCGCGGTGTCGCCTCTTGCGACGACTGGGACGACCGCACTGCGTTATCGAAAGGTAATAGACGCGGGGGAGTGATTCCAAGCTGTTGCGACTGATCGTTAACGCCAATCAGCCACGCACTGCACAGCTCTGGCCTGCACATTCATCCCTTATCGCGATCAACTCGGGCAAATTTCAGTCTTATCCCTCACCACTTCAGCCACATTGGCCAAATGACGACCCGTCAACGGTCTTGCTGAGAGCACCCTGTTCACCACGTACGGTCACGACGCAGCGCTCCGGCCGGGCTCACGCCTCCTCGCGCGGCACCACCGGGACGGTCCGCCTCCGCTCCGGCTGCCCCTCTCCGGGCCGGCCCACCGCCAGCAGTGCCATGTCGTCGGTCGCTCCGCCGCCCGTGTGGCGGCGCACGTCGCTGCTGAGCGCGTCGAGCACCTCGTCCGGTCCGGGGAAGACCCGCCCGCGCAGCCGGGCCGCCGGATCGTAGAAGGTCCCGGCTGCGTCGCGGGCCTCGGTGAGCCCGTCCGTGAACAGGAGCAGGGTGCAGCCGGCCGGGAAGGCCCACTGCGCGGCCCGGTCCGGCGGGCCGAGGGCGGCCAGCTCGCCCAGCCCCAGCGGCAGGGCGGGTTCGGCCGGGGCGAGCACCAGCAGGTCCCCGTCGGCGCGGAGCAGCAGCGGCTCGGGGTGCCCCCGGTTGAGCAGCCGGAGCAGTTCGGCGCCCGGCGGGATCTCCCCGAGCACGCACGTCGTGAACCCCTCCACCGCGTCGAGGCTGTCGCGCCGGACGCCCTCCCGGGCCAGGGCCCGCTCCAGCCGCTGTGCGAGCCGCTCCAGGGTGGGTTCGGTGTCCGCCGCCTCGCGGAAGGCGCCCAGGACCACCGCCACGGCCTCCACGGCCCCCAGCCCCTTGCCGCGTACGTCGCCCACCGCGAGCCGTACCCCGTACGGGGTGTCCTGGACGGCGTACAGGTCGCCCCCGATGAACGCGTCGGCCTGCGCGGCCTCGTACCGGGCGGAGACGTGCAGCCCCGCGATCCGGTCGGCCGGGGTCGGCAGCACGGCCCGCTGGGCGGCCTCGGCGATCCCGCGCGCGGAGGCGAGCCGCTCCACGCTGCGCCGGACGACCCGGTTGATCAGCAGGGCCAGCCCGGACACGGTCAGTACGGTCGCCAGCTCGGTCAGCGCCTCGACCTTCAATCCGGTGCCCGCGTAGGCGTGCAGGCCCACGACGGCGAGCGAGGCGGCCACTCCGGTCAGGGCGGTCCCCCGGAAGCTGAACAGGGGGGCGGCGACGAGCGGTGCGGCGGAGAAGAAGGGGGAGCCCGTGAAACTGGGCGGGGTCAGCAGGTTGAAGACGAGCCCGATCGCGATCAGCAGCGCGGGCAGCATCCGGACCGCCCGCGGAGCCGCGCCGGCCCCGCCACCGGCGACGGTCGCGCGTTCGTTGCCCTGCCGGCCCAGCCCCGCCACGCTGCTCTCCTGCCGCCCGGTCCCGCCTCGCCCCCTCAAGGCTGGCGGTCGGGTCCCACAGCGGGCGACCGGGGCCGGGCCGATCGGGTGACGCCGCGCACGGCGAACGGGACTTACGGACGCGCGGGCCGGCGGCGTACGACGGGGAACGCCAGGGAACGACGAAGGCCCGGTTCCACAAGGGAACCGGGCCTTCGTACTGAGTAGCGGGGACAGGATTTGAACCTGCGACCTCTGGGTTATGAGCCCAGCGAGCTACCGAGCTGCTCCACCCCGCGTCGGTAAACCCAACTCTACGTCATCCGGGGGACGCCCCCCACCAATTAACGCGCCGGACACCCTCGGACAGGGCATCACCGCAGGTCAGAGGCCGAATAAACGATCCAGGAGCGAGCTGCGCCCACCCCGCACCCCCCTTCCTCCCCTCACAGTGAGCAGAGAAAGTCGATAAAGCGGCAATAGGGCGCGCCGCGCTCCACCGGCCCGGAAACGACTGAGCGCCCCTCCTGGCCGAAACCAGAAGGGGCGCTCAGCGCCAGGTCGGGGGGGGTGCCCCCGCCCTGTGAGCGGTAGGCCATGTCGGACTCGAACCGACAACCAACGGATTAAAAGTCCGCTGCTCTGCCAATTGAGCTAATGGCCCTCCACGTGCTCACCCCAGAGCATAGCCGGAGAGGGGCTGGTGACCGATCGGGTATCGCCGGGTGTGGCCCCGGCGGTTTCCCGCCATCCGTCGTACGAGGGGTGGCGGGGCCCGGAAAACGGCCCGGCCCCCACCGCACCGGAGTGCTGTGGGGGCCGAGTCGGTGTCAGATGACGCTCAGGCGTCAGCCGTTGCGCTTCCAGCGGGGCTTGTCGTCACGACGGCCGCCGAAGGAGCCGGTCGAACCGGAGCCGGAGGGGCGGTTGTCGTCACGACGGCCGTAGGGGCGGTCGCCGGCGCCGCCGGAGCGGAAGCCACCGGACGGACGGTCATCGCGGCGGAAGCCGCCACGGTCGCCACCACGGTCATCACGGTTGAAACCACCGGACGGACGGTCGTCGCGACGGAAGCCGCCACCACGGTTGTCATCACGACGGTCACCACCGGAACGGAAACCACCCGACGGACGGTCATCGCGGCGGAAGCCACCACGGTCGCCACCACGGTCATCACGGTTGAAACCACCGGACGGACGGTCGTCGCGACGGAAGCCGCCACCACGGTTGTCATCACGACGGTCACCACCGGAACGGAAACCACCCGACGGACGGTCATCGCGGCGGAAGCCACCACGGTCGCCACCACGGTCGTCACGGTTGAAACCACCGGACGGACGGTCGTCGCGACGGAAGCCGCCACCACGGTTGTCATCACGACGGTCACC
>NZ_JBWKGY010000005.1:25598-630707 GCF_056433525.1 Streptomyces sp. NPDC044704
AAACCACCGGACGGACGGTCGTCGCGACGGAAGCCGCCACCACGGTTGTCATCACGACGGTCACCACCGGAACGGAAACCACCCGACGGACGGTCGTCACGGCGGAAGCCACCACGGTCGCCACCACGGTCACCGCGGTCGTCACGGCGGTTGTCGCGGCGCTCGAAGTTGCCGCGGTCGTCGCGACGCTCGAACGTGCGCTCCTGGGCGACGGGCTCGGCGACGGCGGCGACGGCAGCCGCGACCTCGGCCTCGGCGGCCTCGACGACCTCGGCGACGGCGGCCTCCGGGTCCTCACCGCGCTCACGGGCGGAACGGGCGACGAGGCGGTCGGCCTCCTCGCGCAGCTCCGCGGCGCGGCGGGTCAGGCGCTCCAGCTGCTTCGTGAGGTCGGCGACCTCGCGCTCGGCCTGCTTGGCGGCGTTGTTCGCGGAGTCGGCCTGGACCTCGGTGAGCGAACGCGCACCGGTGATCTCGGCGACCTCGGGCTCGAACGCGCCGGCGCCCTGGACGATGTGGCGCGAGGCGTCGACGCCCGCGTCCTCCATCAGGCGGAAGATCTGGCGGCGCTGGTGCGGGAGCGCCAGCGACACGACGACACCGGACTTGCCGGCGCGGGCGGTACGGCCCGAGCGGTGCAGGTAGTCCTTGTGGTCGCCGGCCGGGTCCACGTTGAGGACCAGGTCGATGCCGTCGACGTGGATGCCGCGCGCGGCGACGTCGGTCGCGACGAGCGCGTTGACGTAGCCGTCCTTGAAGTCCGCGAGGACGCGGGTACGGGCGCCCTGCGTCATGCCGCCGTGCAGCGCGTCGGCCTTCACGCCGGACTCGATGAGCTGCTCGGCGATGCGGTCGGCGCCCAGCTGGGTGCGGACGAAGATGATGGTGCGGCCCTTGCGGGCGGCGATGGCGGCCGTGACCGGCGCCTTGTCCTTCGGCTTCACGACGAGCACGTGGTGCGTCATGGTCGTGACGTTGCCCTGGGCGCTGTCGACCTCGTGCGTGACGGGGTTGGACAGGTAGCGCTTGACCAGGGTGCCGATCTCGTTCTCCATGGTGGCGGAGAAGAGCATGCGCTGGCCGCCGCCGGGGATCTGGTCGAGCAGCTCGGTGACCTCGGGCAGGAAGCCCAGGTCGGCCATCTGGTCGGCCTCGTCGAGGACGGCGATCTTGACGTTCTCCAGCGAGCAGGCGCCGCGGTTGATGATGTCGCGCAGACGGCCGGGGGTGGCGACGAGGACGTCGACACCGCGCTCCAGGGCGTAGATCTGGTTGCTCATGGAGGTACCGCCGCAGACGACCTTCATCTTCAGGCCGAGGACGTCGCCGTAGGGCTGGAGGGCGTCCGCGACCTGCATCGCGAGCTCACGGGTCGGCGTGAGGATGATCGCGCGGGGCTTCTTCTTCTCGGTGTGGCCGCCGGCCAGCGAGGCCAGGGTCGGCAGACCGAAGGAGAGGGTCTTGCCGGAGCCGGTGCGGCCACGGCCCAGGATGTCCTTGCCGGCCAGGGCGTCCGGGATGGTCGCGGCCTGGATCGGGAAGGGGGCGGTGACGCCGTTCTGGGCGAGCTTGCGCACGATGCCGTCGGGCAGACCGAGGTCGCCGAAGGTGATGGTGGGCTCCGCGTCGGCCGCGTCGGCCTCGTCGTCGGAGTACGAGCTGTCGGCGGTCACGTCGGCCTCGAGGGCCTCGATGATCTCCTCCGCCTCGATGGCCTCCATGGCCTCGGTGACCGCGAGGGTCTCGGCGTCGACGATCTCGTTGGAGTCGTTCTCGGGCATGACGGAACGGTCAGAACTGGAAATGGACATGCGAAATGCGAAACCTTCCGGAGTCTCGGCACGCGCCCAAACTCCGTGAATCGCAAATCGACCGCCTCAATGCGGTCAGCCACGGCTAGGGAGAGTACGCGCCACGCGGCGCTCTTCGGATTCGGCGCCGGGCAATGGGATCAAACGATCTATAACCATACGCACCCTCCCGGGGGTCTGGCAAGTCGCTCCCGCAGAAACGCCTCTGACCTGGGACGATGCCTCTGGCGCGGGTTCCGGGAGAAGGGCGGCCGCCCCACCCCGAGCCGCCCGGGACTACGGCGTGGTGCCCGTTCCGGCGGTCGGATCGGGACCCGGATCGACGGGTCCGGGCGGAGTGGGTTCCGTCACAGAAGGTTCCGGATGAGGGTCGACGGGCGGGGTGGTCGAGCCCCCCGTACCGCCCGAGCCGGAACCGCCCGAGCCTGACCCGCCGGACCCGGAGCCGCCCGACCCGGAACCCGAGCCGGAGCCACCGGAACCCGAGCCGCCGGAACCCGACCCCGAGCCGGAACCTCCGGATCCCGAACCGCCTCCCGAGCCGCCCGAGCCGCCCCCGGACGGCTCCTGCGGCCCCTGCCCGCCCGCTCCGCCGCCCGGCCCGGCCGACGGCGAGGGCTGGCCCGGCCGGCCCGCCGGGGCGCCCGGGCTGGGCGAGGCTCCGGTCGCGCCGGACGCCTTGCCGGGTTCGCCGGCCTTGCCCGCCTGGTTCCCCGCGGCGTCCTTCACCCCGTGGCCGTTGCCGTGGACGCCGGAACCCCGCCCGGCGCCCGCGGCCGTACCCGTCCCGGCGGCTTCCTTGGCACCCACCGGTGCGCCCGGCCCGGGCTTCGCGGCGTCCTCGCCGACACTCATGCAGCCCGCCGACGCCGCCACCGCGAGCGCGGTGACGGCCAGTCTCAGGGAAGCGGACAACTGGCGCACGGGGGCACCTCCGGAGCACGGCGGCGGGGTCCGCGATGAGCGGGTCAAGTTGCCCAACTCCCTTTACCCCGTAAGAGACACGCCCCTTATGCGAACAGCTGCCGGGCCACCTGCGAACCCAGGTGCACGGCACCCAGCCCGACCAGCACCGATGCCAGGACGTTCGCGGCGGCGAGGAGGGGCCGGCCGCGTTCGGCCAGCCGCAGGGTCTCGTAGGAGAAGGTCGAGTACGTGCTCAGCGCCCCGCACAGCCCCGTCCCGAGAAACAGCCCCAGCCGCGAGGAGCCCGCCCCGGCCAGCGCCGTCCCGGCCAGCGCGCCCAGCAGCAGGCAGGCGCCGGCGTTGACCGTGAAGGTCCCCCACGGGAAGACGGAGTCGTGGCGCGCCTGCACGGCCCGGTCGGTCAGGTAGCGCAGCGGTGCGCCCACGGCCGCGCCCAGGGCCACGAGCAGCCAGTTCATCCCCGCCCCCGGCCGGCGCCCCGGCCCCGTACCGCCCGTCGGGTCGCGGACGCCCCGGCCCAGACCGCCGCCAGCGCCCCCGCGACCGTGAGCCCGGCGCACGCGAGCGCGACGGCGGCCGCGTCCTCGTCCAGCAGCCGCGACACGTCCAGCGCGTAGGCGGAGAAGGTGGTGAAGCCCCCGAGCACGCCGGTCCCGGCGAAGGGCCGCACCAGGGGGTGCGCGGTGCGGCCGCCCTCGGCGATCAGCGCCATCAGCACGCCGATCAGCGCGCAGCCCACCACGTTGATCCAGAAGGTCGTCCACGGGAAGGCCCCGGGGCGGGCCGGCCACAGCAGCCCCGCGCCGTACCGCGCGCAGGCCCCGGCCACCCCTCCCGCCGCGACGGCGGCGAGCACCCGGCCCCGCGGTTCGGTCCGCTGGGCGGGTACGTGGAGGTCCACGTCCGGGTCGACGGGCTCCGGTCCGGTCACCCGTAGCCCAGGGCGTGCAGCCGTTCGTCGTCGATGCCGAAGTGGTGGGCGATCTCGTGCACGACGGTCACCTCCGTCTCCGCGACCACGCTCTCCCGGTCCTCGCACATCCGCAACGTGGGGTTCCGGTAGATCGTGATGCGGTCGGGCAGCACCCCGGCGTACCACTCGCCGCGCTCGGTGAGGGGGGTCCCCTCGTAGAGCCCGAGGAGCTCGGGGTCGTCGGCCGGTGGTTCGTCCTCGACGAACACCGCCACGTTGTCCATCAGCCGCGTCAGCTCCGGCGGAATCCGGTCCAGGGCCTCTGCGACGAGCTCTTCGAACTCCTCGCGCGTCATCTCCAGCACCCGGCCATTGTCGCTCCGGAGGAAACCGTTTTGGCGATAGCTCCCCGGATCCCATATGCTTCTCACGTCCCCGACGCGCTGAGAAGTGCCCGGCGGGCCTTTAGCCCTCATCGTCTAGTGGCCCAGGACGCCGCCCTTTCAAGGCGGTAGCACGGGTTCGAATCCCGTTGGGGGTACGCAACACCTGTGTGCGAGACTTGTTCTCGCACATTGCAAGGACCTGTGGAGCAGTTGGTTAGCTCGCCACCCTGTCAAGGTGGAGGTCGCGGGTTCAAGTCCCGTCAGGTTCGCTGAGGCTGGAAACAGTCTCGTGGCTGGGTAGCTCAGTTGGTACGAGCGATCGCCTGAAAAGCGATAGGTCGCCGGTTCGACCCCGGCCCCAGCCACAAGAAGAAGGCCCCGTCCTCTGGACGGGGCCTTCTGTGCGTCACCCCTCCGCCACCTCGGAGTCCGGCCGCGGCCGCTCCGCGCGGACCGCGCGCCGCCACCGCGTCAGTGCGAAGGCCGTCGCCGCCGATCCGGCCAGCCCCAGCAGCGCCCAGTCCGGTACGGCTCCGGCGACGGAGCCCACCCACTGCTCCACCGCGAACGAGTCGTCCACGTCGAGCAGCCCCGGCAGTGCGCTCGCCCCGTCGTAGACGAGGAACAGGGTGCCCAGGGTGATGAAGAACAGCCCGGACAGCAGCGAGGTGGTGTGCAGTTCGAGGCGGCCCGCCCGGAAGGCCCGGCCGCGCAGCCAGCGCCGCCCGCCCAGGTCGAAGCGCTCCCAGAGCAGGGCCAGCAGGAACAGGGGTACGGCCATGCCCAGCGCGTACACCGCCAGCAGCAGTCCTCCGTAGACCGGGCTGCCGCTGACCGCCGCGACCGTCAGGACGCTGCCCAGGATCGGGCCGGCGCAGAAGCCGGCCAGCCCGTAGACCGCGCCGAGCGCGTACACGGACAGGGCGGTGGTCGGGCGGATCCGCCCGGACAGCTCGGCCAGGCGCTTGGGGGCGAAGCCGAGGCCGAGGACCTGGGCGAGGCCGAGCGCGATGATCAGCCAGCCTCCGGCGAGGACCAGCCCGTCCCGGTGGGAGTGGAAGAACCGCCCCGCGTAGGAGCCGGCCGCGCCCAGCGGTACGAGGGTGCTCGCGAGGCCCGCGTAGAAGATCCCGGTGCGCGCGAGGAGGCGGGAGCGGGAGTCGATCGAGTACGCGAAGAAGGCGGGCAGCAGCAGCGCGCTGCAGGGGCTGAGCAGGGCGAGGAGGCCGCCCAGCAGGGCGGCCAGGTATCCGATGCCGGTCACCGCCGGGCCCCCGCCTCGGTCTTCGCCCGCGCGATGGCGGCGGTGAAGGCGTCGAGGGGCTGGGCTCCGGCGATCGGCCTGCCGTTGACCAGGAAGGACGGGGTGGAGGTGACGCCGATGCGGTAGCCCTCGTCCTGGTCCTTCCTCAGGGCCGCCGCCGCTTCCTCGCCGGCCATGTCCTTCGTGAAGCGCTCCAGGTCCGGGACCCCGGCCTGCCGGGCCAGCTCGGTCAGACGCGCTTCGCCGAAGCCCTTCTCCTTGGCCCCGTCGGCGTACGCGGCCGCGTGGAAGGCGGCGAAGCGGTCCTGCTGCCCGGCGGCCCAGGCGGCCTTCGCGGCGGCCTCGGACTCGGCGCCGAAGATCGGGAAGTTGCGCCACTCGATGCGCAGGGTGCCGTCCTCGACGTACTTCTTCACCAGTTCGGGTTCGGTGTCCCGGGCGAACTTGCCGCAGTAGCCGCATTTGAAGTCGGAGTACTCGATGAGGACGACGGGCGCGTCGGCGCGGCCGGTCGCGAGCTTGTCGCCGGGCTCGCGGCGGGCCAGCGCCAGCAGCTCCGGGGCGGGGCCGGTGCGGGGCCCGGCGTGGGCGGAGGCCGCGGGGGAGCCGGCGGAGGTGTCGCGGGGCTTGTCCTCGGGGGCGGTGGCCTGCCAGGAGACCAGGCCGAGGGTGATCGCGGCGAGGGCCACTCCGGCGGCGGCGAGCAGGGGCTTGCGGGCGGAAGAAGACATACGGGTGCTCCAGAGGTACGGGTGGTGGGCGGGACCGGCGGGCGGCCCCTCCTACACCCGCATCACGGAGAGCTCCACCGGGTCCGGCGCGGGCCGGCCGGGTCCGCGTACGAGGACCCGTACGGGCACCGTGCCCTGCGGCCGGGCCGCCTCGGGGGCCGGGCGCGCCGCCGGGAGCGGGGCGTGGTCCTGCCCGGCGCGCGGCGGCACGGCCGGGGTCTTCCCGTGGCCGGGGGCGGCGGGGGCGCAGGAGGGTCCCCGCTGCCCGTCCGGGGCCGCGAAGGCCGCCGGTGCCGCGGGGCCGGCCGGGGCCGCCGAGGCGACCGGAACCGGAACGGTCCGGCCCGGGTCCGGGGCGGCGGCCGCCGGGGTCACCGCGGCCAGCAGCACCGCGAGTACCGCCGCCAGCAGGCAGCACACACGGCGACGGCGGGACAAGGTGGGCTGCCTCTCACTGGCACGACGGGGGACTCGTCCCGAAATGGTACGGGGAGGGGCACAAATGCGTTCGCCACCCGGAGGGCCCAGGTGAGATCCTCGACCAGGTATGTCTACTTCCTTCGCCGCCCTGCAGACGCTTCTCGGTGAGATCTCCCTCCGCGACGCGCACCGCCTCGGCCGCCGCCTCGAAGGCGCCCGCCGCATCCGCAAGCCCGAGGCCAAGCAGGCCGTGCTCGACGAGATCGCCGCGGAGGCCACGAAGGCCGCCGAGCGGCTCGCCGGCCGTGCCTCGCGCATGCCGGAGGTCACGTATCCCGAGAACCTGCCCGTCAGCCAGAAGAAGGACGAGATCGCCGAGGCGATACGCGACCACCAGGTCGTGATCGTCGCGGGCGAGACCGGGTCCGGCAAGACCACGCAGATCCCCAAGATCTGCATGGAGCTGGGCCGCGGCGTCCGGGGCATGATCGGGCACACCCAGCCCCGCCGGCTCGCGGCCCGCACGGTCGCGGAGCGGATCGCCGAGGAGCTGAAGTCCGAGATCGGGCAGACCGTCGGCTGGAAGGTCCGCTTCACCGACCAGGTGAACCCGGACGCGACCTTCGTGAAGCTGATGACCGACGGCATCCTGCTCGCCGAGATCCAGACCGACCGCGAGCTGCGCGCCTACGACACGATCATCATCGACGAGGCCCACGAGCGGTCCCTGAACATCGACTTCCTGCTGGGCTACCTGGCCCAGCTGCTGCCGAAGCGTCCCGACCTGAAGGTCGTGATCACCTCGGCGACCATCGACCCGGAGCGCTTCTCCCGCCACTTCGGGGACGCCCCGATCGTCGAGGTCAGCGGCCGTACGTACCCGGTGGAGGTGCGCTACCGCCCGCTCCTCGAAGAGGACTCCGAGGACTCCGACCGCGACCAGATCACGGCGATCTGCGAGGCCGTCGACGAACTCCAGTCCGAGGGGCCGGGCGACGTCCTGGTCTTCCTCTCCGGCGAGCGGGAGATCCGCGACACCGCCGACGCCCTGGAGAAGCGCAAGCTGCGCTTCACCGAAGTGCTCCCCCTGTACGCGCGGCTCTCGCACGCCGAGCAGCACCGGGTGTTCCAGCAGCACACCGGGCGCCGGATCGTCCTGGCGACGAACGTCGCGGAGACCTCCCTGACCGTTCCGGGCATCAAGTACGTGATCGACCCGGGCACCGCCCGCATCTCGCGCTACAGCCACCGCACCAAGGTGCAGCGGCTGCCCATCGAGCGGATCTCGCAGGCGAGCGCCAACCAGCGCAAGGGCCGCTGCGGCCGTACCAGCGACGGCATCTGCATCCGGCTGTACTCGGAGGACGACTTCCTCTCCCGTCCGGAGTTCACGGACGCCGAGATCCTGCGCACCAACCTGGCCTCCGTGATCCTCCAGATGACCGCGGCCGGGCTCGGCGAGATCGAGAAGTTCCCCTTCATCGACCCGCCGGACCACCGCAACATCCGCGACGGCGTGCAGCTGCTCCAGGAGCTCGGCGCCTTCGACCCGGCGGAGAAGGACCCGCGCAAGAAGCTGACGCCCATGGGACGCCAGCTCTCGCAGCTGCCGGTGGACCCGCGCCTGGCCCGCATGGTCGTCGAGGCGGACAAGAACAACTGCGTCCGCGAGGTCATGGTCATCGCGGCGGCCCTGTCGATCCAGGACCCGCGCGAGCGGCCCTCGGACAAGCAGACCCAGGCCGACCAGAACCACGCCCGCTTCAAGGACGAGACCAGCGACTTCCTCTCGTTCCTGAACATGTGGCGCTACGTCCGGGAGCAGCAGAAGGAGCGGGGCTCCTCCTCGTTCCGCCGGATGTGCAAGCAGGAGTACCTGAACTTCCTGCGGATCCGCGAGTGGCAGGACATCTACTCGCAGCTGCGCACGGTCGCCAAGACGATGGGCATCCACGTCAACGAGGCCGACGCCCCGGAGCAGAACGTCCACGTCTCCCTGCTGGCCGGCCTGCTCTCGCACATCGGGCTGAAGGACACCGACAAGAACGAGTACCTGGGCGCCCGGTCGGCGAAGTTCGCGGTCTTCCCCGGTTCCTCGCTGTTCAAGAAGCAGCCGAAGTTCCTGATGTCGGCGGAGCTGGTGGAGACCTCGCGGCTGTGGGCGCGGGTGAACGCGAAGGTGGAGCCCGAGTGGGTGGAGCCGCTCGCGCAGCACCTGATCAAGCGCACGTACAGCGAGCCGCACTGGGAGAAGGACCAGGCGGCGGTGATGGCGTACGAGAAGGTCACGCTGTACGGCGTGCCGATCGTCGCCCAGCGGAAGATCAACTACGGCCGGATCGACGCCGAGGTCTCGCGCGAACTGTTCATCCGCAACGCGCTGGTCGAGGGCGACTGGCGGACCCACCACAAGTTCTACGCGGACAACCGCAAGCTGCTGACCGAGGTCGAGGAGCTGGAGAACCGGGCCCGGCGCCGCGACATCGTCGTGGACGACGAGACCCTCTTCGACTTCTACGACCGGCGCATCCCGGAGCACGTGGTCTCGGGTGCGCACTTCGACTCCTGGTGGAAGCACAAGAAGCACGAGGAGCCCGAACTCCTCGACTTCGAGCGCGAGATGCTGCTGACCGAGAAGGCGGCCGGGGTCACCAAGGCCGACTACCCGGACAGCTGGCGGCAGGGGCAGCTGAAGTTCCGGGTGACCTACCAGTTCGAGCCGGGCGCGGACGCGGACGGCGTGACCGTCCACATCCCGCTCCAGGTGCTGAACCAGGTCACCGACGAGGGCTTCGACTGGCAGATCCCCGGGCTGCGCGAGGAGGTCGTCACCGAGCTGATCCGCTCGCTGCCGAAGCCGATCCGCCGGCACTACGTGCCCGCGCCGAACTTCGCGGGCCGCTTCCTGGACACGGCCGTGCCGCTCCAGGAGCCGCTGCCGGTCACCCTGGCGCGCGAGCTGCACCGGATGGTCGGAGTGCCGGTCTCGGCCGAGGACTTCGACCTGTCGCGGATCCCGGACCACCTGAAGATCACCTTCCGGATCGTGGACGAGCGGCGCAAGAACCTCGCCGAGGACAAGGACCTGGAAGCCCTGCGGCTGCGCCTGAAGCCCAAGGCCCGCCAGGCCCTCTCCAAGGCCGCCGCCGCGACGGCCGAACGTGCGGGCGGGGAGTCCCTGGAGCGTTCCGGGCTGACCGACTGGACGATCGGCACCCTGACGAAGGTCTTCGAGACCCGCCGGGCCGGCCAGCCGGTGAAGGCGTACCCGGCGCTGGTGGACGAGGGGACGACGGTCTCCGTACGGCTCTTCGACACCGAGGCCGAGCAGCGGCGGGCGATGTGGCTCGGCACCCGGAAGCTGATCCTGCTGAACATCCCGGTGAACCCGGCGAAGTTCGCCTCGGACAAGCTCACCAACCAGGCGAAGCTGGCGCTCTCCCGGAACCCGCACGGGTCCATCCAGGCGCTGTTCGACGACTGCGCGACGGCGGCCGCCGACAAGCTGATCGCCGACCACGGCGGCCCCGCCTGGGACGAGGCGGGCTTCCGCAAGCTCTACGACGCCGTACGGGCCGACCTGGTGGACACGACCGTACGGACCGTGGGCCAGGTGCAGCAGGTGCTGGCCGCGTGGCAGGCCTGCGAGCGGCGGCTGAAGGGGACCAACAGCCTGGCCCTGATGGCCAACGTCGCGGACGTGAAGGCCCAGCTGGCGGCGCTGGTGCCGGCCGGCTTCGTGACCCTGACGGGCCTGCGCCGGCTGCCGGACCTGATGCGCTACCTGGTGGCGGCCGACCGGCGGCTCCAGCAGATGCCGACGGGCGCCCAGCGCGACACCACACGCATGGAGAAGGTCCACGAGATGCGGGACGAGTACCTGTGGCTCCTGGAGCAGCTCCCGAAGGGCCGGCCGGTGCCCGAGGAGGTCACCGAGATCCGCTGGATGCTGGAGGAACTCCGGGTCTCCTACTTCGCGCACGCGCTCGGGACGGCGTACCCGATCTCCGACAAGAGGATCGTGAAGGCGGTCGACGCCCTCGCCCCGTGATCGGGTTAGACCACACCCCCTGAGCTGCTGTACAGTGTCATTCGCAGCCGGGTAAACCGGCCGCGAACGAGGACCTGTGGAGCAGTTGGTTAGCTCGCCACCCTGTCAAGGTGGAGGTCGCGGGTTCAAGTCCCGTCAGGTTCGCAGAAACGTCAGGGCCCGTATCCCTTCAGGGGATACGGGCCCTGACGCGTTCCCGGGGCCGGGCGGGCGGCGGCAGGACGGCCGGCCCCGCCCCATGATCATCCGGCCACCCTCGAAGCCTCTGGAGGGCCTCCAGGGCGCCCCGGCGGCCCCGTTCGGCCCCCGACCCCCCACCGGCCCGGCGAAGCCCTCAGCGGGCCTCCAGCGGGGCCCGGTCCGCGCGCGGCCCGCACGGGGCAAAATCCCCCGTCCGCATGAGTTGCTCTGCGGTGGACATCCCCTTACGGGTGCATTGCCGGATGTACAAGAGTGATCAACTGTGACGGGAGTCACCACACGAGTTTTTGAGACTCGCACGTTTATCGCACACCTACGCCCCCTCGATTTAATATGTGCAATGGCACCCCACCCCCGCAGTCTCCGCACGTCCACGCGAAACCGCCCCGTCCGGGCATAAAAAAGATCGCGCTGGACCCGGCGGAGTCCAGCGCGATCGAACGGCGATGAGCCTGTTGGGGCAGGCCCAGCCGCTTGAAGCCTTGTGGGTTTCATCGGATTGGGGGACCCGATATAGACCCGGTTAAAGCGGTGGTGCTGCGGGACCTCAGGCCTCGCTGCGCTGCTGCGGAATTCCCGCGAGCAGTGCGCGAACCTCGGCCTCGCGGTAACGGCGGTGTCCACCCAGGGTGCGGATGGACGTGAGCTTGCCAGCCTTGGCCCAGCGGGTGACCGTCTTCGGGTCCACGCGGAACATCGTGGCAACCTCAGCCGGGGTCAGCAGCGGCTCGGCATCAGGGGTGCGAGCGGTCATGAGCGGCCTCCTCGGGAGAACCGAACCATCTCGGTTCTTTCCTCTAAATTCTGCACCTTGGCCCACGTTGCCCGAAATGGACATACGCAGGCCGAGTCGGTTATAGGACGAACGGCTTGTCCTCGGCACTACAACTACACCATCCGTCCAGCCCCAAGGGCCAAACCGATGGAATTGCCCTCCGAGGTGTTCATCAGCGGCGGAAGCCGATGGACCGCCCCATAACGGACAGTCACCCCACTGTGACGATCAGTCACAGAGCGATCAGGAGTCGTCAGACCCCCCATAGAGTGCAATACCGAGCATTCCGCCCTTAGTTGGACGGAAGGAACCCTCCCCGGACTCCTTGTCCTATTTTGGCACGAGGGTAGGGGAAGGGCGCAAGGGTGTAGATAGTGCGGTCCGTCACGCTTGGGCCAATGGCCCGTATCGGGACGAAGGTCCTGGAACTAAGACCCTAATGTGGCGATCAAGCCGCTGATCTGCAACTTATGCCCGATCGGCCGATACAACCGATACAACCGATACGGGCGATACGCCCCGCGCCCGAACGGGGCCCCCGACGGCCGTGGCGAAGGACACCCCCGGCACGCCGTCAGTTCGCGAACAGTCTCTCCCGGACCGCCCGCCAGCGGAGCGCCAGCTCCGCGTAGACCTCCGTGGCCCCCTCCCGGTCACCCGCCCGCAGCGCCTCCAGCCCCGCCGCCAGATCGCGGGCCGACCGGTCGCCCGCCAGCGCGTCAGCCGGCAACGCGTGCAGCAGCCCCCCGTAATCCAGTTCGACCATCGACCGCGGATGGAACTCCTCCAGCCAGCTCCCGACCTCCACGAGCCCCTCCGCCAACGGCCCGTACCCCTCCGCCTCCCGTAACGTCCGCAACCCCCGCGCCAGCCGCCGCCGCGCCTGCACCATCGGCGTCCGGTAGCGCAGCCGCTCACCCGGCACGTACTCCCGCTCCTCGTCCCCCACCAGCACGAACCAGCGCAACGGCACCTGCCAGACCCCCGTACGGATCCACGGCCGCGCATCCGGGTTCCGCTCCCGCCACGCCTCGTACTCCCGCGCCGCCCGCCGCCGCGCCGCCGCCGGCAGGGCCGCGTCCAGCACCGGCAACGGGAACGACTCCGTCAGCTCGCGCAGCGCCAGCCAGCCCCGCAGCCGCGTCCGCCACGGACAGACCAGCACCGCCCCGTCCCGCACCACGGTGAACGCGTCCGCGCTCTCGTGCGCCGGAACCCCGACCAGCGGAACCCGCACCAAGTCCGCCAGCGACCGACGCAGTTCGTCCTGCGCCGTCGCCACCACCCCCCGCCGGGCGTAGTCCGCCCAGTGCGTACGCTCCGGCTCCGCGAAGGCCGCGAGGGGCTCGTAAACACGCAGGTAGGAGGCGTACGGGACGATCGGCGCAGGCCGCGCCGCCGGCGGCCGCAACTCGGGGGATTCGCTCACGCAGTCGTACTCCCCCTTTTTCGGGGCTCCTTCACCTCCGGGGTGCCCGGAGGTGCGGAAAGCGGCGGGACACGGGAGTGTTCCGATCCCCGGACAGGCCCTACCCGGGCGGCCCGCAGGTCTTACTCTGCTCCCAGTGCGCCCTCCCCCACCCGCAGGGCGGGCGTCTTTCCGCCGCATCTCTTCCATGGGAGTCACCACCGTGACCGAAATGACCGACGGCGTCCTGCACACCCTGTTCCGCACGGAACAGGGCGGCCACGAGCAAGTCGTGCTGTGCCAGGACCGAGCCTCAGGCCTCAAGGCCGTCATCGCGATCCACTCCACCGCCCTGGGCCCCGCCCTCGGCGGCACGCGCTTCCACGCGTACGCCTCCGACGAGGAGGCCGTGCTCGACGCGCTGAACCTCGCCCGCGGCATGTCGTACAAGAACGCCCTCGCCGGCCTCGACCTCGGCGGCGGCAAGGCCGTGATCATCGGCGACCCGGCCGTCCTCAAGACCGAGGAACTGCTGCTGGCCTACGGCCGTTTCGTGGAATCGCTCGGCGGCCGCTACGTCACCGCCTGCGACGTGGGCACGTACGTCGCCGACATGGACGTCGTCGCCCGCGAGACCCGCTGGGCCACCGGCCGCTCCCCCGAGAACGGCGGCGCCGGCGACTCCTCGGTCCTCACCGCCTTCGGCGTCTTCCAGGGCATGCGCGCCAGCGCCCAGCACCTGTGGGGCGACCCGACGCTCCGCGGCCGCAAGGTCGGCGTCGCCGGCGTCGGCAAGGTCGGCCGCCACCTGGTCGAGCACCTCCTCGAAGACGGGGCCGAGGTCGTCATCACCGACGTCCGCGCGGAATCCGTCCAGGAGATCCTCGACAAGCACCCGGGCGGCAAGGTCACCGCGGCCGCGGACACGGACGCCCTGATCCGCACCCCGGGTCTGGACATCTACGCCCCGTGCGCGCTCGGCGGGGCCCTGAACGACGAGTCCGTGCCCGTGCTCACCGCCACCGTCGTGTGCGGCGCGGCCAACAACCAGCTCGCCCACCCGGGCGTCGAGAAGGACCTCGCCGACCGCGGGATCCTCTACGCGCCGGACTACGTGGTCAACGCCGGCGGTGTCATCCAGGTCGCCGACGAGCTGCACGGCTTCGACTTCGACCGCTGCAAGGCCAAGGCGTCGAAGATCTTCGACACCACCCTGGCCATATTCGCACGTGCGAAGGCTGACGGGATCCCGCCGGCCGCGGCGGCCGACCGGATCGCCGAGCAGCGGATGTCCGAGGCGCTCGCCGCGCGCGCCGCCGCCCGGGCCGGCGGCGCCCGTACGGCCTAATCCGGCAGGGGGACCCGCCGGGGTGCGGCGAGACGGAACTCACTGCACTTCGGCGGGTCGCCCGCCAGGAAAGGGTTAAAATCGCAGCTGACCAGCGAGTACGGGGTGTCCCGCTGGTTCTGCACCGGGGCGCGTCATGCGGGCGGCGTACCGTATGGCCGCGGAAGCAGGTACCGTTAAACCCCTACGGACGGTCTCTCCACGGAGAGCCCGCTCCGAACCATGAACGCGTGTCAGACTCTGGGGCCGTCGAGCCCCGTCACCGAGGGGGTCGAGCCATGGGGCGCGGCCGGGCCAAGGCCAAGCAGACAAAGGTCGCCCGCCAGCTGAAGTACAACAGCGGCGGGACTGACCTCTCGCGTCTGGCCAATGAGCTGGGCGCATCGCCGACAGAGCCGCTGCCAATCAGCGCGCCGGTCGAAGTCGATGACGATCAGGATGATGACGACGACGACCCGTACGCCAAGTACGCGGCTCTGTACAACAGCGATGACGACGAGGACGAGGACGAAGAGTCCGGTCCGTCGGCGCACCGTCGCGGGGCTTGACGCGCAGATCTTCTGCACCAGCAGCGTCCGCGTCAGCTGACGAAACATCGAAACCCGGTCCAGGGCATCGCCCCGGACCGGGTTTCCGTGCTGCTCAGCCCGCGTAGGAACCGGTCAGGGTCGCACCCTCGGCGTGGTCGCCCCGGTCCAGGATCTCGCCGGCGACCCAGGCGTCGACGCCCCGGTCCGCGAGGGCGGTCAGGGCCACCTCCACCGACTGCTGCGGGACCACGGCCATCATGCCGACGCCCATGTTCAGGGTCTTCTCCAGCTCCAGCTGCTCCACCTGTCCGGCCTTGCCGACCAGGTCGAAGATCGCGCCGGGGGTCCAGGTGCCTCGGTCGACCGTCGCGTGCAGGTGGTCCGGGATGACCCGGGCGAGGTTCGCCGCGAGGCCGCCGCCGGTGATGTGCGAGTAGGCGTGGACCTCGGCCGTACGGGTGAGGGCCATGCAGTCCAGCGAGTAGATCTTGGTCGGCTCCAGGAGTTCCTCGCCGAGGGTCCGGCCGAGCTCCTCGACGTGCTGGTCCAGGGACATCCCGGCCCGGTCGAAGAGGACGTGCCGGACGAGCGAGTACCCGTTCGAGTGAAGGCCGGACGATGCCATCGCGATGACGGCGTCACCCGTACGGATGCGATCCGCGCCCAGGAGCCGGTCGTACTCGACGACGCCCGTGCCCGCGCCCGCCACATCGAAGTCGTCCGGGCCCAGGAGACCCGGGTGTTCGGCGGTCTCGCCGCCCACTAGGGCGCAGCCGGCGAGGACGCAGCCCTCGGCGATGCCCTTGACGATGGCCGCGACACGCTCGGGGTGCACCTTGCCGACGCAGATGTAGTCCGTCATGAAGAGCGGCTCGGCGCCGCAGACGACGATGTCGTCCATGACCATCGCGACCAGGTCGTGGCCGATCGTGTCGTACACGCCCAGCTGGCGGGCGATGTCCACCTTGGTGCCGACGCCGTCCGTGGCCGAGGCCAGGAGGGGGCGCTCGTAGCGCTTGAGGGCGGAGGCGTCGAAGAGGCCGGCGAAGCCGCCGAGGCCGCCGAGGACCTCGGGGCGCTGCGTCTTCTTCACCCACTCCTTCATCAGCTCGACGGCGCGGTCGCCCGCTTCGATGTCCACGCCTGCGGCTGCGTAGCTGGCACCGGTGGTCTTCTCTGTCATGACAGGAGAGAGCTTTCGTGTCGTTACTGCGGGTGGTGCAGGGCCCTGGGAGAAGCTTCAAAGACAGGGCCCCGCGCAGGTTGAGCGGGCGCGCGCGGGGATCCGGCTACGGGCGGCGCAGCGCGTCGGCGGCGTCCGTGCCGCCGGCGAGCTCGGTCTCCAGGAGCTGCTTGCCGAGGAGCTGCGGGTCGGGCAGTTCCATCGGGTACTCGCCGTCGAAGCAGGCCCGGCAGAGGTTGGGCTTCTGGATGGTGGTCGCCTCGATCATCGCGTCGAGCGAGATGTACGAGAGGGAGTCCGCGCCGAGGGACGTGGCGATCTCGTCGACCGTCATGCCGTTGGCGATCAGCTCGGCCCGGGTGGCGAAGTCGATGCCGAAGAAGCACGGCCACTTCACCGGCGGCGAGGAGATCCGGATGTGGACCTCCGCCGCGCCGGCCTCGCGGAGCATCTTCACGAGGGCGCGCTGGGTGTTGCCGCGGACGATCGAGTCGTCGACGACCACCAGGCGCTTGCCCCGGATGACTTCCTTGAGGGGGTTGAGCTTCAGGCGGATGCCGAGCTGGCGGATCGTCTGCGAGGGCTGGATGAAGGTCCGGCCGACGTAGGCGTTCTTGACCAGGCCGGAGCCGTACGGGATCCCGCTGGCCTCCGCGTAGCCGACGGCGGCGGGCGTACCGGATTCCGGTGTCGCTATCACCAGGTCGGCGTCGACGGGGGCTTCCTTGGCGAGGCGCCGGCCCATCTCGACGCGCGAGAGGTAGACGTTGCGGCCCGCGATGTCGGTGTCCGGGCGCGCCAGGTAGACGTACTCGAAGACACAGCCCTTGGGCTTCGCTTCCGCGAAGCGCGAGGTGCGGAGGCCGTTCTCGTCGATCGCGATGAGCTCGCCCGGCTCGACCTCGCGGACGAAGCTGGCGCCACAGATGTCGAGGGCGGCGGTCTCGCTCGCGACCACCCAGCCGCGCTCCAGGCGGCCGAGGACCAGCGGGCGGATGCCCTGCGGGTCACGGGCGGTGTAGAGGGTTCCCTCGTCCATGAAGACGAGGGAGAAGGCGCCCTTGACCTTCGGGAGGACCTTGGTGGCCGACTCCTCGATCGTCAGGGGCTTGCCGTCCTCGTCGGTCTGCCCCGCGAGCAGGGCGGTGACCAGGTCGGTGTCGTTGGTGGCCGCCACCTGGGTGGCGCGGCCGTCCTGACGGGGGAGGTCGGCGACCATCTCGGCGAGCTCGGCGGTGTTCACCAGGTTGCCGTTGTGACCCAGGGCAATGGAGCCGTGGGCGGTCGCGCGGAAGGTGGGCTGCGCGTTCTCCCAGACGGAGGCTCCGGTGGTCGAGTAGCGGGCGTGACCGACCGCGATATGACCTTGGAGCGAGCCGAGAGAGGTTTCGTCGAAGACCTGGGAAACGAGGCCCATGTCCTTGAAGACGAGGATCTGGGAACCGTTGCTCACAGCGATTCCCGCGGACTCTTGTCCGCGGTGCTGCAGTGCATACAGTCCGAAGTAGGTGAGCTTGGCGACCTCTTCACCCGGAGCCCAGACACCGAAGACGCCGCAAGCGTCCTGGGGGCCCTTCTCACCGGGGAGCAGGTCGTGGTTGAGTCGTCCATCACCACGAGGCACGGCTCCGAGTGTAGGCGAGATCGACCACTGGTCCGAATTGAGGAACGCCCGGAAACGTCACAGTGCGGACAGTCGGGTAACACCTGCGGAGGGTGACCGGAAAGAGGCCTGGTGGGAGCCGTCTCGATATCCGGAATGCCCTGGTTGACAGGTGCCTGTGGGTTCGTACAAGGTTCCGACTCATGCAGCCTTTCGGTGACAGCACCGTCACCCTCGTCGAGCGCCGGCACGTGGACCTGGTCCGTGTCGCGAGCGCCATCTGTCGCAGCTGCGCGTAGGCACCGCCGCGCGCCGCGGCGCGCGTTTCCCGTTCTTCCGGCTTTTCCCGTCGTGCTGAGTCCAGTTGCGGCGTTCCGCGCCGGCCCCTTCCGCTCTGCCCTCCCGCCCTGACCGAGCCTGCCCCGCCGTGCCGCGCGCCGTCCCGCGCCGCCTCCGGGCAGGCCGGCGGCCATGCCTTGGAGTACCTGTGACTTCGCACGAATCGAACCTGTCCCGGCGCGCCTTCGGCGGCGCCGTCGGGGTGACCGCGGCCGCCGCTGCGGTGGGCCTGGGCGCGACCCCGGCGGCGGCCGTCGAGGCGCAGCACGCCGGACCCGAGGAGCGGGAGTTCCGGGCCGCCCGCGGGCGGCAGTCGCGGCGCCCGAACATCCTGTTCATCCTGGGTGACGACCTCGGCTGGTCCGACCTGTCCTCGTACGGCGCCCCGCACATCAAGACCCCGAACCTGGACCGGCTCGCCCGCCAGGGGGTCCGCTTCACCGACGCCTACTCGGGCTCCGCGACCTGCTCGCCGACCCGGTTCAGCCTGTACACCGGGCGCTACCCGGCGCGGACCAGGGGCGGGCTGGCGGAGCCGATCGCCGACAAGTCGGCGGGGCTGGAGCCGACGCATCCGACGCTGGCCTCCCTGCTGAAGGAGGCGGGCTACGCCACGGCGCTGATCGGCAAGTGGCACGCGGGCTACCTGCCGGACTACAGCCCGACCAAGTCGGGCTGGGACGAGTTCTTCGGGAACTTCGGCGGGGCCCTGGAGTACTACTCCAAGCTGGGCCTGGGCGGCGAGTACGACCTCTACGAGGGCGACGCCGAGTACAAGGACCTGCGCTACTACACGAAGATCATCACCGAGCGGGCGAGCGAGTACGTCTCCCGCGACCACCACGGCAAGCCCTGGCTGCTGAACCTGAACTTCACCACCCCGCACTGGCCGTGGATCGCCGAGGGCGACACCCGGGAGAGCGCCGAGATCGTCCGGCGCATCAAGGCGGGCGACGGGCGCGCGCTGTGGCACCAGGACGGCGGCTCGGTCGAGAAGTACCGGCAGATGGTGGAGGACCTGGACCGGTCGGTGGGCGAGGTGCTGAAGGCCCTCAAGCGTTCCGGGCAGGAGGACGACACGGTGGTGGTGTTCTCCAGCGACAACGGCGGCGAGCGGTTCTCGTACAACTGGCCGCTGTCGGGCAACAAGGCCTCGCTCCAGGAGGGCGGGATCCGGGTGCCGAACATCCTGCGCTGGCCGGCCCGGGTGGACGGCGGGCAGGTCAGCCACTTCCCGGTGTTCAGCCCGGACTGGACGGCGACGCTGCTGGAGCTGGCCGGCACCCGGCCGCACCGCGCGTACCCGCTGGACGGGGTGAGCCTCGCCGGGTACCTGCTGCGGGGCGAGAAGCCCGCGCAGCGGGACATCTTCTGGCGGGTCCGCGGGGAGCGGGCGCTGCGCCGCGGCGACTGGAAGTACTACCGGGGCAAGACGGGCCGGGACCAGCTGTTCAACCTGGCCGGGGACATCCGGGAGCAGGCCGACAAGGCGGCCGTGGAGCCGGCCCGGCTGGCGGAGCTGCGGGCGGCGTGGGAGAGGACGGACGCGGGACTGCTGCCCTACCCGGCCTGACGCCGCTCCGCCCGGGCGGTCATTCGACGGCCGTGGCCGCCTTCGCGCCGAGGCCCTTGCCGTCGGGAGCGGTCAGGGTCAGGGACTGGCCCTGGATCTTCCAGGCGAGCGGGCCGCTGCCGAAGAGTGCGGTCAGCGTCCGCTCGACCTCGCCCGTCGGGCCCTCGCAGGCCATCCGGGTCGCGGTGAGCGGCCCGAAGGTGACGGAGGGGCCGTCGACGGTGGCCTTGGCGCTGAACCGGTTGCAGCCGAGGCTGCCGCTCGCTGCGCCGTCGGCGGCGAGGGTGAACCGGGCCTTGCCGGCGGCCTCCGCGTCGAGGGAGGAGGCGCTCTCGCCGCTGATCAGCGAATCGACGATCCACTGGGACGCGACGAGCGGGGCGTCCGGGACCGGGGGTTTGGAGCTCATGGCGATGGTGCTCCCGTCGGCGGTCTTCAGGGTCAGCCGGTCGGGGCCGCGGTCGACGGTGAGGCGGCCCGTGAACAGCTTGGCGAAGGCCGTCTCGAACTCCATGTTCTCGCAGGCCATCGTGGTGGAGGCGCCGGGCGTGACGGTGAGGGCGGAGGCGCCGTCGGAGACGACCTTCGCCGTGAAGCCGTTGCATCCGTAGTTGCCGGTGGCCTCGTCCGGGGCCAGGTCGACGCGGGCGGCAGCGGGCGCGTGGAGGGTGCGGCCGCCGATGGTCAGGGACTCGACGGCCCAGGAGCCCGTGGGGTCGGGGAGCAGCCGGCTCCCGTTCTGCGCGGGCTGGCCGCAGGCGGCGAGGCCGAGGAGGGCCAGGCCGGTCGTGAGGTGCCTGAGGGTACGCATGCTCCTGGGACGGAGCGACCGGCCGGACGGTTCCCCCGGGGGCCCGGACGGTTTCCCCGCCGCTCCGCTCCGGCCGGCTCCGGTCAGCTCATCAGGGGCAGCAGGGCGGACAGGTCGGCCCGCTCCCCGCTGGCGCTGACCCGCGCGGAGTCCAGGGCCTCGGCCCAGCCCGTACGGCCGGTGGCCAGCCGGATCCAGGTGAGCGGGTCGGTCTCCACCACGTTGGGCGGGGTGCCGCGGGTGTGGCGGGGCCCCTCGACGCACTGGACGACCGCGAACGGCGGGATCCGTACCTCCACCGAGCCGCCGGGGGCCTTGACCGCGAGGGCGTCGGCGAGCAGCCGGGTACAGGCGGCCAGCGCCTGGCGTTCGACGGGGATCTCCAGTCCTGCGGCGCGGTTCAGGTCATCGGTGTGGACGACCAGTTCGACGGTCCGGGTGACCAGGAAGTCGGCGAGGGTCATGTCCCCGATCCACAGGTCCAGCACCCGGCCGCCGGGGTTGCGTTCCAGCTGGTCGGCCATGCGGGCGGCGGCCCGCTCGTACAGCTCGGGCAGCGGGGCGCCGTCCAGGGTCTCGCGGGCGGCCTCGGAGATCTTCCCGGCGAGGGACGCGGTGGCGAAGGGCCACTCGACGGCCGGGAGTTCGGCGACGGCGGCGGGCGGCCGGGCGAGGCCGGCGGCGAGGGAGTCGGCGATCCACGCGACGTGCGCGGCGAGGTCGGCCACGGTCCAGTCACCGAGCCCGCTGGGCCGTGCGAGCTGCTCCGGCGTGAGGTCCCGTACGGCTTCGGCGACGTGCCCGAACTGCGCGGTGACGGCCGCGCGGATCTTCGCGGGGTCGTAGGTACGCGGCTTCTTCTTCCCAGGCGGCATGGCCCTGACCCTACTCGTGGGCGGCCTTCGCCGGCCGGAACGTACGGGCCCCCGCCCGGAGGGACCGGACGGGGGCTCGTAGGTGGAGCGGGCGGGGCGGGATCAGGCGAGCAGCGCCGGGATCGTCGCCTCGTGGGCCTCGCGGAGCTCGGCCAGCGGGAGCGTGAACTCGCCCTGGACCTCGATCGCGTCACCGTCGACCACACCGATCCGGGCGGCCGGCAGGCCCCGCGCACCGCACATGTCGGTGAAGCGGAGCTCCTCGCTGCGCGGGACGGCGACGATGGCGCGGCCCGCGGACTCGGAGAACAGGAACGTGAACGCGTCCAGGCCCTCCGGCACCACGACGCGCGCGCCGTTGCCGCCGCGCAGGCAGGACTCGGTGAGCGCCTGGATGACGCCGCCGTCGGACAGGTCGTGCGCGGCGTCGACCATGCCGTCGCGCGAGGCGGAGATCAGGATCTCGCCGAGCAGCTTCTCGCGGCCCAGGTCCACCTTGGGCGGCATGCCGCCGAGGTGGTCGTGGACGACCTGGGACCAGGCCGAACCGCCGAACTCCTCGGCCGTGTCGCCCAGCAGGTACAGCAGCTGGCCGGCCTCCGCGAACGCCATCGGCGTACGGCGGTTGACGTCGTCGATCACGCCGAGGACCGCCACGACCGGGGTCGGGTGGATCGCGGTCTCGCCCGTCTGGTTGTAGAGCGAGACGTTGCCGCCGGTCACCGGGGTGCCCAGCTCCAGGCAGCCGTCGGCGAGGCCGCGGGTGGCCTCGGCGAACTGCCACATGACGTCCGGGTCCTCGGGGGAGCCGAAGTTCAGGCAGTCGGAGATCGCGAGCGGCTTCGCGCCGGTCGCCGCGACGTTGCGGTAGGCCTCGGCCAGCGCGAGCTGCGCACCCGTGTAGGGGTCGAGCTTGGCGAAGCGGCCGTTGCCGTCGGTGGCCATGGCCACGCCGAGGTTGGTCTCCTCGTCGATGCGGACCATGCCCGCGTCCTCGGGCTGCGACAGCACGGTGTTGCCCTGCACGAAGCGGTCGTACTGGTCGGTGACCCAGGACTTCGACGCCTGGTTCGGCGACGAGACCAGCGCCAGGACCTGCGCGCGGAGCTCCTCGGAGGTCTGCGGGCGGGGCAGCCGGCCGGCGTCGTCCGCCTGGAGCGCGTCCTGCCAGGAGGGGCGCGCGTAGGGGCGGTGGTAGACGGGGCCCTCGTGGGCGACGGTGCCCGGGGGCACGTCCACGATCTGCTCGCCGTGCCAGAAGATCTCCAGGCGCTCGCCTTCGGTCACCTCACCGATGACGGTGGCGATGACGTCCCACTTCTCGCAGATCTCCATGAAGCGCTCGACGTACTGCGGCTCCACGATCGCGCACATGCGCTCCTGCGACTCGCTCATGAGGATCTCCTCGGGCGAGAGCGTCGCGTCGCGCAGCGGGACGGTGTCCAGCTCGACGCGCATGCCGCCGGAACCGGCGGAGGCCAGCTCGCTCGTCGCGCAGGAGAGCCCGGCGCCGCCGAGGTCCTGGATGCCCGCGACCAGCTTCTCCTTGAAGATCTCCAGGGTGCACTCGATGAGGAGCTTCTCCTGGAAGGGGTCGCCGACCTGGACCGCCGGACGCTTGGTCGGCTTGGTGTCGTCGAAGGTCTCGGACGCGAGGACCGAGACGCCGCCGATGCCGTCGCCGCCGGTGCGGGCGCCGTAGAGGATGACCTTGTTGCCGGGGCCGGAGGCCTTGGCGAGGTGGATGTCCTCGTGCTTCATGACGCCGATGCAGCCGGCGTTCACGAGGGGGTTGCCCTGGTAGCAGGCGTCGAAGACGACCTCGCCGCCGATGTTGGGCAGGCCCAGGCAGTTGCCGTAGCCGCCGATGCCGGCGACGACGCCCGGCAGGACGCGCCTGGTGTCGGGGTGGTCGGCCGCGCCGAAGCGCAGCGGGTCCACGACGGCGACGGGGCGGGCGCCCATCGCGAGGATGTCGCGGACGATGCCGCCGATGCCCGTGGCCGCGCCCTGGTAGGGCTCGATGTACGACGGGTGGTTGTGCGACTCGACCTTGAAGGTGACCGCGTAGCCCTGGCCCACGTCGACGACGCCGGCGTTCTCGCCGATGCCGACGAGCATGGCGTCGTTCTGCGGGACCTTCTCGCCGAACTGCTTCAGGTGGACCTTGCTGCTCTTGTACGAGCAGTGCTCGGACCACATGACCGAGTACATGGCGAGCTCGGCGCCCGTGGGGCGGCGGCCGAGGATCTCGCGGATCCGGGCGTACTCGTCCTCCTTGAGGCCGAGTTCCTGCCAGGGCTGTGCCGCGTCCGGGGTCTCGGTGGCGTTCTTGACGGTGTCGAGGCTCATGCGCTGACCAGCTTCTTCAGGACCGAGGTGAAGAACGGGAGGCCGTCGGTGCGGCCCGTCCCGATCAGCGGCTCGACCGCGTGCTCGGGGTGGGGCATGAGCCCGACGACGTTGCCCGCGGCGTTGGTGACGCCGGCGATGTCGCGCAGCGAACCGTTCGGGTTGCCGGAGCCGTCAGCGGCGTCGCCGCCGACCACGTAGCGGAAGGCCACTCGGCCTTCGGCCTCCAGTTCGTCGAGCACGCGCTCGTCGGCGACGTACCGGCCGTCCATGTTCTTGAGCGGTACGGAGATCTCCTGGCCGGCGGTGTAGTCGCCGGTCCACGCGGTCTCCGTGTTCTCCACCCGCAGCTTCTGGTCGCGGCAGATGAAGTGGAGGTGGTTGTTGCGGAGCATCGCCCCCGGCAGCAGGTGGGCCTCGGTGAGGACCTGGAAGCCGTTGCAGATGCCGAGGACGGGCATGCCGCCCTTGGCCTGCTCGATGATGGTCTCCATCACCGGCGAGAAGCGGGAGATGGCCCCGGCGCGCAGGTAGTCCCCGTAGGAGAAGCCGCCCGCGAGGACGACCGCGTCGACCTGGTGCAGGTCCTTGTCGCGGTGCCACAGCGAGACCGGCTCGGCCCCCGCGAGGCGGACGGCGCGCAGCGAGTCACGGTCGTCGAGCGTTCCGGGGAACGTGACGACTCCGATGCGAGTGGTCACCCTCAGGCCTCGACCTTCACGGTGAAGTCTTCGATGACGGTGTTGGCGAGGAAGGTTTCGGCCATCTTGTGGATGCGGTCGAGGGCGGCCTGGTCGACCGGTCCCTCCACCTCCAGTTCGAAACGCTTCCCCTGGCGGACGTCGGCGATCCCATCGAAGCCCAGACGCGGCAGTGCACGCTGCACCGCCTGGCCCTGGGGGTCGAGGATCTCCGGCTTGAGCATGACGTCGACTACGACGCGTGCCACTGGCACTCCCGTGTGGTGGTTGGTGCGAAGGCGGTTCCCTCAGCGTACCCGGCCGAAATTTCTACGCGGGTAGATATCGGAAGCCCTCCGACACCCCGCCGTTTCGGCTTCACCAACGCTTCGCAAAATCCACCGGAAAACCACGCGCCCGGCATTGCGGTGGGACACGCGGGGAGAATTAACTGGGCTTCGCAATTCAATGAGAATCGCGGTACAAAGGAATCAGCCGGGATTCCGGCGGTTTGATGCATTCCACCGAAACATCCACAGACGCGACATCACCGCACGTCAGCGAGTGGTGACCGCGCACGAAGGGACCGATATCCGTGGCGCAGCGCGTAGTAGTCACGCTCTCCGACGACCTCGACGGTGGAGAAGCGGTGGAAACGGTCGTGTTCGCTCTGGACGGTAAGTCGTACGAGATCGACCTCAATGTGGCCAACGCAAAGAAACTGCGGAAGGGCCTGGCCCCCTTCGTGGCCGCCGGCCGCCGCCAGTCCCGTTCGGGGAAGGTGTTCCGTCACACAGCGGTCGCCCCGGACCCGGCGGTCGTGCGGGCCTGGGCCCGGGCCAACCAGCACGACGTGCCGCCCCGGGGGCGCATCCCCAAGCGCGTCTACGAGGCCTACAACGCAGCCCACTGAGAGCGGATTTGCCAACCACCCCCACCGATCGGCTAGTGTGTGGATCACGCCGAGGGGCCAGCCGGAAGGCCGGAACCCGAAGTCGTGCGGGTGTAGTTCAGTAGCAGAACACCCCCCTTCCAGGGGGGAGGCGCAGTGTGCAATCCCTGTCACCCGCTCTGCATCGCTTTGACGGCCACGGTTGTGGATCAGGTAGAGTGATGCTCGCAGCACACGGCACTCGTGCCGTGCAAGCATGCGGACGTAGCTCAGTTGGTAGAGCACCACCTTGCCAAGGTGGATGTCGCGCGTTCGAGTCGCGTCGTCCGCTCAGCGAACGAAGGCCCCGATCATTGATCGGGGCCTTCGTCGTATGCCGTCACACCACTTTCCCCCGTCTTCCCGCTGTGTGTCACAGGTCACCTCCGATGACAAATGTCATCCGGGGCGATGACAGCGCGCACTGACCGGCCGGTCCGGGCGCCGCGAGGCTGGGGACATGACCGACACAGTGATCCGGGCAGAGGGACTGCGCCGCGGCTACGCCGGCGGGTTCGAGGCCGTACGGGGCGTCTCCTTCTCCGTGGCGCGCGGCGAGATCTTCGCGCTGCTCGGCACCAACGGGGCGGGCAAGACCTCCACGGTGGAACTCCTGGAGGGGCTGACCGCGCCGACCGGCGGGCAGGTCCGCGTCTTCGGCCTGGACCCGTACGCCCGGCGGGCCGAGGTCCGGCCGCGGACCGGCGTCATGCTCCAGGAGGGCGGCTTCCCCTCGGACCTGTCGGTCGCCGAGACCGTCCGGATGTGGAGCGGGGTCACCTCCGGTGCCCGCCCGGCCGGGGAAGTGCTGGAGCTGGTCGGCCTGGGCGGGCGGTCCTCCGTACGGGTCAAGCAGCTGTCCGGGGGCGAGCGGCGGCGGCTCGACCTGGCGCTGGCCCTGCTCGGGCGGCCCGAGGTGCTGTTCCTGGACGAGCCCACCACCGGCATGGACCCGGAGGGGCGCCGGGACACCTGGGCCCTCGTACGGGAACTGCGGGCGCAGGGCACCACGGTGCTGCTGACCACGCACTACCTGGAGGAGGCCGAGGCCCTCGCGGACCGCCTGGCGATCCTGCACGAGGGGGAACTCGTCCTGACCGGCACCCCCGCCGAGGTGACCGCGACCCGGCCCTCCCGGATCCGCTTCACCCTGCCCGACGGGGTGCCCGCCGGGCGGCTGCCGCTGGGGCTGCGCGCGGCGGCGGACGGGCCCCACGTGGAGATCCGTACGGACCGCATCCAGCAGTCGCTCGGCGAACTGCTGCGGTGGGCCGAGGAAACCGGGGTGGAACTGGCCGGGCTGGACGCCCGCTCCGCCTCCCTGGAGGAGGCCTTCCTGGACATCGCGCGCAGCCGGCGCGAGGCCGCCGCGGACCACGGCGGCGAGATCAGCATCGGCAACGACGAGATGGCGGGGAACCGATGAGCACGCTGACCCTGAACCCCGGCCGGCTGGCGGCGCTCGGCCGCTCCGAGCTGACGCTGCTCGTGCGCAACCGCGCCGCGCTGAGCGTGGCCCTGCTCATGCCGCTGATGATGGTCTTCGTCCTGCGTTCTTCGCTCGACGAGGACACCGTGGGCTCGGTGGCCGAGGCCACGCTGACCGGCGGCATCGGCATGGTGCTCGTCCTCGTCGTCTACATGAACCTGGTCTCCGCCTACGTCGCCCGGCGCGAGGAACTCGTCCTGAAGCGGCTGCGCACCGGTGAGGCCGGTGACCTGGAGATCCTCGTCGGGACCGCGCTGCCCGCCGCCGTCATCGCCCTCGCGCAGATCACCGTCCTCGCCCTGGCCGGGGCGGCCGCCCTCGGCGCGCCCCTGCCGGCCAACCCGCTGCTGCTGGCCGCGGCCGTGCTCGCGGCGCTGCCGCTGCTCGCCGGGATGGCCGCCGCGACCAGCGTCGTCACCCGCAACGTGGAGACCGCCGGGATCACGACGCTGCCGCTGTTCCTGATCACGGCGCTCGGGTCGGGGCTGTTCCTGCCGCTGGACTCGCTGCCGGACGCAGTGGCCTCGGTGTGCGAACTGCTGCCGCTCAGCGGCGTGATGACCCTCGTCCGGGCCGGCTGGAGCGGCGGCGTCGAGGGCGGGGAGATGCTGACGGCCGCGGTCACCACGCTGGCCTGGATCATGGTGACGGTGTTTGCTGTCCAGCGGTGGTTCCGCTGGGAACCGCGCCGCTAGCTCCTTCGACCAGGGGACCTGGCGCACGACCGGGGGACGTGGGAACGACGTGTCGAAGCTGACCGGATGGTGGAGGAACCGCAGCAGCGCGGGGAAGATCGAGCTGTACACGCGGTGGTCCTTCCACTCCTTCGTGCTGATCGAGAGCCTCGCCGTCCTCATCGGACTGGTGCCGGCGGGCGGCGGGGCCGTCACCGCCGCGCTGGTGCCGCCGCTGGTCGCGCAGATCGGGCTGTGCGGGCTGCTGTCCTCCCGGGCGCTGGACTGGGTACTGGGCCGGCGGGAGCGGCCGGTGCGGCTCGCGGTGGCGATGGTGGCGGTCACGTCCGCGGTCTGTCTGGCGGTGCTGGTCCTGCGGACGAGCGGGGACCTCCCCAACGAGAACGTCGCCCCGATGCTCGTGATCAACCTGGCGGGTTTCGCGTCCGGCTCGCTGACGCTGGCCCTGCGCAAGGTCCGGCACATGGCGCTGGTCACCCCGGTCGCGACGGCCGCGCTGACGAGTCTGGCCCTGGCCGCCGGACGGCCCGTGGGGGAGGCCGCCGGGCTCGGGGTGGGGCTGCTGTTCATCACGCTGCTGCTGACCATGGCCTGCGGGTTCTCCGGGTGGCTGCTGAAGACCGTGTACGAGCTGGACCACGCGCGCGAGCTCCAGGCGCAGCTGGCCGTCGCCGAGGAACGGCTGCGGTTCGGGCGGGACCTGCACGACGTGATGGGCCGCAACCTGGCGGTGATCGCCCTCAAGAGCGAGCTCGCGGTACAGCTGGCGCGGCGGGAGCGCCCGGAGGCGGTGGACCAGATGATCGAGGTGCAGCGGATCGCCCGCGAGTCGCAGCGGGAGGTCCGCGACGTCGTGCGCGGTTACCGGGAGGCGGATCTCGCGGTGGAGCTGGAGGGCGCGCGCGGGGTGCTGAGCGCGGCCGGGATGGACTGCCGCGTCGAGTTCGACGCGGATGGGCGGAGCCTGCCGGCCGAGGTGCAGTCGGCGCTGGGCTGGGTGGTCCGGGAGGCGACCACGAACGTCCTGCGGCACGGGGACGCGCGCAGCTGCCTGATCCGGCTGACGGCGCCGCGGGACTCGGGCACGGTGACGCTGCTGGTGGAGAACGACGGGGCGCCCGACGCCCCGGCCGGGCCGCCCGGATCCGGGCTCGCCGGGCTGCGGGAGCGGCTGGCGGCCGTGGACGGAACCCTGCTGGCCGGGCCGGCGGACGGCGGCCGGTTCCGGCTGCGCGCCGAGGTCCCCGGTCCTGGACTGCGACGAGTGGAGGCGCGGGCGTGAATCCCGTACGAGTACTGCTGGCGGACGACGAGCACCTGATCCGGGGCGCGCTGGCCGCGCTGCTGGCCCTGGAGGACGATCTGGTGGTCGTCGCGGAGGCGGCCTCGGGGCCGGAGGCGCTGGCGATGGCGCGCGCGCACCGGCCGGACGTGGCGGTCCTGGACCTCCAGATGCCGGGCGCGGACGGTGTGAGTGTGGCCACATCGCTGCGGACGGAACTCCCCGACTGCAAGACCATGATCGTGACCAGCCACGGGCGTCCGGGTCACCTGAAGCGGGCCCTGGCCGCCGGGGTGCGGGCCTTCGCTCCGAAGACGGTGTCGGCACAGCGGCTGGCCGAGCTGATCCGGACCGTGCACGGCGGAGGCCGTTACGTGGACCCGGAGTTGGCGGCCGACGCGATCAGCGCGGGGGACTCGCCGCTGACCGCCCGGGAGGCGGAGGTCCTGGAGCTCGCGGCGGACGGGGCGCCGATCGCGGAGATCGCGGAACGGGCCTCGCTGTCGCAGGGGACCGTCCGGAACTACCTGTCCTCGGCGGCGACGAAGCTGGGGGCCGAGAACCGGCACACGGCGGTGCGTCTCGCACGCCAGCGGGGTTGGGTATAGTTGTCCTCGCGCTACGGCGCACAGGCGGACATAGCTCAGTTGGTAGAGCACCACCTTGCCAAGGTGGATGTCGCGCGTTCGAGTCGCGTTGTCCGCTCAGAAGACGAAGGCCCCGATCACCGATCGGGGCCTTCGTCGTTCCTCAGGACCAGGTCTGGCCGGTGAGCCGCTCGTACGCCTCGACGTACTTGGCGCGGGTCTGCTCGACGACGTCCTGCGGCAGCGCGGGCGGCGGGAGTTCGCCCTTGGGGTCCCAGCCGGAGGCCGGGGAGGACAGCCAGTTGCGGACGTACTGCTTGTCGAAGGAGGGCTGGGTGCGGCCCGGCTCCCACTGGTCGGCGGGCCAGAAGCGGGAGGAGTCCGGGGTGAGGACCTCGTCGGCGGCGACGAGCGTGCCGTCCCCGTCGAAGCCGAACTCGAACTTGGTGTCCGCGAGGATGATGCCGCGCTCGCGGGCGATGTCCCGGGCGCGCCCGTAGACGGCCAGGGTGGCCTGGCGCAGCAGCGCCGCCGTCTCGGGGCCGGTGGTGCGGGCGACCTCCTCGTAGGAGACGTTCTCGTCGTGCTCGCCGACGGCGGCCTTGGCGGCCGGGGTGAAGATCGGGGCGGGCAGTTCGGAGCCGTCGACGAGGCCCTCGGGGAGGCCGAGTCCGCAGACCGTACGGGTCTCCTTGTACTCGGCGAGGCCGGAGCCGGTGAGGTAGCCGCGGGCCACGCACTCGACGGGGACCATGTCGAGGTTCTGGCAGATCAGGGTGCGGCCGGCCCAGTCGGCGGGGGCGCCGGCGGGGAGGTCGGTGCTGATGACGTGGTTCGGGACGAGGTCCGCGAGCTGGTCGAACCACCACAGGGACAGCTGGGTCAGGACGCGGCCCTTGTCCGGGATCTCGGTGGGCAGCACCCAGTCGAAGGCGGACATGCGGTCGCTGGCGACCATGACGAGCCGGCCGTCCTCGTCGCGGTAGAGGTCGCGGACCTTGCCGGTGTGGAGGTGGACGAGGCCGGGCACCTGGACCGGCTCGGGCTTTTCGACGAATCCGGACACGGGGTCTCCCTGTGGTTCTGTACGAGCGCGTACTCATTCTCCCGTACGGGGCCCCGTGCCCGGCCCAGGGGGTGCCGCGGGCCCCTCAGTCGCGCTTGCAGATCCGGTCGAGGAGGTTCGCGGTCGCCCGCTGGACCCGCTCGTCGACGTGGCCGGGGCGGTCCAGGGCGGGGGACCAGGCGAAGGTGCCGGAGGCGAAGACCAGTGCCCCGCTCGGTGCCCGGTAGAGGGAGGTCTCCTGGTGGCGCTTGGCTCCCTCGCTGTCCAGGTACGGGGAGTGCGCGAGCAGGATCCGGTCCTGGTGCTCGGGGAGCTGGGTGCGCGGGAAGTACCGGTCGGCCTCGCCCGCCACGAGGCCGTCGAGCTCGTCGTTCTCGGCGGCTCCGGTGGAGTCCCAGAGCCAGTGCGTGGCGTTGCGGACGATCAGGGGGGCGGGTTCGGGGACGCGGCCCGCGTACTGGATGCCGAGCAGCTGCTGCTCGGGGCGGTCGACCTCGCGCCAGAGGCTGGGGCGGCCGGGGCCGCGGCGTTTTCGGCAGGTGAGGAGGCGGTCGGGCACTCCGGAGGGGGAGGGGCCCAGTTCGACCTGCCAGTACATGGTGTTGGCGGAGAGGAAGACGAGGGAGGTGCCGTGGTCGCGGGCCCGTTCGACGGTGCGGCGCATGGGGGCCGACCAGTACTCGTCGTGGCCGGGGAAGACGAGGCCGCGGTAGCGGGTGGGGTCGATGCGGCCCGCGTGCAGGTCGGCGGTGTCAGCGTAGGCGAGGTCGTAGCCGTAGCGCTCGGCCCAGCGGATGAAGTCGTAGGCGTGGCCGACGTGCAGGGGCAGGCCGGCGCCCGCGTACGGGCGGTCGAAGGAGACGGTGACGGCGGCGTCCCGCTCGCCGAGCAGCCGGCCGTCCTCGTCCCAGGCGTGGTAGAGGCTGGCGCCGGTACGGCCGTCCTCGGGGTAGAGGTTGTAGGCCTGCCAGGTGATGTCGGGGAGCAGCAGCAGGAGGTCGGCGGGGTGGTCGTCGCGGACGGTGAAGGGGATGTGGGAGCGGTAGCCGTCGGCGGTGGTGAGGACGGCGACGTAGGCCCCGACGGTCCAGTACGAGGGGACCTGGAGCCGCCACGAAAGCCACCAGTGGTGGCAGGAGACCGTGCGGTCGGCGGTGAGCGGGGGCGGCTGGACGATCCCCGACAGCCGTGGGCTGGTGGTGATCTTGGAGGCGCCGTCGCCGCCGTAGTGGCCGATCCGGTAGACGTCGACCGAGAACTGCTGGGGCGGGTCGACCGTGATGTGGAAGTCGATCGCCTCGCCGGGGGAGACGGCGCCGGTGGAGGCGAACCCCTTGATCTGGCGGTGCACGTCGTCGGCGGTACGGGGGCCGCCGGTGCGGGCGCGCGGGATCTGGCCGGCGGCGACCGCCGGGTCGACGTACCAGGGCACGACCTGGCCGGTGTCGTCGAAGTAGAGCTCGCTGCCCCGGAACCAGGGCAGGGGGCCCTGTCCGAAGGGGTCGTTCACCGCGTGCGCGAGCGCACCTGACTCCCAACGCCGGATCTGGTCCGCACCCATTCCGCTCCCCTCCCTCGCTCCCCCGAACGCTTCCGAATTCGCTTCCGTGGCCGACAGCTTTCGGACACCCTGCCGCCACCGGTCCCAGCACATCACATTACGCACGCACTCCGTCACCGTTCGTCGTGAATTGACGTGGCCGGAACGGGAGTGGAAGGCCAGCCCCCGCTTCGGGCGGGCGTGCGGGGGCCCGCCCGGGCCCTCGCCGGCCGGTCAGACCAGGCGGACGGGCTTCTCCGGGCGTACGCCGAGCTCCGCGAGCCAGTCGCGCAGGGGCTCCGGGTCACCGTCCTCCACGAGGGACAGCACCCGGGGCGCGAGGTCGGCGCGGCGCTCGCCGCCGACCAGCAGGACGGGGCCGTCCAGCCAGTCCAGGCCGGGGCCGGCCCCGGCCGAGTCCACCGCGGCGCAGCAGACGAGCGCCGTGACGTGGTCGGCGAGCAGGTCCCGGCCGCTGCGCGGGGGCTGGAGCGGGAACAGCGGCATCGTGTCGGCGCCCCGGGTCTTGCCGGAACCCGCGCGGGTGCCCGCGGCGTGCTCCTCGCGGGCCAGGTCGCCGCTGAGGCGCCCGGCGAGGGCCTCGGCGGCCGCGCAGTCGCCGGCCGGGTCGGTCAGGTGGGCCAGGACCCGTTCCAGGGTGGGGCCGGCGAAGACGTCCCCGGCGGGGACGGCCGGGGGCAGCGTGGCCGGGGCTGCCGGAGCGGATGCCTTCGGGCCGGACGCGGACGCGGAGGCGTAGGCGGCCGGGGCGCTCCGGGCGGAGGCGGGGTTGGCGGAGCCGGTGCGGGCGGCCGTGGCTGCGGTGGAGCCGGCGGCGCTCGTGGGGCCGGGCGCGCCGGGCGCGCCGGCGGGTGCCGGGTCGGCGGGGTTCGGGGCCGGTGCGGGCGACGGGGGGCCCGCGGGGACGGCCAGTGCGTCCAGGGCGGCGTGCAGCCGGGCCGCCTCCGTACGCCACTTGCGGTCCACGACTTCCTCCGGGTACGCCGCCCAGTCCACCGGCGACCAGTCCGGGCCGGTCTCGGCGGGGCCGCCGTGGAAGAGCCGGGCTGCCAGCAGCGAGGCGGCCTCGTCGACCGCGCCGGGCTGCTCCAGCAGGTCGCAGGCGGGGCGCTCGCCGAGGCGCGAGGTGAAGCCGTCGGCGAGCCGGTCCCGGCGGGACAGCTCGGTCAGCGCGGACACCACCCCGGCGTCGAGGTGCGCCGGCCAGCGGCCCATGCGCCAGGCGGGCAGGGCGACACGGGTCAGCAGCCGGTCCCAGCCCGCGTAGGCGAGGCCGACCTGTTCCTGGGCGACGATGCGCAGCCCGTAGTCCACACCCTGTGCACGGTCCGAGGCGGCCGCGGCCACGCCGCGTTCCATCTCGGCGGCGTCCGTCCGGCACAGCCGCAGCAGCAGCCGGGCCGGAGCGGCGATCCAGCCGAGGCCGGGGCGGCCGCCCACGTCCACCGCGGCGTCGAGCCCGCGGACGAAGCCGCGCGCGTCGGCTATGTCCGGGTGCGCGGAGGGGCCCGTACCGGCGACGACCGGGGCGAGTACGGCGCGGAGTTCGGCGACGCGCATCCACCACAGGAACGGCGAGCCGATCACCAGGACCGGTGCCGCGCCCGGCTCGGTCTCCGGCCCGGCGGATATGGCGCCCCGGCGGTGGGCCGCGTGCGTACGGTCCTCCAGCCAGCTGTCACAGTCCGGGGTGAGGGCTATGGCCGAGGGCGCGGGCACGTCCATCCGGTCGGCCAGGTCCCGCACCAGCCGGTAGAGGTCGGGCGCGGCGGCTTCCGAGAGGGGCACCGTCGGCGTCACGGCGGGGCTCGCCCGCAGCACCACCGCGGCGAAGGCCCCGCCCGCCAGCAGCACCAGCGCGGCGACCGCGCAGACGGCCAGGGTCACCACGGGCCAGGGGTCCCCGGCCAGCCGGCCCGTCATCCGGGCGGTCACCAGCACCACCGCGAGGGCGGCGGGCAGCAGTACGGCGGCCAGCGCCCTGCTGCGGACCCGCAGCACGGCGAGGGCCCGTGAACGCGCGGAGGGCGCGCCCACTTCTGCGATCGAACCGGTTCCGGACACGGCCGGACCTCACCCCCTCTGCCCTGCGGCGGCGTAGCTCACTCCCCCACTGTGACACCCGCCACTGACATCGCAATGCCGGTGGGCCATGTGCCGGAATGCTTGCGCCGCACCCTAGTTGGGGCGGGGGCGGACGTCAGGCGGTCCGGGTGACGATCACCCGATGGAATGGCTTTGGGCAAAGGTGGGTGCGTTCGAACGCGGCTGGATGCAGTCGCACGCGGACGTGCGCGCGGGCCCGGTGCGCATGTCCTGCGCGCCGGGCCCGCCTCGCCACTGCCGTGCTGGTCAGCGGCCTTCGGCTGCCTTGGCCGCAATGTCCGTACGGTGCTGCGAGCCGTCAAGCCGGATGCGCGCGACGGCCTTATACGCCTTCTCGCGGGCCTGCGCCAGATCGGAACCGGTCGCCGTCACCGACAGCACGCGGCCGCCCGCGCTGACGACGGCTTCGCCCTCGCGCCGGGTCCCGGCGTGCAGCACGTAGGCGTCGGGGGCGTCCTGCTCGGCCACCTCGGCCAGGCCCTCGATCGGGTCCCCGGTGCGGGGGGTCCCGGGGTAGTTGTGCGAGGCGATGACGACCGTGATGGCCGCCTCGTCGCGCCAGGTGAGCGGGGGCTCGGCGTGCAGGGTGCCGTTGGCGGCGCCCAGCAGCACGCCCGCGAGCGGGGTGCGGAGCCGGGCGAGGACCACCTGGGTCTCGGGGTCGCCGAAGCGGGCGTTGAACTCGATGACCCGGGTGCCGCGGCTGGTGATGGCGAGACCGGCGTAGAGGAGGCCGGAGAAGGGGGTGCCGCGGTGGCGGAGTTCGTCGACGGTGGGCTGCAGGACCAGCTCCATGACCTCGTCGACCAGCTTCGGGTCGGCCCACGGGAGCGGGGAGTACGCGCCCATGCCGCCGGTGTTGGGGCCCTCGTCGCCGTCGAGCGCGCGCTTGAAGTCCTGCGCGGGCTGGAGCGGCAGCACGGTGACGCCGTCGGTGATGGCGAAGAGGGAGACCTCGGGGCCGTCGAGGAACTCCTCGATGACGACGCGGTCGCAGGCCAGCGCGTGGGCGCGGGCCGCGGCCAGGTCCTCGGTCACCACGACGCCCTTGCCGGCCGCGAGGCCGTCGTCCTTGACGACGTAGGGCGGGCCGAAGGCGTCGAGGGCCTCGTCCACCTCTTCCGGGGTGGTGCACACGTAGCTGCGGGCGGTCGGGACCCCGGCGGCGGCCATGACGTCCTTCGCGAAGGCCTTGGACCCCTCCAGCCGGGCCGCTTCCGCGGACGGGCCGAAGACGGGGATGCCGGCCGCGCGGACGGCGTCGGCGACGCCCGCGACCAGCGGGGCCTCCGGGCCGACGACCACCAGGCCGGCGCCGAGTTCGGTGGCGAGAGCGGCGACGGCGTCGCCGTCGAGGGCGTCGACCGGGAACAGCTCCGCCACCTCGGCGATGCCGGCGTTGCCGGGGGCGCAGTAGAGCGCGGAGACGTCGGGGTCGAGGGACAGAGAGCGGCACAGGGCATGTTCGCGGGCGCCGCCGCCGATGACGAGGACCTTCACGCCGCCCAGGGTAGCCCGGACGGCGCGGCCGGTTTCGTGCGGCCACCCAACTACGGGGCGCTACTCATTCGTGTATTCCTCCACAACGGTGGCTCCGAGCTCGCGCACGATCAGGTCGTGTCCGGTCAGGGCGTTCTCCACGAGGTCGGGGTCGTCCGCCTCCGCGACGTCGTCCTCGGGGGCCACCGGCGGGGGCGCCTGCTGTACGGGGGGCTGCTGCGCGGGGGGTTCCTGGCGCGGCGGCTGCTGGTACTGCTGCTGCGGAGCGGACGCCTGGGGCGGCTGCGGGGGCGGCGGCGGGTTGTGGGCCGGGGCGGGCGGGGCCGCGTAGGAAGCCTGCGCCACGGGGGCGGCGCCGCCCGGGCCGCCGCCGTGGCCGACGACGGCGTCGATCTTCCAGTTGACCTGGAACTGCTCGGCGAGAACCGCCTTGAGGACGTCCTCGCTGCCGCTGCTGGCGAAGTTGTCGCGGGCGCCGGGGTTGGGGAAGCCGAGCTGGAGGGTGGTCCCGTCGAAGCCGGTGACCTGGGCGTTCTGGCTGAGCAGGATCCAGGTGAAACGGCGCCGGTTCTTGACGGCCTCCAGGATCCCGGGCCACATCGCCTGGACCTGGCCGGCCCCGGCGGCCATGCCCGGGGAGGGCGCGGCGGCGGCGGGCGCGGATGCCTGCGGGGCGGCGGTGGCGGTGGGGGCCGGTGCGGGGGCCGGGGTCCCGCTGCCGGGGGCGGCGGCGCTGGGCCAGGCTCCGGCGGCGGGGGCGGCCGGCGCGGCGGGGGCCGCGGGGGCCGCCGGCGGGGTGGCGGCGGCTCCGGGCCAGGCTCCGGGCGTACCGCTGCCGGGCTGCGCGGCGCCGGGCCAGGCGCCGGGGGCGGGAGCGGGAGCGGGCGCCGGGGCGGGCGGGGCCGCGGGGGCCTGGGCGGGCGGCGCGGACTGCACGGGAGCCGGGGCGGGAGCGGCCGGAGCGGGAGCCTCGTCGGCCCGTACGGCGGCGCGCGCGGCGGCGACGCCCCCGCCGGGGCCGGCCGGGGCCATGCCGTGCGCCTCGGGGGACGGTACGTAGGCCATGGCGGGCGGGGCCGCGAAGGCGGCGGCGGCGCCGGCCGGGGGTCCGCTGCGCTCCAGCCGGTCGAGGCGGGCCTGGAAGGAGCGTTCGTCGTCGAAGGCGGCGGGCAGCAGCACCCGGGCGCAGATGAGCTCCAGCTGGAGCCGCGGCGAGGTCGCGCCGCGCATCTCGGTGAGCCCGGTGTTGACCAGGTCGGCGGCGCGCGACAGTTCGGCGGCCCCGAACACGGACGCCTGGGCCTGCATCCGCTCCACGACGTCGGCCGGGGCGTCGATGAGCCCCTTCTCCCCGGCGTCGGGCACGGCGGCCAGGATCACCAGGTCGCGCAGCCGCTCCAGCAGGTCGGCGACGAAGCGGCGGGGGTCGTTGCCGCCCTCCACCACCCGGTCCACGACCTCGAAGGCGGCGGCCCCGTCCCCGGCGGCGAAGGCGTCGATGACGGAGTCGAGGAGCGACGCCTCGGTGTACCCGAGCAGGGAGGTCGCCATGGCGTACGTCACACCGTCATCGGCGGCGCCGGCCAGCAGCTGGTCCATGACGGACATGGAGTCACGCACCGAGCCGGCGCCGGCGCGCACGACGAGCGGCAGCACGCCGTCCTCGACGGTGGCGCCCTCGCGGCCGCAGACCTCGCCCAGGTAGTCCCGCAGGGTGCCGGGCGGCACCAGCCGGAACGGGTAGTGGTGGGTCCGGGAGCGGATGGTCCCGATGACCTTCTCGGGCTCGGTGGTCGCGAAGATGAACTTGAGGTGCTCCGGCGGCTCCTCGACCACCTTCAGGAGGGCGTTGAAGCCCGCCGAGGTGACCATGTGGGCCTCGTCGATGATGTAGATCTTGTAGCGGCTCGACGCGGGGCCGAAGAAGGCCTTTTCCCGCAGGTCACGGGCATCGTCCACACCACCGTGCGAGGCGGCGTCGATCTCGATGACGTCGATCGAACCCGGGCCGTTCCTGGCGAGGTCGCGGCAGGACTGGCACTCCCCGCACGGGTCGGGGGTGGGGCCCTTCTCGCAGTTCAGGCACCTGGCCAGGATGCGCGCGCTGGTCGTCTTCCCGCATCCGCGCGGACCGCTGAACAGGTACGCGTGATTGACCCGGTTGTTCCGCAGGGCCTGCATCAGCGGGACAGTGACATGCTCCTGCCCGATGACCTCGGCGAACGACTCGGGGCGGTAGCGGCGGTACAGCGCAAGGGACGACACGTCTACGAGGTTATCCGGGCCCGCCGACAACGGCGGCCCGCCGACGCCCCCGGACCCGTCCCGGAACGCAAAGCGCCCCCCACGCACCCGCCAGAGCCCACTTACCCTTGCTGCCTTCCGGCCCTGGGGGAGTTGGGTGAGATAGCGCCACGTGAGGGGCTGGCCCCACCCTAGCCGATCCCGGCCCCCGGAATCGACCCGACCCCGAACCCGGATCCACCCGCGACCCGATCGGGGAGGACCCCGGGACGGGTGATCCGGATCGTGTTCGCGAGCACCCCTCAACGTCTTGTATTGTTTGCGGCGGAGGATTCGCCTAGTGGCCTAGGGCGCACGCTTGGAAAGCGTGTTGGGGGCAACCCCTCACGAGTTCGAATCTCGTATCCTCCGCCAGTGCCTCACCGGGCACTTGAAGGCCCCGACCGGGAAACCGGCCGGGGCCTTCTGCGTTGTCCAGGTGCGGGGGTGCCCCGTGAGGTGGAACCTGCCGTGGAGCGGGGCGCGGGGGCGGGGCGGTGCGTCATCGTGGGGGCGGGCGGTGCCGACGCGTTGGGGGCGGCGCCGGGCGGACTTGGTCGGGGGAGGGGTTCTGCGTGGTGTCCGGATCCACATTGGCGGCGTGGCTGTACCGACTCGACGGGCCGCGGCTGGCGCGCGTACTCGCGGCCCGGAAGGACGCGACGGCCCCGCCGGAGCCGCGGACGGTGGGGGAGCTGGCGGACCACGCGCTCGTCTGGCCGGACGACGAGGGGAACCTCCGGTCGGCCGCACCGCTGCGGCGGGCCTGGGAGACCCCACTGGGGCTGGACCTGCCGCTGGATGAGCTGCTGGTCGACAGCCCGTCCGACGAACTGCGCGCGATGCTGGTGGCGTTGGGCGTCAAGCCGCCCGCCACCAGGCGGCAGCGGCTCGCCGCCCTGAGCGAGCACCACGGCGACCCGGCGCGGATCGTCCCGCTGGCCGCACGGGCCCGGCCGTGACGCGGCGGCTGGCGAGGAGAGGAGATCACGGCCGGCTACACGGAGCAGCTCACGTACAGCGACGTCCGCCAGCTGGCCCATGCCATCTCCGAGGGATCGGCCGTCAGCGTCGAGTACGTCGCCGCCTCGGGGGAACGCACCGTGCGGGTCTGAGCCGCCTCGTGCTCGATCCGCCGTTCCTGGAGGACTGGTGCCACCTGCGGGGCGCCGAACGGACCTTCAGCCTGTCGCGCATCGAGGGCGTCATGCCCGCGTAGCCGGTGCGCACCGGGGCGTCGGCGGGCTCCGCGGCGGGTGATCACGCGTGCGGGAGGCGTCGTACGCTCGGAGGGGGGTTCAAGGTTCGGCGGGTGGTGGCCGAAGGACCGGGTAGCCGATCCGCTACGAAACGGAGTCCCGTATGCGTCCGCTCCTGCGTCCCGCTCTGATCGCCGCCGCCGTCCTGCTCGCCCCGGTGGGCGCGGCGCCCGTCGCGTACGCCGCCCAGGGGGTGGAGTCGGTGCGCGCGGGTGACGACCGCCGGAGCGAGCCGTACATCGTCACCCTCGTCCCGGACGCCGATCCGCAGCGGGTGATGGACGACACCGGCGTCACCGAGGCCCGGTTCGTGTACCGCAGCGTCGTGCGGGGCTTCGCCGCCGACCTGAACGAGGCGCAGCTGGCCGCGCTGCGGGCGCACCCGGAGGTCCGCGCCGTCGAGCGGGACGGCCGGGCCGTCGGCAGCCCGGTCGAGGACGGGGTCACCGGCATCTGGTGAGCCGGCGCGGTACGCGGCGGGGCGGTGCGGCGGCGGGGGAGGCCCCGGGTCAACCGCAGCGCAGCGCCGCGTACAGGTCGAGCTTGTGGTCGAGGCGGGACAGGTCCCGGCCGGTCAGCGCCTCCACCCGCTCGATCCGGTAGTGCACGGTGTTCACGTGCAGGTGGAGGGCCTCGGCCGTACGGGCCCACGAGCAGTTGTTGGCGAGGAAGACCTCCAGGGTCTCCCGCAGCATCCCGTCGCCCAGCGCGCCCAGCGTCCGTGAGCCGAACACCCCGCGCACCTCCGGCGGCACCCCGGACAGGAGTTCCGCCAGGGTGTCCAGCTGCTCGACGGCGCGTACCGGGCCCTCCGCGTCGGCCGCCGTCAGCGCGAAGCGGGCCTGGGTGAGGGAGGACCGCAGCGCGTCGGGGCCCGCGGCCCGGGCGCCCGCGCCGAGGCGCAGGTCCGCGTCCGGGCCGCCGCAGGCCTGGAGCAGCGGCCACACCGCGCGCAGCGCGGCCACGTGGTCGGCGGCCGCGCCCGGGTCCTCGTACAGCACCGCGACGGGGCCGCCCGCCGCCCGCGGGACGCCCTCCAGGTGTTCCAGCGCCTCGGCCAGCGCCTCGCCCGAGGTGGCCACCAGCACCCGGTAGGGGCCCGAGGCCGGCAGCCCGGCGGCGGTCAGCGCCTCCTCCAGCGCCCCCGGGTCGGCGTCCGCCGACAGCAGCCGGACCAGCTCCCGGGCGGCCGCCCGCCCGGGGGCCCCGTGGCGGGTGTGTCCGTCCCGGTACTGGGCGATGACCTCGGCGATCTCGTGCAGCACGCGGGGCGGGGCGGCGTCCGCGTCGGGCACGTGGAGCTGCCAGGCGTCGTACGGGGAGCTGTCGGACTCGATCCGCAGCGAGAGCCCGGCGCGCGCGGAGGCCGCCCGCTGGGCGGGGATCGGCGGAGCGGAGGGCGTACGGGCCACCGTGCGGCCGCTCGCGGTCAGCAGGTAGCACGCCACCTTGCCCAGGTGCGCGCAGGCCCGGTCGAGGAGTTCGGCGGGTCCGGCGCCGCCTTCGAGCAGCCGGCTGAGCTCGGCGCGCACGTTCTCGGGGAGGGCGAATATCCGGTTGGGGCGGCGGCTGAGGTCGCCCCACTGGCGCAAGTACACCGCCTCGGTGACGGCCCGGAAGCTGGTCTTCGCCGGGACGGCCACGATCGGCACCCGGTGCGTCCGGCAGGCCGCGACCAGCTCGTCGGGGACCCGGCCGTGGGTCTCCTCGCCCGCGAACAGGGCGGTGGCGCCGGCCCGGGCGAGGGCGGAGACGAAGTGGTCGGCCTTCGCCAGGTCGCCCTCCGCCCACCACACCAGCCCGCTCAGCACCAGCTCGCCGGGGCCGAGGAAACGTCCCGGGTCCTCCAGGTCCGTGGCGGTGACCCCGCTGACCTCTTGGCCGAGAAGGGCTTCCTCGCCCCAGAGCAGGGTGAGGCCGAGATCGTCGGACTGGAGCAGATCGAGGACGTGCATGGCGGGGACTCCTTGCGGTGGGGGTGACCCACATTCGCCAGGTGAATACGTGAATTCCCATCGTAAATGCAAGGGCAATGGGCACCTAAGGCTCTTGGATGATTATCCAGCGCGGACCCCTGCAACCCCGTGCGTTTCCGTGGCCGAGACCAGTCGTATCGCCCCCGCACCCGTTGCTTCACTGGCCGGAAGACATGTACGGAGCGCGTCGGAGAAGGGCTGGTGGCGCGAAATGGACCTCAATACGGTGCTCGACGTGCGCGACGCGCGCCGCCGGGAGCCCTGGCGGCCCGGCGACGCGTGGCTCGGCGGCGGGACCTACCTCTTCTCCGAACCGCAGCCGCACGTCCGCCGCCTCTTCGACCTCTCGCGGATGGGCTGGCCGCCGCTGTCCTGGCAGCCGGACGGCTCCCTCGACATCTCCGCCACCTGCACGATCACCGAGCTGTCCCGCTTCGGCCGGACCCTGCCCGCCACCGCCGCCCCGCTCGTCGAGCAGTGCTGCCGGGCCTTCCTCGCCAGCTTCAAGATCTGGAACATGGCCACTGTCGGCGGGAACCTGTGCAACGGCCTGCCGGCCGGCCCGATGATCTCCCTCACCGCCGCCCTCGACGGCACCGTCCTGCTCCAGGGCCAGGACGGCGCCACCCGCCGGCTGCCCGTCACCGAGTTCATCCGCGGCGCCGGTGTGAAGGACCTCCGCGACGGGGAGCTGCTGCGCTCCGTACGGATCCCCGCCCGCGTCCTGGACTCCCGTACGGCCTTCCGGCAGGCCTCCCTCTACGGGCTCGGGCGCTCCGGCGCCCTCGTGATCGGCGCTTCGGACCCGCAGGACGGCTCCCTGGCCGTGACGGTCAGCGCCGCCACCACCCGCCCGTTCCGCTTCTGGTTCGCGCTGCCCCCCACCGCCGGCGAGCTGCGGGCGGTGATCGACGACGCCGTCCGGCCCGAGGAGTGGTACGACGACATCCACGGGCTGCCCGAGTGGCGCCGGCACATGGCGCTGCTCCTGGCGGAGGAGATCCGCCGCGAACTCACGGCCGGTTCCACGCCCGAGGAGGTCTCCCGATGAGCTACCGGATCGAGATCAACGAGCAGCACTTCGAGGACGAGCCCCGCGCCGGCCAGTGCCTGCGCACCTACCTGCGCGAGCGCGGCTGGTTCGGTGTGAAGAAGGGCTGCGACCAGGGCGACTGCGGGGCCTGCACGGTCCACGTCGACGGGCAGCCGGTGCACAGCTGCCTCTACCCGGCCGTCCGCGCCGAGGGCCGCCGCGTCACCACCGTCGAGGGCCTCGCCAAGCCCGGCGGTGAGCTCCACCCGGCGCAGCGGCAGTTCCTGGACGCCCAGGGCTTCCAGTGCGGCTTCTGCACGGCCGGGTTCCTGATGACCACCGCCGCCCTCCAGGCCGAGGAGGGCACCGCCCACGACGACGGCAAGCTCCAGGACCTCCCGCGCGCCTTCAAGGGCAACATCTGCCGCTGTACGGGTTACCGCGCCATCGAGGACGCGGTGCGCGGGGTCCGGCACACGGAGGACCCGGAGGCCGGTCAGGCCGTCGGCAAGTCCCTGGGCGCCCCCGCCGGGCCGCTCGTCGTCACCGGAACGGCCCGCTACACCTTCGACGTGGAGGTGCCCGGGCTGCTCCACATGAAGCTGCTGCGCTCCCCGCACCCGCACGCCCGGATCGTCTCCATCGACACCACCGACGCCCTCCAGGTCCCGGGCGTCCACGCGGTCCTCACCCACCACGACGCGCCCGACCGGCTGTATTCGAGCGCCCGCCACGAGCACCCCACCGAGGACCCGATGGACACCCGCGTCCTGGACGACGTGGTGCGCTTCGTCGGCCAGCGCGTGGCGGCCGTGGTCGCCGACAGCGAGCAGGCCGCCGAGGAGGGCTGCCGCCGCGTGGTCGTCACGTACGAGGAGCTGCCGTACGTGATCGACCCGGAGGAGGCCATGCTCCCGGGCGCCCCCGTGCTCCACCCCAAGGGTCCCGAGGCGGGCATCTTCCGCGCCGAGAACAACGTGTGCGGCGAGGTCCACAACACCCTCGGCGACATGGAGAAGGGGTACGCGGAGGCGGACGTCGTCCACGAGGAGACGTTCCGGACCCAGCGCGTGCAGCACGCCAGCCTGGAGACCCACGGCAGCGTCGCGTACTTCGAGCCCAAGGAGGACGGCGACGGCGAGCGCATCACCGTCCGCTCCTCCACCCAGGCGCCGTTCCTGACCCGGCGGGCGCTGTGCGCCCTGTACGACCTGGGTGAGGACGAGGTACGCGTCGTCGCGGGCCGCGTGGGCGGCGGGTTCGGCGGCAAGCAGGAGATGCTGACCGAGGACATCGTGGTCCTCGCCGCCCTGAAGCTGCGGCGCCCGGTGAAGCTCGAATTCACCCGGGCCGAGCAGTTCTACGGTGCCACCACCCGCCACCCCTTCAAGATCACCATCAAGATCGGCGCGAAGGCCGACGGCACCCTCACCGCGCTGCGCATCCGCGTGCTCTCCAACACCGGCGCCTACGGCAACCACGGACCGGCGGTCATGTTCCACAGCGTCGGCGAGTCCTTCGCCGTCTACAAGGCGCCGAACAAGGAGGTGGAGGCGTACTCGGTCTACACCAACTGCGTTCCGGCGGGCGCCTTCCGCGGCTACGGCCTGGGCCAGGTCCTCTTCGCCCTGGAATCGGTGATGGACGAGCTGGCCGTCCGGCTCGGGATGGACCCGCTGGTCCTGCGCGAGAAGAACGTCATCGGCGCCGGAGACCACATGGTCACCCCGATCGGCCACGAGGAGGACCTCTTCATCGCCTCGTACGGGATGAAGCAGTGCATGGACGTCGTCCGCAAGGCCGTCGCCGAAGACCGCAGCCACGAGGACGTCCCCGAGGGCTGGCTGACCGGCACGGGCTCGGCGGTCGCGATGATCGCGACCGGCCCCCCGGGCGGCCACTTCGCCGACGCGCGGGTCAGCCTCCTGCGCGACGGCACGTACGACATCGCGGTGGGCACGGCGGAGTTCGGCAACGGCACCACCACCGTCCACAAGCAGATCACCGCCGGGGCGCTGAACACCACCGTCGACCGGATCACGGTCCGCCAGTCGGACACGGACGTGGTCCGCCACGACACCGGCGCGTTCGGCTCGGCCGGCACGGTGGTGGCGGGCAAGGCCGTGATGCTGGCCGCGGGCTCCCTCGCCGAACGCCTGCGGACCTTCGCCGCCCGGCACACGGGCGTGGCCCGGCACCTGTGCGAGCTCCAGGCCGAGTCCTTCGACTGCGCGGGCCGCGTCCTCACCCTCAAGGAGCTGTACGAGGCCGCGTACGACAAGGGCAGGCTCGACGAGATCGCGGCGGACGGCCACTGGGGCGGCTCCCCCCGCTCGGTGGCCTTCAACGCCCAGTGGTTCCGCCTCGCCGTCGACCCGGACACCGGCGAGATGAAGATCCTGCGCAGCGTGCACGCAGCCGACGCCGGCAAGGTCATGAACCCGATGCAGTGCCGGGGCCAGGTCGAGGGCGGCGTCGCGCAGGCCCTGGGCGCGACCCTCTTCGAGACGGTACGGGTGGACGAGCGCGGGGAGGTCACCACGGCCGCCTTCCGCCGCTACCGCCTCCCGCAGTACGCGGACGTCCCGCGCACGGAAGTCCACTTCATGGAGACCTCGGACGCGATCGGGCCGCTCGGCGCCAAGTCCATGTCCGAGAGCCCCTTCAACCCGGTCGCCCCGGCCTTCGCCAACGCCCTGCGGGACGCGACGGGGGTCCGCTTCACGGAGCTGCCGGTGACCCGTGACGTGGTGTGGCAGAAGATCAACCGGAAGCTGCAAGGCGGAACCCACGAATGACATCCGGTCTGCGGCTCATACACACCTCCGAACCTTGCAGATGAGGTTCCGGAAAGAGCCGTGACGGGCATCACTGGGGCATGCCCACACTCTTGCTGCACGGAGACCTCGGCCGACCGGCGGCCCTCAGCGTCGCCGACCTCCGGGAATGGCCCGTCCACCGGGCCGAGGTCACCTTCGACTGCGCGACGAACGGCCCGCAGCGCCACGTCTTCGAAGGCGCCCTGCTGCGGGACGTGGTCGCCCGCGCCCATCCGGACCTCGAAGGCCGCCGCCGCAAGGACCGCAGCCGCTTCGTCCTGGCGGTCAGCGGCGGGGACGGCCACCACTCGCTGCTGTCCTGGGCGGAGTTGGACCCCGACTTCTGCGGCAGCCCGGTCCTGCTGGCCACCCGCCTCGACGGCGAGGACCTCGACGAGGCCGGCTGCCAGCTCGTCGTCCCGACGGACCGCTGCGGAGCGCGGTACGTCAGCGCGGTCACCCACATCTGGTTCGGCGCCCTCGAAGTCCCGGTGCTGGCCGGGGTTTCCTGAGCCCCACCCCCTGGCCTCCCGCGCCGCCACCGCCGAAACTGACCCGGCGCACACCGAGTCGGAGCGTCGGAGGGGGAAGCATGCGCCGGGGGCTACCCAGGAGGGCGGCCGTGGCGGCCGCGTTGGCGGGACTGGTGCTGGTCGCCGGTTGCGGCGGGGGGCCGGAGGACGACGGGCAGGAGGGGGTGAAGGACACCCCCTCGCAGAGCGCGTCCGGTTCCGCCGGGCCGCAGGAGGCGCCGACGCCGCTCGTCGCGCACGATCCACCGCTGAAGTTCGCGCCCGCAGGGATGTGGGCCCTGGACACGCGGCGGCTCGCGGCGGCCACCCTGGACGGGAAGAACGCGTACGGGTACGCGCAGGACCACGGCGAGCTCGTGGTCGCCGACCTGGCCTCGGGCGAGGCCGTCGGCGACGGCGCCGGGCCCAAGGGGGACCTGCCCGAGGACTACGGCGAGGACACCCTGGGGGAGAAGCCCCCGCTGTGCGAGCGGACGCGGCCGGGCGCCGGGACGGCCGGCGGCAAGCGGGTCGCCGTCGGGGTCTTCCCCACCGTGTCCAAGGGGAGCGGGACCACCGCCGACACCTCGGTCTACGAACTGGTCACGGTGGACGCCGCGACCGGCACGGCCGTACTCCAAGCCCCCCTCGGCATCGCCGTGGGCGGGGACTTCTGCCAGGTCAGCGGGGTCTCCGACACCACGGCCGTCCTCGTCCTGGGCGGCAGCCAGGACGGTACGCCCACGACGTACGGGGTCGACCTGGCGACCGGCCGGGTGAGCTGGGACCGGCCCGGGTTCGAGGGTCAGCTCGTCCTCGGCGGCCGCGTCGTCGGCAGGGACTCGGCGGGCGGCTCCGTCAGGGTCACCTCGCTGGACGCGGCCACCGGAAAGGAACAGTGGCAGGCACTGGAGAGGTCCGGCGCCCAGTACCGGATCACCGCCTTCTCACCGGAAGCGGCGCGCGTCAGGAACGTCGACGCCAACGGCTCCGACGAGGTCGTGCGCCTCTCCGACGGCGTGCCCCTGGAGATCGAGGGCTTCGGCGAGCGGCTCCACGAGATCCAGGACTGCGTCCACGACCAGCGGGCGACCACGATCTGCTCCGCCCGCACCACCAAGGGCGGGGAGCTGTCCGGATACGACGCCGTGAGCGGCACGCGCCTGTGGACGGTGGGCGGGCCGTCCGACACCGAGGGCCGCAGCGCACCGGAGCTCCTGACCGCCTTCCACGGCGCCGTCTACGGCCGGGTGGTGCGGGACGGCCGGCCCGCGGACCCGATCGTGCTGGACGCCAGGACCGGCAAGGACCGGGAGTCGCAGCCCGGCGCGGCGCCGTTCCAGGTGAACGAGTACGCCGCCTTCACCGCGCAGGGGGTGTACGAGACCGCCGGCTGACCCGCCCCGCACACGTCCCTGCGGGCCGAACCACCCCTACGGTGAACCGCGGTTGGCCCTGACACCGGCTCGGGGGTACCTCAGGGGCGTGCGGGGGCCGTCCCCGGTGCCGCCGCACCCCGTCCGGCGGCACCGTAGGGGCCATGAAGACCACCACCGCGGGGCTCGCCCTCGCCGCTGCCGCCGTCCTCACGCTCACCGGCGCGGCCGGCGCGTCTGCGGCGCCCGCACCCGCACCCTCCTATGACTTCTCCGGCTGCCCGGCCCTCCCCTCCGACGTCGACCCGGCACGCTGGAAGTGCGAGTTGCACACCGCCTCCGGCTCGCTGCGCCTCGGCGGCCGCGACGTCCCCGCGCTGGCCCCGATGACCCTCACCTTCGCCGAGGGACCGATGCCGGACGGCAGCCCCGGCCAGGTCTGGGGATCCCTGCGCAGCGCCCCCTCCCCCGTCCCCGGCGGCCTCCTGGGCCACGCCTCCGCCGACCGGTCCCCCCTGCTCGGGCTGTCCCTGCAGCCGGAGTACGGCGGCCGGTCCGACTTCTACTCCGTCGGCGACAGCATGGGCTTCTTCACCCTGCGCTACCGCGTCCTGAGCCCGCTCCTGCCCCGGGACTGCGTCATCGGCGGCGGCGACACCCCCGTCGAGATCCGCCTGAAGCGGGTGGGCGACTCCGAGCGGGTGTCCAAGAACCCTCCGGTCATCAAGTACGCCGCGACCGACACCGCGTTCGGCGTCCCGGCCGCCACCGGCTGCGGCCCGATGACCCGGCTCGTGAACGACCGCCTCGGCCTCCCGGCGGCCGCCGGGAACCGGATCACCCTGGCAGGTGAATACACGTACAAGACCTACGACCAGCTGCCCGCGCACTGATGCGCCGACCGGATTCCGTCCGGACGCACTCCGGTCGGCCCGTACGTTTCTTTGCTTCGCAGTACCGGGAGAAAGAACCCCTGCCCAACCCCACCAGCCTCCCCGCGAGGCTCGCTCACTCACACGGGTGAACAAGTCCAACTCGGCTGGATTTCGGACCGGTTGCGGGGCATATGCTCGCCCCGCAACCCCACAAACGAAGACGGCCCCCGCCGGGACGGCAATCCCGGACGAGGGCCTGACCAAGTAGGAAGTCCACACTTCCCATGGCTCCTCAGCAGGTTAGCGCGCGCTCGCTCGCGCCGTACGGCGTTCGTCACTCGAACGTCCGGCACAAGAACCGGTTCACCGTCGTCGGGAACCACCTGATCCAGAACCCGAAGATGACGCTGACCGCCCGCGGCCTCGGCGCGTACATCCAGTCCCTCCCCGCCGGCACCGGCATCGGCATCAAGGACCTGGCCAGGGAGGTTCCCGAGGGGACGGCCCGGATCGCGGCGGCCCTGCGCGAGCTGGAGGCCCACGGCTACCTGAAGCGGACCGTGGAACAACTGCCCGACGGGCGGTTCGTCACCCATACGGTGTCCTACAACCAGCCCCGCGGGGTGACCACCACGACCACGCCGCCCCCACCAGACCCCCAGGCCGCGGCCCCTGACCCCGCCCCGGACCCCACCCCGGACCCTGAGCAGGACCCGGCCCCCGAGCCGGACCCCCGCCCCGACCTGGAGCCGGAGGCCGCACCCCCGCCGGAGCAGGAGCAGGAGCAGGAGGAGCAACAGCTCCCGCACCTGGACCCGGAACCAGAGCCCCAGGACGAACCGCTGCCGGACCCCGCCCCCGACCCGGTGCTGCTGCGCGCGGCCGCGAACCTCCTCGCCCGGCTGCGCCGCGTCGATTCCCGGCTGCTCCTCGGGCAGCGGGACATCGACCGCCTCGCCCCGCGGCTCGTGCCCTGGCTGGAACGCGGGGCGACCCCGGACGCGATCACCACCGCGCTGACGGCCCGCCTGCCCCACCCCCCGGCCCACCCGGCCGGCCTGATCGCCCACCGGCTCGAAAATCAGCTGCCGCCCCTCCTGGAACCCGAGTTCGTCCGGGCGGCGTACGTCCCCCCGGACCCCTTCCAGACCTGCCCGGCCTGCGACCGCGCCTTCCGCAGCCCGGTCCCCCGCCGGTGCGGCGACTGCGGCGACCCGCCGTGATCACCGGCGTGGGCACGGGCCACGGAACTCCCGCTACTCGAAGGCCGGCATCTCCCCGACCGTCGTCGTCAGGTCGATCACCGCGAACGCCGCGCCCTGCGGGTCCGCCACCGCCGCGAACCGCCCGAAGGGGCTGTCCATCGGGCCGAAGTGCAGCTTCCCGCCGTGCTTCTTCGTCTTGGCGACCGCCTCGTCACAGTCGGGCACCGCGAAGTAGACCTGGATGTAAGAGGGGACCTCGGGCGGGAAGTCGTCGCCCATGCCCATCCGGCCCAGGACCGGGTTGCTCGTCCCGCCCAGGCTGAAGACCTTGAAGTCCATCCCGGCCGTCTCCGGGTCGTCGCCCGTCTCCATCTGCTGGGCCTCGTACGGGAAGACCTTCGGCAGGAAGGCGTCCGGCTTGGCCACGTCCCGGCTGAAGACCTCGGCCCAGGCGTACGAACCCGCCTCCCCCATCTTCTCGAAGCCCTTGTGCTCGCCCGGCTGCCAGACACCGAAGACCGCGCCGCCCGGCTCCTTCGCGATCAGCATCGTGCCGAACGTGCCGACCTGCATCGGCTCCATGACCAGCTCGCCGCCCGCCGCCTTGATCTTCTCCGCCGTGGCGGCCGCGTCCGGCGAGGCGAAGTACAGACACCACTGCGAGGGAGCGTCGACCCCCGGCATCGGCGGGACGACGGCGGCGACCGCCTTCCCGTCGGAGTAGGCCTGCGTGTAGTTGCCGTACTCGCTGCTGGAATCGCCGAAGGTCCAGCCCAGCACGTCCGCGTAGAACTCCTTGGCGCCCTCCACATCGGTGAACATCGCGTCCACCCAGCAGGGCGCGCCTTCCTGGAACTCAGCCATGGTCGATCGACTCCCGTGTCGTCGTATCCGCATGCGCGTCTGTCGTTCCCACGCTAGGCGGGGGGTCCGACAACCGCGCGCCGACCGCGCGCGGAGCCCGTGCGCGGGGGAGGCTGGAGGCATGGACATCACCATCCGGCTGGCCCAGCAGCCCGAGGCCGACGCCCTGCTCGCCCGCAGCCCGCTCGCCGCGCTCACCGGCATGCTGCTCGACCAGCAGGTGCCGATGGAGTGGGCGTTCTCCGGGCCCTACACGATCGCGCGGCGGCTCGGCGCCGACGACCTCGACGCGCACGCCATCGCCGCCCACGACCCGGAGGCCTTCGCGGCGCTGCTCTCCGAGAAGCCCGCCGTGCACCGCTACCCCGGGTCGATGGCGAAGCGGATCCAGCAGCTGTGCGCGTACCTGGTCGAGCACTACGACGGGGACGCGGCCGCCGTGTGGGCCGACGCCGCGACCGGGGAGGAACTGCTGAAGCGGCTCAAGGAACTGCCGGGCTTCGGGGAGCAGAAGGCACAGATCTTCCTGGCGCTGCTCGGCAAGCGGTTCGGGGTGCGGCCCAAGGGCTGGCGGGAGGCCGCGGGCGGCTACGGCCCGGCGAACATCCACCGGTCGGCGGCCGACATCACCGGCCCGGAGTCCCTGGCCAAGGTACGCGCGTACAAGCAGGAGATGAAGGCCGCGGCGAAGGCCGGGAAGGCCGCGGGGTGAGGGGCGTCGCAGCAGGTCGCGGGCCGGGTTGACCGTACGGCCGGGGGACCGGAGGTGCAGGTTCCTGCCTTAGGGTCGGCCGGATGATCAGCAACCTCACGCGCGCGGCAGGCGCCGAATCGATCTCCGACGGCCCGGGCAGCGTCATCACCCTGCTCACCGACACCGACGAGCTCACCTGCAACACGGCGAGCTTCGAGGTGGGGGCGGCCGGCGCGCCCGTGCACTTCCACACGAAGGCCACCGAGTTCTTCCACGTCACCGACGGGCGACTCGACGTCCTGGTCGGCGACGAGGTCCACACCCTCGGCAAGGGCGACTTCATCACCGTCCCGCCCGGCGTGAAGCACGCCTTCGCCCCGGCCGCGGGCCACACGGCCGAGGTGTTCGTCGGCTTCACCCCCGGCATGCACCGCTTCGACTACTACCGCCTGCTCGGCCGGGTCCGCGCGGGCGAGGCCACCGTCCAGGACATCAAGGACAGCTCACCGGTCTACGACAACCACTACGCGGAGAGCGAGGCCTGGGCGGGCCGGCCGCGCAGCGCCGACGCGTAGACCACGTCGGCGTCCAGGCGCCGCAGTTCCTCCGCGAGCAGCTCGGCCGTGCTGCGGATCTTGAGGGCCACCTTGCGGTCGGGCCAGCCCGGCAGCAGCAGCGTGGCCAGCACTCCGGCGGGCCGGTCCACCCTTATCTCCCCGGCGCTGGTCTCCAGCCGGACGCGGGTGATCAGCGGGCCGTCCGTCGGCACCCGCTCCACCCGCACCCGGAGCCGGTCTTCCAGCCAGCGGGCCAGCAGCTCGGCGCTCGCGTTGTCCGCCTCGCTCTCCACGGCGACGCCGGTCACCGGGAGCGGCTTGTGGTCGAAGGCGGCGGCCAGCAGGGACCGCCACGGGGTGAGCCGGGTCCAGGCCAGGTCGGTGTCGCCGGGGGCGTACGAGGCCGCCCGCTGGTCCAGCACGCCGACCGGGTCGGGCGCCGCCTGGGAGTCGGTGATCCGGCGCTGGGCCAGCGCGCCCAGCTGGTCGCGGGCCGGATCGGCCGGGGCCTCGGACGGCCACCAGGCCACCACCGGCGCGTCGGGCACCAGCAGCGGGAGCACCACCGAACCCGCCTGGTCGGTGAGCTCGCCGTGCAGGCGCAGCAGCACGATCTCGCCGGAGCCGGCGTCCGTGCCGACGCGTAGCTCGGCGTCGAGGCGGGTCTGGTGGAGTCGCTTGGGGCCCCGCTTGGTCCGCTTGATCACCGCGATGATGCGGCACGGGTGCTCGCGGGAGGCCTCGGAGGCGGCGCGCACGGCGTCGTACGCGTTCTCCTCGTCGGTGACCACGACGAGGGTCAGCACCAGCCCCATGGCGGGGCTGCCGACGGCTCGGCGCGCTTCGAGCAAGGCCCGGACGACCTTGCTGGACGTGGTGTCGGTGAGTTCGGTCCGCATGCCCCCGAGTCTGTCAGCGTCGGCCGCCCGAGCGGCACCCGGTGCACTTGATTCCGGCTCGACCGGGGGCGGGGCCGCGCGGACGGCCCGTCATGTCAGCGGCGCCGCCGGGCCGTTCCGAAGAGCGAGCGGGAGATCTCCCGGCCCAGCTGGGTCCCGATCGAGCGGGCCAGCGAGCGGAAGATGCCGCTGCCCACGACCTGTTCGGCCAGCGAGGGATCCGGCTTCGGGGCCTTCCGGGCCGTCTTCTCCGCCTCCTTGGCCTGCTTCTCGGCCTCCGCCGCCGCGGCGGCGGCCTCCGCCTCGGCCTCGGCGGCCGCCTGTTCGGCGCTGATCTTCTCGTACGCCGACTCGCGGTCGACGGGCTCGGCGTAGCGCGAGTACAGCAGGGAGGCCTTGACCGCCCGGTCCAGTTCCGCCGCGTCGACGGGGCCCATCAGCGACTGCGGGGCGCGCAGCCGGGTCGCCGCGACCGGCGTCGGGGCGCCTTTCTCGCTGAGTACGGTGATCACCGCCTCGCCGGTGCCGAGCTGGGTGAGGAGCTCCTCCAGGTCGTAAGCGGAATTGGGGAAGGTCTTCACCGTGGCCTTCAGGGCCTTCGCGTCGTCGGGGGTGAAGGCGCGGAGCGCGTGCTGCACCCGGTTGCCGAGCTGGGCGAGCACGTCGGCCGGTACGTCCTTGGGCGTCTGGGTCACGAAGAACACCCCGATTCCCTTCGAACGGATCAGCCGGACCGTCTGGGTGATGGAATCCAGGAAGGCCTTCGAAGCCCCGTTGAAGAGCAGGTGCGCCTCGTCGAAGAAGAAGACGAGTTTCGGGCGCTCCAGATCGCCGACTTCGGGGAGATCGGTGTAGAGGTCGGCGAGCAGCCACATCAGAAAGGTGGAGAAGAGCTGCGGTTTGTCCTGAACCGCCGGGAGTTCCAGTACGGAAACCGTGCCGCGCCCGTCGGCGGCCGTCCGCAGGAATTCACTGCTGTCGAATTCGGGCTCGCCGAAGAATTGCGCGGCGCCCTGCTGCTCGAATGCGGTGAGCGCCCGCAGGATCACCCCGGCGGTCACCGTGGAGAGTCCGCCGATGCCCTTCAGCTCCGGCTTGCCCCGGTCCGACACGAGGAAGGCGACGACCGCGCGCAGGTCCTTGAGGTCGATCAGGTCCAGGCCCTTGGAGTCGGCGTAGTGGAAGATCAGGCCGAGGGACTGCTCCTGGGTCTGGTTCAGCTGGAGCACCTTCGACAGCAGGACGGGCCCGAACGCCGTCACCGTCGCCCGGAGCGGGATGCCCGGGCCGATCCCGCCGAGCGAGTAGAACTCGCTGGGAAAGCCGGTGGCCTGCCAGTCCTGGGCCACTTCGCCGGCCCGTTCGCGGACCTTGTCGTTCTCCGTGCCGGGCGCGGAGATGCCCGAGACGTCGCCCTTGACGTCGGCGAGGAAGACGGGCACGCCGTTCGCGGACAGCTGCTCGGCGATGAGCTGGAGCGTCTTCGTCTTGCCGGTGCCGGTGGCACCGGCGACGAGCCCGTGCCGGTTGAGCATGGCGAGCGGGATGCGGATCTGCCGGTCCGGCAGACAGACGCCGTCCCAGATCAGGGCTCCCAGGTCGAGCGCCGGTCCGGTGAACGCGTACCCCGCGGCGATCGCTCCGGCCGGGTCCGCGGGGTCCGCGGGAACGGCGGCGTCGGTGCTCTGGCTCATGCATCACTCCCGGAATAGCCCTGTCTGCCACTTTTGCACCCACCCGGCGAGGCTGCGCCCGGAGGCGCGGGCCCGGTAGGCTTTCCGTGTGATCTTCAAGCGCATCGGAAGCGGGCGGCCGTACCCCGACCACGGCAGGGAAACCACCCGGCAGTGGGCGGACGTCGCCCCGCGCCCGGTCCGGCTCGACCAGCTCGTCACGACCAAGGGACAGCTGGACCTCGAAACCCTGCTGGCCGAGGACTCCACCTTCTACGGCGACCTCTTCGCGCACGTCGTGAAGTGGCAGGGCGACCTGTATCTGGAAGACGGGCTGCACCGCGCGGTGCGCGCGGCGCTCCAGCAGCGTCAGGTGCTGCACGCACGCGTCCTGGAAATGGACTGATTGCGCCTTTCGGGTCAGCCTTGCCCGATCAATAGATCATTTAGTAGGCATCGTCACGGCGCGGCACTACGCTGCGCCCATGAGCATGCTCACTCCCCCCGGCATGGGCGGAAAGTACCGCGTTACGGGAGCTGCCTACCCCCGCATGAGCCGCCGGCCGCGACGCCGGAAGGTCGTCCTCGTCCTGCTCGGCTCGCTCCTCGCGCTGTCCCTGCTCGGCTACGGGGCGCTCCAGCTCATCGGGGTGTTCCGGGGCGACGGTGGCGGTAAGCGGAATGCGGCGGCGGCCGGCAAGGACTGCCCGACCGCGTCCGCCAGCCCCGTCAAGGCCGCGCAACCCGCCTCCGCTCCCCAACCGGGACCCGCCGCCTCCGCATCCCCCGCGGTCGTGCTCCCCCAGCCCGGCCAGATCACCGTCAACGTCTACAACGCGACCCCGCGAGCGGGCCTCGCCAAGGCCGTCCGAGACGAGCTGGAGAAACGCGGCTTCGTCATCGGGCAGGTCGGCAACGCCCCGCCCACCTTCGACAAGAAGGTCCCGGGCACCGGGATACTGCTCGGCGCGCCCACGACCGACAAGGCGGCCTACTCCGTCCTCGGCACCCAGGTCGACGGGCTCACCCAGCAGCACGACACGCGCGAGGGCGCGGACATCGACCTGATCATCGGCGACGCCTTCACGCAGCTGAAGCCCAAGGAAGAAGCGGACAAGGCACTGGCCCTCCTGGCCAACCCCGCGCCCGCACCCACCGGAAAGTGCTGATCCCGGCCCGGTCCGGTCCCCTGGACCGGACCGGGACCGGGACCGGGCGCGTCTACTCGGCGGAGCCGGCGGTTGCCTATGCGGCGGAGTCGGCAGTCTCCTACTCGGCGGAGCCGGCGGTTGCCTATGCGGCGGAGCCGACAGCTGCCTACTCGGCGGAGCCGTACATGCGGTCCCCCGCGTCGCCCAGGCCCGGCACGATGTAGCCGTGCTCGTTGAGCCGCTCGTCCACCGCGGCCGTCACCACCGTCACCGGCGTGCCCGCCAGCTCGCGCTCCATGACCTCGACGCCCTCGGGCGCGGCCAGCAGCACCACGGCGGTCACGTCGTCGGCGCCGCGCTTGATGAGTTCCTGGATCGCCGCGACCAGCGTGCCGCCGGTGGCCAGCATCGGGTCGACGACGTACACCTGACGTCCGGAGAGGTCCTCCGGCATGCGCGTCGCGTACGTGGAGGCCTCCAGGGTCTCCTCGTTGCGGACCATGCCCAGGAAGCCCACCTCGGCGGTCGGCAGCAGCCGCACCATGCCGTCCAGCATGCCGAGACCGGCGCGCAGGATCGGGACGACCAGCGGGCGGGGGTGCGACAGCTTCACGCCGGTCGTCGGACCCACCGGGGTCTCGATGTCGGCCTGCTCGGTGCGCACGTCGCGGGTGGCCTCGTACGCGAGGAGGGTCACCAGCTCGTCGGCCAGGCGCCGGAACGTGGGGGAGTCGGTGCGCTTGTCGCGCAGCGTGGTGAGTTTGTGCGCCACCAAGGGGTGATCGACTACCTGCAAACGCACAACATCCTCCAAGACTCAGCCGGGTTTCGACCTGCGACCTGCGACCCTGCTACCTGCGACAACGGCCGCTGTTCGCGACCCACTCCCAAAAGGCTACGCGCTGCCACGACCGCTCGGCGTCGCACGGCGGAGATGCGGCCCGCCCGGCCGCCCGGCACGCTGGACGGGTGAGCAGTGGACTGGTGATCGCGGCGGTCGACGGATCCGAGCACAGCCTCCGGGCCCTGGAGTGGGCCAGGACGGCCGCCCTGCGGCACGACGCCGCCCTGATGGTCGCCCATGTGCTTCCCGACGCCTCCCAGTTGTACGCGGGCCGGCGCTCCGCCCTCCACCATCCGAACGAACCCGCGCAGTACGCCGACCCGATCGGCGACCACGTCCGCACCGTCCTGGAGGCCGCCCCCGAGCTGCCCCGCGAGGTCCGCTACGAGGCCCTGGAAGGGTCCGTGCCCGAGGCCCTGCGGGTGATCGCCGACGAGAACCGGCCGCTGATGCTGGTCATGGGCTCGCGCGGGCGCGGCGGGTTCGCGACCCTGCTCCTCGGCTCGAACAGCCGCGCCGTCGCCACCACCGCCACCTGCCCGGTGGTCGTGGTCCCGCACGCCGACCGCGACGCGCGGGCCGCCGCGACCGAGCCCTCCGCCGGCCGGGTGGTCCTCGGCCTGCACGCCGCCGAGACCCCCGAGGACGTACTGACCTTCGCGTTCGCGGAAGCGGCCGCGCGGGGGACCACCGTCCAGGTGGTCTCGGCGTACGATCTGCCGCCCACGCCGACCATGGTGGTCGACAGCCCCTTCGCCGTGATCCCGCCCGAGGCGCTCGCCGACGACGGGGACGCGGTGCCCGCCGAACGGGAGATGCTGCGCTCCCAGACGCGCCGACTGGAACCGCTGCGCGCCCGCCGGCCCGACGTGCCCGTCGAGCAGGCGGCCGTGCCCGGGGACGCGGCGGGCCGGCTGGTGGAGGCCTCCCGGTCGGCCGCGCTCGTCGTCGTGGGCCGCCACCATCCCCGCCGGCGGTCGCTGCTGATGGGCTCCGTGGCCAACGCCGTCCTCCAGCACGCGCACGGCCCGGTGGCCGTCGTACCGGACCTCACCGACGACGCGGACGACTGAGGAACCGGGGCCCGAGGGAACCGGCGGGAACCTGCCCCGCAGCCCTGACCTGGGTCGATCTGGGAAAAGGTGGCATCAATCGCGCCGTCCGGGGGAAGGTGGGAATCCGGGGGGTCTGCTTCGCGCCGGCGGAGGAGGACGACCGGACCAGCCGGGGTGGTGGCCGATGCCCGAGACGCAGCCGAGCCGAGCGAGTGACCAGAGCGACGGGAGCAGTGCCGGGAGCGATCCGCACGAGCCACCCGAGAGCGCGGCGCAGCGCAGGGCGCGGCGCGCGCAGTTCCTGCGCGACCTGAACGAGGCCCGGGAACTCCGGGACCGCGTGCAGCCGCGGCGCGCCCGCGCGGCACGGATGCGCCAGCAGATGCGGATGCGTACGTTCCGATGGTGAGCGGCCCGGCGACCGGCGTGGCGGCGGACGCCGCGACACGGCCGCCGCGCGGAAGACCTCTCGCAAAGCCGCTGTTTCTGCCACGATGCCGATTGGGCGGGGTGGGAACAGCAGGCGTCACGGCCGTTCGCACCCCAACCTCCGGCCGGGGGGACCTCCAACCGGCACGCCTATGACCAGTGGGAGAGTCACGGTGTATTTCGCCGCACTGCTCGCGCGCACCGAAGACGGGTGGGAAGCGAGCGACCTGGAACTCGACGACGTCGAGTCCCTCAGTGATCTGATCGATCTCGCCCGTTCCGCCGCTGTCGACGACGACACGGTGGTCGCTCTCATCGAGCAGGAGGACGCCTGGTTCGGCGTCGTCCGCGTGGACGGCGAGGAGGACCCCCGGTACTTCGTATCGAACGCCTCCGCAGCCGACCGCAGCTCCTACGGATCGATGCTGACCAAAGAGCTGCTGGGCAGCGACGAGGAGGACGACGAACTCGACGAACTGGACCTGGACGGCACCGAGGACGGCGAGGACGAACCGGTCTCGGCGTTCGCGGAAGAGGACGACGACGCGGACGAGCGGACGGGAACCGGCGCCGAGCCGCTGCCGGCCGGTCCGCTCGGCGACCCCCTGCTGCTGGACGACCTCGGAGTCAGCAACAAACAACTGATGACCCTCGACGGGGACGCCCTCTCGGAGATCGCCGACTCGCTCGGCGCCACCGAGGTCCTGGAGGCCGTCCGCTAGTGAGCACCGCGCACGACATCGCGTACGGCCCCGATCCCGTACGGGATCCCTGGCGGGACTCCATGCGCCTGGCGCTCCAGGAGGCCGCCCTGGCGGTACCGGCCGGCGACGTGCCGGTCGGTGCCGTCGTGCTCGGCCCGGACGGGGAACTCCTCGCCTCCGGGCACAACGAGCGCGAGGCCACCGGCGACCCCACGGCGCACGCCGAGGTACTGGCGCTGCGCCGGGCGGCCGCCCGGCTCGGGGAGTGGCGGCTCACGGGGTGCACCCTCGTCGTCACCCTGGAGCCGTGCGTGATGTGCGCGGGCGCGCTCGTGCAGTCCCGGGTGGCCCGGGTGGTGTTCGGCGCGGGGGACGAGAAGGCGGGCGCGGCGGGGTCGCTCTGGGACCTCGTACGGGACCGGCGGCTCAACCACCGGCCGGAGGTGATCCGCGGAGTGCTCGAAGCGGAGTGCGCGCGGCAGCTGACGGACTTCTTCCGGGACCTGTGAAACGGGCTCCGGAGGGCTCGCAGGGGCCTCCGGGGGGCCGCCCGGATGGCAGCCCGGATACGGATTTCAGCTCAGCGTGCTCTTTGGGCTAAGCTCTCTCTCGGTAGCGTGTCCGAGCGGCCGAAGGAGCACGCCTCGAAAGCGTGTGATGGTGCAAGCTATCCGTGGGTTCAAATCCCACCGCTACCGCTCTGAACCGAGAGCCCCGCCCCGCAAGGGTCGGGGCTCTCGGCGTTCCCGGGGCCCGTCGGCCACTCGGCCCAGTCGGCCACTCGGCCCAGTCGGCCACTGGGTCAGTCGGCCCCTGGGTCACTCGCCGCCGGGCCGTCCGGCGGGGCCCTCCGGGGGACATCCGCGTGACCGGGCGCCCGCTCGGCCGTTGTCACGGCATGACCAAGACCCAGCGCATGCTCGCCGCCTTCGCCCTCGCGGGGGCCGCCGCGGGCCTCGCCGCTCCTGCCGCCTCCGCCGCGCCCCTGGCCCCGCTCACCCTCCCGGACCTGCCGACGGCGACCCCGGGCATGCCGCAGGGCGCGCAGCCGCGTTCCGTGCAGGAGATCGGCGGGAAGCTCAGCGAGGGCGCCAACCAGCTCAACCAGCTGATGGAGCTGCCGAACCAGCTCGCCCCCGTGATCGCGCCCGTCCAGCCGATCGCCGACCTGGCCGGCGGGCTGGAGTAGCGCCTCAGCGCATGCGAAGAAGGCCCCGACCGGAGTCGGGACCTTCGACGTGGGGACGGGGGAAGTGGCATCGGGGGGACAAGCCACTTCCCCCGGTGAGGACGGAACCTGCCAGTCCGAGCCGCAGTCAGGGGGGAAGCTTGCGGCTCGGACCCCGCAGCGAGGCCCTGTCCCTCACCCACCGGTTTCCTGCCAGAACCGGTGGGCTCGTCTTCAATCCTGCGCCTTCCGCGACCGGGGACCCACCGGCAAAGGGCCCGTACGGCCAGGCCATTGGTCCTTAAAGGGCAGGTGAGTGTCCGAAGTTGACCGGTTAGACTCACCCGACTTTGCAGGACCGGTTGGGGAGGCCGTCACCGCTCATGGACACCAAGAAGATCGTCGTGGGCGCGCTCGTCGTCTTCGTGCTCTACGTGATCATCACCCAACCGGTCAAAGCTGCCGATTTTGTACAAATAGGCTTCCAGGGAATCTCGGATGCCGCCTCCGGTATCGGCGAGTTCATGACCGAACTGGTGAGCTGAGCCCGTACGCTGAAGCGGTTTCCGGACTTCCCGGCCCCCCACTCCGACGGGTGGGGGGTCTTTTGCATTCCCACTGTTCGAAAAGAATGTCCCTATATGCCCAACTTGCCCTCAACACGGCGATATACGGTGCTTGCGCATAGTGCACATCTCTTGTGATGCTATGACCGCTTTTGACAGATGAGTTGACTGAAGGGGTGGCGTGACCGTGCCGGCCAGTACTGCGCCTCAGGTGCCACCCCAGCAGGACGCCCAGGAAGCGCCCCCGACCGCCCCCCGGCCGCAGAGCCGGGGCGCCGACACCCGGGCCCTCACCCAGGTGCTCTTCGGGCAGCTGAAGGGCCTTCAGCCGGGCACCAGCGAGCACGACCGGGTGCGCGGGGCCCTCATCGAGGCGAACCTCCCCCTCGTCCGGTACGCGGCCGCCCGCTTCCGCAGCCGCAACGAGCCGATGGAGGACGTCGTCCAGGTCGGCACCATCGGGCTGATCAACGCGATCGACCGCTTCGACCCGGAGCGCGGGGTGCAGTTCCCGACCTTCGCCATGCCGACCGTCGTGGGCGAGATCAAACGGTACTTCCGCGACAACGTCCGCACCGTCCACGTCCCGCGCCGGCTCCACGAGCTGTGGGTCCAGGTCAACGCCGCCACCGAGGACCTCACCACCCTCCACGGCCGCACCCCGACCACGCCCGAGATCGCCGAGCGGCTGCGGATCAGCGAGGACGAGGTGCTGTCCTGCATCGAGGCGGGCCGGAGCTACCACGCGACCTCCCTGGAGGCCGCCCAGGAGGGCGACGGCATGCCCGGCCTGCTCGACCGGCTCGGTTACGAGGACCCCGAGCTGGCCGGAGTCGAACACCGCGACCTCGTCCGCCACCTCCTCGTACAACTGCCCGAACGCGAGCAGCGGATCCTCCTCCTGCGGTACTACAACAACCTGACGCAGTCGCAGATCAGCGCCGAGCTCGGCGTCTCCCAGATGCACGTCTCCCGGCTGCTCGCCCGGAGCTTCGCCCGACTGAGATCCGCAAACAGGATCGAGGCCTAACCGGTTCGAGTGGAGGCGTTCCCGCGTTTCCCTACAGAACCGGCTCATTCCGCTCGGTCCGCGCTCTGTCGCTGGAGATACTTGTCGACATGACGCTACAGCGTGTTGCCGACATGTGACATTCTGCTGGAACCGCGTTTGCCGCAGCCCCGCCTCCGGTATTCAGGTGGAGGCTGCGTTCCTCCGACGGGCGCGCAGAAGACGCGACCGTCCGCGACCTCAAGGGGGTGGCATGTCCGTAGACCAGGGCAGCTCCAAAGTGCTCACGCTTGTCAAGCGTGAGCAGCCGGCAGTGTCCGACCGCTCGGAAGCCATCGACACCCGCACCCTCTCCCGCTCCCTCTTCCAGCGACTTGCCGCCCTGGACGCGGACAGCCCCGAACGGACCTACGTACGCGACACCCTGATCGAACTGAACCTGCCGCTCGTGCGGTACGCGGCGGCCCGCTTCCGCAGCCGCAACGAGCCGATGGAAGACATCGTCCAGGTCGGCACCATCGGCCTGATCAAGGCGATCGACCGGTTCGACTGCGAGCGCGGAGTGGAGTTCCCGACGTTCGCCATGCCGACCGTCGTGGGCGAGATCAAACGATTCTTTCGAGACACTTCCTGGTCCGTCCGCGTCCCGCGCCGGCTCCAGGAACTGCGCCTCGCGCTGACCAAGGCCAGCGACGAGCTCGCCCAGAAGCTCGACCGGTCGCCGACCGTCCCCGAGCTCGCGGCCGTGCTCGGGGTCACCGAGGAGGAGGTCGTCGACGGTCTCGCCGTCGGCAACGCCTACACCGCTTCCTCGCTCGACTCGCCCTCTCCGGAGGACGAGGGCGGCGAGGGCTCCCTCGCGGACCGCCTGGGGTACGAGGACACCGCGCTGGAGGGTGTTGAGTACCGCGAGTCCCTGAAGCCGCTGCTGGCCAAACTCCCGCCCAGGGAACGGCAGATCATCATGCTGCGGTTCTTCGCGAACATGACCCAGTCGCAGATCGGCGAGGAGGTCGGCATCTCCCAGATGCACGTCTCCCGGCTGCTCACGCGGACGCTCGCGCAGCTGCGCGTCGGTCTGATCGGCGAGTGAGGGTCCCGGCCGGAGGCTGAACGCCGCGCAACGGGTTCCCATTTGATGTGGCGTCAGGAAAACTGACGCGATGCGAACGGGATCTCGCGCGGCGCTCGCCCTCACCCTGTGCTGCACGGCCGCCGCCGCCCTCACCGGATGCGGCGGCCCGGCCCGGGACGGCTACGTCGCCGTGGGCGCGGCCGCCCCCGGACCCGAGAGGGGCGCGGGGGAGAACGTCGCGCCCCGGGCCGGGGTGGAGTTCCAGCCGCTCGCGGCCCCCGGGGCGGGCACCCCGGCGGAATCCTCCGCGTCGGCGTCCGTCCCCGCGACGGGCACCCCGTCCGACACCGCCCCTACGACGCCCGGCACCCCGGGGTCCCAGCCGCCCGGCGGCTCCGGCCAGGGCGGAGGGACGGCCACCGCCCCCGGCGGCTCCGCACCCGCGCCCGGCACCCCGCCGGAGGCGGGCCGGCCCGCCCCGCCCGGCGGCCCCCCGCCGGCGCAGCCGGGCACCACCCCGGCCCCGGGCGGCCCGGGCACCCCTCCAGGGGCCCCGGACCCCAAGCCCGGACCCGGGACCGGCACGCCCGCGCCGCCCCCGCCGCCGCCCGCAACCCCGGCGAAGCTGTCGCTGAGCGCGCCGGTCCGCGCGGCGGCGTCCGAGCGCCGGTGCGAACGCGTCACGGTCACCTTCACCAACACCGGCGGCACCGCCGCCCGTTCGGGCACGGTCAGCTTCGCGACGCACATCATCGGCGCCCTCGGCGTCGACTGGGCCACGATCACCACCAGCCAGCCCCTGCCCGGCCCCATCGCGGCCGGAGCCTCGAAGACCCAGACCTACACGGTGTGCGTGGAGGCGTGGCGGGTCCCGCTGGGCATGCGGGTGGAGACCCAGAAGGTCACGGCCTCCTGGACCCAGTGACGGGCAGCCCGGCGAGGGGCGGCCCGATGACCGGTGCCCCGTCGGCCGGGGGCGGTCAGCGCGGTCAGCGCGGTCAGCGCAGGACCAGCCAGAGGGCGGCGCCGAACACGAGGAGCAGGCCGAAGGCCAGCCCCAGCACCGCCCCGGACTTCGATGCCGGGTCCTTCTGGCGCCGCCGGGCGCCCGGGACGGACGGGGTGCGGGCCGGTTCGGCCTCCTCGACGAACGCGCGGAACATCTGCGTACTGCCCGCGGGGTCGTAGCCACCCTCGGGTTCGGGAGAGTTGTGGTTCGCAGCCATGGCCCAGGACCCTAGCGGGTTTTCCGCCGCCGACGGGTTTTCCGATTCCTTTACCGCCGGACCCCCCGGATTCATTTGCCTGTAGCAACCATCCGCTTCTATGGTTGCCCTAAGCAACAAGATGGGGGGCACCCGGTGACCACGTGGACCGCGCAGAGCACCACCCGCTACGAGGAGCTGGCCCGCCAGCTCACCGGCATTGGGGCGGTCAAGCGCGACCTGGCCCGGATCCTGCCCCACGACTGCCCGCCCGCCTCCGCCGCCGTCCTGACCGTGCTCGACCGGCACGGGGAGATGCGGCTGAGCCGGCTGTCCGAGTACCTGGCCGTCGACATCTCGGTGACCAGCCGCCACGTGGCCCACCTGGCCCAGCGCGGCTGGATCGACCGGGAAACCGACCCGGGCGACGGCCGCTGCCGGATCCTGCGCCTCACCCCGGCGGGGAGCGCGCTGCTCGCAGAGCTCGGCGCGCGCTACACCGGCGCGCTGGAGAAGGCCCTCGCCGACTGGTCGGCCGAGGACGTCGACGTACTCAACACCCTGCTGGCCCGACTCCGATCGAGCTTCTAGTACTAAGGAAACGCATGGCTACGACCACACCCACCGGTGTGCGGGAAGGCGGCCGGTCGGAGACCACGTCCGACGGCGCGCCCATGACCCACCCCCAGATCATGAAGGCGCTGTCCGGGCTGATGCTCGGCATGTTCGTGGCGATCCTGTCCTCGACGATCGTCTCCAACGCACTGCCCCAGATCATCAGCGACCTCGGCGGCACCCAGTCCTCCTACACCTGGGTCGTGACCGCGGCCCTGCTGTCGATGACGGCCGCGACCCCGCTCTGGGGCAAGCTGTCCGACCTCTTCAGCAAGAAGCTGCTCGTCCAGATATCCCTCGTCATCTACGTCCTGGGCTCCGTCGTCGCCGGCCTGTCCCAGAACACGGGCATGCTCATCGCCTGCCGCGTCGTCCAGGGCATCGGCGTCGGCGGCCTCTCCGCCCTCGCCCAGATCGTGATGGCGGCGATGATCTCCCCGCGCGAGCGCGGCCGCTACAGCGGCTACCTCGGTGCGGTCTTCGCCGTCGCCACCGTCGGCGGCCCGCTCCTCGGCGGCGTCATCACCGACACCGACTGGCTGGGCTGGCGCTGGTGCTTCTACGTCGGCGTGCCCTTCGCGATCATCGCGCTGATCGTGCTCCAGCGGACCCTGCACCTCCCGGTCGTCCGCCGGGACGTCAAGGTCGACTGGCTGGGCGCCTTCCTGATCAGCGGCTCGGTCTCGCTGCTGCTGATCTGGGTCACGCAGGCCGGTGACTCCTACGCCTGGATCTCCTGGCAGACCTGGGCGATGACCGGCGGCGCGGTGGCGCTCGGCCTGCTCTTCGTCCTCGTCGAGTCCCGTGCGAGCGACCCGATCATCCCGCTGCGGCTGTTCCGCAACAAGACCATCAGCCTGGCCTCGGCGGCCTCGCTCTTCGTCGGCATCGCGATGTTCTCCGGCACGGTCTTCTTCAGCCAGTACTTCCAGCTGGCCCGCAACGAGTCCCCCACCATGTCCGGCGTCCTGACCATCCCGATGATCGGCGGTCTCTTCGTCTCCTCCACCGTCTCCGGCCAGGTCATCACCAAGACCGGCAAGTGGAAGGCCTGGCTGGTCTCCGGCGGCGTGCTCCTCACCGCGGGACTCGGCCTGCTGGGCACCCTGCGCTACGACACCCCGTACTGGCACATCGCCGTCTACATGGCGCTGACCGGCCTCGGTCTCGGCATGATGATGCAGAACCTGGTCCTCGCCACCCAGAACCAGGTGGCCCCCGAGGACCTCGGCGCGGCCAGCTCCGTCGTCACCTTCTTCCGCTCCCTCGGCGGCGCCATGGGCGTCTCGGCGCTCGGTGCGGTCATGGCCAACCGCGTCACCCACTACGTCCAGGACGGCCTCACCGCCCTCGGCCCGAAGGCCGCGGCCATGGGCCACGGCGGCACCGCCGGGGGCGGGATCCCCGACCTCGACAAGCTGCCCGCGCCGTTCCGGACCGTCATCGAGTCCGCGTACGGCCACGGCGTCGGCGACGTCTTCCTCTACGCCGCCCCGTTCGCGCTGCTCTCCCTGGTGCTGGTGCTGTTCATCAAGGAGGTCGCGCTCAAGTCGAAGCCGGCCGCGCACGCCCCGACGGCCGCGGGTTCCACCACGTCCGCCCCGGCGGACCCGGCGCAGGCTCCGGCCGACGCGCTGAAGAAGACGGCCGAGGCTCCGGCCGGGTCCTAGTGCCGCGACCGGAAAGGCCACGGCACTAGGGAGTGTCGTGGCCCCGGCGTCCCGTGCGGTCGGCGGCCTTGGCCTCGATGCCCGCGATCAGGACGTCGAGGGCCAGGCCGAAGTCCGCCTCGGGCGCCCTGCGGCCCGAACCCCCGCAGCCGTTCAGGCCGGAGCCGGTCAGGAACTGCGAGAGGGCCAGGTGGGCGCCGGTGCGACCGGTGCCCACCAGGCCTGCGGCGTCCAGCAGGCGTTGCAGCGCCGCGTCGAAGGCCCGCGCGTGCGGGCCGATGTTCGGGTAGGCGGCGCTGAGCGGGGCCACCCACGGATGCTCCGCCAGGAGCCCCCGGTAACCGCGGGCCAGGATCCGCAGCCGGTCCGGCCAGTCCTCCCGCGCGGCCGGTCCGGCCGGGAGCCGCAGCCCGCCCAGGGCGCTGTCCAGGGCGAGTTCGAGCAGATCGTGCCTGGTGTCCACGTACCAGTACAGGGACATGGCCGTGACGCCGAGTTCCGCGGCCAGGCGGCGCATGGAGAAGCGGGACAGCCCTTCGGCGTCGAGCAGCCGCACGGTGGCGGCCGTGATCCGGTCCCGGTCCAGCCCGGACGGGGCCTCGCTGCGGCGTCTGGCGGGGGCCGCGGGCCTGACGGCCAGCCACACACTGCTCCTGGCCTCGTCCGGATCGGCCTCGGTCACCATGGAGGCACCCTCCTCACCACAGGGGGATCAGCCCGGAATGCCCGGTCCGCCCTCTTGATGCTAGGGGGTGCCTCCGCCGTGCCGGTCGGATCAGGACGCGCCGGTCAGGTCGTAGAAGGTGGTCCCGCCGATGGTGGTGGGCTCGAAGTTCGCCTTCACCCAGTTCTCGATGGCGGATCCGGCGGCCCCGCCGGGGCGGGCGCCGCCGCCGCCTCCTCCGCCGGGACCGCCGCCGTCCCCCGTGCCGGCACCGGGCCGGGTCTGCCCACCCGCTCCGGGCTGGGCTCCGGACTGGGCTCCGGCCTCGGCTCCGGGCTGGGCTCCGGACTGGGCGATGAACCAGTGGATCCGGCCCGACTTCACGTACGCCTGGAACTGCTCCAGGGTCGGGGAGGGGTCGCTGCCGTTGAAGCCGCCGATCGCCATGACCGGCTCCCCCGAAGCCAGCTGGTAACTCGCCGCGTTCTGCGATCCGATGGCGGCCGCCGCCCAGGTGTACCGGCCGGCGTCCGCACGCAGCGCGGCCTCCGCCTCGGCCCCGACCCGGGTCCCGCCCAGCAGCCCGCCGGGGCCGCCCGCACCGCCGCCGGGGCCGCCGCCGGTACCCGGGCCGCCCGGGCCGACCCGGCCGTCGGCGCGTACGGTGCCCCGGCCGTCCCCGCCCGGCGCACCGGCCGTACCGCCCCCGGGCGGGGCCTCGCCGCCGGGGCCGAAGCCCGGCCGCGTTCCGCCGGGGCCGCCCGGGGCCCCCGGACCGCCCCGGCCGCCCGCCACGGCCGGTCCGGCCGTCACGATGGAGCCCGTGTGGCCGGTGCTCACGGTGGTCAGGCAGTACGCGAACGGCCCGGCCAGCGCCGCCGCCAGCCCCAGCGCCGCCGTCGCGCGCAGGGCCCGGCGGCCGAAGCGGGCGGCGAAGGGCAGGGCCGCCGCCGCGAGCACACCCGCCACCAGCACCGCCCAGCGCAGCCCCGGCAGGTAACCGGAGGCGCGGCCGAGCAGCACGAAGGACCAGTACGCGGTCAGGGCCAGGGTTCCGGACAGGGTCAGCGCGGCCGCCCGGGAGCTCCGCTCCTCCCACAGCACGCCCACGCCCATCCCGGTCAGCGCGGCCGCGAACGGGGCCAGTGCGACGGTGTAGTACTCGTGGAAGATGCCCTGCATGAAGCTGAAGACGAGGGCCGTGATCAGCAGGCCTCCGCCCCAGGCCAGGAACGCCGCGCGGGCCATGGCCTCCAGCGAGTCGGTGGCCCGGCGGGCCCGCCAGGTGATCACCAGCCCGGCGACCAGCATGACCAGCGCGGCGGGCAGCAGCCAGGAGATCTGACCGCCCACATTGGCCGAGAAGAGCCGGTCGACACCGGTCTCCCCCCAGCCCCCACCGCCACCACCGGCGCGCCCGCCGCCACCGCCGACGCTGCCGGTCTCGTTCCCGTTGATCCGGCCCAGGCCGTTGTAGCCGAGGGTCAGCTCCAGGAAGGAGTTGTTCTGGGAGCCGCCGATGTACGGGCGGGACGCGGCGGGCCACAGCTCCACGACCGCCACCCACCAGCCGCCGGCCACCACCGCGGCCAGCCCCGCGAGCAGCAGCTGGCCCAGGCGGCGGCTCAGCCGGGCCGGCGCGCAGACGGCGTACAGCAGGGCGAGCGGCGGCAGGACGACGAAGGCCTGGAGGGTCTTCGTCAGGAAGGCGAAGCCGACCGCGACGCCGGCCCAGACCAGCCACCGGGTGTGCGCGCCTTCCAGGGCCCGCAGGACGCAGTACACGGTGACGGTCAGCAGCAGGGTCAGCAGCGCGTCCGGGTTGTTGAAGCGGAACATCAGCGCGGCGACGGGCGTGAGCGCGAACGCGGCGCCGCTGAGCAGGGCCGCGGCGGGTCCGAACTGGCGGCGTACGGAGGCGTACAGGACCGCGGTGGTGCCCACGCCCATCAGGGCCTGCGGCACGAGGATCTGCCAGGCGCCGAGTCCGAAGAGCCGTACGGACAGCGCCATCGGCCACAGGGCGGCGGGGGGCTTGTCGACGGTGATGGAGTTCCCGGCGTCGGAGGAGCCGAAGAAGAAGGCCTTCCAGCTCTCCGAACCGGCCTGGACGGCGGCGGAGTAGAAGGAGTTGGCGTAGCCCGAGGCCCCCAGGTTCCACAGCAGCAGCAGGGCCGTGCACAGGAGCAGGGCGGTGTACGCGGGCCGCTCCCAGCGGGGCCGCTCGGCCGCCGCCCGGACGGTCCCGGGTACGGGTACGGGTGCGGCGGGCGGGAAGAGCGGCAGTGCGGCCGTGGTCACGGGCCCTCCTGGGTCGTCGGGGTGGTCGGGGCCGGCGGGGTGGTCCGGGTCGTCGGGGTGGTCGGGGTCGTCGAGGTGGCCGGGCCGGCCGGCTCGGTCGTGGCGCGGGGCGCCGGGTCGGGGAAGACCCAGGACCGCAGGAGCAGGAACCGCAGCACGGTCGCGGCGAGGTTCGCCGTGATCAGGACGGCGAGTTCGGTGCCGTGCGAGGGCTCGGCGCTGGCCGCCCCGAGCGCGGCGAGGGAACCGCTGGTCAGCGCCAGCCCGATGCCGAACACCACCAGCCCCTGCGCCTGGTGGCGGATCGCCCGGGCCCGGCCGCGCACGCCGAAGGTGAGCCGCCGGTTGGCGGCGGTGTTGGCGACCGCGCACAGCAGCAGGGCCACCGCGTTCGCGCCCTGCGGTCCGGCCACCGCGCGCAGGGCGGAGTAGAGCAGCAGGTAGAGCAGCGTGCTCAGGACCCCGACGGCGCAGAAGCCGAGGAGCTGACGGGCCAGGCCGCGCGGGACCCCGGGCAGGGCCGTCCGGTCGCGCGGATCGTCCCCGAAGGGGCGGGCGAGCCGGTCCAGCGGGAGCGCGCCGACGGCCAGGGCCCGCCCCACCCGCCAGACCCCCTTGAGGTCCTCGGCGGCGGTGCGCGCGATGTGGACCGTGGAGTCCGGGTCGTCCACCCAGTCCACCGGCACCTCGTGGATCCGCAGCCCGGCCCGCTCGGCCAGCACCAGCAGTTCGGTGTCGAAGAACCAGCCGGAGTCCTCCACGAGCGGCAGCAGGCGCTCGGCCACCTCCCGGCGGATGGCCTTGAAACCGCACTGGGCGTCACTGAAGCGGGCGGCGAGGGAGGAGCGCAGCAGCAGGTTGTAGGCCCGCGAGACGAACTCCCGCTTCGCTCCCCTGACCACCCGCGAGGAGCGGGCGAGCCGGGTGCCGATCGCCAGGTCGGAGTGACCGGAGATCAACGGGGCGACCAGGGGCAGGAGCGCGTTCAGGTCGGTGGAGAGGTCCACGTCCATGTACGCGAGGACGGGCGCCTCCGACCGGGACCAGACGGTGCGCAGGGCGCGGCCGCGGCCCTTCTCCTCCAGCCGCGTGCTGCGCACCTCGGCGCAGCCGACGGCAAGGGCGGCCGCGACCTCGGGGGTGCGGTCGGTGCTGGCGTTGTCGGCGATGGTGATGCGGAAGGGGTAGGGGAAGGTGCGGGTGAGGTGGGCGTGCAGCCGGCGGACGCAGGGGCCCAGGTCCTTCTCCTCGTTGAAGACCGGGATCACCACGTCGAGCACGGGCACACCGGGCAGGGGCGCGAGGGGCGCCCGTGCCGGAAGGGCCCCGGGAGAGGCGTCGGTTGACATGGGACGACCCTCGCGGGGCGCCCTGTCACCGCTGTGTGGTGAGCCTGTGCCCCGTCTGTGAGTGACTCGTCTGTGAGTGACCCGCCCGTGCGTGACCCGGCTGTGCGTGACCCGCCCGTGCGTGACCCGACTGCGTGTGACCCGACTGTGCGTGGGTGGCCGCGGCGAGCGGGAGGCGCACTTCGAAGGAGGTCCGGCCGGGTTCGCTGCGCACGCCGACGCGGCCGCCGTGCGCCCAGACCACGGCGTGGACGATGGCGAGTCCGAGGCCCGTGGAGCCCGCCGCGCGGGAGCGGGAGGCGTCACCGCGGGCGAACCGCTCGAAGACGTGGGGCAGCAGCTGGGGCGGGATGCCGGGCCCGTTGTCCTCGATCAGCAGCCGGACGGCGGATGTTTCACGTGAAACACGGGCGGTGACGGTCGTCCCGGGCGGGGTGTGGGTGCGGGCATTGGCGAGGAGGTTCACCAGCACCTGCTGGATCCGGGCCGGATCGGCGTGCACGGGTACGGGCTCGGCGGGAAGGTCGAGTCTCCAGTGGTGGCCCGGCCCGGCGGCCCGGGCGTCGCTGACGGCGTCCACGACGAGGGGGGCGAGGTCGGTGTCGGCGGCGGAGCCGGGCAGCGGGCGGCCGGCGTCGAGCCGGGCCAGCAGCAGGAGGTCCTCGACGAGCCCGGTCATCCGGGTGGCCTCCGACTCGATGCGGCCCAGCGCGTGCCGGGTGTCGGGGCCGGTCTCCTCCCGTCCCCGGCGCGTGAGTTCGGCGTAGCCGCGGATGGACGCGAGCGGGGTGCGCAGCTCGTGGCTGGCGTCGGCGACGAACTGGCGGACGCGGGTCTCGCTCTCCTGGCGGGCGGTGAGGGCGGAGGAGACGTGGCCCAGCATCCGGTTGAGGGCCGCGCCGACCTGGCCCACTTCGGTACGGGGGTCGGCCTCGGCGTCGGGGACCCGTTCGTGCAGGGCGGGTTCCCCGCTGTGCAGGGGGAGTTCGGAGACGCGGGTGGCGGTGGCGGCGACCCGGCGCAGCGGCCGCAGGGCGACCCCGACGAGGGCCTGTCCGGCGAGGGAGGCCGCGATCAGCCCGGCGAGGGTGACGGAGACCTCGACGCCGATCAGGGTGTGCACCGTACGATCCACGTCGCGCAGCGGGATCGCGAGGACGAGGCTCCCGCCGGGTGCGGTCTGCGCGCGGTAGCCGCCGAGGCCGGGGAGCTCCAGGTCCACGGGGGCGGTGCTGCCGCGCGCGGCCTTGCGCGCGACCCCGGCCAGGGCTTCGGTCTGGGCCTCGGACAGGGCGCGCAGGTGGTCGGGGGCGGAGCCGTCGGCGGGTGAGCTGCGGGCGGTACCGAGGACCTTCCCGGCGGGGTCGAGGCGGATCCCGGCGGTGTTCTGCGGGTTGCCGGGGGCCAGGACGAAGCCGAGGCTGTTGTCGCGGGCGGCCTTGCCCGCGCCGGGGCCGCGCACGGCCATGTCGACGGAGACGCCGAGCTGCTCGTCGAGCCGGTCGGTCAGGTAGGAGCGCAGGGCGAGGGTGGTGACGGTGCCGATGGCCGCGCCGACCACGGCGATCAGCGCCACCGCCGAGACCACCAGCCGGGTCCGCAGGGACCACGGCCGGCGGCCGGGCCGTGAGGGGCGGCCGGGCCGGGGAAGGCGTACCGGCCGGGAGGGGCGTACGGGCACTACTCGGCCGGCTTGATCAGGTAACCGGCGCCGCGCCGGGTGTGGATCAGCGGGGGCAGGCCGGTGCCCGCCTCCAGCTTGCGGCGCAGGTAGGAGATGTAGAGCTCCACCACGTTGGCCTGGCCGCCGAAGTCGTAGGACCAGACGCGGTCCAGGATCTGGGCCTTGCTGAGCACCCGGCGGGGGTTGCGCATGAGGTAGCGCAGCAGCTCGAACTCGGTGGCGGTCAGGTGGACCTCCTGGCCGCCCCGGACCACCTCGTGGCTGTCCTCGTCGAGCCGCAGGTCACCGACGGCGAGCACGGATCCGCCGCGCGCGGCCTGGGCCGCCCCCGAGCGGCGGACCAGGCCGCGCAGCCGGGCGACGACCTCCTCCAGGCTGAAGGGCTTGGTGACGTAGTCGTCGCCGCCGGCGGTCAGGCCCGCGATCCGGTCCTCGACCGAGTCCCTGGCCGTCAGGAACAGCACCGGGACGTGCGGGATCTCCCGCCGCAGCCGTCCGAGGACGGCCAGCCCGTCCATGTCCGGGAGCATGATGTCGAGTACGACCACGTCCGGGCGGAACTCCCGCGCCGCCCGTACGGCGCCCGCCCCGTCGCCCGCGCTGCGGACCTCGCAGCCCTCGTAGCGCAGGGCCATGGACAGCAGCTCGGAGAGGGAGGCCTCGTCGTCGACGACGAGGACCCGGCAGGGTCCGCCGTCGGGGCGCACGAGGGCCGTCGGGTTGCCGGTGGACGTGGACGCGTGGGAGGTGGTCGTCGCAGTCATGGGTTCACGCTGGCCGCCGCCTCTGAGAGCGTTCTTGCGCCTTCCTGTGAATCTCCTGAGAATCGCCGGCGCGGCCGGAGGGTCACGGGGCGGGCTTAGGGGACGGGCCCCGGGCCGGTTTCAGGAGTGGAGGCGGAACAGGCGGGCGCCGTTGTCGTGGCAGACCGCGCGCAGCCAGTCGTCGCCGAGGCCGAGCCGTTCCAGGGCCTCCAGCTGGTGCTCGTAGGGGTAGGGGATGTTCGGGAAGTCGGTGCCCAGCAGGATGCGGTCCCCGAGGTCCGCGAGCCGGGCGACGTCTGCGGGCGGGAAGGCGCTGAAGCGCTCGGAGAAGTCGGTGAAGGCCATGGTGGTGTCGAGGCGGACCTCGGGGTACCGGTCGGCCAGGTCCAGGAAGGCGTCGTACTCGGGCATGCCCATGTGCGCGACGATCAGCGGCAGCCGGGGGTGGCGGGCCAGCAGCCGGGCGACGGGTCCGGGGCCGGTGTGCTTGCCCGGAGCGGGTCCCGAACCGCAGTGGATCACGATGGGGGTCCCGGCCTCGGTCAGCATCCCCCAGACCGGGTCGAGCAGTTCGTCGTTCGGGTCGTACCCGCCGACCTGGAGGTGGGCCTTGAAGACGCGGGCCCCGGCGTCGAGGGCCCGGCGTACGTACGCGCTCACCCCCTCCTCCGGGAAGAAGGTCGCGGTGTGCAGGCAGTCGGGGGTGCGGGCGGCGAAACCGGCGGCCCAGGAGTTGAGCCAGGCGGCCATGGCGGGCTTGTGGGGGTAGACCATCGCGGTGAAGGCCCGTACGCCGAACTCCCTCAGCAGGGCCAGCCGCTGCTCCTCCTCGTGGCGGTAGGTGATGGGCCACGCGACGCCGGTCAGCGGGCCGGCCGCGTCGAAGTAGTCCCACACCTTGGCCAGGACCCGCTCGGGCATGAAGTGCGTGTGCACGTCGACCAGTCCGGGCAGCCCGAGCCGTTCGCGGAAGGCGCGGACCGCCTCAGCCGTTGCGGGCAAAGCCGTGGCTCCGCTCGACCGTCGCGACGTGCAGGGTGTAGCTGTCGTACCAGTGGGCGCGGCCTTGTTTCATGGCCGCCTGGTGCTCCATGTCCTCTCTCCAGACGGTGAGGGACTCGTGGTCGCGGAAGTAGGCGACGGTGATGCCGAGGCCGCCGGGGGTCCGGGCGGACTCGTAGCCGAGGAAGCCCGGGTTCTCCGCGACGATCTCGTTCATCCGGGTGTTGGTCTCCGGATATCCGCTGTCGTCGGGGGTGCGGACATTGCTGAAGACGGCCATCACGTAAGGCGGTTCGAATGCCGGAACAGGCTGGATGCTCATGCCCACCACCCTCTGCGGACCGCTTCGGCATGTCCACCGGAATCGGGCCCGGAAGGCCAAAGGGATCCAAGTTTTGACCTTGATCACGGCCTCGGCGGGCGCGGCCGCAAAGGCATGGCCCAGGGGTCGGGGATCAGGGGTCAGGGGTCAGAACAGCCCGTCCTGGCCCGCCGCGGGCCCCGGCGGGGCGATTTCCGCGAGCGGTACGTCGGTGACCGCGCCCTCGGGAGCGGCGGTCAGTTCCCAGCCGGCCAGCAGCCGGGCGTCCACCACGAGCCCGTCGGTGAAGTGCAGGTCGGGGCCGGCCGCGCCCGCCAGCAGGCCCACGACCGTCCCGCCGGGCACCATCTCCGTGATCGCCCGGGCCGGGGCGGGCAGTCCGGCCAGCCCGAACGGCCCGGCGTGGTCGGCGATGGCGCATTCCACGCGTTCCAGGGACTCCGGCCAGCCGGGCAGCGCGACGGCCCGGGCGTGCAGTGCGGCGACCTCCCGGGCCCGCTCGGGCTCCGGCGGCAGCAGCCCGCGCAGGGCGCGCTTGCGGGCGTAGGCGATCCGGTCCGGCACGCCGAGGGCGGCGCGCAGCAGCTCCTCGGTGCGGCGCGCGGCCATCAGCGGGCCCCGCCCCAGCCAGGCCCAGGTCACCGCGCCCTGTTCCAGGAGCCGGGCCGGGCCTCGTTCCTCGGCGGTGATGCCGACCTTGACGGTGTCCGGCCCGAACCACGCCAGGTAGACCCGGTAGGTGCGCGGATCGGCGGCGTTGGTGTCGGCGGCGACGGAGAAGGACCGGTCCAGGCGGGCGCACTCGGGGCACTGGGCGTTCCCGACGCGGCCCGGGACGGCCAGGCCGGTGGGGCAGGGGGTCCGCTTCCCGGCCCGGCGCACGCCCAGGCAGCGCCGCTCGCCCCGGGCGGTGAAGGCGAGGCGCTGACCGGGGGCGAGCGGGCTGACGCGGTCCGCGGGGCCGGTCCATCCCATCGCGGGGCGCCCGCCGTCCCACCGGATGCCGGTGCACCGCCAGGTCACAGCGGGAGCGGCCGCTCGAAGAAGGTGTCCAGGACGACGGTGGCGTGCGTGCCGCTGACCCCGTCGATCGCGTACAGCCGGCGCAGCACGTCCTGCAGTTGCCCGGTCGAGGAGGTGCGGACCTTGACCAGGACGGAGGCGCTGCCCGCGATGACGTGGGCCTCCTGGATCTCCGGGATCGCCTCGAAGGCCGGCCCGGACTCGCCCATCCAGGTACGGGAGTCGACCATCACGTAGGCGAGCACCCCGCTGCCCACGGCGGCCGGGTCGACGTCGACGGTGGTCCGCCGGATGACCCCGCGCTCGCGGAGCTTGCGCACGCGTTCGTGGGTCGCCCCCGCCGACAGCCCGACGGCGGTGCCGAGGGCGGCGTACGACTGGCCCGCGTCCTGCTGGAGGCGCAGGACGAGCGCCCGGTCGATGTCGTCCACGCGATCTTCCTCTCACTGAGCCGTCGGCTCTTGCGAAGACGGTACCGGATCCTGCAATCTCACCATCACACCGAACAAAATTCGGCGACTCGGACTTCAGGGGGAAGAATGTCAGGCATAGCCGACCGTGGTTTGTACGAGGTCCTGGACGACCGTTTCCGCACGGGACGCTGCGCCAACGGCGACATGCGCCTGGAGCGGCTGTACGACGGCTGCCGCTGGGCCGAGGGGCCGCTGTACCTGCCGGCCTGGCGCCAGCTGGTGTGGAGCGACATCCCGAACGACCGGATGCTGCGCTGGGACGAGGTCACGGGCGCGGTCTCGGAGTTCCGCTCCCCGGCGGGCCACTCCAACGGCAACACCCTCGACCGCGAGGGCCGTCTGATCACCTGTGAGCAGGGCAACCGCCGCGTCACCCGCACCGAGCACGACGGCCGGATCACCGTCATCGCCGACCGCTGGGACGGCAAGCGCCTCAACAGCCCGAACGACGCGGTGGTCCGCTCGGACGGCTCGATCTGGTTCTCGGACCCCGACTTCGGCATCACCAACGACTACGAGGGCCACCGGGCGCCGAGCGAGATCGGCGCCTGCAACCTCTACCGCGCCGACCCGGCCACCGGCGAGGTCCGCCTCGTCGCGGACGGCTTCCTCGGCCCGAACGGCCTGGTCTTCTCCCCGGACGAGAGCGAGCTCTACGCCTCGGACACCCGCGCGGGCCACATCCGCGCCTTCAAGGTCGGCGCGGACGGCACGCTGAGCGGCGACCGCGTCTTCGCCACCTGCCCCCGGCCGGACAACATCCGCTTCGACGACGAGGGCCGGCTGTGGGCGGCCGCGATGGACGCGGGCGTGCACTGCTACGCGGCGGACGGCGACCTCATCGGCCGCCTGCGCGTCCCGGAGCCCGTCTCGAACATCGCCTTCGGCGGCCCGAAGAACAACCGTCTCTTCATCACCGCCACCACCTCGCTCTACTCGCTGGTGATGTCGGTGACGGGCCTGCCGCGCGTCCTCGCCTGACCGGCGGCCGCGGCCGGGGCCGCCTTCGCGCCGCCCCGGCCGCGGTGGCCGTCAGCGGGCGACGAACTGGGTCAGGATCGCCTGCACCTCGTAGATGTCGACGCCCTTGGTGAAGGTCTTCTCGATCGGTGCCGACGTGCCCGATATCCAGATCTTGAGCTCGGCGTCGAGATCGAAGTGGCCGGCGGTCTCCACGGAGAAGTGCGTGATGCTCCGGTACGGGATCGAGTGGTACTCCACCTTCTTGCCCGTGAGCCCCTGCTTGTCGACCAGCACCAGGCGCCGGTCGGTGAACAGGATCGTGTCCCGGATCAGCAGGTAGGCGGCGTGCACCTGCTCGCCGTTGCCGAGCAGCCGGGCGTAGTCCCGCTGCGCCGACACCGGATCGACGGTGTGCGCGTTCCCGAACAGACCCATGGGTCCCCCCTCGAAAGTTCGAAACGATCAGCTGTCCTCCGAAGGCTAGCGACGGCGATGTCAAAGCACCGCAAAGGCCGTCGGGGTGGACCTTCCGGCCCGGACGTCAGCCGTTGCCGCCCCTGAGCAGGTCCAGTACCCGCGCCGCGGTCCACTGCCCGGCGGCGCCGGGGCGGGAGGACAAGTACGCGGCGATCCCGGGCTCTTCCCACGGCCCCGACTGCAACAGGCCGCCGGCCAGGTAGCGCAGGTACGCGGCGGACGGGGCGCGCACCTCGACGTCCCGCAGGGTCCACGGCGCGGTGAACGTCAGGACGGGGACGCCCTCGATCTCCCCCGGGCAGATCAGGGTCTCGTACCGTCCCGGTCCCACCTCGTCGCGGCCGTCGCGCAGCACCTTCGTCAGGTCCAGGTCCGTGCCGGGCTCCTCGTACATCTCCTGGGCGGCGATGTCGGACATCTGCTCCGGCGTCACCAGGTGCGCCCGCGCCCGCGTCAGCCCGGGAGCCGCCGGGTCGTAGAACGCCCGGCCTCCCGTCCACACGGTGGACTCCGTGGCGAAGTAGAGGCAGCCCTCCAGCTCCACCGCGAGGGAACGCTCCGGCCCCCGGTGGTCGCGGCAGCCCGGATAGACGCGCTCCGCCCCTGGCAGGGTGCCGCCGGCGATGTACGCCGCGAGGCGGTCCACGTGCATGTTCGACCCGTACGAGGCGTACCAGACCCGCTCGGGCGCGGAGATCGTCCGCGTGAGCGGAGTGGCGGTGTGCACGGTCATGCGCAGTCCTCGGGGGCTGGGGGCGAGGGCGTACCGGCTGACGCCGAAGGCCCCCCGGACGATGTCCGGGGGGCCTTCGTTTGCTGTGCACTCGGCAGGATTCGAACCTGCAACCTTCTGATCCGTAGTCAGATGCTCTATCCGTTAAGCTACGAGTGCTTGGGCTTCTCGGGGTTTTGCGCCCCGTTGGCCTTGCGAGAACAACAATACATGGACCTCGGCGGGACGCGAAATCCATTAGCTCCACCACGCCTGACCTGCGGAAACGCCCCGGAAGAAGATCGTCCGTACGTCTTCGGGGAAGCCTGGTCCGCGCTCGCGCTACCCCCGCAGGGGCGGCCGAAACCCTCCAGGGCCCGTCGCCGCGCCGGAGCCCGCGCGAGCGGCCCGATGCGCGTGCGACCCGATCGAGGCGAGCCGACCGAGGTGCCCCGGCCGAGGTGACCCGAACCGATCGAGGTGCCCGGACGAGGTGCCCCGAACGCACCGAAGCCCCGGTCCGTGAGGACCGGGGCTTCGTGAGTGCGGAGGCGGAGGGATTTGAACCCTCGATGGGGGGTAAGCCCCAAACCGCATTAGCAGTGCGGCGCCATAGACCGGACTAGGCGACGCCTCCAGCACACCCCCGCGTACGAGGGTGCGTGCAGATGATGACACAGCCGCAGGGCCGCTCACCAATCCGCTCCCACGGTACAAGGAGCCGGGCCCGCAGGGCAAAGCCTTAAGCCCCCCGCCTCGAAAGCCGCGTGCGCGCACCCCGGGACGGCACACACGTGCGGCACACGTCCGCCGCACACCCCCGGGGCCGCACGCAACGTCGGAGCGCGCGCGTCGTTGGTGAGGCGTACGACGTACGGACGACCTGGAGTGCCCCATGCTGCGTCTCGCCGCCTTCGCCGTCACCTCAGCCCTGGCCGCCGCGGTCGCCGGCCCCCTGCCACCGCTGCCGTCCCTGCCGGTGGCACGACTGCTGACGGCCGCCCCCGACCGGCTCACCATCGCCGTGTCCGACACCGGCAACCACCTCCTCGACGGCGAGTACCGGCTGGAGTGCGACCCCGTCGGCGGCAGCCACCCCGAGGCGAAGAAGGCCTGCGCCCGCCTCGACGAGTTCGCCCGGCAGGGCAAGAACCCCTTCGCCCCCGAGCCGAAGCGGCAGCTCTGCACCTTCCAGAACGGCGGTCCCGCGACCGCCCGCGTCACCGGAACCTGGCGCGGAGAGAAGGTGGACAGCACCTTCCGCCGGAAGAACGGATGCGACATCGCCCGGTGGAACGACCTGGAACCTGTGCTTCCGAGTGCGAGTGCCTGACCTGGGAGGATGCGGCGGATGCACGGTTTCCCCCGTCCATCCGCCACCTCGCCGCGGGACGGTGCCCTTAGACTCCTCCCGTGACATGCCGGTAGTCGTGGTCAGGGAGGAAGCTCGTCGTGAGCAGCAGGCCATCCCGAGGCGCTGCTCGCCTCGCAGCAATACTCGACGCCCTTCCGGACGCGCTGTTGCTCGTCAACGCCAACGGCACGGTCGTCAACGCGAATTCGATCGCCCTCGCGGTCATGGAGAGTCCCGGCACCGGGCTCGTCGGACGCGGCGTACTTGATCTGCTGCCGGAGTTCGACTCCAAGCTGATCCCCGGATCGATGCGCCGGCCCGGCGACAACGACGAGGGCCGCTCCAAGCCCAAGCGGATGACGGCGCGCCGCACCGACGGCACCGAGTTCCCCGTCGAGGTCACCAGCGCCCACCTCGACGGCCGCGACGCCTACCGCGAGCCCCAGCCCGCCTACACCGGTGACGAGCTGCTGATGCTCGTCGTACGGGACCTCTCCGAGACCGTCGACACCGAGGCCGAGCTGGCCCGCTCCCAGCGGCAGACCGAGATGATCCTGCGGGCCGCCGCCGAAGGCGTCGTCGGCACGGACACCGAGGGCCGGGTCGTCCTCGTCAATCCGGCCGCCGCGCAGATCCTCGGCTACCGCGCCACCGACCTCGGCAACCGCGAGCTGCACGGGCTGGTCCAGCACTCGCGCGCCGACGGCTCCCCCTTCCCCTTCGACGAGTCCCCGCTCGCCGACACCCTGCGCAGCGGCCGCAAGCACCGCGTCCGCGGGCAGGTGCTGTGGAACAAGGCCGGACAGCCCGTCGCCGTCGACCTGACCACCTCGCCCGTACGGGACGGGGAACTCCTCGTCGGCGCCGTCATGACCTTCACCGACCGGCGGGCCTACGACGCCCTCGCCGCGCGCCACGCCCAGCTGCTGGCCGTCCTCGGCGAGTCCCTGCGCGGCCCCCTCGACGAACTGCGCGGCGAACTGGCCACCCTGGCCGCCGACGACGCGGGACAGCTGTGGCCCGAGGCCAACCAGCTGCTGCACCACCTGGCCGCCGGCTACTCGCGGATGACCGCGCTGGTCGACAACGTGCTCGCCTTCCAGCGGCTCGACGCCGGCGCCGAAAAGCTCAAGAAGAAGAACGTCCTGATCAACACGGTCGTCGCGGCCGGCATCGACGGCGCCGTCGAGCTGATCGGCCCCGGCCGGGTGCAGTTCGCCGTCCACGCCCCGACCATCGAGGCCGAGGTGGACGCGGAGCGCATCGCGACCGCCCTCGCGCACCTGGTCGCCGACGTCGCCGGGGTGGACGCCACCGGCAAGACCGCCCAGGGCAGCGGCTACGGCGACTCGACCATCGTGGTCGCGGCCGCCCAGCGCGGCGAGGTCGTACGGATCGAGGTGCGCGGCCCGCACGAGGGCGGCACCCCCGTGCACGAGCCGGTCGTACGGGGCATCGTCGCCGCACACGGCGGGGTCCTCCAGACGGTGGAGGTTCCGGGCGCGCCCGGCGGGGCGTACGTACTGGAGCTGCCGCTCGGGACGGGTGCCGGGACGGTGACCCTGCCGGAGCCCCCCGAGGAGCCGCCGGCTCCCGAGGGCGGCGACGGCGCCCCCGGCCCCGGCGGGCGGCGGGCCCGGCGCGGAGTCGACGCCTTCCTGGAGGACGGGGCGGACGAGGCGAAGGCCCCCGGGGCCCGTGACGGCGGGGGCGCGCTCGCGCTGCCGTCGGGGCGGCGCCGGGCGGACGGCAGCCCCGCCGACTCCGGTCCGGCGGAGCTCGCGCAGTCCCCGGTGAACCCCGCCGGACTCGGTACCGGGCGCCGGCGCGGCCGGGACGGCGACGGCAGCGCGGACGCCGCGCGGGGCGGGGCCGGCCGGCCCGTGCCCCCGCAGGGCACCGGCATGCCGGCGCTGCCGCCCGTACCGGCGGTGCCCCCGGTTCCGGTGACCGAGCATCCGGCCGGACGCCGCCGGGCGCTGGGCGGTCCGCCCGCCGCGCCCGCGCAGCCCGGCGGTCCCGTACCGGCGGCCGGGCTCGCGGCCCCCGCCACGCCCCGGCCCCTCGCGCCCGAGGGCGGCTTCGCACTGCCCGCCGGGCCGGCCCCCGCCTCCCCGCAGACCCCCGCCATGGCAGGCGGGGCCCCCGCTCCCGCCGAGGCCGACGCCGACGGGCCGGGCGGCCGCCGTGGCCGCCGGGTGCTCGGCGCTCCCGCCGGCGCCGAGCCGGAGACCCCCGAGGCCGCCGCCGAGGGCGCCGAGGACCCCGCGCACCCGACCGGCCGGCGCCGCGGGCTGCCCGCCGCCCCGGCCTGGCCCGTCCCCGCGGCCCGTACCGCCGCCGAGGACGACGAGGCCCCCGGCCCCGCCGCTCTGCCCGGTGCCCGTCGGCCCGGTGACGCCCCGGCGGCCGCCGCGCAGCCGATCAGCGTGCGCGCGCTCGGCACCCTGGGCCAGGGCATCTCCGTCGACCCCGGCGCGGGCGACACCTCCGGCGCGGGCCTGGGCGGATCCGGTTCCGGCCGGCGGCGCCGGCTGTCCGAACCGGCCCCCCAGGGGCGCGCCTTCGCCATAGGGGCACCCGAGGCGGGCTCCGCCGAGGGCCCGGAGCCGCTGGACGGCCCCGGTGGCGCCGTCGAGGTGGTCAACCGGCCCGTACCGCGGCCCGTGGACGACGAGCTGCCCCCGGAGCCGCTGGACAATCCGCGTCGGCTGCTGGTGTGGCCCGCGCCCGACGCGCAGACCCAGCAGGCCCTCAGCGACCGTGGCTACCGCCCCGTGATCGTGCACTCCCGTGAGGAGGTCGACGCCCAGATCGCGGCCTTCCCCGCCGCCCTGTTCGTCGACCCGCTGACCGGTCCCATCACCCGGACCGCCCTGCAGTCCCTGCGCCAGGCCGCGGTGGCCGCCGAGGTGCCCGTCCTGGTCACGGCCGGGCTGGGCCATGCCACGCGGGAGGCGGCGTACGGCGCGGATCCGGCCGTGCTGCTGAAGGCGCTCGCGCCGCGCGACAGCGAGCAGCACCCCTCGCGGGTGCTGCTGATCGAGGAGCACGTCGAGATCGCCACCGCCCTGACCGCGGCGCTGGAGCGGCGCGGCCTCCAGGTGGCGCGGGCGGGTGCCGACACCGACGCCGTGGAACTGGCGACCCGGATGCGGCCCAACCTGGTGGTCATGGACCTGATGCAGGTCCGGCGCCGGCGGGCCGGGATCGTGGACTGGCTGCGCGCGAACGGGCAGCTGAACCGCACCCCGCTGGTCGTCTACACGACCGCCGGGATCGAGGCGTCCGAACTGCCGCGGCTGGCTTCGGGGGAGAGCGTGCTGTTCCTCGCGGAGCGGGCCACCACCGCCGACGTGCAGGGCCGCATCGTGGACCTGCTGGCCAAGATCGGCACCAACTAGTCATCCTGGGCCGATGGCCCTCACCAACACGTCCGAGCAGACCGTCCCCGCCGACAACGGCGAGGTGAACCTCCTGATAGCCCGGCAGGTGGACCCGGGCCACGAGGAGACGTTCGAGGCCTGGGCGCACGGGATCCTGGAGACGGCGGCGGGCTTCCCGGACCACCTCGGGTACGGGCTGTTCCGGCCCGCGGCGGAGGGCGGCCCCTGGTTCCTCGTGCACCGCTTCCGCAACCAGGAGGCGTTCCAGCGCTGGCAGGACTCGCCCGAGCGGGCGCAGTGGTTCTCGAACTGCCTCGGCCACCACCACACCGAGATAGCCCGGCGCGAACTGCACGGCATGGAGACCTGGTTCGCCAAGCCGGGTACGACCCGGCCCGCGCCGCCGCGGTGGAAGATGGCGATCAGCTCGGGGCTGGCCATCTTCCCGATCTCGCTCGCGGGCAACGCGGTGCTCGGGCCGTACCTGGTGGACCTCCACTTCGTGCTGCGGACGGCCGCGTTCGCGGTCGTCTTCAGCACCCTGATGACCTACGCGGCCATGCCCGCCGTCAGCAGGCTGCTGCGGCCGTGGCTCACGCGCGGCTGACCCGCCCCGCCTTCCGGTACGGCGGTCAGGCGAGGGTGGTGACGTCCAGGGCGCCGTCCGCGTACTGCTTGCGGATCACCTTCTTGTCGAACTTGCCGACGCTGGTCTTGGGCACCGCCTCGACGAGGGCCCAGCGCTCCGGCAGCTGCCACCGGGCGATCGAACCGGCGAGGAAGGCGCGCAGTCCCGCGTAGTCCACGGTGGCGCCTTCCTTGAGGACGACGGTGGCCAGCGGGCGCTCGCCCCACTTGTCGTCCGGGACGGCGACGACGGCCGCCTCGGCGACCTCCGGGTGGGCCATGATCGCGTTCTCCAGCTCGACGCTGGAGATCCATTCGCCGCCCGACTTGATGACGTCCTTGGCCCGGTCGGTCAGGGTGAGGAAGCCGTCGGGGCTGATCACGCCGACGTCGCCGGTCTTGAGCCAGCCGTCGGCGCTGAACTTGTCATCGGGGCGGACCGGTTCGCCGGAAACGCCCCCGTAGTAGGCGCCCGCGATCCAGGTGCCGCGCACCTCCAGCTCGCCCGCGGACTCGCCGTCCCAGGGCAGGTGGTCGCCGCCGGGGCCGACGAGACGGGCCTCGACTCCCGCCGGGAAACGGCCCTGGGTGACCCGGTAGGGCCACTCCTCCTCGGCGCTCAGCCCGGCGGGCGGGTGCGCCATGGTGCCGAGCGGGGAGGTCTCCGTCATGCCCCAGGCGTGGCACAGCCGGACGCCGAGCTTGTCGTAGGCCTCCATCAGGGAGGGCGGACAGGCCGCGCCGCCGATGGTGACCTGCTTCATCGAGGTCAGGTCGCGCGGGTTGGCGGTGACCTCGGCGAGCAGCCCCTGCCAGATGGTGGGGACGGCCGCCGCGTGGGTGGGCTTCTCGCGCTCGATCATGTCGGCGAGGGGGGCGGGCTGGAGGAACCGGTCCGGCATCAGCATGTTGATGCCGGTCATGAAGGTGGCGTGCGGGAGGCCCCACGCGTTCACGTGGAACTGCGGGACGACGACGAGGGTGGTGTCCCTGTCGTTCAGACCCATCGACTCGGCCATGTTGACCTGCATGGAGTGCAGGTAGATGGAGCGGTGGGAGTAGACGACGCCCTTGGGCTCCCCGGTGGTGCCGGAGGTGTAGCACATGGCCGCGGCCTGGCGCTCGTCCAGCTCGGGCCAGTCGTAGCGGGTGGAGCGGCCCTCTATGAGCTCCTCGTACTCGTGCACGCGCACGCCGAGGCCGTCGAGCGCGGAGCGGTCGCCGATGCCCGCGACGACGACGTGCTCCACGGTCGGCAGGTGCGGCAGCAGCGGCGCGAGGAGCGGCAGCAGGGTTCCGTTGACCAGGACGACCCGGTCCGCGGCGTGGTTGACGATGTAGACCAGCTGCTCGGGAGGCAGCCGAAGGTTCAGCGTGTGCAGGACCGCGCCCATGGACGGGATCGCGAAGTAGGCCTCCACGTGCTCCGCGTTGTTCCACATCAGTGTCGCCAGAACACTTCCGGGCTCGACGCCCAGTTCGTCGCGCAGGGCGTTGGCGAGCTGTGCGGCGCGGTCTCCGATCTCGGCGAACGTCCGGCGGTGGGGCTCTGCCTCGCCCGTCCACGTGGTCACGGTGGACTTGCCGTGGACCCTCCGGCCATGCTCCAGAATCCGGCTGATGTTGAGCGGTACCTCTTGCATGGTGCTGAGCACGGGCGTCCTCCCGGTGGGCGCTGTCGCTCCGTCGCGACAATGGGAAGATTCTGCGCACGTACCACGCGGTATGTCACTACCCGGGAGTACAAACGGCTCTGCCGATCACTGTGCGCAGTCGCGTGTGGCGGTGTGGGGCCGACCTCCTGTTTCACGTGAAACAAGGGCTGTTTCACGTGAAACAGCGGTTGTTTCACGTGAAACAGCGCCGTTCAGCGCACCGGGGTGAGTTCCGGGTCCTCGCGGAGCTTGACCAGGGCCCGGGAGACGGCGCTCTTGACCGTGCCGACCGACACTCCGAGCACCTCGGCGGTCTGCACCTCGCTCAGGTCCTCGTAGTAGCGCAGGACCACCATGGCCCGCTGCCGGTCGGGCAGCCGGGTCACCGCGCGCCACATCGCGTCGCGCAGGGCCTGCGCCTCCGCGGGGTCGGCGGCCGGCGGCTCCTCGCTCTCCGGGAGCTCGTCGCAGACGAACTCGTCCACCTTGCGTTTGCGCCACTGGGAGGTACGGGTGTTGACCAGGGCCCGCCGGACGTAGCCGTCCAGGGCGCGGTGGTCCTCGATGCGGTCCCAGGCCACGTACGTCTTCGCGAGTGCCGTCTGGAGCAGGTCCTCGGCGTCGCACGGGTTGGCGGTGAGCGAGCGCGCGGTGCGCATCAGGACCGTGCCGCGGGTCCGTACGTACGCCGAGAACGACGGGTACGGCGTCGGGTTCGAGGCGAGCGTGCACACAGGCGTGGTCATGGCTCCACGCTAGAAGCGGACGGCGCCCCCCGGATCGCCCGCAGGTGCCGAAGGCGGGTCCATCTCAGGTTGTAGGGCCGGGCCGTGTCCCACCTCCTGAAGGTGGAGGGCGGCGGTCGCCACCGTCCCCCGCCGAGTGCGCCCGCGCGCTCCGGCGAACGGCCCAATCGCCGCTGGGAACGCACCCACCAAGATCCATAGCCTGGCGCCGGCGCGTGCTCTCGCGCCTGCCGGACGAAGAAGGCGAGCGACCCCAGTGGAACTTCCGATGTTGCGCCGCACGACCTGGCTCTCCGCGGCGGCCACGCTGCTGGCCGTACTCTGCGCGGCCCCGGCCGGGGCCGCGGACGGCCCCTGGCAGAAGGTCGGCGACGACACCCTCAGCGGAGTCAGCGGCCTCGCGTACGAGGGCCGTACCGAGGACGGCTCCGGGGTCCATGCGCTGGTCGTGCACGACAACAAGCGCTCCGGCCGGCCGCGGCTGTCCCGGATCACCCACCGGGAGGGCTCGGAAGACGTCTCCCCGCTCGCCTGGGTCGGAGCGGAGCCCGTCGACCTGGAGGCCATCGAGGCGGTCCCCGGGATGCCGGGCGAGTACGTGGCACTGGCGAGCACCGGCATCGTCTACCGCCTGCGGGTCAGCGGGGACACGGCGACGGTCGTCTACTACGCCCCGCTGCCCGGGATCGGCGAGGGCGACGACTTCGAGAGCTTCGCGCTGGTCTCGCAGAACGGGAGGCTCGCCGCGCTGTGGGCGGACCGCGGAGCGGGCGCGGCCCGCCCGGCCACCGTCTACGCGGCGCCCCTGACGTTCGCCCCGTGGGGGCAGCCGCAGTTCGGCTCGGTGACGCGCCGCCCGTACCGGGCGCCGTACCCCACCGAGGACGGAACGCGGCACGTCTCCGACCTCTCGGTGACCGGCTCCGGCCGGATCATCGTGAGCTCGGCGGCGGACGCCGGCGACGACGGCCCGTTCGACTCCGCGGTGAGCGACGCGGGCCGGGTGACCGTGTCGGCGGCGGGCACCGTACGGGTCACCCTCGCGGCGTCCGCGCGGCTGCTCGCGACCTTCCCCCAGTACAAGGTCGAGGCCGTGGAATGCCTGCCCGGGTCCGACGGGGCGCTGCTCGGCACCGACGACGAGAACCTGGGTGGGTACGTGCGGACCCAGTCGTTCTGCGGAGCCTGAACCCCGGTGCGTCCCGTGGGTCGGGGCGCACCGGGGCGGCGGGTCAGCGGTCGGCGCCGAGGATCAGCCCGGAGGTCGGGACCCCGGTTCCGGCGGTGACCAGGGCGTGCTCCGCTCCCGCCGCCTGGTTGACGGAGGTGCCGCGCACCTGGCGGACGGCTTCGGCGATGCCGTTCATGCCGTGCAGGTAGGCCTCCCCGAGCTGGCCGCCGTGGGTGTTGAGCGGCAGCGCGTCGGCGGCCACGAAGTCGGCGGCCTCACCGGGACCGCAGAAGCCGAACTCCTCCAGCTGCATGAGGACGAAGGGGGTGAAGTGGTCGTAGAGGATGCCCACGTCGATGTCCGAGGGACGCAGCCCGCTGGTCCGCCACAGCTGGCGGGCGACCACGTCCATCTCCGGCAGGCCGGTGAGGTCGTCGCGGTAGAAGGAGGTCATCCCCTCCTGGCGGCGGCCGGCGCCCTGCGCGGCGGCGGTGATCACGGCCGGCGCCTGCCGCAGGTCCCGGGCCCGCTCGGTGGTGGTGACGACGAGCGCCTGGCCGCCGTCGGTCTCCTGGCAGCAGTCCAGCAGCCGCAGCGGTTCCACGATCCACCGCGAGGCGGCGTGGTCGGCGAGGGTGATGGGCTTGCCGTGGAAGTAGGCGGCGGGGTTGTTCGCCGCGTGCCGCCGGTCGGTGACGGCGACGTGGCCGAAGGCCTCGGGGCTGAGGTGGTAGGCGTGCAGGTAGCGCTGGGCGGCCATGGCCACCCAGGACGCCGGGGTGAGCAGGCCCCAGGGCAGGGACCAGCCGAGGGCCGCGCCCTCGGCCGAGGGTTCGCGCTGCTGGACGCCGGAGCCGAAGCGGCGGCCCGAGCGCTCGTTGAAGGCGCGGTAGCAGACCACCACCTCCGCGACGCCGGTGGCGACGGCCAGTGCGGCCTGCTGGACGGTGGCGCAGGCCGCGCCGCCGCCGTAGTGGATCCGGGAGAAGAAGGAGAGCTCCCCGATGCCGGCCGCCTGGGCGACGGTGATCTCGGGGCTGGTGTCCATCGTGAAGGTGACCATGCCGTCCACGTCGGCGGGGGTCAGCCCGGCGTCGTCGAGGGCGGCGTGCACCGCCTCGACGGCGAGCTTGAGCTCGCTGCGGCCGGAGTCCTTGGAGAACTCCGTCGCCCCGATCCCGGCGATGGCGGCCCGGCCGCCGAGGTCGTCGCGGGTACGCACGCTCATGCGGCGCTCCCCGGACGCAGGGTCACGGTGACCGTGCCGGTGACGTGCCGGCCGAGGCCGTTGGCGCCGACGATCCCGATCTCGGCGGTGTCGCCGTCGAGGGCGGTCACGGTGCCGGTGAGGGTCATGGTGTCCCCCGGGTAGTTGGGGGCGCCCAGGCGGATGGCCACCTTGCGCAGGACGGTGTGCGGGCCCAGCCGGTCGGTCACGTACCGGCCGACCAGGCCGTTGGTGGTCAGGATGTTCATGAAGATGTCGGGGGAGCCCTTCTGCCTCGCCAGCTCGGCGTCGTGGTGCACGTCCTGGTAGTCGCGGGAGGCGATGGCGCCCGCGACGATCAGGGTGCGGGTCACGGGTATCTCCAGCGGGGCCAGCGTGTCGCCGGCCTTCAGCGGCATGTCGCCGGCGTTCACGCGTCGTCCCCTTCGGTGGTCGGGGCGGGGACCGTGACGGCCACGGGCCCCGCGTCCGGTCCCGTGCCTTCTTCGGACAGGAGCGTGCCCAGCTCGGCCAGCAGCTCGCTGCCGCAGCCCAGGTAGGCGTCCAGCTGGCGGCCCCACAGGAAGTGCCGGTGCACCGGGTGGTCCAGGTCGGCGCCCATGCCGCCGTGGAGGTGCTGGCCCGCGTGGACGACCCGCTTGCCCGCCTCCGAGGCCCACCAGCCCGCCGTGAGGGCGTGGGCGCGGGCCGGGAGCCCCTCGTCGATGCGCCAGGCCGCCTCGTACGCGGTGACCCGGATCGCCTCGGTGTCCATGTACGCGTCGGCGGCGCGCAGCATGACGGCCTGGTTGGTGGACAGCGGCCGGCCGAACTGCTCACGGATGGAGGTGTACTCCACGGCCCGAGCCAGCGAGCCGGCGCAGACGCCCGCCTGGAGACCGGCGAAGGCGGTACGGGCGACCGCGAGGGTGTCCTCGTACGCCTCCGGGCCTTCACCGAGGCGCTCCCCCTCGGCACCCGTCAGGTCGAGGCGTCCGGCCGCCCAGGGGGCGGTGGTCTCCACCGCGGAGATCCGCACGCCCGGGGCGTCGGTCCGTACGAGCCACAGGTTCCGGCCGGCGTCGGGGACCAGGACGTGCGTGGAGTCCCGCAGCCAGGGCACGAAGGGCGCGGTGCCCCTGAGCCTCCCCTGCGGCGAAGCGGTGACGCGGCCGCGCGCGGGGAAGACCCCGCAGGCCACGGCCTCGCCCGTCCCCAGCGCGGGCAGCAGCCGGGCGCGCTGCGCGTCGCTGCCGTGCCGGGTGACGGGCAGGATCCCGTACGCGCAGGTCGCCGCGTACGGGACCTGGGCGGTGGTGCGGCCCTGCTCCTCCAGCAGCTGGACGAGGCCGAGCAGGCCCACGTCCTCGACGGCGGCGGTGAGCCCGGCGGTGGTGAGGGCCTTCCACAGCTCGGCGTCGCTGCCGGTCCCCGCGGCGGCGAGGCGTTCGTGGGTGGCGAGGTCCCCGAAGACGCGGGCGGCGAGACCGGCCGCGGCGGCCTGTTCCTCGGTGGGGTGGAAGTCCATCAGCCCTCGCTCCCCCGGAAGACGGGCAGTTCCAGTTCCTCGTCCGCCCTCAGGAACTCCAGCTGAACGGGCATGCCGATGCGCACCTTGTCGTAGGGGACTCCGGTGATGTTGCTGACCATCCGCACTCCCTCGGCGAGTTCGACGAGGGCGACCGCGTAGGGAGGGTCGAAGGCCGGGAAGGGCGGGTGGTGCATGACGACGTACGAGAACACCGTGCCCGCGCCCGAGGCCTCGACGGTGTCCCAGTCCGGGCTCGCGCACGCGTTGCAGCCGGGGAGCCAGGGGAAACGGAGGGTGGCGCAGGCGGTGCAGCGCTGGATGAGGAGCCGGTGTTCCGCGATCCCGTCCCAGAAGCCCCGGTTGTCGCGGTTGATCACCGGGCGGGGCCGGCGGGCGGCGGGCCGTTCGGGGGCGGGGGGCGGGATCGCGGCGGCCGGGTTCGCGGTGGCTGGGTTTGCCTTGGCCGGGTTTGCCTTGGCCGGGTTCGCGGTGCTCGGTCGTGCGGTGACCGGCTTCGTGGCGCCCGGCTTCGTGGCGCTGCGCCCTGCGGTGCTCGCCGGGGCGTACTTGAGGATGCGGAAGCGGTGCGTACCGGCGAGCTCGCCGTTCGCGTGGACGTCCATCCGGGTCGTCACGAAGTGCCCGCTGCCCAGCTTGGTCGTCTTGCGCGCCGAGACCGACTCGATCACCGCGTCGAAGGTCACCGCGTCCCCCGGGCGCAGGGGCCTCAGGTACTCCTGCTCGCAGTCGGTGGCGACCACGGAGGTGCAGCCCGCGCCGTCGAGGAGCTCGAACAGTTCCTCGTAGGCGGCGGAGCGGTCGGTGTGGCCGGACAGTCCGCCCATGGTCCACGCCTGGAGCATGGTGGGCGGGGCGATCGCGCCGGGCCCGGAGTAGGCCGGGTTCGTGTCCCCCACGGCCTCGCACCAGTGGCGGATCATCGGCTCGTTGACCGCGTCCTTGGCCCGGCCCCCGGTGGCGGCGGGCCGCCCCTCGAAGGTCCTCAGCCGCTGGTGGAACGGGTCCGCTTCCTCGGCGGCCTGTGCCCCGGTCATCGCTTCCTCCCCTTCATGCCGAGCCGCATCATGGCGACGATCTCCCGCTGGACCTCGCTGACCCCGCCGCCGAAGGTGTTGATCTGGGCGGCCCGGTTCATCCGCTCCAGCTCACCCGCCGCGTAGGCCCCGGGCCCCCTGATCAGGGCCTCCTCGCCGACCACCTCCTGGCACATCCGGTACACCTCGACGGTGGACTCGGTGCCGAGGAACTTCACCCCGCTCGCGTCGCCGGGAGCGAGGGTGCCCGCGCCCACGTCCTGGACGAGGCGCCAGTTGAGGAGGCGTACGGCGGCCAGCCGCGCGTGTGCCTCGGCGAGCCGCGACCGCACCCAGGGCAGATCGGCCGGACGCTCACCGCTGACCGGATCGGGGGTACGGGCGTGACGGAGCGCGGCCTCGTAGAAGTCCTCGGCCTGCATGCCGATGGCGGCGAGGGCGACGCGCTCGTGGTTCAGCTGGTTGGTGATCAGGCCCCAGCCGCCGTGCTCGGGGCCCACGAGGTGGCCGGCCGGCACGCGGACGGAGTCGTAGTAGGTGGCCGTGGTGGTGAGTCCGCCGACGGTGTCGATCGGGGTCCAGCCGAAGCCGGGGCTGTCGGTCGGCACCAGGACGATCGAGATGCCCTTGTGTTTCGGGGCCTCGGGGTCGGTGCGGCAGGCGAGCCAGATCCAGTCCGCGTTCTGGGCGTTGGAGGTGAAGACCTTCTGGCCGTCGATCACCCACGCGTCGTCCTCGCGGACGGCGCGGGTGCGCAACGAGGCCAGGTCGGTGCCCGCCTCGGGCTCCGAGTAACCGATGGCGAAGACGAGTTCGCCCCGGAGGATCCGGGGCAGGAAGTAGTCCTTCTGCTCCTGGGTCCCGTACTTCATGAGGGTGGGGCCGACGGTGTTGAGGGTGACCATCGAGACGGGGGCGCCCGCCCGGTAGGCCTCGTCGAAGAAGACGAACTGCTCGTCGGCGCCGCGGCCTTGGCCGCCGTATTCCTCGGGCCAGCCGAGGCCGAGCAGCCCGTCCGCGCCGATGCGGCGCAGGACCGCGCGCTGGGCGGCCGGCTCTTCGGGTACCCCGTCCGGCAGCAGGTTCCTGAAGTAGGCGCGCAGTTCGGCACGCAGCCGCAACTGGCCTTCGGTCGGGGCGAGGTGCACGGCGCGGGCCTCCCGGCATCACATCGACGAGTGAACCTGACTGTCCGTCAGATTTGGTGTGGATGTCAAGGTCGTCGGGAGCTCACCGGGAAGAACGGGGCGTGCCCACCGGACGGCGGGGGCCCGGACGCGCGGGAGCGCCCGCACTACCGGACCCCAGCCGGTCCGGTCGTACGGGCGCTCTCAACGGTCGGTGGCGCTGCGCTGATGCGGCGCGGGCGCGGCCCGCGGAACTGCGGCGACCACGATCACGGCCACGGGGCACCGGGTCACGGGGTCACTCGGTCAGGGGGTCACGCGGTCACCGCGCACCGGGTCACCAGGGGAAGAAGTTCACCGCGATGTTCGAGTTGGCCTGATGGATCGCCGTGAAGGCCGAACCGTTGACCTGCGCGGTGTTGTTCTGGTTCGACGCACCGGAGCCGGTGGCCACCTGCTGCGAGGTGGAGGAGTTGCCGTTGTTGTTGCCGCCCACACCGCTGCCGATGATGCTGGCGACGCTCGCATTCGACCCGTCGTTCGCGAAGGAGCCGTTGTCGGCCGAGGCGACCCCGCCGAAAAGGGCGACGGCGAGGGGGAGAGCGGCGACAGCGGCGATGACGCGGGCGGTACGGATGCTTGCCATGTCTGAATCCTCCAGAAAACCGAAGTCGGGTGTACTACGAGGCAGTTGGCCGGCCGCCTCGGTCGTTCCGTGTGGTGACGACGTCGCGAGACCAGAGTTGCCCACCGAATCCCCGGCGAACCACCCCGCAGCCGCCGATTCCCCCGCAAGCATGACCAACATCGGATAAACCCTCTTCGCTCCGCCGCCGCCCCTGCTCAGCGCCCCGGAACCCGGCGAAACCCTTGCCGCACAAGGGAGGAAGCGTTACGCCAAACCTCCGCATCCCGGACATGCCAAAAAGGGCCGCGCCATCCGGGAACCCCACCGTCTCCCGGGCCTGCGGCCCTGCGGTACCAAGCTTCACGCCCCCTGCACGCCCCCGGCGCCCGCCGGGGCGATCCCGCCGTACCCACTCCCGGGGCACGTCGCGACGCGATCCACGGCCGTGACCGACCGGGCTCCAGCGCCTCGCCTTCCTGCGACTTCTACTTCCTGCGTCTTCCTACGACTTCCTGCGTCTTTCTACGTCTTCGACCCCGGACAAACCTGTGCCGGCTCTGGTTCCCCACGTCTTCCGGTCCCCTGCGCCCGACCCTGCGGGGCCTGGCCCCGCTGCGTCCGGTCGTGCTGCTCCGGTACACCGGTACTGCCGATCCTGCTGGTACTGCCGGTACTGCCGGCTCTGCTGCTTCTGGTCCTGCGGATCCTGCGGATCCTGCGGATCCTGCTGCTTCCGCTTCTCGTCCTGTGCCGCTTGCGGTCCTGCTGCCGCGCACTCGCGGTCGCGCTCTCGCCCGTACTCCGCTTCCGGGACGGTTCCCGGGCCCGCACCATCGCGGGCTGTCCTGCGCGAGCTCTCCTACGCCGCCAGCTCCAGCCGCTCCCGGCCCGCGCCGCTCCGGTGCGCCACAGCGGCCGGTGAGGTCGTCACGGTCGCGGCTCGTTCGGATCCGGCCGGGGTACTCGTGGCCCCCGCGAGGGAGGCGGCGGTGGTCGAGCGGCGGACGGAGGGGGTCTTGCCGTGGGCCTCGGCCCGGATCCGCTGCTTGATCGTGGGCGGGAGCGATCCGCCCCGCATCATCGCCCGCCACGTCCGGCGCGCCACGACGGCCGGCCGGCGCACGGCGGGGGCGGCGGGGACGGCAACCGCGGAAGCCGCCGCCGGGGCCGCCTTCGCGGCGAGGCCGAGGAGGCCGAGGAGCGCCACGAGAGCGGCGAGGACGGTGGTCCAGATCGACGTGACGGTGCTGCGGTTGTTCATGACGAGCGCCTCATTTCGCGATGTTCCGACGGGTGGATCTGAATACATTCGTCATGATGTGGCCGCAACCGGACCGCCCCCACGACGCGCGCCGATCTTCCGACAAACACCACTCGAAAGGCCCAAAAGGCATAAATCCAGGTCTGACAAGATCATGGAACGACCAGCACCGGGGCGCTCGACAGAACGGGTGTGGAGCATGCCCGTCCAGCCGGAAAACGCCTTCGGAGTAGGGGAGATGTACGCGCTCCGCGACTAGGTGTCGCGGGTGGGACACACCTCCGACCCCGAGCCGACCCGCCCTTCCACCACGCCGAGGAACCCGACCGTGCCCCTGTCCCATATCCGCCTCGCCTCCGGCCGGACCGCCGAGGTCGCCGAGATCCGCCTCCGCACGACCTACGGCGACATGCTCGAGGGCTACCCGTTCGCCCGCCTGAACGACCTGAACCTGAGCGGGCTGCTCCACCGGGCCGCGCAGGCGTTCCCCGGCATCCCGGCCCACCTCGTTCCGCCCCGCCGGGACCTGCCGGACCTGCCCGGTGGGGCCTTCGGCCCGCTGGAGACCCTGCCCGCGGTGACCTGCGTCGCCCTGCTCACCTCGGTGCCCGTCGATTCCGGACTCGACCCGGCGCTCCACTACTCCGCGCTCACCGTCGCCTGGCTCCAGGACGAACCCCGGATCCCCGACGGCGACGCGGCCGACCCCTCCCTCCTGACCCTCGACTGGGACGCCCTCGCCCTGGACCGCGAGCGCTAGGCCCGGGCTCTGTCGTCGGGGCCCCGCACGCCGGGGCCCGTCCCGCAAGCCGGAAAACTCCTCGCCGCGGTTACCCCGACGGGGAACGATCCCGGGCATGGGCGTAGACCTGAACGGCTTCATCGAGTGCCGCTGGGACCGCTGGCTGGACGAGGACGACCGCAGTTGGAGCGGAGCCATCGACCTCGCGCACCTCTACAACGGACGCTCCTACGTGGCCTTCGGATCCCTGTTCGGCATGCGCGACACCGCCTCCTTCCGCCCCCTCGCCGACCAGCGCGGCCTGCCGCCCGACGTGTCCCCGGAGACCCTCGCCGACATGGAGCCCTGGGGCCCGGACGTGAAGGGGGCCTCCTGGATCACCTGGGCGGAGCTGGAGGCCGCGGACTGGGACGAGGTCTCCGACCAGGTGGACGACTGCGTCCACGAGTACCGCCTGACCCCGCACGGGACCTGGCGGCTGCACGGACGGAACTCAGGCCTCAGCCGCTTCGCCGAGCTCGCCGGCATCACCGACCCCCGCGCCCTCTATCGCGCGGGCCGCACCTACCCCGAGGGCACGGAGTGGCCCGACGGCGACCGCCTCTTCCGCATCGGCCGCCTCACCCGCAGACAGGCCGTCCCCGATCACGACTGGGGCGCCGTCTGGTCGGTCATGCGCACCCTGGCCGCCCTGCACGGCGACGAGGGCGTCCGCATGGTCGTCTGGTTCGCCTGACGCGAGCGGCCCCCGACCGGTTCGATCCGGTCGGGGGCCGCCCATCACCGTGGTGCAGGTGTCCCTGTCAGTTGGTGAACACCTGGACGATCCTGTCGCCCGACGCCGCCACGCCGGTCTTGGTGAAGTTGCAGTTCTTGATGTTGCCCGCGTGACCCGTGCTGTTGAGCCAGCCGTCCACGTGCACCTTCTCGTCGCCGGAACCCCAGGCGATGTTCTCGGCGGAGGCCGAGAAGGTCGCCCCGGCCTTCTTCAGCCGGTCCTCAACCTTCGAGCCGTCCGAACCCGTGTGGCTGGTGGTCGTGTCGTTGGCGTACTCCTGGGCCGCCGCCGTGAGGGCGGGGTCGACCGTGAGCGGCTGGCAACCGGCCGCCGTGCGCGCCTCGTTGACGAGCTGGAGGACCTTGTTGGGGTCGGCCACCTGCGGGAGCACCGCCCGTGTGCCCGCTTGCGCGGGTGTGGTCGTGGTGGCGGCCGCGGCGGTGCCGACGGTTCCCGCCAGCATCAGCAGCGAGGATGCGCACGCGATCGTGCACCTACGTCCTATTCGACTGGTTCCGAGAGCCATGGGGTTACCTTCCTTCTTTCGACAAGAAGCAGTGGACGCGGCACCGTCGCCGCTGGACCCCCATCGCCACGATTCTGCGCCGCAGTCTCCCCGTCCGCATCTTCCGACAGCTAAACCCCAGGTCAGAACGGGTAAGGCCACTCCCGCACCGATGGCAGCGCACCAAAGCGAGAGCCAAACACGGAGGACGGGCACCCGATTCGGCTGCCCACCCTCCGACCCGGCGGTGAGTGCGGGATGTGAACCCCCAGCTACCTGACCCCTAGTGCCTGAATGTTCTTGGCCAGCGCAGCGGTTTCGGGCGAGACGTCGCCCGCGAAGGAAGCGGAGGTGAAGGCCGAAGGGGCGAACGCGTGGCTCTACGCGGCGGTCATACCGACGAGGGCCAGGCCGGCCAGGACGGCGGCGGCTATGCGGTAAGGAAGCTTCAAGGGAACGTCTACTCCTTGATCACGGACATGCCCAAGTTGCTCGCACGGATCGCGACCATCAGCGCTTGCGAAGAAGCACGAGGAAGACGAGTACGGAGCTCGCGGCTGCGGCCGCCCACGGAGTGGGGCCGTCCTGCCACGTGACGACGGCTGCTGCAATGGTCAGGGCCGCGTTAAAGCCCGCAATTCCCAGGACTACCCCGGCTGTTCGCCCGTCTTCCACCTGCGTCCCCTGCTGTGATTGTTCACCTATGCGGTCGGAAATGACCATATGAGCGAGATAAGACCCCCTCAAGTGATCATCAGGTCATAGCCATGGTTTCCGGACAGCCTGAGGTGGCGTTGCGGCATCCGGGGCACTCGCCCAGATCACCACGTATCGGCATGGAACAGACCTCGGATCCAACCCATCCTTAGGGTGTGACTGACGTCACATGCAGCGACTTTCCGCGAGCGGACACTACTGGGTGTGGACCAGCAACTGTTCGCGGAGCTCTATGACGCACACGCCCACGCGGTGTACGCGCATGTCGTCCGTATGACTTCCGACCGTGCGGGGGCGGACGACATCGTCTCCCTCACGTTCCTCGAAGCATGGCGATTGCGGGGAAAGCTGGACGGAGTCACAAGTCACCGCGCCTGGCTACTCGGGATCGCCACCAATGTCATACGCAACACCCGTCGGGCCGCGCGGCGGCACAGCGAGGCGCTGACTCGCTTACCCCTGCCGGATGCCGTCCCGGACCCGGCCGACCGTGTGGTGTCCCGGATCACGGACACGGCGGAGGCGGCGGCCGCGCTGGCCGCGTTGGATCAGCTCCGACGTGCTGACCGTGAAGTCCTCGTCCTGTCGGTGTGGTCCGGACTCAGCCATGGCGAAGTGGCAAAGGCCTGCGGTGTCGGTGAATCGACCGTTCGTTCCCGGCTGTCACGGGCGCGCAGCCGCCTTCGCAAACTCACCACCGCCAATCTGGCCGCGGACCAAGCCGCGGGGCGTGCGCCCACGTCTCGCACCGCACGGGAGGGGCACCTGTGAACGCCGCTGATGACGCACGGAACGAACGATCCGAGCACGACGAACTCCTGCGGCGCCTGGGCGGGATCTCCGATGGAGACTTGCCCTTCCGCGCCCAACGCCCGATCAAGGCGCATCTGATGCGCGAAATCGCACAAGCGGAGCAGACCGCACGCAGGCGGTCCAGGCGCCCCCTCGTCGTTTCTCTGGGGGTGGTGGCAGCGGCGTGCGCGGTGGCCGTCACCTTCACTCTGAGCAACAACACTCCGGCGGAACCCGCCAAGGCCGCCCGCCTTGAGCCTGCGGCCGTTCAGCTCCTGGACCGCGTCGCCCTGGCGGCCGGATCCGCGCCGGCTCCGGTGGTACGCGACGGGCAGTTCCTGTACACGAAGACCGTGGGACAGTCCGTCACCCTTTCCGAGATCCCGGGCGGAGGGGGGAAGATGGAGCGAATCCCCTCGGATGACTCTGCCGAATATTGGCATTCGGTCGACGGCTCGGCAGGGTGGGCGGAGCGCACAGCAACGGGGTCCGAGACGTATCCCCCCGAGGTTTCGCCGAATTTCAACGCCCCGACCTATCGATTCCTCGAATCGCTGCCGACCGATCCCGACCGGCTGTTGAAGCTGATCTACGAGGACACGGAGAAGCAGCACGGCGCCGGCTCCGGTTCGACCACCGGGCCAGATCAGCAGGCGTTCGTTGCCATCGGGGACATGCTGGGGCGGGTTCAGGCCCCGCCCGGTTTGAGTGCGGCGCTCTACCGCGCGGCGGCGCGCATTCCGGGTGTCGTCCTGGCGCCTGAGGCGACGGACGCCGCAGGTCGTACGGGCGTTGCGGTCGCACGGGTCCACAAGGACGAGCGCACTGAGTGGATCTTCGACAAGCAGAGCATGCGCCTGCTGGGTTCCCGCACGGTCGTGCTCAAAGACAGCGCTTGGGGCAAGGCTGGCGAGACGGTGTCCACGCGGGCCATCGTCGCCCAGGGAGTCACGGACCGCCCCGGACAACTACCGCGCCAATGACGGACGTTCGGGCCGCAGGTCCTTGACCTTGTCCGACACGGCAATAATTCGAACAGAGGTGCGATCCACGCCACGCATCTTCTCTCCGATTGGGACGTAGCCTCCTGCACGCGCGGCCACCGGTTGTGACTGCGCGTGCAGTGTGTAGGCAGAGTCGCCCACAGGGCGGACAAACAGGGGAGGGCCGGCGGGAGCGCGGGCGAAGGGCTAGCTAGAAGCCGAGCTTTCCGAAAGAGCCAAGGATTACGAGCCCCGTGGCAAGCGCGGCAAGCCACAGGTAGACAGCCATCTTTCGGACCCGGCGACGGTCCACCGCCCTTTGATCCGCGTCATATTGGTGCATGCCCCGCGTCACAGCCCGCGCCATCTGATCTTCGTCCACCGTGCCCCCTTGCTCCATCCGGGTGCCCCTCCCGTGCCCGATCCATCGGGAACCCACGGGGAAGCTCGGTCACTAGCAGTCACGCGAAAAGGAACGACCCCCGACCATTGGACCTGGTCAGGGGTCGTTCACCTGCGGTGGGTGTGGGATTTGAACCCACGGTGACATCGCTGCCACGACGGTTTTCAAGACCGTTCCCTTAGGCCGCTCGGGCAACCCACCTGGCCGGTACAGAGTACCGGGATGTGGGGGTGGGTGGGGTGGGTGTTCCGAGCGGGGTGGGAGTGGGGTGGGTCAGGCCGTCTGGGCCTTGTCGTACGCCGCCTTGGCCTCATTGCCGAAGTACGGGCCGTACATCCGGTTCGGGAGGAAGGTGTAGCCGAAACTGTTCACCGAGACCTGGGTGCCGAGGCCGGTCGCCTCGTTGAAGTCCTGGAACCAGGGGCCGCCGCTGGAGCCGCCGGTCATGTTGCAGCCCAGGCCGTGGTCCTTGGTGAGGAGGAAGTCCTTGTTGCTGTTCCCGCTGCAGTAGACGAGCTTGGTCCCGTCGTAGGGCGCGGCCGCGGGGAAGCCGAAGGAGTACATCTTCTTGTTGTAGCCCCCGTTGAAGAGGATGCCCTGGGCTCCGACGGCCTGGCTGAGCTTCTGGCCGTTCAGGGGTGCGACGACGGCGAGGCCGACGTCCATGTTCATGTCCTCGCTCGCCGCCCACTGGTCGGTGGCGAAGGTCTTCGTCGCGGGCCACTGGCCGTAGGGCGCGTTGCCGTTGTCGTAGGCCGGGACGAAGACCCAGTTGGTGTGCCAGGCGCCCTGGTACTTGACGCAGTGGCCGGCGGTGATGACCGTGCTGCCGTTGGCGCTCGTGACCGAGTCGCCGGAGCAGGAGGCGGTCCGGCCGCCCATGGTGAAGAAGACCCGGCCCGAGGTCTTCACGACCGCCCCGCCGCCCGTCCAGGCACCACCCGGCTGCGGGAACGCCGTGGGGGAGGAAGCCAGGCCGGCTGCCGGACCGGAAGCGGGGGTGGGGGCCACGAGGGTCGGCCGACCGGCCGGCGAGGGCGCCGTACGGACGGCACCGGGGGCCGCCGTCACGTCGAGCGGGACGGCCTCACGCATCCGCTCCGCGGTCCAGAAACCCTGGCTGTGCTGCTGCCGGAACGAGGCGGGCTGCTCCGCGGCGGCCGACGGGCCGGCCGCCGTCAGGGCCCCCGCGAGCAGGGTGGCCGTGGCGAGGAGGACGGACGCCGCCGTGCGATGACGATTCACGCAGGACTCCTTCTGCCGTGCCCGGACCGGTCGGACCCGGGCAGGGTGGGGGTGAAGAGCTCTGTCGGTGCGGATCGGCTGTGCGGCTGTGCGGCAGTTCTGGCAATGCGGTGGTTCTGGCTGTGCGGCAGTTCTGGCCGTGCGGTGTTCGGTGGTTCCGGTTGCGGGGGCAGAGTCGCACGAGGGCCGCGAGATGTCAGGGGGCAGCCTGAACGTTCGGTCGGTTCCGGCCAGGAATTGGCCAACTCCCCCTGCTTCGAAGCGTCATACGGTGAGCACGACGCCCACGTACGAGACCCCCGCCACCATCACCCACGCCCCCAGCCCCAGCAGCGCGGCCCGCCCGCCCGTCCGGGCCAGCGTCGGCAGGTGCACCGCGCTCCCCAGGCCGAACAGGGCCGCCGCCAGGAGGCCCTCCTGGGCCGTGTGTGCCCAGTCCAGCGCTACGTCGGGCAGCGTGCCGGTGGCGCGCAGCGCGGCCGCCGCCAGGAACCCGGCCACGAACAGCGGAACCGGGGCCGGCCGCCGGCCCGAGGACGTGCGCACCCCGCGTCGCCGGGCCCGTAGCGAGAAGGCCACGGCCGCCACGAGCGGGGCCAGCAGGGCCACCCGCATCAGCTTGACCAGGACCGCCTCGCCGAGCGCGCCGGGGCCCGCGGTCTGCGCGGTCGCCACCACCTGGCCGACGTCGTGGACGCTCGCACCCACCCAGCGGCCGAAGGCGGGGTCGGACAGCCCCAACGGGCCCTGGAACAGCGGGAGGACCGCGATGGCGAGCGTTCCGCACAGGGTGACCAGGGCCACCGAGGAAGCCACGTCCTCCTCGTCGCTGCCCGACACCTGGCTGACCGCACCGATCGCCGAGGCACCGCAGATCGAGTAGCCGGTGGCGATCAGCAGGGGCTGGTCACCCGGGAGCCCGAGGCGGCGGCCCAGCCAGAGCGTGCCGAAGAAGGTGGCCGCGACCACGGCGCTCACCATCACCACGGTCGCCCAGCCCAGCCGGACGACCTGGTCCAGGCCCAGTCCGAGGCCGAGGAGGACGATGCCGATCCGCATCAGCCGCCGGCCCGCCAGGGACAGGCCCGGGCGGGCGGGGCCCCGTACGACGGTGCGCAGGCCCGGGAGGTGGGCGACCGCGATCCCCAGCACGACGGCGGCGGTCAGCATCGGCACCGTGGGGACCAGCAGGTGCACGCACCAGGCCACCAGGGCGCCCGCGGCGGCCAGGAGCAACCCCGGCCAGGACGTCGACGTTTCACGTGAAACATCGAGCAGCCGCACCCGCGCCGGCCGGTGGACGGTGCGGTTCAGCAGGGCCATCAGTCCACCGGCTCCGGGTAGACCCGCCGGACGCTGCTGCCCAGGCGGGCCACGTCGGCACCGTAGACGTGGAGGGATATCGCCGTCGTACGACAGGAGTTGCGGACCTTGTGGATGTCGCCGGGCGGGGCGAAGCCGCAGACGTCGCCCTGGCCGTTGACCACCTGCTCGGTCGCCACGAGCCGTGCGGGCGCCGTCGGGGAGGGGGCGGGGGCGAGCCGGTAGCGGATTTCGCTCTCCGAGCCCTCGTGGACCCCGGCGACGCACCAGGAGACGTGGTCGTGGATGGAGGTCTCTTGGCCGGGCAGCCACACCAGGGCGACCACCGAGAAGCTGCCGTCCGGCTCGGTGTGCAGGATGTGCTGCCGGTACCGGTCGGGGTGGCCCTCGCGCTGTCCGGGGGTGAGCAGATCGGGCGTGCCCAGGTGCGGGGCGAGGCGTTCTCCGACCAGGTAGGCCGTCAGGTCGGGGGCCAGGCCCCGGTCGACGACCCTGCGTATGTCACTGACGAGGGCGGCCATCCTCGCTGTCGTACGGGCCGGCGTGGTGGTGGTCATGGGACGAGCGTCCGCCCGCCCGACCATCACGTCCAACGACAGTTCTGCCCTGAAATCCCAAGCCCCGCTTATGGATCGGGCGGCGCGCGGCCCCTGCCGGTCAGCAGCCGACGCGGTTCGAGGCCACCCGCTTCAGCTCGTCCAGCACCACGGCCGTCGCCGGGATCCGCAGGTGGTCGCGGTACACGTACGCGGCGATGTGGCGGCGGGCGGCCGGCTCCAGCACGCGGCCGCAGACCCGGTTGAGGGAGAGCGAGGGCAGGACCAGCGCGGGCATCATGGCCACCCCCAGACCCTGTCCGACGAGGCTCTGCACCACCAGGTTGTCGTCGGTCGCGAACCGGATGTCGGGGACGAAGCCCAGCTCCGCGCACTCGTGCAGCAGGTTCGCCCGGCAGCGGGGGCAGCCGGCGATCCAGCGTTCCTCGGCGAGGTCGCCCAGGTGCACCGCCCGGCGGCGGGCGAGCGGATGGCCGGTCGGCAGCAGGACCGTCAGCTGGTCCTCCAGCAGCCTGACCTCGGCGACGTCCTCGGGAACCTCCTCGTGGAGGCCCGGGTAGGTGAAGGCCAGGGTGATGTCGCACTCCCCGCGCTGGAGCCGGCGCAGTGACTCCGGAGGCTCCCCTTCGAGCAGTTCGACCTGGACGCCGGGGTGGTTCTTGGCGAGCCCGCTGAGGGCTTCCGGGACGAGGGTGACGTTGGCGCTGGGGAATCCGCAGACCCGTACGCGCCCGGTGCGCAGGCGCGTGTAGGCCTTCAGCTGGGCTTCGGCGGCCGAGAGGCTGCCGAGGATGGACTCCGCGTGGCGGGCCAGGGACTCGCCGGCCTCGGTGAGTTTCATCTTCCTGCCCACGCGGGTGAACAGCGGGGTGCCGACGGCGCGTTCGAGCGCCTTCATCTGCTGGGTGATCGCGGGCTGGGTGTACCCCAGGACCCGGGCGGCCGCCGAGTAGGACCCCGCGGCGACCACTTCATGGAATGTCCGTATGTGCCGTGAATCGAACACCCTCGAAGCATAAGCAGATGTTGGGAGGGGCCGTAGGCGGAATCCCGCCCACGGCCCCTCCCATCAAGCCAGCCTCCCCGCCGTCTGGACGCGTGGTCCACCGGCGGGGCCGCGGTGCTACTTGTCGCCGACGCGCGAGCCGAGCGTGATGTCGACCGAGGTCGGCTTGCCGTCGCGCTGGTAGGTCAGCTTGACCGTGTCGCCCGGCTTGTACGTCCAGATCATGCTGATCAGGGTCGGGCCGCTGTCGACCGGCTTGCCGCCGAACTCGGTGATGACGTCACCGGGCTTCAGGCCCGCCTTGCCGGCCGGGCCGTTCGGGTCGACCAGCTCGTTGGCCCCCGCGCCCTGCTCGGAGATCTTGGCGCCGTCGACCTTCGCCTGGAGGTCCACGGAGACCGAGATCACCGGGTAGACCGGCTTGCCCGTCTTGATCAGCGACTGGGCGACGATCTTGGCCTGGTTGATCGGGATGGCGAAGCCCAGGCCGATGGACCCGGCCTGACCGCCGCCGAAGCCGCCGTTGCCCGCGGACTGGATCGCCGAGTTGATGCCGATCACCGCGCCGCGGCTGTCGAGCAGCGGACCGCCGGAGTTGCCGGGGTTGATCGAGGCGTCCGTCTGGAGGGCGCTCATGTACGAGTTCTTGCTGCCGGAGCCGTCGCCGGAGGCCACCGGGCGGTTCTTGGCGCTGACGATGCCGGTGGTGACCGTGTTGGACAGGCCGAAGGGCGCGCCGATCGCGATGGTCGCGTCGCCGACGGCCACCTTGTCGGAGTCGCCGAGCGCCAGCGGCTTGAGACCGGCGGGCGGGTTCTTCAGCTTGAGCACGGCGACGTCGTAGCCCTGGGCCCGGCCCATGACCTCGGCCTCGTACTTCTTGCCGTCGGAGAAGGTGGCGGAGAGCTTGCCGCCGTTCGCCGCGGAGGCGACCACGTGGTTGTTCGTGAGGATGTGGCCCTGCTCGTCGTAGACGAAACCTGTGCCGGTGCCGCCCTCGCCGTCCCCGGCCGAGGCCTCGATGGTGACGACGCTGGGCAGTGAGGAGGCGGCGAGGCCCGCGATCGAGCCCGCCTCCCGCTTCAGGTCCTTCGGGGTGTTGCCCGCGCTGATGGTGGTCGAGCCGGAGCCGTCGTTGCTCCGGTTGGCCGCCCAGTAGCCGATGCCGCCGCCGACGCCGCCCGCGAGGAGGGCCGCCACGAGCACGCCCGCGATGAGCCCGCCCTTGCCCTTGGGCTTGGGGGGCGGGGTGCCGTCGGTGGTGAGGGGGGCGCCCCAGGCGCCGCCACCGTGGCCGCCGGACCCGTACGCGGGCACCGCGGGCGGGGGAGGCGGCCAGCCCTCGGCGCCGTACGCGGCCGCGGGGGCCGGCTGACCGTGGGGCGGAGCCTGGGCGTAGCCCTGGGCCGGAGCCTGGTCGTAACCCTGGGCCGGAGCGGGTTCCGGAGCGTACGGCGGGGCGGCCGGAGCTGCCGGAGCTGCCGGCGTGGGCGGAAGCTGCTGGGTCTGCTCGGCGCCCGGTACGGAAGCCGGGGCGGCCGGTGCCGGAGCACCCGGAGCCGCGTCGGCCGGCGCCGGGGCCTGGGCGGGGGTGGAAGCGGCCACCGGCACTGCGGGTGCGGACGGGGCCGCGGGGGGCGTCGGGGCCGCGGTGCCCTCGTTCTCGGTGCTCACAGCGCTCTCTCCTCGTCACACACGGCTTACACAGCTGCTGGAAATCGACCGATATCGTCCCGACATCGGTTCGGCTAAACGTTCGACGTGCCGCACAAGTTCCAGGGCGAAGCCTTTCCCATGACCCGTCAGAGCACTGTAAGCCGGACCTGTGCGTCTCCCCCATCCTTTATCTCCGGCATTTCAGGCGCATCCCCAGGACTCGCCCCGACGCGTCGGCGCTCCTCGGTGGCACCATGACCGGGTGACCCACGCAACGCCGCGCCCCATCCAGGTCGTCGCCCACCGCGGCGCCTCGGAGGATGCCCCCGAGCACACCCTGGCCGCCTACCGGAAGGCCATCGAGGACGGCGCCGACGCCCTCGAATGCGACATCCGGCTGACCGCGGACGGCCATCTGGTCCTGGTCCACGACCGCCGGGTGAACCGTACGTCGAACGGCCGCGGCGCCGTCTCGGCGCTGGAGCTGGCCGACCTCACCGCCCTCGACTTCGGCTCCTGGAAGGACCGCGAGGAGTCCCCCGACTGGGACGCGGACCCCGAGCGGACCTCCGTCCTCACCCTGGAGCGGCTGCTGGAGCTGGTCTCGGACGCGGGCCGGCCGGTCCAGCTGGCGATCGAGACGAAGCACCCCACCCGCTGGGCCGGACAGGTGGAGGAACGCCTACTCTTCCTCCTCAAGCGCTTCGGCCTCGACGCCCCGCCCGCCGAGGGCCCGCACCCGGTGCGGGTCATGAGCTTCTCGGCCCGCTCCCTGCACCGGGTGCGGGCCGCCGCCCCGACGGTGCCGACCGTGTACCTGATGCAGTTCATCTCACCCCGCATGCGCGACGGCCGGCTGCCCGCCGGGGTGCGGATCGCGGGGCCCGGGATGCGGATCGTGCGCAACCACCCCGGCTTCATCCGCAAGCTCCAGGCCGCGGGGCATTCCGTGCACGTATGGACCGTGAACGAACCCGAAGATGTTCAGCTATGCGCTGATCTGGGTGTAGAAGCGATCATCACGAACAGGCCACGTCAGGTTCTGTCACAACTAGGACGCTGACGTCCCCATTTGCCCACCCGTCACACGAGACCCGCACGTGACAGGGTGTGCTCCGGCGCATCCGCTCCGCAGTCACTGGTCATGAATGCGTCAGAGGGCCCGCTCGCGGCGGTTTCCGGTCCAGGCCATTGGGGCATCCAGACCATGGCGTGGGGCTAAGGAGGTTCCGGGGGTGGCGTTGGTGATGGCACAGGAAGTGCCCACGTCTTCGTGCATGGACGTGTCCCATGGTCCTGCGGGCGTGGGGGAGGCGAGACACCGCATGCGCGAACAACTGCGCATCAGCGGCGTGTCCGAATCGGTCGTGGACGATGCCGTACTGATCCTTTCCGAACTGCTCAGCAATGCCTGCCGCCACGGCCGGCCGCTGGGCGCGCGGGACATCGGCGACGGGCAGATACGCGCCGCGTGGTGCGTCGACAAGGCGGGACGGCTGACGGTCGAGGTCACGGACGGCGGCGGACCCACCCGCCCGGTCCCGGCCACGCCCTCGGTCACCGCACGGGGCGGCCGCGGGCTGAACATCATCAGCGCCCTGGCCCAGGACTGGGGCGTCCGGGACGGAGCGGCGGGTGAGGTCACCGTGTGGGTGATCGTCGCCCGGGGGGCGCGGCACGACGATTTCGCTACGCGCGTCACTGCCCCGGCCATCGGCTTCACATCGGCCTTCGACGATCTGGATCCGTGAGGCGGATCCCCCTCACGGACCCCCCTCGATCCGAGGGACTCCCCGCCCGGATCCCGCTCTCCGGATCCCGCCGGGTCCCCCTCCGCACCGGTCATCCGCGCGGGCGGCCGTCCGGGAGCGCACGCCGACCGTGCTCCCGGCCGCACCCCACCGGTTCCGGCGGTACGAACGGCTAGGCTCGCGACCAGAGACACCGCCGTACCGCCGCAACCGGGAGACACCCACGATGGCCAAGAAGCGCCCCGCCGCGAAGACCGCGAAGCCGCAGCTCAACAACGGGGAGATCCCGGTGGTGGGCGCGCGCGAGCCCTGTCCGTGCGGATCCGGTCGCCGCTACAAGGCCTGCCACGGCGCCGCCGCCGCGCACGCCGTCACCGAGCACGTGCAGCGCCCGTTCGAGGGACTGCCGGGCGAGTGCGACTGGGTGGCGCTGCGCGAACTCGTGCCCGCCGCCACCATCCCGCTGACCCTCAAGGGCGGGCTGCCCGAGGGCGTCCCGTCCGTCACGCTGGTCACCGTACTGCCCATGGCGTGGCCGGCCCTGCGCCGCGAGGACGGCTCCGTCCTGCTCGGCCTGCAGAACGACTCGACCACCGGGGACCTGGCCCGCGACATGGCCGACACCCTGGAGCGCGCGCTCGTCGCGGAACCCGGTACGCCGGTTCCGGCCCGTCGGGTTCCGGCCGAGGGCAGCCGACTTCAGGATCTCCTGGACCCGGAGGGCGTTTTCGAGCCGGTTGTGCACAGCGGCTTCGAATTCTGGATTCCGGAGTCGGAAAGCGCCCAGGCCGCCTCTCCGGAGATCGCCGCCTCGCTGGAACGAGCCAACGCGGCCGCCATCCCGACCGTCAAGCTGGCCGGCGTGGACTCGGCCTACTGGTGCGAGACGCCGGACAAGAACCACCTGCGCTGGGTCATGCCGCACCCCGAGGAGAAGCTGCTCGACGCCCTCGCGCGGCTGCACGCGGCGGGCACCTCCTCGCTCGGCGAGGGCACGAAGCTCGTGGGTTCCTTCCGTGCGCACGGCCTGGTCGTCCCCGTCTGGGACCTGCCGACCGGGGTCTCCGCCGACGACGTGGAGAAGCCCGCTGCCGAGTTCGCGGAGCGGCTCGCCGCGGCCCTGGCCACGGACGCCCCGCTCACCCCTGAGGAGCGCCGTGCACGCGGCGGGCTCACGAACCGCCAGGTGACGCTCAGCTGACGCACCGGCCCCGCGGGACCGGTGACCGGCGTCACAACTCCCGCTAATCGCCTGCAAATCGGTGTCCGAATATCAGAGATCGAATTTGCGTACCGGCGATCTCTTGTTACCGTTCTTGTAGCCCGGTCGCTGGTGCATCCCCCGTCGCCAGCGACCGGGCCCTTCCATTTCCGGCGGCGGTCAACCGTCGCCCGGCTCCGGTGAGTTGCTCCCGGACCGCAGGAGCAGTTGCCCTTCATCATCCGGAACTGCAAATTCCGCTACGGCCGAGTAGTCGGCCGGTTTACCCACCGACTCACCCCGGGGCGTTTCGCACAGACCCGGCTCGTCGCCCGCGCCCACGGCGCAGCGGATCTGTACCGTCCGCCCCGCCGGCCCCATGACGGTGAGTACGGCGTCCAGGATCCGGCCGCTGGTGTTCCGGTAGTAACTGCGGCCCCAGGTCTGCCCCTCGCTCTCCAGGACGCAGGTCTGCGCCTCCACCCCGTGCGGGGAGGAGAGTTCCGGACCGCAGCGGGAATCCGTACGGGGCTGCTCGGCCGGCCCCGGCTGCGCCGGGCGGGCGGCACCTTCGGCGGACCGCGCGGTGTCCGGCGTACGGGACGGGTCGGAAAGGCCGAGCGAGGAGAGCAAACCCCCGCCCTTTCCGTCATCCTGACCGGCGAAATCCGGCCCGGCGATCGCCCCGGCGAGAGGAAGCGACAAGATGATCAGCACACCGGCGCCGATACCGATCAGGCGGAGATTCATTCGCCGAAGATAGCGACGCCGGAAAGGGGCGCGGAGATCCCCGCGCCCAATTCCCTTGGAAACCGGCCCTCCTGGCACCCGTACGAGTGATGCGGCCGCCGAGCTCAGTACGCGAGCCGGCTTCCGCCGCCCGGGGCGCCGGTGCTCGCCTCGACGAGCGCGTCCACGACCGCCTCGACCTCCGGCAGCCACGGACCCCCGGAACCCACGGCGGGTTCCCGCTCCCAGCAGACCTGCCCGCCGCCCGAAGCGGTCGAGGGCGGCAGCAACAGGTAGCCGCCCTCGCCGTGGAAGCGCAGCGAGGAGGGCACGTGGTCCTTGGCGTACAGGAGTTCGCCGAGCCGCTCCAGCGAGTAGGGGGCCACCAGCAGGGACCACCGGGTCGGCGAGGCGACGATCGGCCCGAGCCGCATGCCCTGCGCGTCCAGCCGTCCGACGGCACGCGCGGCCGCGACGGCCGGCAGGCTCACCGCGCACGGCGCCGCCCCACCGGTGGCCAGCAGCACCGGGGCGCTGGGCCGCCTGGCCCACCACCAGGCCACCATCCGGGCGTCGGTGGTGGCGGCGAGCAGTCCGGGGTCGAAGGGGTGCGCGCCGGGCACCACGCAGTCGGGGTCGGGGCAGGCGCACCGCGTGCTCTCGGCGCCGGCCCGGCCCACGCCCGGGAGGATGGGCCACTGCCAGACCGTGGCGCAGGTGAGCGCCCCGTCGAGCAGGGACGGGCCCGCGGCGGCCTCGGGCGACGAGGCGGAGCGGGAGACGGCGCGCGGGGATTTCCACCGGTCGCGGAGCCGCTGGAGACGCCTTCCGAGGATCTCGCGCATGAGCGCTCGTTCCTTTCCGTTGAACGCCGAGGGGCCACATCACACCATGTGAGCGGTGTTTCACCACACGTACACGTTTCGCGTCACTGTCCGCCGGAAGCAGGTTCACACGGTTCGTGCAGTTTTCTTACGGGTCCATCAAACGTCCGGCGGGGGCGGAGCGCGACCCGCACCGGTGTCGAGACCGGCTGCCGCCGCTAAGGACGACGGCCCGTGCCGGGCGGTTCCCGGCGGTGCCGGGAGGCGTCAACTGACCCTGGGCACCACCGATTACGTACCCGAAGCCACTACGACGCCCGCCCAGTCGATCGCAAAAACCGTCCGCTTCCAGCTTTTTCCGGCCAAGTTTTAGCCCTGGCTGGACCGTGAGTTGTCGTCCCACGGACACCAGGATTCCCGCTGGTCCGATGCTGGACATCGCTCCTCGTGTGCGTGTAGATGTGGATCCATTGATGGCGGCGCAGCACGATCTGGGGGTTTGCGATGCTATATGGCGAATCGCACCAGGTGGAAAGGCGGACGCCATGAGCGCCCCGCATCTGCCGAAAGTGGCTGGAATCGATCCAGCAGTTACAGCGTCAGCGCAGACTCCGGCGCCCACGCCCGCTTCCACGCCCGTACGCACCACCCCCGCCCAGGCCGCTCCGCCTGCCGCGAGCAGCGTCATCCAGGACCGGCTGGCGGGCATGGTCTCCGACCTCACCACCCTGCACGAGCTCACCGAGCGCCTCGCCCGGGCCCGCGACCTCGACTCCTCCCTCCAGGAGTTCCTGCGCGCCGGAGCCGCCCTCGTCGGCGCACGCCGGGGGCTGGTGGTCCTGGAACCCTCCGACGGCCTCGGCCCCACCACCACCATCGGCCTCGGCCTCGGTCGCGCGGACCTCGGCCACATCGAGACCGTGCCGCGCAGCGCCACCTCCTACGGCCGCATCCTCGACGGACTCCCGGACGCCCACGGCGGCTCCGAGGTGCTCCCCGAGCCGGACAGCGCGCCCGCGGCCCCCGGATCCGGCGGCTACGAACCCCCCGTCGACCCGCGCCACCGCGAGGTCGCGGCCCGGCTCGGCTACGCGGCCAGCTACGCGCTGCCGCTGACCGCCGACGCCACCGGCCGGCTCGGCGCGGCGGTCTGGCTCTACGACGAACAGGCCGAGCCGAACGAGCGGCAGCGCGACCTCATCGGGCTGTACGTGCGGCACGCCGCCGAGCACCTGGCCCGGATGGTCGAGGTGGACCGCGCCCGCGTCCGGCTGGCCACCGTCGCCGAGGAACTGCTGCCCAGCCGGCTCCCCCGGATCGCCGGGGTGCAGCTCGCGGCCCGGCACCACACGGGACCGCGCGGCGGCGGCGACTGGTACGACGCCCTCCCGCTGCCCGAGGGCGCCATGGGACTGGCCGTCGGATCCGTCACCGGTTCCGGCCCGAGCGCCGTCGCGGCCATGGGTCGGCTGCGGGCCTCGCTGCGCGCGTACGCCGTCATGGAGGGCGAGGACCCCGTCGCGGTGCTGTCCGACCTCGAACTGCTGCTGCGCCTGACCGAGCCCGCCCGCTCGGCGACCGCGCTGTTCGCCTACTGCGAGCCCGCCGCGCGGAAGATCGTCCTGGCCGGGGCCGGGCACGCCCCGCCGCTGCTCATCGGCGAGCGGCGCACCGAGTACGTGGAGACCACCCTCTCCGCGCCGCTGGGGATGCTCGCCTGCTGGGAGGCCCCGAGCGTGGAGATCGAGCCCGCGCCCGGAGAAACGGTGCTGCTCTACACCGACGGGCTGTTGCGGCGTACCGGCGACGCCATGGACCGGGCGTACGCCCGGCTGCACGCGGCGGCCGCGGGGGTTCCCCGTACCGCCCGGGACGACCCGGCCTCGATCTGCGACCACATCCTGCGGACCGTACTGCCGGGGGAGGACCCGGCCGCGCCCTCCGCGGATCCCGACGAGGACGTCGTCCTGCTCGCCGTCCGGTTCGACTGAGGGGGAACCCGCCGTTCGGGGGAGGCCCCGGAAGACGATCGTCCGGTTTGACTGATATGTCACAGGTCCCGCCGGACGTCTTCTCTTCGCACATACGATGGATGAGGTCCATACCCGGTACCTGCATGTCGTAGCAGCTGAGGAGAAGACGTGGCTGACGAGCTCACCCCGGAGACCCCGGAAGAAGAGCAGCCCCAGAAGAAGCACAAGCAGCGCAAGAACGGGCTGTACCCGGGCGTCAGCGAAGAACTCGCGGAGAGCATGCGCACCGGCTGGGCCGACACCGAGCTGCGCGGCCTGGAACCCATCGCCCAGGCCGGGCACACGGCGGAGCGCCGCGCCGCCCTGTCCGCGCGCTTCCCCGGCGAGCGCCTCGTCATCGCGGCCGGCCGGCTGAAGACCCGCTCGAACGACACCGAGTACCCCTTCCGCGCCTCGACCGAGTACGCGTACCTCACCGGTGACCAGACCGAGAACGGCGTCCTGGTCCTGGAGCCCACCGGCGGGACCGGCCACACCGCCACGGTCTACCTGCTGCCGCGCTCCAACCGCGAGAACGGCGAGTTCTGGCTGTCCGGCCAGGGCGAGCTGTGGGTCGGCCGCCGCCACTCCCTCGCCGAGGCCGAGCAGCTCCTGGGCATCCCGGCCAAGGACGTCCGCGAGCTCGCCGACGCCCTCACCGAGGCGGAGGGCCCGGTCCGCAACGTGCGCGGGCACGACTCCGTCATCGAGGCCGCCCTCACCGACAAGGTGACCAAGGAGCGCGACGAGGAACTGCGCGTCTACCTCTCCGAGGCCCGCGCCGTGAAGGACGCCTTCGAGATCGGCGAGCTGCAGAAGGCCGTCGACTCCACGGTCCGCGGCTTCGAGGACGTCGTGAAGGTCCTCGACAAGGCCGAGGCCACGTCCGAGCGCTACATCGAGGGCACCTTCTTCCTGCGCGCCCGCGTCGAGGGCAACGACGTCGGCTACGGCTCCATCTGCGCCGCCGGCCCGCACGCCTGCACCCTGCACTGGGTCCGCAACGACGGCGACGTCCGCTCCGGCGACCTGCTCCTCCTCGACGCCGGTGTGGAGACCCACTCCCTCTACACCGCCGACGTCACGCGCACCCTGCCGATCAACGGCACCTACACCGACATCCAGCGCAAGATCTACGACGCGGTGTACGCATCCCAGGAAGCCGGCATCGCCGCCGTCAAGCCGGGGGCGAAGTTCCGCGACTTCCACGACGCCTCGCAGCACGTCCTCGCCGAGAAGCTCGTCGAGTGGGGCCTGCTGGAGGGCCCGGTCGAGCGCGTCCTGGAACTCGGCCTCCAGCGCCGCTGGACCCTGCACGGCACCGGCCACATGCTCGGCATGGACGTCCACGACTGCGCCGCCGCGCGCACCGAGGCGTACGTCGACGGCACGCTGGAGCCGGGCATGTGCCTGACCGTCGAGCCCGGGCTGTACTTCCAGGCCGACGACCTGACCGTGCCCGAGGAGTACCGGGGCATCGGCGTCCGCATCGAGGACGACATCCTCGTCACCGAGGACGGCAACCGGAACCTGTCGGCCGGCCTGCCCCGCACCTCGGACGAGGTCGAGGCCTGGATGGCGCGCCTCAAGGGCTGACGCCCCTTCGGCTCACGGTGGGCGGGACCTCCTGCGGGGTCCCGCCCACCGGCGCGTCCGCGCCGGCTCCGTTCACGGAAGCGGCGGCTACGACACCTTCAGCAGCGCGTCGTCGCGCCACTTCAGCATCTTGTCGAAGCTCACCACGGCTCCCCGGCCCGGCCGGTTGCGGAAGCGGACGTGGTCGGCGAGCTCCTCGATCAGGTGCAGGCCGCGGCCGTGCTCGGCCAGGGAGGGTCTGCGGCGGGCCACCGTCGCGGCCGGGAACCCCGGACCGGAGTCGGACACCTCGATGCGGCAGCGGTCCCCGTCCAGATAGGCCGTGACGTGGTACGCCCCGGACCCGTCGGCGTCGTCCGCGTCGCCCGCACCTTCGGCGTCGGCCCAGCCGTCGGGGACGCCGGAACCGTCGTGGGCGCCCGCGCCCGGAACCCCGCAGCCGGCGCCGGCGACACGGCCGCCGTGCTCCACCGCGTTCGCGCACGCCTCGCTCAGTGCCAGCGACAGGTCGAACGAGATGTCCGGGTCCACCCCCGCGGTCTCCATCGTCCCCAGCAGCAGTCGCCTGGCGAGCGGCACGCTCGCGGCTTCGCGCCTCAAGTGGAGAGACCACCAGATGCTCATACGGTTACCTATTGCCGCCCCGGGCGGGCCGTAAGCGCCCGGCGGCCGCCGGAGCCCTCATTCGGCCGATGCGGCATTCCCACGGAGCGGTGTACGCGGCGGCCGCCGCAGGGCGCGCACCGCCCGTTCGCTGACCCCGGCCTGACCGGAGGCCGGAACGCACGGGTCCCTTCCGTACCTGCCGTATGCAGGGCCTAAGCGCAGTGCGATGATGGCCCGGCCATGACTGCCCCCCACACGACGCGCACCGGAGCCGGGCTCCGGACGACCCGGGCCGCGGTGTTCGCCGCGGTCTGCGTCGTGCTGTCCGCTGTCGGGCACGCCGTGGCCTCCTGCGCCGCCGTGCCGTGGTGGGCGCTGGCCTCCGCCTTCGTCGCCGTGTTCGCGGTCGCGGCCCCGCTCTCGGGGCGGCGGCGTTCACCCGGCGGGATAGCCGCCGCGCTCGCCTCCGGGCAGGTGGGACTGCACGCCCTGTTCGGTCTCTCCCAGCACGGCGAGGCCGCCGCGCGGGCGACGGCCGCGGACTCCGACACCTCCCTCGCGGCGCTCGCCGCCCGGCTGGTCTGCGGGGGCAACTCCGTACCGCTCAGCCCGGCCGACGCCCGACGGATCCTGGAGGCCGCAGGCCTCGACCCGGCCGCCGTGGCCGGAGGGGCCGCCGCCCAGGGCCACGCCGCGCACGAGCACCTGGCGGGCGCCGCCGGGCAGCAGGCGACCGGGCTGTTCAGCCCGGCCATGCTGGCCGGGCACCTGCTGGCCGCGCTGGCGGCCGGCTGGCTGATGGGCCGGGGAGACGCCGCGCTGTTCCGGCTCCTCGAACTGTCCCGGCTGTCCACCGAGGCCGATCCCGTACGTCCGCTGCGCGCCGCGCTGGCCTTCGTACGCGCCCTCGCCGCCGGCATCCCGGGCGCACCCGCGCGGGCCCGGCGCACCGGCCGCAGCGGGGCGGCCCCCGCGGCCGCGACCGGCCGTGAGGCGCTCCAGCACACGGTGACCAGGCGCGGGCCCCCCACGGCGCTCGCCCTCGCAGCCTGACGCGGCACCCCTACGTCCCCCCGAGCACGAGCGACGGGAGCACCGGTGCCGCGACCTCCGCGCGCGCCCGTGTGCGGAGCCGATGTCACCCCTGCTTCCGTGGAGTGTTCCCGCATGAAGACCTCTCGCGTCTCCTTCGCCGCCGCCCTCGCCGCCGGTTCCGTCCTCGTCCTTTCCGGGACGGCCTTCGCGCACGTCAGCGTGCAGCCCGGCGACGCCACCAAGGGCGGCTACGCGACGATCAACTTCAAGGTCCCCAACGAGCGCGACAACGCGTCCACGACGCAGCTGGAGGTCAGCTTCCCGATCGACCAGCCGCTCACGTCCGTCATGCCTCAGGACATCCCCGGCTGGACCGTGAGCGTCGAGAAGAGCAAGCTCGACAAGCCGCTCACCGTGCACGGCAAGCAGATCAACGAGGCCGTCACCAAGGTGACCTGGTCCGGCGGCAAGATCGAGCCCGGCAAGTTCCAGCAGTTCCCGGTCTCCGTGGGCAAGCTCCCCGAGAACGCCGACCAGATGGTCTTCAAGGCGATCCAGACGTACGACAACAACGAGGTCGTCCGCTGGATCGAGGAGGCCAAGGAAGGCGCCCCGGAGCCGCAGACCCCGGCGCCCGTCCTGAAGCTGACCGCCGCCAAGGGCGACGACCACCACGCCGCCGGCGGCTACACGAAGGCCGACGAGGCCAAGAACGCCGGCAAGGACGACAAGGCGGCCGGGGACGGTCACCACGACGAGGCCGCGGCCAAGGGCTCCGACACGACCGCCCGCGCCCTCGGCATCGCCGGCATCGTCATCGGCCTCGGCGGCGTCGCCTTCGGCATCGCCTCGCGTCGGCGCGCCTCCTGACCTGCCGCGCCCGCAGGGCGTGTCGTTCCCAGAACATCCGTACCATCCCCGATCCCAGGGACATTCCTCCATGCGCACCACACGTGTGACGGTCGCCGCCCTCGCGGTGGCGACCGCCCTCGCCCTCTCCGCCTGTGGCGGTGAGACGGCGAAGAACACCGGTTCGGTCACCCAGATCACCGGTCAGAAGAAGGCCGGGGCCGCGACGGTCCTCGACCGCCCCTTCGACAAGCCGGAACTCGTCCTCACGGACACCACCGGCAAGCCCTGGAACCTGCGCGAGCAGACCAAGGGCAAGCCGACGCTCATCTACTTCGGCTACACCAACTGCCCCGACGTGTGCCCCCTGACGATGAGCAACATCGCCGTCGCCAAGAAGGCGCTGCCGAAGGCGGACCAGGACGACCTCCGGGTCGTGTTCGTCACCACGGACCCCGAACGGGACACTCCCGAATCCCTCGGCTCGTGGCTCAAGGCCCAGGACCCGTCCTTCATCGGACTGACCGGGGACTTCGCCACCATCCAGACCGCGGCGCGCTCGCTCGGCATCGGCATCGAGGCCCCCACGACGGGGCCCGACGGCAAGGTCGTCTCCATGCACGGTGCCCAGGTCATCGCGTTCTCGCCCAAGACGGAAGAGGGCTACGTCCTCTACGGCGAGGGCACCACCGTCGATGACTACACCAAGGACCTGCCGAAGCTCGCCAAGGGGGAGAACCCGTGAACCGCCGCACCACCCGCAACACCCTCGCCGCCGCCCTCGCCCTGACGGCCGCGCTCGCCATATCCGGCTGCTCCTCGGACTCCTCTTCGGACTCCTCCTCCGGATCCGACGGCGCGAAGCCGAAGCTGACGGTCAGCGGGGCCTTCATGCCGGAACCGGTCAACGACAAGATGGCCGGCGCCTTCATGGTCATCAAGAACGACTCGAAGACCGCGGACAAGCTGACGGCCGTCACCAGCCCCCTCTCCGACGACCTTCAGATCCACCAGACCAAGGATCAGAAGATGCAGCAGGTCCAGGCTCTGGACGTGCCCGCGGGCGGCGAGCTCAAGCTCCAGCGGGGCGGCGACCACGTGATGTTCATGGGACTCAAGAACAAGCCGGCCGTCGGGGACAAGATCACCGTCGAGCTCCGGTTCGAGAAGGCCGACCCGGTCAAGGTCGAGGTCGACGTGAAAGAGCGGACCTACAACGCACAGAACTCCAACGCCCACTGACGGACCGAGGAACTGACACGCCATGACGGCCACCGCCCCCGCCCCTTCCCCAGCCCGGGTCCGCATCACGGCATTCCTGCCGCGGCTCGCGCTGGTCCTCGCAGCCCTGCTGGCAACCCTGTTCACCGCGGCCGGACCGGCCACGGCACACGCCGCACTCACCGCGAGCGACCCCCAGGACGGGGCGGTGGTCGCCACGGCACCCGCCCAGGTCACCCTCTCCTTCTCGGAGCAGGTCGCCATGGGCGACGACTCCATCCGCGTCATGGACCCGCAGGGCAGGCGCGTGGACACCGGCGAGCTGCGCGACATGTGCAGCGGCTCGGTCATCCGGTACGGCACCGCCCTCCACACCGGGCTGCCCGACGGTACGTACACCGTCGCCTGGCAGGCCGTCTCCGCGGACAGCCACCCGATCTCCGGCGCCTTCACCTTCTCCATCGGCGCCCCCTCGGCCACCGACGTCGCCCTGCCCACCCAGCAGGCGGGCGGCGGGCCCGTCGGCATCGCGTACGGGATCGCCCGCTACGCCGCCTACGCCGGGTTCACCGTCCTCGTCGGCGGCGCCGCCTTCATCCTGCTGTGCTGGCGCCGGGGGGCCGCCGAACGGCCGCTGCAGAAGCTGGTCCTGCGGGGCTGGGTCACCCTCACCGCCGCCACCCTGGCGATGCTGGCGCTCCGCAACCCGTACACCGGCTCCGGGAAGTTCGCCGACGTCTTCGACCTCGCCGGGCTGCGGGCCGTGCTGGAGACCAAGACCGGCGCCTCGTTCGTCTCCAGGCTGCTCCTCCTCGGCGCGGCCGCCCTGTTCATCGCCGTGCTCTTCGGGGCGTACGCACGCCGCCAGCAGGCCCAGGAGGCATCCGGACAGGAGGCATCCGGACAGGAGCCCGACGGCAGCAAGGAGACGAGCGACCTGGCCTTCGGGCTCGGGCTCGGCGGGGCCGTGGTGGCCGCCGGCATCGCCGCCACCTGGGCCCTCTCCGAGCACGCCTCCACGGGGATCCAGCCCGCCATCGCGATGCCGGCCGACATCCTGCACCTGCTGGCCGTGGCCGCCTGGCTCGGCGGTCTCGCCGCACTGCTGGTCGCCCTGCACAAGGTGCCGGACATCGAGCGGGACGCCGTACGGCGCTTCTCGAAGGTCGCCTTCATCAGTGTCGTGGTCCTCGCCGTCACCGGCGTCTACCAGTCCTGGCGCCAGCTCGGCAGCTGGTCGGCCCTCACCGGTACCAGCTACGGCCGGCTCCTGATGATCAAGGTGGGTCTGGTCGCCGTGCTCCTCGGCGTCGCCTACCTCTCGCGGAAGTGGACCGCCCGGCTCGCGGACGCCCCGGCGGAGACCGCCGCGGAGGTGTCCGACAAGGTGGCCGCCAAGGTCGCCGGGGAGTCGGCCGGAGAGCCGGTCGGGGAGTCGGCCGGCTCCGCGGCCGGGGTGCTCTCGGGGAGCGATGTTTCACGTGAAACAGGGGCCTCGAAGGCGGCGGCCGGCACCGAGTCCGCCGACCCCGAGCCCGCGGACCCCAAGCGGGCCGCCCAGCTCGCCCGGCAGCACGCCGCACGCGAGAAGGCCCGCGAGCACCAGGTGCGCGACGCCGATCCCGGCCGGGCCGGCCTGCGCCGGTCGGTCCTCGCGGAGGCGGCGGTGGCCGTGGCCCTGCTCGCCGTCACCACCGTCCTGACCAGCACCGAGCCCGGTCGCGCCGTGGAGCAGGAGACCGGCCGGGGCGCGGCCGCCACCGCGGTGCCCAACCGCCCCGTCAAGATCACCCTGCCCTTCGACACCGGCGGCCAGAACGGCAAGGGCACCGTACGGCTGGAGCTCGACCCCGGCCGGGTCGGCGCCAACACGCTCCACCTGTGGGCGGAGGGCCCGGACGCCAAGCCCCTGGACCTCCCCGAGATCAAGGTGGCCTTCACCCTGCCCGCCAAGGAGATCGGCCCGCTGCCGGTCGTCCCGGACCGCTCCGGTCCCGGACACTGGACCGCGTCCGGGGTCCAGCTGCCGCTCACGGGTGAATGGCGCATCGACGTGACCGTCCGCACCTCCGACATCGACCAGACGACCGTCCAGAAGAACGTGAAGATCGGCTGAGCAGCGTGACCGACAGCACCGGGAGCAACCCGGACATCGAGATCTCCCGGCGCAGGCTGCTGGGCACCGTGGGCGCCGCCGGCGCCGTCGGACTCGCCCTCGGCGCCACGGGCGGGGCCCTCACCCACGCCTCGATCGCCGACTCCCCGGCCGGTGCCACCGGCCCGGCCGGGGCACTCGCCTCCCTGGGCGCCTCCCGGGTCGCCTTCGACGGGGACCACCAGGCGGGGATCACCACCCCGCTCCAGGCCAAGGGCCACGTCCTCGCCTTCGACCTGGCACCCGGGGCCGGCCGCACCGAGGCCGCCGCGCTGCTGCGCCGCTGGTCCGACACCGCGCGGCGGCTGATGGCGGGCGAGACCGCGCCGACCGCAGACAGCGGGATCGCCCTCGACGCGGGGCCGTCCTCCCTCACCGTCACCTTCGGGTTCGGGCACTCCTTCTTCGAGCGCACCGGCCTGACCGCCCGCCGCCCGGCGGCCCTCGACCCGCTGCCGGACTTCTCCTCCGACCGGCTCGACGCCCAGCGCAGCAACGGCGACCTGTGGGTCCAGATCGGCGCGGACGACGGGCTCGTCGCCTTCCACGCCCTGCGTGCCGTACAGAAGGACGCCGGGGACGCCGCACGCGTGCGCTGGCAGATGAACGGCTTCAACCGGACCCCGGGCGCCACCGCGAAGCCCCTGACCGCGCGGAACCTGATGGGCCAGGTCGACGGCACCGGGAACCCCAAGCCCGCGGACCCGGACTTCGACAAGCGGATCTTCGTGCCGGGCACCGGGCCGGGGCCCGCCGAGCACGCCTGGATGGCCGGGGGCTCGTACGCCGTCGTGCGCCGGATCCGGATGCTGCTCGACGACTGGGACAAGCAGTCCCTGGCCGACCAGGAGCAGGTCATCGGCCGGACCAAGGCCACCGGAGCCCCGCTGACCGGTGGCACCGAGACCACGGAGATGGCCCTGGACAAGCTCGGCGCCGACGGAAAGCCCGTCATCGCCTCCAACGCCCACGCCCGGATCTCGGCCCCCGAGCAGAACGGCGGAGCCGCCATGCTCCGCCGGCCCTTCTCCTTCCACGACGGGATCGCCCCCGACGGCACGCCTGACGCCGGGCTGCTGTTCATCTGCTGGCAAGCCGACCCGCTGCGCGGATTCGTCCCCGTCCAGCGCAAGCTCGACCGCGGGGACGCCCTGTCCGCGTTCATCCGGCACGAGTCCAGCGGCCTGTACGCCGTTCCGCCCGGCCCGCGCGCCGGGGAGTACGTCGGACAGCGCCTGCTCGAAGGGTGAACGGCCCCGCTGCGGCGGCCGCCCCGGCATTAGGCTGACCGCATGTCGGCCACCCGCTTCACCTATCTCGGTCCCGAGGGCACCTTCACCGAAGCCGCCCTCCGTACGCTGCCGGAAGCCGCCACCCGGGAGCTCGTCCCGATGGTCTCGGTCCCCGCCGCCCTGGACGCCGTGCGCAACGGCGAGGCGGCGGCGGCGCTGGTGCCGATCGAGAACTCCGTGGAGGGCGGGGTCACCGCCACCCTCGACGAGCTGGCCTCCGGCGAACCTCTGATGATCTACCGCGAGGTGCTGCTGCCCATCGCGTTCGCCCTGCTCGTGCGGCCGGGGACCAAGCTGTCGGACGTCAAGACCGTCACCGGGCACCCCGTCGCCCAGCCGCAGGTGCGGAACTGGCTGCGGGCGAACCTGCCCGACGCGGTGTGGGAGTCGGCCGCCTCCAACGCCGACGGAGCCCGGCTGGTGCAGGAGGGCCGGTTCGACGCGGCCTTCGCCGGTGAGTTCGCCGCCGTCACGTACGGGCTGGAAGCGCTGGTCACCGAGATCCACGACGCGGAGAACGCCGAAACCCGGTTCGTGCTCGTCGGCCGGCCCGCCCGGCCCGCCGCGCCGACCGGCGCCGACAAGACCTCCGTGGTGCTGTGGCTGGGCGAGGACCACCCCGGTGCGCTGCTGGAGCTGCTCCAGGAGTTCGCCGTCCGGGGAGTGAACCTGATGCTGATCCAGTCCCGGCCGACGGGTCAGGGCATCGGCAACTACTGCTTCGCGGTCGACGCCGAGGGGCACATCTCCGACCGCCGGGTCAGCGAGGCCCTGATGGGTCTGAAGCGGACCTGTCCCCAGGTCCGCTTCCTCGGCTCCTACCCGCGTGCCGGTGTCGCTCTGAGTGAGGTGCGGGACGCGCGGCCGGGAACCTCCGACAGCGACTTCACCGAGGCCTCCGACTGGCTGACGCGTTGCCTCGACGGCCGCGCGTAGGACTTCGTCCACTGTCCACAGAGTTATCCACAGGCCGGGATGGGGACCTGGGGACAAGTCGACAGAGCGGCGCGACAAGGTCGACAAATCGGCCGGGGCCTCAGGTTTCGCGCTGGGGAGCGACAGGTGAACGCTGTCACCCCCGTATCAGCGATCAACTCTTTGGAGCGAGTCATTCCCACCCGAATGAGTGTGTGAGGGCGGTTTGAACCCGGATCGGACCCCACCCCGCCAGGATCCCTATTGATCTAATTCCGTGTCCACAGATGCGGCACACAGCCTGTGGATAAGACAGCTCCGAGGGGAATTCCTGTGGACAAGGAACACCCTCCGACGCTGCTCAGGCCCGCCCACCCGGCGCGGCCTTGCCCCTTTTCGGCGAATGAGGCCGGTTTTATCGACACCCGCCAGGCGATCGGTTCCAGCCGTCGGACAAGAGATTTCCATTCGCCTCAATTGGGACATAGCGACACGCAGCGTGATATCGGTGTGATCCCAGGAAGCCCCGCCCGGTAGCCTGGAGGGGTGATTGACCTCCGGCTGCTCCGTGAAGACCCTGACCGTGTCCGCGCCTCGCAGCGCGCCCGTGGAGAGGACGTCGAACTCGTCGACGCACTGCTCTCCGCCGACGAGCGCCGCAGGTCCTCCGGCATGCGCTTCGACGAACTGCGCAACGAGCAGAAGTCGCTCGGCAAGCTCATCCCCAAGGCCTCCCCGGAGGAGCGGGCCGAGCTGCTGACCAAGGCCGAGCAGCTCAAGCAGGACGTCAAGGCCGCCGAGGCCGAGCAGAACGAGGCCGACGAGGCCGCCAAGCAGCTCCTCCTCAAGCTCGGCAACATCGTCCACGGCGACGTCCCCGTCGGCGGCGAGGAGGACTTCACCGTCCTCGAAACGCACGGCACGATCCGTGACTTCGGCGCCGAGGGCTTCGAGCCCAAGGACCACCTGGAGCTCGGCGAATCGCTCGGCGCCATCGACGTCGAGCGCGGCGCCAAGGTGTCGGGCTCGCGCTTCTACTACCTCACCGGTGTCGGCGCGCTGCTGGAGCTCGCCCTGGTGAACGCCGCGATCGCGCAGGCCACCGAGGCCGGCTTCATCCCCATGCTGACGCCGGCCCTGGTCCGCCCGCGTGCCATGGAGGGCACCGGATTCCTCGGCCAGGCCGCGGAGAACGTGTACCACCTGGAGAAGGACGACTACTACCTGGTCGGCACCTCCGAGGTCCCGCTCGCCGCGTACCACATGGACGAGATCATCGACGCGGACAAGCTTCCGCTGCGCTACGCCGGCTTCTCGCCGTGCTTCCGCCGCGAGGCCGGTACCTACGGCAAGGACACCCGGGGCATCTTCCGCGTCCACCAGTTCGACAAGGTCGAGATGTTCTCGTACGTCGCCCCGGAGGAGGCCGAGGCCGAGCACCAGCGGCTCCTCGAATGGGAGAAGCAGTGGCTGACCAGCCTGGAGCTGCCGTTCCAGGTCATCGACGTGGCCACCGGCGACCTGGGCTCCTCCGCCTCGCGCAAGTTCGACTGCGAGGCCTGGATCCCGACCCAGGGCAAGTACCGCGAGCTGACCTCCGCCTCGAACTGTGACGGCTTCCAGGCCCGCCGCCTGTCGATCCGCTACCGCGAGGGCAAGAAGACCGCGCCGCTGTCGACGCTGAACGGCACGTTGTGCGCCGTACCGCGCACCATCGTCGCGATCCTGGAGAACCACCAGCAGGCCGACGGTTCGGTGCGGGTACCTCCGGTGCTCCGTCCGTACCTGGGCGGCCGCGAGGTGCTGGAGCCGATCACCAAGTGAGCCCGGCCGCCCCGTTCCCGTACAAGCTCGTCGCGACGGACCTCGACGGCACGCTGCTGCGTGACGACGACACCGTCTCGGAGCGCACCCGTGAAGCGCTCGCCGCGGCCACCGCGGCGGGCGCGGCGCACATCATCGTCACCGGCCGGGCCGTGCCCTGGACCCGTCACGTGCTCGACGACCTCGGTTACAAGGGGATCGCCGTGTGCGGGCAGGGCGCGCAGGTCTACGACGCGGGAGCGCACCGGCTGCTGACGTCGGTGACGCTGGACCGGCAGCTGGCCGGGCTGGCGCTGTCGAAGATAGAGGCCGAGGTGGGTCCGCTGGCCCTGGCGGCCAGCCGGGACGGGGTGGACGGCGAAGTGCTGTTCGGTCCGGGTTACCAGGTGCAGGAGGGCCTGCCGGCGCTCTACCTGGAGGACACGGCGGCGGTCTGGACCGCCCCGCTGAACAAGCTCTACATCCAGCACCCGGGGATGGGCGAGGACGAGCTGGTCAAGGTGGCCCGGGCGACCGTCGGCAGCCTCGTCGACATCGTGATGGCGGGTCCCGGCATCGTCGAGATCCTGCCGCTCGGCCTGAGCAAGGCCACCGGCCTGTCCCTGGCCGCACGGCGGCTGGGTGTGAAGGCCGCGGAGACGATCGCCTTCGGCGACATGCCGAACGACATCCCCATGTTCGGCTGGTCCGCCCACGGCGTGGCCATGGCCAACGCCCATCCGGAGCTCAAGGCCGTGGCCGACGAGGTGACGACCTCCAACCAGGAGGACGGCATCGCGGTGGTACTGGAACGCCTGCTGGGCGCCGCGTAGCCGGGGCACGGCGCACGACGTACGAGAGGTCCGGGACAGCCCGCGCCGCGAGGCGCGCTCGAAGTGGCTGTCCCGGACCTTTTGTTGCTCCCCGCACTGCCCACTCTGCCCCTGCCGCACGGCCCTTACCAGCGAATTTCGTGCCGTCGGGCTTCGGGGCCCGGGCGTCGGCTCCCCTCTGCCGAACGGCAGATGGCCCCGTGCCAGGGCCGTCCGTAGGGTCGCCCTCATGACCGTGAACCCGCGAGCCCTCTACGCCCCGGCGCTTGCGGGCGCCTCCGCGCTGTCCGTCGCCTGTTCCCTCGCACGGCTGCCCGGGGCGTGGTCCCTGTCGGCCATGGCGTTACTGCTGCCGCTGCTGGGACTGGTGGCCCGGTGGTCCTCCCGGCGGGACGCAATCCCCGCCGGAGCCCTGGGCGTCGTGGCGGTGGCGCTGTGGCCGGCCCCTCTCGTGTGGGACGAAGGAGGGTCATGGCTCGAAGCCTGTGGTGCGGCAGCGTTCTGGTCGCTGCCCGCCCTGGGGGCCGTGGCCGCCGGTGGGCACCTGCGGCGGCAGGCCGCGCGGACGCGCCGGGCGGTACGGGACGCCCGGCGCGACCAGCAGCTCGAAGTGGCCCGGGATCTGCATGACTTCGTCGCGCACGACGTGACCGCGATGGTGGTACAGGCGCAGGCCGCCCGGTTCGTGGCGGACGCCGATCCGCGTCAGGCGGTCCTCGCCCTGGAGCGCATCGAGGAGTCCGGGCTGAGTGCTCTGGCCTCGATGGACCGCACGGTGCACGCACTGCGCAGGGCCGGCGGCGGGCCCACCACCCCGGTTCCCGGGCTCGCGGAGCTGCCGGAGCTGGTGGACCGCTTCGAGGGCGGCGTACTGGAGGCGGAGGAGCAGGCGCTGACCGCGCTGGCCCGGGAGGCGGACACGGCCGCGTACCGGGTCGCGGTGGAGGCCCTGACGAACGTACGGCGCCACGCCCGGGGCGTGGACGCGGTACGGGTCACCGTGCGCCGGACCACGGCCGGCATCGAGTTGAGCGTGTCCCACACGGCACCGCCCCGCGGCTCCCGGTCCTTCCCCGGTCTCCGACGAGGCGGTGGCGGCACCGGCCTCGTGGGTCTGAGGGAGCGGGTGGAGGGCGCCGGCGGCACGCTCGGGGCAGGCCCGGAGGACGGCGGCGGCTGGCGGGTCCGGGCCGTCTTCCCCGATGTTTCACGTGAAACATGACCCTGTTTCACGTGAAACGCTCATGTTTCACGTGAAACATCGATGGGCGGGCGGTCGGTGTGCGGCCCCTGGTGCAGGGTCAGCGGCCAGGCGAGCAGCCCGACGGCGAGCGAAATGGCGTGGCCGAGGTCGGTGAAGCTGCCGCCGGTGAGGAGCGGGATCCCGAAGAAGGCGACCGCGCCGGCCAGGTACAGCCATCGCCAGGGATTCGGCAGCCGGTAGGTCAGCACACCGACCGAGGCCGCGAGGCCGTAGCTGACGCCGATGTCGACGACGTGGGTCATGCTGTGCGGCGCGCGGTTGTCCTGGATGGCCATCAGAAGGACCTTCTGGCTGATCAGGGTCGCCGTGATGTGAGCGGTCGCGACGATCAGGAGCCAGCGCAGGGTGCCGAGCCAGCGCTCGACGGGGGCGTGGAAGCACTCGAAGAGCAGGGCGTAGAGGGCGAGCGAGGCCGGGTTCTCGATCCAGAACGCGCTGCTGAGCAGGGCACGCACGGGGTACCGGACCAGCTCGTGGATGTTGCTGCTGTTGCGGTGGAGCAGTACGTGCTCGACCCGGTCCGGGGCGAGCACGACGATGACACTGGTGATGGCGATGATCAGCAGCCAGATGTGCGTCCCGGGCGAGGAACGTATCCAGGACCGCAGGGGCCTGGACGGCTCCGGCTCGGTGGGCTCGATCATGACCCGATGATCCCGCGCGAACCTGTGCCCCGCCCGGCCGGTGGGCCGGGCGGGGCACAGCTAGCGGTGCCTGCGGCGGCGGGCCTACTCCTCGCCGGCCAGGGTGAGGCGGCGCAGCTTCTGGCCGGCGTAGGCGGTGGCGCCGACGGTGACCACGAGGAGCAGGATCACGGCGGTGGGCAGGCCGACGCTGGCGTCGACATACCCGGGTCCGGCGACCTTCTCGGCCAGGGAGAGCGACCACTGCTGGACGCTGAGGGTCTTGGCTCCGGAGACCAGGCTGCCGAAGAGGGACTCCCAGATCAGGGCGTAGACGAGGCCGAAGACCACCGCGTGCCGGCTGACGGTGCCGAGCAGCAGGAACAGCGCGCTGTAGGCGATCGAGGCGACGAGGGCGGCGACGGTGTAGGCGACGGCGATCTGCTGGCCGTTGCCGTTGAGGATGAATCCGGCGATCAGGGTGGGGATCGCGGAGAAGGCCATGGTGACGGCGATCGCGACGATCAGCTTGGTCATGATGATCGTCGGCCGCTTCACCGGCTTGGAGAGCAGGTAGACGATCGAGCCGTCGTCGATCTCGGGGCCGATGGCTCCGGTGCCGGCGATGACGCCGATCAGCGGGACCATCGTCGCCAGGGCGAACCCGCCGAGGAGGTCGGCGGCGACCTTGTCGTCCACGCCGGTGAAGGCCCGAACGGCGACGGAGATGACGATCAGCAGGGCGGGCAGCGCGAAGAGGATCAGCGCGCGGCGGCGGCCGAGCAGGGCCCGGTAGGTGAGCCGGGCAACGGTGGGGTTGTACATGCCAGCTCCTTCAGGCCGTGACGAGGTAGGAGAAGACCGACTCGAGGGACTCGTCGGAGGGCGAGACCGTGAGCAGCCGGATGCCGTGCGCCCGGGCGACCTGCGGGAGCAGCTCGGTGAAGCGTCCGAAGTCGACGGCCTGGATGCGCAGGGCGCCTTCCTTGAGGTCGACCTCGATGCCGGCGGTGGACGGGTCGGCGATCAGGGCCGCGGCGAGGGCCCGGTCGTCGGAGGACCGGATCAGGTAGCGGTGCGGTCGGTCCGTCATCAGGCGGCGGATCCGGCGGAAGTCGCCGGAGGCGGCGTGCCGGCCGGCGACGACCACCTCGATGTGGGAGGCGAGCTGCTCGACCTCCTCCAGGATGTGGGAGGAGAACAGGACGGTGCGGCCTTCGTCGCCCATCCGCCGCAGCAGCTCCATGAGCTGCATGCGCTGACGCGGGTCCATGCCGTTGAACGGCTCGTCGAGGAGCAGCACGGACGGGTCGTGGACGAGCGCGGACGCCATCTTCACGCGCTGGCGCATGCCCTTGGAGTACGTGGAGATCTTGCGGTCCTGGGCGTACTCCATCTCGACGGTCGCGAGGGCGCGCTGGGCGTCCGCGTCGTCGAGCCCGTGCAGTTCGGCGTTGGCCACCACGAACTCACGGCCGGTGAGGAAGTCGTACATGGCCTCGCGTTCGGGCACGACGCCGATCTGCTTGTAGACCTGCTCGTTGCGCCAGATCGGCGCGCCGTCGAGGGTGACGGTCCCCGTGGAGGGCGCGAGGAAGCCGCCCATCATGTTGATGAGGGTGGACTTTCCGGCGCCGTTGGGACCCAGCAGTCCGGTCACACCGGGGCCGATCCGCATGGTCACGTCGTTCACGGCGACGACGTTGCCGAACCAGCGGGAGGTGTGGTCGATGTCGATGACGGTCACAGCCCGGCCTTCCGGTAGCGGGCCATCAGGGCGGCGTAGGAGCCGGCGATGAGGCCGAGGACGACGAGCAGGTAGACGACACCGACGGCGGCCGAGGGGCCCTCACCGCCGGGGAACGCCGAGGTGGCGTCCAGGAACGCGGTCTGCACTCCGTCGATCAGGGTGATCGGGGAGAACAGGCCCATCCAGTCGATGGCTCCGGTGTTCCCCGTCGAGTAGGCCACGGCCTGCACGGTGGAGACGGCGCCGTAGGGGATGAGCAGCAGGCCGATCACGGCGGCGACGCCGAAGCCGCGGCGCGGGGTGAGCGCGGCCATGACCAGGCCGAGCCCGGCGAAGAGCAGCGAAAGCAGCAGTACGGACACCAGTCCCTGCCCGAATCCCTTGGTCTGGTCACCGAAGTCGAACTTCGCCAGCAGCGAGCCGATCCACATGATCAGCAGCGGGGTGGCGGTGAGGATGAAGAGGGCCGAGGCCATGGCCGCGTACTTGGCCACCACGTAGTCGACGCGCTCGATGGGGCGTGAGAAGTACAGCGGCACGGTCTTGAACCGCAGGTCCCGGGAGACCGACTGGGGGGCTTGGGACGCGAGGTAAAGGCCGATGATCACCTGAGTGGTCAGGGCGTACGTCGTGTACTTGATCGGCAGGTCGGTGGAGCCGGGGACGGCGATGGCCACGGCGACGATGATCAGCGCGGGCACGCACATCACCGCGAAGAGGATCATCGGCAGCACCTTGGACTTGGCCGAACGGCCGAGTCCGTACGCACCCCGCAGGGACTGCGAGAAGAGCGACTTGCGGGCGTAGGCGCGGCCGAGGCGGGGGCCGTCGTAGGACCGGTAGCCGATGTTGTGGATCTGGGTCGAGGTGTCAGGCGCCATCGGAACCGGCTCCCTTCTGCTGGACGAGGTGCTGGGCGGACTGCTGGCCGGGTTGCTGGTCTGCCGGCTGGGCGGAGGGCCGTCCCTGCGGCTGGCCCTGCTGCTGTACCTGCGGCTGGGCCGGCTGCTGTGCGGCCGCCCGGTCGCTGTCGCGGAAGACCTCCGCGATGTGGTGGCGGCGCTGCTCCATGCGGACCAGGCCGATGCCCAGGTCGGCGACGGTGTCGCGGACCGTGTCGTACGTGTCCTCGCCCGTGGCCTCGATCAGCAGGATGTGGCCCGCTCCGGGCAGGCCCTGCTCCTCGCCGGCGTGGAGGGTGATGCCCGCCGCCACCAGCGCCGTACGCAGGGCGGCGGTGCCGTCCGGGTGCGCGTCGGAGTCGGTGACCTCGACCGCGAGGGTGGTGGTGGTCTGCGTGAAGTCGCTCGTGGAGCTCGACCGCAGCAGCTTGCCGCCGTCGACGACCACCACGTGGTCACAGGTCCGCTCCAGCTCGCCGAGGAGGTGGGAGGTGACCAGGACGGAGATGCCGAAGTCGGTGTAGACGCGGCGGATCAGGCCGAGCATCTCGTCGCGGCCGACCGGGTCGAGGCCGTTCGTCGGCTCGTCGAGGAGGACCAGCTGCGGGTCGTGGACGAGCGCCTGCGCCAGCTTGACGCGCTGCTTCATGCCGGTGGAGTAGCCGCCGATGGGGCGATAGCGCTCCTCGTACAGCCCGACGTGGCGCAGGGTGTCCGCGGTCCGCTCGCGTGCCGCCGTCGGCGGCAGCCCGGACATGCGGGCCATGTGCACGACGAACTCGGTGGCCGACACGTCGGGTGGCAGGCAGTCGTGTTCGGGCATGTAGCCGACGCGCTCACGGATGGCGCTGCCATGCGTGGCGACGTCGAGTCCGAGCACGGCGGCGCGGCCCTCGGTGGCGGGGGACAGTCCGAGCAGGATCTTGATCAGCGTGGACTTGCCGGCTCCGTTGGCACCCACGAGCCCGGTGACGCCGGGTCCGATGTCCAGGGAGAGCCGGTCGAGGGCGGTCACTCGGGGGTACCGCTTGCTCAGGCTTTCGGTCGCGATGACAGTCACGAGTTCGACGTTAGTCCCGAACGTCGCGCGGATCGTCAGACCTGGAGCGGGAACCCGTATCCGCCTTGAGGACTACGAACCCCGACGCAAGGCTGATGCGAACCGGACAAGTTCGTCCACAGGTCCGTGCACGCCCCTTGACGTGATCTCCGGTCATTGTCACATTCATCAGTGTCAACTTACGGGCGCGTACGGCGATGAGGACGGACGGCTGCTATGGCTGGGGACACGAAGCAACGCACCGCGCCGCCCGCCCGGCGGCCCTCCGCCGAGCTGAGCGGCTTCCGGGAGGTTCAGCGCCTCGCCTACGAGTGCGCCGAGACCGTCGCGGCCCAGCTGCGGCCCGGCGTGACCGAGCGCGAGGCGGCGCGGATGCAGCGCGACTGGCTGCGCGAGCGCGGCGTGAGGGACTGGTTCCACCTCCCGTTCGCCTGGTTCGGGGACCGCACCGCCTTCGCCGGGTTCAGGGTCCCCCTCCAGTTCTTCCCGACGAACCGGAAGCTGGAGCCTGGGATGCCGTTCATCCTCGACATGGCGCCGGTCCACCGGGGCTACGCGGCCGACATCGGCTACTCCGGGAGCCTCGGCCTCAACCCGGTACAGGACCGGCTGATGGCCGACCTGCGGCCGCACCGGGACCTGATCCTGGAGCAGGTGCGCGAGCGCCGCTCCCTGCGCGAGATCTACGAGAACGTCGAACGGCTGATGACGCGGCAGGGGTACGCGAACCGGCACCGGGCCTACCCCTTCGGCGTGATCGCGCACAAAATAGACCGGGTCGAGGAGCGGCGCTGGTCGCCGACCGCGTTCGGATTCGGTACGCGGTCCCTCAGGGGTCTGGCCTCCGACGCCCTGCACGGGCACCGCGAGGGCTGGTCCCCGCTGTGGAGCCCGTACCACTTCTCCGACCACCCGCCGCAGCCCGGCCTGTGGGCGGTGGAGCCGCACCTGGGCTTCCGCGGCACCGGAGCGAAGTTCGAGGAGATCCTGGTGGTCACCGATTCCCGGGACCCCGAGGAGAGCGCGTACTGGCTCGACGACGACCTGCCGCACGTGCGGCGCTGGGCTGAGGAGAAGGCGGCATGAGCGGGATGAGCGGTACGGCACTGGCGGGCGCGCGGGAGCGCCGGGTGAACACCGGCGGCATCGAACTGTGCGTCGTGGAACTCGGCGAAACGGACCGGCCGACCGTGATCCTGGTGCACGGCTACCCGGACACCAAGGAGGTCTGGTCGGAGGTCGCCGAACGCCTCGCCGCCCGCTTCCACGTGGTGCTGTACGACGTCCGGGGCCACGGGCGGTCCACGGCCCCGGTCCCGCTGCGCGGCGGGTTCACCCTGGAGAAGCTGACCGACGACTTCCTGGCCGTGGCGGACGCGGTCAGCCCGGACCGGCCGGTGCACCTGGTGGGCCACGACTGGGGCTCCGTACAGGGCTGGGAGTTCGCCACGGTCGCCCGCACCGAGGGGCGGATCGCGTCCTTCACCTCGATGTCCGGGCCCTCCCTCGACCACTTCGGGCACTGGATCAAGAAGCGGATGGCGCGTCCCACCCCGCGCCGGGCGGCCCAGCTGCTGAGCCAGGGCGCGAAGTCCTGGTACGTGTACCTGCTGCACACGCCGTTGCTGCCGGAGCTCGCCTGGCGCGGACCGCTCGGCAAGCAGTGGCCGAAGATGCTCGAGCGCCTGGAGAACATCCCGGCCGGCCCCTACCCGACGGCCTCGCTGGCCTCGGACGCCGCGCACGGTGCCTGGCTGTACCGCGACAACGTCCGCGCCCGCATGAGCCGGCCCCGCGCCGACGCCTACGCGCACGTACCGGTGCAGCTGATCACCCCGACCGGGGACGCCTTCCTCTCCGAGCGGCTCTACGACGAGCTGGAGCTGTGGGCTCCGGACCTGGTGCGGCGGACCCTGCCCGCCAAGCACTGGGTACCGCGCACCCGGCCCGACCAGATCGCGGCGTGGATCTCGGAGTTCGTGACCGCCCGGGAGGAGCCCGCCACACGGGCACCCGAGCAGAAGGCCCCCGGGAAGTACGCCGACCGGTTCGGCGGGCAGCTGGTCCTGGTCACCGGCGCCGCCAGCGGCATCGGACGGGCCACGGCCTTCGCGTTCGCCGAGGCCGGGGCCCGGGTGGTGGCCGTGGACCGGGACGCCGAGGGCGCGGCGCGCACCGCCGAGATGGCCCGGCTCGTCGGCGCTCCCGAAGCCTGGGGCGAATGCGTCGACGTGAGCGACGAGCAGGCGATGGAGAAGCTCGCCGCGAAGGTCGCCGCCGAGTACGGCACCGTGGACGTGCTGGTCAACAATGCCGGCATCGGCCTGTCGGGGCCCTTCCTGGAGACCACCTCCGAGGACTGGAAGACGGTCCTCGACGTCAACCTGTGGGGTGTGATCCACGGCTGCCGGATCTTCGGGAAGCAGATGGCCGAGCGCGGCCAGGGCGGGCACATCGTCAACACCGCCTCCGCGGCCGCCTACCTGCCCTCCCGGACCCTCCCCGCGTACAGCACCTCCAAGGCCGCCGTCCTGATGCTCAGCGAGTGCCTGCGCGCCGAGCTCGCCTCGCAGTCGATCGGGGTCTCCGCGATCTGCCCGGGCATCGTCAACACCAACATCGCCGCCACCTCCCGGTTCGCCGGAGCGGACCCGGCCGAGGAGAAGCGCCGCCAGGAGAGCTCCTCGCGGATGTACGGGCTGCGCAACTTCCCCCCGGAGAAGGTCGCCGACGCGATCCTGCTGGCCGTGGTGAAGAACCAGGCCGTCGTGCCGGTCACCCCCGAGTCCAAGGGCGCCCTGTGGATGTCCCGCTTCGCGCCGCGCACGCTGCGGCGGATCGCGCGGCTGGAGCCGAAGCTGTGACCCCGGTCGGGGGCGCCGGGGAGCGGTGGCGCGTCGAGGCGTCCGGGGAGGGCCCGCCGAGAGGGCCCGGCACGGCCATACCCCGCTCCTCCCGACGGTCGTACCATCCCTCGCAGGAGGGCTCGCTGCGCACGGCGCTCGAGTACCTGGCGGCGCCTCCTGCCGCCCGGACCGCGGCGGGCGCGGTCGGCCGAGCCGCCATGTCGTAGGGAGCCGGGATTGTCCGATCAGGCGGTAGCCGAGTACCGGATCGAGGATCTGGCCCACCACAGCGGGGCGACGGTGCGCACGATCCGGGCGTACCAGGACCGCGGTCTGCTGCCGAAGCCGGAGCGCCGCGGCCGGTCCAACGTCTACCGGGACACGCATCTGGCACGGCTGCGGCAGATCGCGGACCTGCTGGACCGCGGCTACACCCTGGCCTCCATCAAGGAGCTGCTGGAGGCCTGGGACGCGGGGCGCGGGCTCGGCGGCGTACTCGGCCTGGTCGCCGAGGTGCACGGGCCGTGGACCGACGAGGAGGCGGCCCGGATCAGCCGCGCCGACCTGAACGAACGGTTCGGCGGCAGACCCGACGACGACGCGGTGAACGAGGCCTGCGAGCTGGGGGTGCTGGAGCGGCTCCCCGGCCGTCCGGACGAGTTCCTGGTGCCGTCGCCGCAGGAGCTGGCGGTCGCCGCCGAGCTGTACGCGGCCGGGGTGCCGCTGGTGGCGATCACCGGCCACCTGCGCGAACTGCGGGGGCAGGTCGAGCACATCGCCTCGCGCTTCCTGGAGTTCACCACCGAGCACGTCTTCGCCCGCTACCTCGGGCAGGTGCCTCCGACGGACGCCGACGCGGCCGAGGCGGCGACGATGGTACGGAGGCTGCGGCCCCTGGCCCAGCAGACGGTGGACGCCGAACTCGCGCGGGCGATGAGGCTGTTCGCGACCCGGCACCTCCAGCGGCACCTGGGCGCGGCCGGCGCCGCTCAGCCGTCGGGTCCCGCGCCGGTCGCGCTGCCGGCGGAGACGGTGCGGGCGGTGCAGGAGCTGGTGGGTCCCGATCACGTGGCGGAGTTCGTCCGGGCGGCGACGGAGCGGGAGCTCCAGGCCCGGACGATGAACGATCTGGCCCGGCGCGGCGGCCGATAGTGCTCGATCAGTAGTCCACAGGGCGAATCACGCGGTTGGCCCCCAAACCCACCGAAACGGCTGTGGACAAGTCGCGTTTTCCTGTGGGCAACGTGGATGGAGCCTCAGACGACGGCCTCGAACGCGGGTCCGGTGCGCGGTATATCGGCCACCGGTTCCTCCCCGGCCCGCTCCACCGCGGCGGCCGGCCCGTCCTGGGCGGAGTCCCGCGCCCCGGTGCGGTGCTCGCGGCCGTAGAGGAGGGTGGCCAGGGCCAGTCCGAGGACACCTCCGAGCAGCTGGGCGGCGACGAATCCGGGCAGTGACCGCGGGGCGATGCCCGTGAAGGAGTCGCTGAAGGCCCGCCCCACGGTGCCCGCCGGATTGGCGAAGGAGCCCGAGGAGGTGAACCAGATCGCGGCGGCGATGTACGCGGCGACCGCGGCCGGGATCAGCTTCGCGCGGCCGATGCGGCCCAGCCCCTGGATGACCAGGACCAGCCCGGCGGTGGCGACGATCTCACCGACCAGCAGGTGGCCGCCGTCGCGGACCTGGGTGGCGAAGGTTCCCGGGGTCCGGCCGAACATGGCTTCGGCGAGGACGGCGCCGCCGATCGCCCCGGCGGTCTGGGCCGCGGTGTAGGCCAGGGCTTCCCGGCCGTCGAGCCCGTCGCCCCCGGTACGGCGCGCCCACCAGGTGGTGAGGGTGACCACCGGGTTGAGGTGCGCCCCGGACAGCGGCCCGAACAGGGTGATGATCAGCCCGAGGCCGATGGCCGAGACGAGCGAGTTGGCGACGAGGGCGACACCGGTGTCGCGGCTGAGGGCGGCGGCCTGGATCCCGGAGCCGATCACCACCACGAGCAGTGCCGCGGTGCCGATGAGTTCGGCCGCCGAGCGCCGCAGCAGTGAAGCCTGTCGTGTCATGTTTTCTCCCTCTGGGCAGCAGTCCAGCGGAAAATGTATTCCGTATCTTGGAAGAGCGATAGAGGTGGTCCACACGTCGGCACGGTCGAAAAATCGCTGCCGGAGCCCGGCCCGAGGCGGCACGCTGGGGACATGGATGACAGACGCACCGTGAAGGTGTCCAAATACGTCTCGAAACACCTGCGGCATCAGCCGGAACGGATCGGACTGGTGCTCGACCCGCAGGGATGGGTCGAGATCGACGAGCTCCTCGGCGCGGCCGCGGCCCACGGATTCCCCTTCAGCCGGGCGGAGCTCGACCACGTGGTCGCCGCCAACGACAAGCAGCGCTTCGCCGTCGACGGCACCCGCATCAGGGCCAGCCAGGGCCACACCGTCGCGGTCGACCTCGGACTGCCGGAGGCCGAACCCCCGGCGTACCTGTACCACGGCACCGTGTCCTCGGCCCTGGACTCCATCCGCGCCGAGGGCCTGCGCCCGATGGCCCGCCACCACGTGCACCTCTCGCCCGACCGGGAGACCGCGACGCGGGTGGGCGCGCGCAGGGGCCGGGCCGTGGTGCTCGCCGTGGACGCCGGCGCGATGCGGGCGGCCGGGCACGTGTTCCGGATCAGCGCCAACGGGGTGTGGCTGGCGGACGCCGTACCGCCGCGGTTCCTGCGTTTCCCGTAGGAGCCGGGGCAGCACAATTCACAGCGGAATTGTCGGATCATCCCCCTACTCTGTTCCTCACTCCGGGATCCGTGAGGGGGGGTACCTCGCGATCGCCGACCACCCCATGCGAGCAAGCGAGGTGACGCCTCATGACGTCGTCCACATCCCCGTCTTCCGGCTCCACGGCCGGTTCCGAGGCCTCCGTATCCGAGGCCCCCGTCTCCGAGGCCCCCGTCAACAGCTTCCAGGTCGACCTGCGCGGCCTGGTCGACCTGCTGTCCCACCACCTCTACTCCAGCCCGCGCGTCTACGTCCGCGAGCTCCTGCAGAACGCCGTCGACGCCGTCACCGCCCGCCACGCCCACGAACCCGGCGCACGCGTCCATATCCGGCTGTCGGCCTCCGCCGGCCGGGTCACGATCGAGGACTCCGGCATCGGCCTGACCGCCGCGGAGGCCCACTCCCTCCTCGCCACCATCGGCCGCAGCTCCAAGCGCGGCGGCGAGCACGGACTGGAGACCACCCGCCAGGAATTCCTCGGCCAGTTCGGCATCGGACTGCTCGCCTGCTTCGTCGTCGCCCGGCAGATCCGCGTCATCACCCGTTCCGCCCGCGACCCCCAGGCACCCCCCGTCGAGTGGCTGGCCACGGACGACGGCTCCTACACCGTCCGCGAACTCCCCCACGACGCCCGCCCGGAGCCCGGCACCACCGTCCACCTGGAGGGCCGACCGGGCTCCGAGGAGTGGACCGAGCCCGCCAGGGTCGAACGGCTCGCCCGCGACTACGGCTCCCTGCTGCCCTACGACATCACCTTCGACGACGGCGAAGGCGGCGCCCCGCGTCCGGTCACCGACCGGCCCGCCGTGTGGGACCGTCCCTTCCCCACCCCCGCCGCCCGCCGCGTCGCCCTCGCCGGCCACTGCGCGCGGCTCTTCGGCTTCACCCCGCTCGACAGCATCGACCTCGACCTGCCCGTGGCCGGAGTACGAGGAGTCGCGTACGTCCTGCCCGAACCGACCAGCCCCGCCCACCGGGCCGGACACCGCGTCCACCTCAAGGGCATGCTGCTCACCGACCAGGCCGACAACCTGCTGCCCGACTGGGCCTTCTTCGTCCGCGTCGTCCTGGACACGGACACGCTGCGGCCCACCGCCTCCCGCGAGAACCTGTACGACAACGAGACCCTGGCCGCCGTACGCGAAGCCCTCGGCGCCCGCGTCCGTACCTGGCTGGCCGAGCTCGCCGCGAGCGAACCGGACCGTCTGGCGGCCTTCCTGAGCGTCCATCACCTCGGCGTGAAGTCCCTGGCCCGGCACGACGCCGAGCTGCTCGGGCTGATGCTGCCGTGGCTGCCCTTCGAGACCAGCGACGGCTCGATGAGCCTGGAGGAGTTCGCGGCGGCCCACAGCGACATCCACTTCACGCACACCGTCGAGGAGTTCCGCCAGATCGCACCGATCGCGGCGGCTCACGGCCTGGGCGTCATCAACGCCGGCTACACCTACGACGCTGACCTGCTCGCCCTGCTGCCCTCCGTACGCCCCGACCTCAAGGTCACCGAACTCGACGCGGGCGCCGTCACGGAGCGCCTCGACCCGGTCCCCACCGGCGTCGAACTGGCCCTCACCGCCTTCCTGTCCACCGCCCGCACCCGCCTGGAGCCCCAGAGCTGCGACGTGGTGCTGCGCGCCTTCCAGCCGGTCTCCGTGCCCGCGCTCTACCTCGACGACCGGCAGGCCCGCCAGGAACGCGACCGGACGGCCGCGCTCGACAACGCCGACAGCCTGTGGAGCGGCATCCTCGGCTCGCTGCGCGGCTCCGGCCCGCGCGCCCGCCTGGTCCTCAACCACAACAACCCGCTGATCCGGCGCATCGCGGGCCTGCCCGACGAGACCCTGACCGGTACCGCCGTCGAATCCCTCTACGGGCAGGCGCTGCTCATGTCCCAGCGGCCGCTGCGGCCCGCCGACTCCACCCTGCTCAACCGGGCCTTCCTCGGGCTCCTGGAATGGGCGACCCACTCCGCCGAGACCCCGAAGGACGCCCAGTGAGCACGATGACGGCCGAAGAGATCCGGCGGGCGCTCTACGAGAACCACCGCCTGCCCGAGGGCGCCGCGCGCAACGCGCAGGCAGAGGCCCTGACCGCCGCCGCCGAGGTCTGCGGCGACCCCGACGTGTTCCGCCAGGCCCTGATCACCCAGATCGACGCCTACGAGTACAGCTCCGAACGCACCCGGATGGTGGTTCCGTTCGCCCGTCTGCTCCAGGAGTACGACCGCGATCCGGGAGCCTTCGACGCGAGCGACACCCACTCGCTCTTCTGGCGGTTCAAGTGGGTGTCCGGCCAGATCATCAACTCGCCCGACGTCCCCCTCTCCGCCGTCACCGGCTACCTCGACGACATGGAGAAGCGCTACCGGATCGCCGGCTACAGCGAACGCGCCGTACGCCAGTCCGAGTACTTCCTCGCGGACGCCATCGGCGACGACGAGCGGGCCGAGCGGGCCATGGAACGGTGGCGGGCCGCCGACCGCGACCGGATGAGCGACTGCCACGCCTGCGAGACGAACTCCCAGGGCTCCTACTGGGCGGGCCGGGGCGAGGACGCCAAGGCCATCGGGATCTGGGAACCCGTGCTGAACGGCGGACAGACCTGCATGGAGGAGCCGCACCGGGTCCTCGCCCGGTCGCTGCGCCCGCTGCTGCGCCTCGGCCGCGCCGACGACGCCCGCTCCCACCACTTGCGCGGATACCGCATGGCACGCGGCAAGGAGGGCCTGCTGCGCGCCATCGGCCAGCACATCGAGTTCTGCGCCCTCACCGGCAACGAGGCGCGCGGCGTGGAGATCCTCGCCGAACACGCCACCCATCTGCGGGCCCTCGCGGACGTCAGGACGCAGATGGACTTCTACGGCGGGGTCCTCGTCCTGCTGCGGCGGCTGTCCGAACTCGGGCACGGCGCCGACCGGACCGTGCCGTACGACGGCTCCGCGCGCACCGTGGACGAGCTGCACGGGATGCTGCGCGCCGAGGCCCTGCACATCGCCGAGCGCTTCGACGTCCGCAACGGCACCACCCGCGTCTCGGAACGGTTCCTGGCCCGGATCGAACAGGCGCCGTTCGTCGGCGTCCTGCCGCTCGGAGTGCGCAGCGCCGCACTGCCGCGGCCGGCCGCGGCCGTCCCCCCGGCGCCCGCGGCCGCGCACGTCCCGGCGGCGGCCTCCGGCTCCGGCTTCGCCGAGCTCGTGGAGCGGGCCCGGCACGCGCGCGACCTGGGGCACCCGGGCGCGGACGCGCTGTGGTCCGAGGTGTCCGTACGGGCGGCCGCGCTCCCCCCGGCGGAGCTGGATCCGCTGGTGGCCGCGGACGTGGCCGACCACCACGCCCTGGCCGCGGCGCGGGCCGGCGCCGAGGACGCCGCCCGGCTCCTGACGGAAGTCCGGGACGGGTACCTGGCCCTGGGCAGGCCCGAGCGGGCGGCCCTGGCGGACCTGCGGCTGGCCAGTGTGGCCGCGGGGGCCGGGGCGGAGCCGGGGGAGGTCCGCGCCCTGCTGGCGACGGCCGCCCGGGCCGCCGGGGCCCTGGACCCGGCCGAACGGATGCGGACCCGCCGGATCGCGCTCGCGGAACTGGCCGCGCTCCGCCTGGAGCCGTACCTGCGGTCCGTCGAGGCGGCGCGGGAACACGCCCACGCAGAGGGGCACCCGCACGACCACGACGGCGGCCACGCGCTGCCGGCCGAGGGGCTGACCGCCTTCGTCGCCGCGTACGGAGAGGACGCCGCGCCGGGCGACGCGCTGCCGGACCTGGTCGCGGAGGCCGAGGAGATGCTGGCCCGGGTCGCCCTCGCGCAGGGGGACACCGAGCGCGCCCTGCCCCTCCTGGCCGCTTCCGCTGTCCGGGCCGTCGAGGCGGGCCGGCCCTGGCAGGCGGTGGATCCCCTCGTGCTGCGCGCCGGAGTCCTGAGGTCGCTGGAGCGGCCCGGGGAGGCCGAGGAAGCGGCGCGCGAGGCGCTGGAGCACTCCGCGGAGGTGACGGACTCCGAGCAGCAGGGCGTCGTGCGCCTCACCCTCGCGGACATCCTGCTGCACCGGCCCGACGCCGCCGCCGAGGCGGCCGAGCACTCGCTGACGGCCGCCCACTGGTTCGACCAGGCCGGCCTGACCGCCGACGGCGGGGCACAGGCCCGTCTGGTGCTGGCCCGCGCCTACGCGCAGGACGGCCGCAACGCCGACGCGGCGGAGGTCCTCCAGTCGACGCTGCCCGACCTGCTGGAGCACGGTGAGGGCCAGGCCGTGGCGGCGCGGGAGTTCCTGGGCGATCTGCTGCGGGAACTGCGCGAGTCCCGGTCCGCGGCGGAGCAGTACCTGCGGGCTGCCGAGCTGGTGACGGGCTGGGAGGACCAGCGTCCGCAGGCGGGCTTCGCCCAGTCGGCCGCCGACTGCCTCTCCGACGCGGGGCTGGTCGAGGAGGCCGTCGCCGCGTACCGGCGGTCCCTGGAACTGCACCGGCAGGCGGGCGGGGCCGCGGTCGCCGAAGTCCGGATCCTGCGTTCGCTGGCCTGGCTGGGCCTGCGCGAACGGATCGACGAGGCGGCGGTGGACACCGCCCGGCTCCGGATGGACGAAGCGGCCGGGGTACTGGAGGCGGCGCTGGCGACCGATCCGCAGGCCGACGAGCTGCGCTCCGAGCTGGCGCAGACCTGGCACCAGCTGGCCCAGATCCTGGACCGGCAGGTCACCGCGCAGGAACAGGCCGAGCAGGACGAGTACGCACCGGACGCGGACGACGCGGAGCAGGACGACGCCGAGCGGGACGAGCAGGGCGACGCCGAGCCGGGGCAGGACCCGGACGGCGAGGCTCCCGGCGCGCTGAGCCCGGCCCGGATCGAGGCCCTGCGCCTGGAGCAGATCTTCCTGTGGGAACGGGCCTCCGCCGTCTACGACGACCTCGGCACCGGCTACCTTCTGGGCCGCTTCCAGTGCCTGAACAACGCCGCCTGGACCGAGCAGGAGCTCGGGCGGCCGGAGGCGGGCGCCGCCCGCATCTCGGCGTTCGTCGAGGAGATCAAGGCCCTGCCCGAAGACGTCGTCCCGGAGTGGATTCTGCCGCAGGCGAAGCGGTCCCTCACGAACCTGAGGTCCTGACCCCACGCGCGCGTAGTCCCCGGATCCTCACCCGCCCGGGGCGGGGCCGGATCCGGGGACGGGGCGCCGGTGTCAGCCGCCCAGCTGTCCGAGCGCCTCCGTGGCGATCTTCTCGAAGACGGCCTCGTCCGCGGCGAAGTCGGAGTCCGGGATGGGCGCGTGGATGACGATCTCCGTGAACCCCAGATCGCGGTGGCGTCCGGCGAAGTCGACGAAGGCGTCCACGGACTCCAGCATCGTGCTGCGCTCCGGGGTGAAGCCGGTCAGCAGCACCTTCTCGATGGTCTCGGACTCCCGCCCGATCTCCGCCAGGGCCTTCTCCAGCTTGCCCACCTGGCCGCGGATGGCCTCCAGCGACTGCTCGGGCGTGCCCTGGAACACCTTCGGGTCACCGGCCGTCACCCAGGCCTGGCCCAGACGCGCGGCGAGTTTCACCCCGCGCGGGCCGGTGGCGGCGACGGCGAAGGGGAGACGCGGCCGCTGGACACAGCCGGGGATGCTGCGCGCCTCCTCGGCGGAGTAGAAGGTGCCGTGGTGGGTGACGGCGCTCTCGGTCAGCAGTCGGTCCAGCAGCGGGACGAACTCGGCGAAGCGGTCCGCACGCTCACGCGGGCTCCACTCCTCCTGGCCCAGCGCGACCGCGTCGAAGCCGTTGCCGCCCGCCCCGATGCCCAGGGTGATGCGCCCGCCGGAGATGTCGTCCAGCGTCATGAGGTCCTTGGCGAGGGTCACCGGGTGCCGGAAGTTCGGCGAGGTGACCAGCGTGCCCAGGCGGATCGACTCGGTGGCCGCGGCCGCGGCGGTCAGGGTGGGCACCGCACCGAACCAGGGACCGTCACGGAAGGTCCGCCAGGTCAGGTGGTCATAGGTGTAGGCGGTGTGGAACCCGAGCCGCTCGGCCCGCTGCCACTGGTCGCGGCCCCCTTCGTGCCACGCGCGGACCGGGAGGATCACAGTGCTCAGACGCAGACTCATGGGTTCGAGCCTACGGCGACGCGTGCAACAACCGCACCTCACGCATCGTCCGCCCCACCCCGAAGCCAAGCAGGAGGCGTGTTTCACGTGAAACATCGCCGGAAGGCCGCCGGTTTCACGTGAAACATCTCCAGCCGAACCTGGTCGGCCGCTCGGGGCCGATGGGCGAAGATGGGTCCGTGACCTCGGCTCCTCAGCGCCCGGACGGGCCAACCCCCGCACCCCGGCTCATCGCCACCGACCTCGACGGCACCTTGCTGCGCGACGACAAATCCGTCTCGCTCCGCACGGTCGCCGCGCTCGCCGCCGCCGAGGAAGCCGGGATCGAGGTCTTCTTCGTCACGGGCCGTCCGGCCCGCTGGATGGGCGTGGTGAGCGATCACGTGCACGGCCACGGCCTGGCGATCTGCGCGAACGGCGCCGCCGTCGTCGACCTCCGCGCCGGGGGAGAGTTCGTACAGGTCCGGGCGCTGCCCCGGCCCACCGCGATGACGGTGGTGAACACCCTGCGCGCCGCCGCCCCCGGCACGTCCTTCGCCGTCGAGCTGACCAGCGGCATCAACTACGAGCCGATGTACCCGCCGTTCTTCCAGGACCCGGGAGCCACCGTGGCCACCGCCGAGAAGCTGCTCGGCGAGGAGCTCGACGGCAGCGCGGCACCCGTGCTGAAGGTGCTCGCGCACCACGCCGAGCTGGGCCCGGACGAGTTCCTGGCCCTGGCACGCTCGGTGGCCGGCTCGTACGCCTCGATCACCCGCTCCAGCCCGACCTCCCTGCTGGAGATCAGCGGCCTCGGCATCTCCAAGGCCAGCACCCTGGCCCTGTGCTGCGCCGAGCGCGGCATCTCGCCCGCCGAGGTCGTCGCCTTCGGAGACATGCCGAACGACGTGGAGATGCTCCGCTGGGCCGGTACCTCGTACGCCATGGGCAATGCCCACCCGGACGTGATCGCGGCCGCGTCAGGGCGGACGGTGGCCAACAACGAGGACGGCGTCGCCGTGGTCATCGAGCGCATCCTCTCCGAACGCACCGCGCACCACCAGCACTAGTCACGGCACCAGGTCTTACAGCGGGGCTTCCCACAGGACGGTGGTCCCGCCCCCGTCCTCTCCGATGCCCGGCCCGTACGAGCTCGTCCCGCCCAGCGATTCGGCCCGTCGGCGCAGGTTCCGCAGTCCGCTGCGCCGCCCTCCCTCCGGGATGCCCACTCCGTCGTCCGCCACCTCCAGCCGCACCCCGGGCCGCCCGTCGGCCAGGGTGATGGTGGAGTCGAGCACCACCTCGATCCGGGACGCCTCCGCGTGCCGGAACGCGTTGGACAGGGCTTCGCGCAGGGCCGCGATCAAGTTCTTGCCGACCAGTTCGCCGACGACGGCGTCGATCGGGCCGAGGAACCGGTGGGCCGGCTTGAAGCCCAGGGGCACGGCAGCCATGTTGATCTCCCGTAGCACCCGGGTGCGCAGCCCCGACGGCGCCTCCGCAGGGCCCTGCTGGAGCGCGAAGATCGCGGTGCGGATCTCCTGGATCGTCACGTCCAGCTCGTCCACCGCCTTGCCGACCCCGTCCCTGACCTCCGGGACGATGGACCTGCGCTGGGCGCCCTCCAGCATCATCCCCGTGGCGAACAGCCGCTGGATGACGAGATCGTGCAGGTCACGGGCGATCCGGTCGCGGTCCTCGAACACGGCCAGGCGCTCCCGGTCCCGCTGCGCCTCGGCCATCATCAGCGCGAGGGCGGCTTGCGAGGCGAACTGGGTCGCCAGGGTCCGCTCCGCTTCGGTGAACGGCCTCTCGCCACGGGCCCGCGGGGTCACGAGCGCGCCCAGCACCCGCCCGCCACTGTGCAACGGCAGCATCATGCAGGGTCCGTACTGGCTGGTCAGACGGCTGATCATGCGCGGGTCCCCGGAGGCGTCCTCGACGAACACCGGCTCGCCCTCCATCAGCCGGGCCACCACCGGGCTCTCGGCCGGGATCACCACCCCCAGCGAGGTCGCCGGGTTGTCGGCGGAGACGGCGACGATCTCCATTCCGCCCTCCTCCGCCGGCAGCATCACGATCCCGGCGGCGGAGTCGGCCAGCCTGCGGGCCTGTTCGGCCACCACCGCGAGGGCGTCGTCCGCGTCGCCGCCCGACAGCAGGGCCGTGGTGACCGCCACCGAGCCGTCGATCCAGCGCTCGCGCTGGGTGGCGGCCTCGTACAGCCGGGCGTTGCCGATGGCGATGCCCGCCTCGGTGGCCAGTACCCGGACCATGTGGACGTCGTAGTCGTTGAACTCGCCGCCACCGTTCTTCTCGGCGAGGTACAGGTTGCCGAAGATCTCCCCCTGCACCCGGATCGGTACGCCGAGGAACGTCTTCATGGGCGGGTGGTGCGCCGGGAACCCGGCCGATCGCGGATCCTTGGTCAGATCGGTGAGCTGGACGGTGTCGGGATGGGAGATCAGCGCGCCGAGCAGGCCGCGCTTCCCGTCCGGTCGGTGTCCGATCTTCCGGGCCAGTTCGCCGCTGACGCCGAAGGTGACGAAGTCGGAGAGGCCGCGTCCCTCGGTGTCGACGACGCCGATCGCCGCGTAGCGGGCGTCGGCGAGCTCGGCGGCCGTCTCGCAGATCCGGTCGAGCGTGGAGTGCAGTTCGAGGCCGGTCCCGACCGAACGCATGGCCTCCAGCAGTTGCGGAACCCGAGCGGTCAGCTCGGTGGACAGCCCCTGCAGACTCCGGGTGGCCTGGGTGGCGGCCTCCAGCGGGTCCGGTGTTCCGCGCGTGGGTTCCGGTGCTTCCTGAGACTCCTGGGCTGACATGACCTTGAGCCTAGTTAGTCCCCTTTGGTGGGGAAAGTCGCAGCGTGCGGAACGCGCCACCCGGGGCCGGGCCGGACCCGCCCTCAGCCGAGGCCGGCCCGCGCCCCGTCGGCCTGCCGCTCCCGGTCCAGGAGCCCGCGCAGGGGGCCCTCGGCGACGGCCAGCTCCGCGTACGCGCCGCGCTGTACGACCGTGCCCCGGTCCAGGACCAGCACCTCGTCCACCGCCTCCAGTCCGGCGAGCCGGTGCGTGATGAGCACGGTGGTCCGGCCCTCGGTCGCGGCCAGCAGGTCCGCCGTCAGGGCGTCCGCGGTCGCCAGGTCCAGGTGCTCGGCGGGCTCGTCCAGGACGAGGACGGGGAAGTCCGCGAGCAGCGCCCGGGCCAGGGCCAGCCGCTGCCGCTGACCGCCGGAGATCCGCTCCCCGTGTTCACCGACCAGGGTGTCCAGACCGTCCGGAAGTCCCTCGGCCCACTCCAGCAGCCGGGCCGCCGCCAGCGCCTCGCGCAGCTCCTCCTCGCTCGCGCCGGGCCGGGCCAGCCGGAGGTTCTCGCGGACCGAGCTGTCGAAGAGGTGGGCGTCCTGGGCGCACAGGCCCACCATGCGGCGTACGTCGTCGCCGTCGAGGCCCCGTACGTCGGTCCCGCCCAGGGTGTACGTGCCGTCGCTCGGGTCCAGGAACCGCAGCAGGACCTGTGCCAGCGTGGTCTTGCCCGAACCGGAGGGGCCGACCACCGCGACGCGCCGGCCGGCGTCCAGGGTCAGGTCCGTGCCGTGCAGGGCGTCCCTTTCCTGCCCGGGGTGGCGGGCGGCGAGGCCGGTCAGCCGCAGGGGGAAGGGGGAGGCAGGCGCTTCGAGTGCCTCGGCCGGCTCCACGACGGGCACCGGCGCGTCGATGACCTCGTAGACCCGTTCGGCGCTGCGGCGCACCCGCTGCCGGTACTGGACCGCGAGCGGAAGTCCGCTGACGGCCTCGAAGGCGGCGAGCGGGGTCAGGACTACCACCGCCATGGCCACCCCGGAGAGCCGGCCTCCGGCGACGGCGGCCGCGCCGGCGAGGGCGGCGAACACCACGGTCAGCCCGCACACCAGGGCGGACAGCCCGCTGCCGAGCCCCGTGGCGAAGGCCCCGCGCGAGGCGATCCGGGTCAGCACCCCGTCGCTCTCCCGCGCCCGGTCCTTGCGCCCGGCCAGGGCCCCGGCGACGGTGAGTTCGGCGGTACCCGTCAGCAGGTCGGCCACGTGGGTGGCGAGCTCGCCCCGCGCCGGCGCGAGCCGCCGCTCTGCACGCCGCGCGCAGGCACCGCTGACCAGGGGGACTCCGATGCCTGCGGAGAGGAGGCCGACCGCGAGCACCGCTCCGGCCTCGGGCAGCAGCCAGGCGGTGAACGCCACGGATCCGGTGCCGACGAGCAGCGCGGTGCCGACCGGGAGCAGCCAGCGCAGCCAGTAGTCCTGGAGGGCGTCGGCGTCGGCGACCAGCCGGGACAGCAGGTCCCCGCGGCGCTGCTCGCGCAGTCCGGCGGGGGCGATCCGCTCCAGCCGCCGGTACACGGAGACCCGCAGGTCGGCCAGCATCCGCAGGACGGCGTCGTGCGAGACGAGCCGCTCGGCGTAGCGGAACACGGCACGGCCCAGGCCGAAGGCGCGCGTGGCCGTGACGGCCACCATCAGGTAGAGCACCGGCGGCTGCTCGGAGGCCCGCGAGATGAGCCACCCCGACACGGCCATCAGTCCGACGCTGCACCCGACGGCCAGCGCTCCGAGCAGCAGCCCGAGCCGGAACCTGCCCTGCCATGCCGCTGCCGTGGCCCGTACCCGGCGCAGCGGATCACCGCCGGCCGCGTCGGCGGCGGCGCCCGCCGCGGCCCGTTCCGCGGTGGGCCCGAGGATCCATTCCCCGGGGTCGGCAACCGGCGCCGGCGTGGGTTCCGCGGTCCGGGCGGCCATCGGTCCGGCGGGCTCCCCTGCGCCTTCGCCCACCGCCACCACCCGGTCGGCCACTGCCAGCAGCGCCGGCCGGTGCACCACCAGCAGGACGGTCCGGCCCACCGCGAGGCGTCGTACGGCGTCCACCACGGCCGCCTCGGTCTCCCCGTCCAGTGCCGCCGTCGGCTCGTCCAGCAGCAGCACCGGCCGGTCCGCCAGGAACGCGCGGGCCAGCGCGAGCCGCTGCCGCTGTCCCGCCGACAGGCCGACGCCGCCCTCACCGAGCGGGGTGTGGACCCCGCCCGGCAGGGCGGCCGTGAACTCCCACGCCCCGGCGTCCCGGAGGGCCGCTTCCACGTCTTCGTCGCGGGCCCCGGGCCGGGCCAGGCGTACGTTCTCGGCGATGGTCCCCGCGAAGAGGTGCGGCCGCTGCGGCACCCACGCGACCCGCTCCCGCCACTGCTCCAGGGACAGTTCGGCCTGGTCGACGGCGCCGATGCGGACCCGTCCGGCCGTCGGCGTGACGAAGCCCAGCAGCACGTTCAGCAGCGTGGACTTGCCCGCTCCGCTCGGCCCGGTGAGGGCCACGCACTCACCCGGTTCGACGACCAGCGAGACGGGTCCGGGCGAGCTCGCGCTCCGGCCCTCGTACCGCACCTCGACCCCGTCGAACTCGATGCGCAGGTCCGCGTCCGGCACGGGGGCCGCGCCGCCCGGAGCGGGCAGCGGGGTCTCCAGAACCTCGAAGATCTCCTCCGCCGCGGCCAGTCCCTCGGCCGCCGCGTGGTACTGCGCTCCCACCTGCCGCAGCGGCAGGTACGCCTCGGGCGCCAGGATCAGGATGACCAGTCCCGTGTAGAGGTCGAGTTCGCCGTGGACCAGCCGCATGCCGATGGTCACCGCGACCAGGGCCACCGACAGCGTCGCGAGCAGCTCCAGCGCGAACGACGACAGGAAGGCGATGCGCAGGGTCCGCATCGTGGCCTGACGGTAGTCGTCGGTGATCTTGCGGATGGACTCGGCCTGGGCCTTGGCGCGCCCGAAGACCTTCAGCGTCGGGAGTCCGGCCACCACGTCCAGGAAGTGCCCCGACAGCCGGGACAGCAGCCGCCACTGGCGGTCCATCCGGGACTGGGTGGCCATGCCGATCAGGATCATGAACAGCGGGATCAGCGGCAAGGTCACCACGATGATGGCCGCCGACACCCAGTCCTCGGTGACGATCCGGGCGAGGACCGCCACCGGAACGACCACCGCGAGCCCCAGCTGGGGCAGGTAGCGGGAGAAGTAGTCGTCGAGCGCGTCCACGCCCCGGGTGGCCAGTGCCACCAGCGAACCGGTCCGCTGACCGCCGGCCCGGCCGGGCCCCAGGTCGGCGGCCCGGTCCAGCAGTCGCACCCGCAGCTCGGACTTGACCGCCGCACCGGCGCGGTGCGCGGCCAGCTCCGTGAGCCAGGCGACCAGGCCGCGCCCCAGGGCCACCGCCGCGAGGAGCAGCAGCGGTGTGCGCAGCGCCCCCGCGCCGAGCCCCTCCTCGAAGGCACCGACCACGATCTCGGCGATGAGCATCGCCTGACCGACGACCAGCCCCGCTCCGGCGAGCCCGAGGAGCACCACCGCCCCCAGGAAGAGGCGGGTGGAGCGGGCGTACCGCAGCAGGCGCGGGTCGATCGGTTTCACGTGAAACATCCCCTCGGCAGGTCGGGCAGGAGAGTCGGGCATCGGAGGGAGCCGCCGACGCCTCAGTGCGCGTCGACGATGTGCTGCGTCCCGATCCGCTTGCGGAACACCCAGTACGTCCAGCCCTGGTAGAGCAGGACGAGCGGCGTGGCCACTCCGGCGCACCAGGTCATGATCTTCAGTGTGTACGGGCTGGACGAGGCGTTGGTGACCGTGAGGTTCCAGGCGTCGTCCAGGGAGGACGGCATGACGTTCGGGAAGAGCGTCAGGAACAGCATCGCGACGGCGGCGGCGATGGTGATGCCGGAGAGCGCGAACGACCAGCCCTCGCGGCCCGCCAGGTTGCAGCCCAGGGCCCCGACCAGGGAAGCCACCGCGACGGCCATCGCGATCAGGCTCCAGCCGTCACCGCGCGAGACCTGGGTCCAGATCAGGAAGACGAGCGCCAGCAGCGCGGTGACCACGCCCAGCCGGGTGGCCAGTGCGCGCGAGCGGTCCCGGATGTCACCGACCGTCTTGAGCGAGGTGAACACCGCGCCGTGGAAGGTGAACAGGGTGAGGGTGACCAGACCGCCCAGGACCGAGTAGACGTTGATCAGGTCCAGGAAGCTCCCGACGTACTCCATGTCCTGGTCGATCTTCACGCCGCGCACGATGTTGGCGAAGGCCACGCCCCACAGGAAGGCGGGGATCAACGAGGTCCAGAAGATCGCGTGTTCCCAGTTGGTCTGCCACTTGTCCTCGGGCCGCTTGTGACGGTACTCGAAGGCGACGCCACGGATGATCAGGCAGACGAGGATGATCAGCAGCGGCAGGTAGAAACCGGAGAAGAGCGTGGCGTACCACTCGGGGAAGGCCGCGAAGGTCGCGCCGCCGGCGGTGAGGAGCCAGACCTCGTTGCCGTCCCAGACGGGCCCGATCGTGTTGATCAGGACCCGCTTCTCCGTGCGGTCACGGGCGAGCAGCTTGGTGAGGACACCGACACCGAAGTCGAAGCCCTCCAGGAAGAAGTAGCCGGTCCACAGGACGGCGATGAGTACGAACCAGACGTCGTGGAGTTGCATCGTGGGTCTCCTCGGGCCTCAGTACGAGAAGGCCATCGGCCGGTCGGGGTTCCTGTCGTCTCCGCCGATCTTCGTCGGCGGGTTCAGGTCGGCCTCGGTGAGTTCCGGGGGGCCGAGCTTGACGTACTTCACCAGCAGCCGGACCTCGATCACCGCGAGCACGGCGTAGAGCAGGGTGAAGCCGATCATCGAGGTGAGCACCTCGGCCTGGGTCACGTTCGGGGAGACCGCGTCCCGGGTGCGCAGCACTCCGTAGACGACCCAGGGCTGGCGTCCCATCTCGGTGAAGATCCAGCCCCAGGAGTTGGCTATGAGCGGGAAGCCCATGGTCCAGAGCGCGACGATCCAGTACAGGTTGGCGAAGCGCGGGCTCAGGGCCTTCTTGAAGAGGACCAGGTTCGGTACCTCTTCCGGGCCGGTGCGCAGGCCGGGCGGCAGCAGGAACTTCTTGCGGGTCAGCCACAGGCCCAGCGAGCCGATCGCGAGCGAGGCCATGCCGAAGCCGATCATCCAGCGGAAGCCCCAGTAGGCGACGGGGATGTTCGGCCGGTAGTCGCCGGGGCCGAACTTCTCCTGCTGGGCCTTGTTGACGTCGTTGATGCCCGGGACGAACGAGGTGAAGTCGTCGTTGGCCAGGAAGGACAGCAGGCCGGGGATCTCTATCGCGACCTTGTTGTGGCCCTTGTCCACGTCGCCGTAGGCGAAGACGGAGAAGGGGGCCGGCGCTTCGCCGTCCCACAGGGCCTCGGCCGCTGCCATCTTCATCGGCTGCTGCTTGTACATGACCTTGCCGAGCAGATCGCCGCTGATGGCGGTGCCCATACCGGCAATGATCATGACGATCAGGCCGAGGCGCAGCGAGCTGCGCATCACGGGCACGTGCTTCTTGCGCGCCAGGTGGTAGGCGGCGATGCCGGCCATGAACGCGCCGCCGACCAGGAACGCGGCCGTGATCGTGTGGAAGAACTGGGTCAGCGCGGTGTTCTGGGTGAGCACCAGCCAGAAGTCGGTGAGCTCGGCCCGGCCGCGTTCCTCGTTGATGCGGTAGCCGACGGGGTGCTGCATCCAGGAGTTGGCGGCGAGGATGAAGTAGGCGGACAGGACGGTGCCGATCGAGACCATCCAGATGCAGGCGAGGTGGATCTTCTTGGGCAGCTTGTCCCAGCCGAAGATCCACAGGCCGATGAAGGTCGACTCGAAGAAGAAGGCGATCAGGGCCTCGAAGGCGAGGGGGGCTCCGAAGACGTCGCCGACGAAGCGCGAGTAGTCGGACCAGTTCATGCCGAACTGGAACTCCTGCACGATGCCGGTGACGACACCCATCGCGATGTTGATCAGGAACAGCTTGCCCCAGAACTTCGTGGCCCTGAGGTACTTCTCGTTCTCGCTGCGCACCCATGCCGTCTGCAGGCCTGCCGTGAGGGCGGCGAGCGAGATCGTCAGGGGGACGAACAGGAAGTGGTAGACGGTGGTGATGCCGAACTGCCATCGCGCCAGCGTCTCCGGCGCCAAAGCTAGGTCCACGTCCTCGTCTCCTTCGGGTCACCGTGGTCACAGCGGCAGTCTGCCGTTTGTGTCCCACTCATTTCGGGAGGAAGCGGGACACGCTTGTGAACGCGTTCACATTCACAAGCATTATGTCGCACAGGCATCCGCAGCTTTCAGCCGGGGGGTACCTCTAGCCAAGACATTCAACAGATTGTTGAATTCAGCGCATGCAGATACGAATCTCCTGGCCCTCCGGCCAGCTCACCGCCACCCTCGACGAGACCCCGACCAGCAAGGCGCTGGCCGAGGCCCTCCCGATCTCGGCCTCCGCCAACACGTGGGGCGAGGAGGTCTACTTCGACACCGGCGTCTCCGTCGCCCTGGAGCACGACGCCCGGCAGGTCGTCGACCCGGGCACGGTCGCGTTCTGGACCGAGGGCGACGCGCTCGCGCTGCCGTACGGCCCCACTCCCATCTCGCGCGGGGGCGAGAGCCGCCTGGCGAGCCCGTGCAACGTGCTCGGCTCGTTCGACGGCGACCCCCGCCTGCTGTCCACCGTCCGCGACGGCGACCCCATCCGCGTGGAGCTGGTGTAGGCCCGTGACCGGGCCCACACCCCGGCTCCGCTCCTGAGGCCGCGGCCCCTGGAGTCACGACTCCGGAAGCCACGGCTCCGCGCGGCTACATCTCCTTGAAGAACGCCTCCGCCGTGTGCAGGAAGAGGTCGTTCGCCTCGGTCTCACCGATCGTGACCCGCAGGCCCTCGCCCGCGAAGGGCCGGACCACCACACCGGCCTTCTCGCAGGCCGCCGCGAACTCGGCGGTCCGCTCCCCCAGCCGCATCCACACGAAATTGGCCTGCGTGTCCGGGACGACCGTCCAGCCCTGGGCGAGCAGCGTCCCGTGCACCCTCGCGCGCTCGCCCACCAGCGAGCCGACCCGGCCCATCAGCTCGTCCTCGGCCCGCAGCGAGGCGACCGCGGCGTCCTGGGCGAGCTGGCTGACGCCGAAGGGCACCGCCGTCTTGCGCAGCGCGGCGGCCACCGGCTCGTGCGCGACCGCGAATCCGACCCGCAGACCGGCCAGGCCGTACGCCTTGGAGAACGTACGCAGCACCGCCACGTTGGGGCGGCTGCGGTAGAGCTCGATGCCGTCGGGGACGTCGGCGTCGCGCACGAACTCGCGGTAGGCCTCGTCCAGGACCACCAGGACGTCCGAGGGCACCCGGTCCAGGAAACGTTCCAGCTCGGCGCGGCGCACCGCGGTGCCCGTGGGGTTGTTGGGATTGCAAACGAAGATCAGGCGCGTCCGGTCGGTGATCGCGGCGGCCATGGCGTCCAGGTCGTGCACGTCCCCGTCGGTCAGCGGCACCTGCACCGACGTCGCACCCGAGATCTGCGTGATGATCGGGTAGGCCTCGAAGGACCGCCAGGCGTAGATGACCTCGTCGCCCGGACCCGCCGTCGACTGGATCAGCGACTGGGCCACGCCGACCGAGCCTGTGCCCGTGGCGATGTGCTCGACCGGCACGCCGAAACGCTCCGCCAGCTCGTTGACCAGGCCCGTGCAGGCCATGTCCGGGTAGCGGTTGAACCGCCCGGCGGCCGCGACCGCGCTCTCCAGGACACCCGGCAGCGGCGGGTACGGGTTCTCGTTCGAGGACAGCTTGAACGCCACGGCCCCGCCGGCGGCTGCCGGCTTTCCGGGCTTGTAGGTGGGAATGCCGTCCAGCTCGGCGCGCAGCTTCGGGCTCTTCTCGCTCACCGCAGGTCCTCCTCGACCGTCCCGTCGACGGCACCGTCGACTCAATACTGCTCACCATATGAGGATTCCGCCGATCCGAGAATGGCGGGCGCCCGGAACACAGGGGGAGCGCGCGCATATATGCGTGCGCCGGTGGCCTGCGCCGTGGCGCGCGTCCCTCGTGCAGGTGAGTTGCGAACGGTCCGCAGCGGCTCCGTTTTGGCATGCTCGTACCCGAAGACAAGCGGCACCCTTACTCAGAGCGACCAATGACCTTTGTTTCCAAGGTCATTGGGGGTGGCGAAACATGCAGAATCGTGCCTGTCAACGCGTGCATATGCACCCGGACCACCCACCCCACCGAGCCCTACTATCGGCTCGCCATGACAGCAGCAGGGAAGCATCAGGTGAGCCGGGCCGAGACCACCCGGCGAGTCGGCGGCCGACAGGGCCGGGCCGGCATCAGAGACGTGGCCGCCGCAGCGGGCGTCTCCATCACAACCGTCTCCGACGCGCTCAATGGCAAGGGGCGGCTGCCGGACGCCACCCGCCGCCACGTTCGCGAGGTCGCCGACCGGCTGGGCTATCGCCCCTCCGCCGCCGCTCGCACCCTCCGTACCGGCAAGTCGGGCCTCATCGGCCTGACCGTGACGACGTACGGGGATGAACCTTTCACCTTCACCGAATTCGCGTACTTCGCGGAGATGGCACGGGCCGCAACCTCGGCCGCGCTCGCCCGCGGCTACGCCCTCGTCATCCTCCCCGCCACCTCACGACACGACGTCTGGTCCAACGTGGCCCTCGACGGCACCGTCGTGATCGACCCCTCCGACCACGACCCCGTGGTCAGCGAGCTGGTCCGTCAGGGACTCCCCGTGGTCTCCGACGGCCGCCCGGCCGGCACCCTCCCCGTCACCGCCTGGGTCGACAACGACCACGAGGCGGCCGTACTGGGCCTCCTCGACCACCTGGCCGCCGCCGGTGCCCGCCGCATCGGGCTGCTGACCGGCACCACCACCGACACCTACACGCGGCTCTCCACCACCGCCTACCTCAACTGGTGCGAGCGGGTCGGGCAGGACCCGGTCTACGAGTCCTACCCCGCCCACGACCCGTGTGCCGGGGCGGTGGCCGCCGACCGGCTGCTCGCCCGGCCCGACCGGCCCGACGCCGTCTACGGGCTCTTCGACCCCAACGGCACCGACCTGCTCGCCGCAGCCCGGCGCTACGGCCTGCGCGTTCCCGAGGACCTGCTGCTCGTCTGCTGCAGCGAATCGACCGTCTACGCCAACACCGAACCGCCCATCACCACGCTCTCCCTCAAACCGCGCCGCATCGGCACCGCCGTCGTGCAGTTGCTGATCGACGCCATCGAGGGGGTCGACACCGGACGGCCCGTCGAACAGGTCGTCCCGACCGAACTCATCATCCGTACCTCCTCGCAGCGCAGGACGCCCCGGACCACAGTCAGCCCACCCCGATCACCGGCCCAGGACTGACCTCCACACCACGGCACGGCGGGGCCGACGGCCCCGCCGAGGATTTCAGCAACACCGATATCGGGAGAAATCGGCAGGAACGACCGGCTCCGGCCAGGATTCACCACCCCTGGTGCGTCACAGAGCGCGAGCTGCATTCCTATGATGGGCGCACGACATCACGGACCCTCCGCCCCAGCGGTCAGGAGGGTCCGCAGGTGTACGGCAGCGCGACGGTGGTGGAGGGGTCGATGACTCAGGGGGCCGGTCAGGGACCCGCGATGCGGACGGACACGCTGCGGGACTTCCGGGTGCCGGTCAGCGAACCCGCCCCGTACACCGCGTCCAAAAGCCTGCCCGGGGATGCCCCCGCGTACGGCGAACACCCCGCGTACTACGGCGCGGCCCCGTCCCCGGCACCGGCACACCCGGCGTCCGGGTACGTAGCGGGCCACCCCGAGTACCTCGGCTCCGCCCCCGCGGCCCGTCCCGTGCCGGAGACCGTCCCGCAGCAGCGCACGGCCACGGCCCACGCGGACGTCCGCGCCACGGCGCACGCCGATGCGCACGCCGAGGACCCGGGCGTCGCCGACGAGCCCGACGACGGCTACACCCCCACGCAGCGCGACCTGCCCGTCATCGGCCGCGGCGCCCAGGGCGGCCCCGGCGACACCGTGCAGGTGCACTACGTCCCCCAGGAGGCACCGGCCTCCGGCCCCGGCCCGCTGTACGTGGTGGGTGACGTCCACGGCTACCTCGACGAGCTGGTCAGGGAACTGCGGGCGCAGGACCTCATCGACGCCGACGGGCGCTGGTCCGCCGGCAACGCGCGGCTCTGGTTCCTCGGCGACTTCACCGACCGCGGTCCCGACGGCATCGGCGTCATCGACCTCGTCATGCGGCTCTCCGCCGAGGCCGCGGCCGCCGGCGGCTACTGCAAGGCCCTCATGGGCAACCACGAGCTGCTGCTCATCGGCGCCAAGCGGTTCGGCGACACCCCCGTGCACTCAGGGGCCGGTACGGCCACCTTCCAGGCCGCCTGGCTGCTCAACGGCGGCCAGCGCACCGACATGGAGCGCCTGGAGGACGTCCACCTGCAGTGGATGTCACGGCTGGACGCGGCCACCCTGGAAGACGGCCACCTGCTGCTGCACTCCGACACCACCGCGTACCTCGACTACGGCGACTCCATCGAGGACGTCAACGACACCATCCACGAACTGCTCAACCGCAACGACGCCGACATCACCTGGGACCTGTTCCGCAAGTTCACCAAGCGGTTCGCCTTCCGCGACGAGGAAACCGGCCCGCACGCCGTACGCGAACTCCTCGGCACCTACGGCGGCGGACGCGTCGTCCACGGACACAGCCCGATCCCCTACCTCCTCGGCGAAGTGGGCACCGAGGACGGCGACGAGTCGCGCGGCCCGGAAGCGGTGGACGGACCGCACGTGTACGCCGAAGGTCTGGCCATCGCCATGGACGGCGGGGTCACGATGGCGGGCAAACTGCTCGTCGTTCAACTACCTCTGCGCGACTGAGCGTTCTCGGAGCGGGGTATTTCGGCAAAGCCCCTGTCACGGCGTGGCAGGGGCGCTCTACCATCGCTCTATCCGTAGCAGGCTCTCCTCCGTTTGTGCCGGTGCCCGGGTCTACGCGGGCATACCGGCTTGTACGGAGCATCGGGGGATGCACATGACCAGCGCTCCGCACCTGCTGACCGAAGACCGGCCCGAGTTCGACCGCCTCCTCGACGAGGCGCTGCGCACCGCGGACGAACGGCCCGAGCTCGCCACTCTGGGTGAACGGCTGAACGCCGAACAACTGCGCACGATGGCCTTGAACGCCAGTGCCCTGCTGACCGCCGCGGCCGCGGCCGAGTACGACCACTACGTGAAGGTCCGCGAGGAACTGCGCGACGAGGCCCTGTCGGCCCCCACGAGCGGGGGCGAGGACGGCATGGGCGACCAGGACGACGGAGCCGGTGTGAGCGCCGTGGTCGCCGTCCTGGCCCCCCTCCTGGCCGGGACCGCCATGGTGATCTTCCTGCTGGTGGGCTACAGCCTGAGGATGCTCGACCCGGAACCCGCCTTCGCCCAGACGATGCTGACGGCCGGTTGGCTGTTCGGGGCCCTCACCGTGGCCGCCCTGCTCTTCGCCGTGATCGGGCTGCTGGTGACGGCCTTGCGCAACAGCTCGACGGAGACCGTGGCGGAGACCGTGGTGATACCCGACGAGCTCTCACGGGCCAGGGAGGCCTGGCGCAACGCCCTGCTGGAACGGGGCATCATGCCGTTCCTGCGGGACGCCCTGGCCGACCCGAGCGCCGCCGGCCATCCGACCCCCCGCACGCCGGGGGCCGGGCGCATCCCCAACCTGGGGTACACCCGGCCCGACTTCACCAGTCCCGGATCCCCGTCGCAGGGGCCCCGGCCCGGCTACTCGTCCCCGGACTTCACCAGCCCTGACTTCGGCGGGCCGGAGCACGAACGGGAGTGACGAAGTGACGGGCACGCCGGAGTGCGCTTCGGTCGGCCCGTCACCGTTTCACGTGAAACATCGCCTTCCGCGCAGGCCCGGGCAGCCAGGGACGTCCGAGCGTGCGGGCAAGACCCCGCCGGGCAGCCAGGACTGCGACGACACTCCCTAGATGGCCGCCGCGCGCTCGTCGAGCGGCCGCCGCCGCTGACGGGCCTCCGTCAGCGCCGTGGGACGCCAGACACCGTCCGGCCGGTAGAGGTTCACGCCGGGCGCCACGATCTCGTCGATCCGGTCGAGCACCGCGTCGTCGAGGACCAGCCCGGCTCCCGCGACCAGCGATTCCATCTGCTCCATCGTCCGCGGCCCGATGATCACCGAGGTGACGGCGGGATGCGCGACGGGGAAGGCCACGGCCAGTTCCGGCAGCGTGCAGCCGATCGACTCGGCCAGCTCGACGAGCTGTTCCACTGCCTCCAGCTTGGCCACGTTGCCCGGGATCGCCGGATCGAAGCGTGCCGGAGTCAGGGCGGCCCGGCCCGAGGTCAGGTCGATCGGCCCGCCGAGCCGGTACTTTCCGCTCAGGAAGCCGGATGCGAGCGGGCTCCAGGTCAGCACGCCCATCCCGTAGCGACGGGCGACCGGCAGCACGTCGGCCTCGATGCCCCGCGCGAGGATCGAGTACGGGGGCTGCTCCGTACGGAACCGGGGCAGGGCCCGCCGCCCGGCCACGTGGTGCGCCTCGACGAGTTCCTCGGCCGGGAACGTAGAGCAGCCGAAGGAGCGGATCTTGCCGGCCCTGACCAGGTCGCCGAGGACCGACAGGGTCTCCTCGACGTCGGTCGTGTGGTCGGGCCGGTGCACCTGGTAGAGGTCGATCCAGTCGGTGTCCAGGCGCCGCAGGCTGTCCTCCACCGCCCGCACGATCCAGCGCCGCGAGTTGCCGCTGCGGTTGCGTCCCTCTCCCATCTGGAAGTGGACCTTCGTGGCGAGCACGACGTCGTCGCGCCGCCCCTTGAGTGCCTTGCCCACGATCACCTCGGACTCACCGGCCGAGTACATGTCCGCGGTGTCGAGGAAGTTGATCCCCCTGTCGAGCGCGGCATGGATGATCCGCACGCACTCCTCGTGGTCCGGGTTCCCCACCGCTCCGAACATCATCGTGCCCAGGCAGTGGGCACTCACCTCGATGCCCGTACCGCCAAGATTTCGGTATCCCATGCTCATGCGGCCGCACTCTAGGAGCTGGAGCGCACTCCAGGTCAAGCAACGCGCCCCCACTCCGTCAGAGTCCGGACGCGGCGCTGCTCCCGGCGGGCGACACTCCGCCGCGCCGGGAGCAGCACTCCCCCCATGCTGTGCGTCAGTCCGCCAACGGCAGGTAGACGCGGTTGCCCGCGGCGGCGAACTCGGCGGACTTCTCCGCCATGCCCGCCTGGATCTCGTCGGCCTTCAGGTCGCCGCCATGCTCACGGCGGATGTCCTGCGAGATCTTCATGGAGCAGAACTTGGGACCGCACATGGAGCAGAAGTGCGCGGTCTTGGCCGGCTCGGCCGGCAGGGTCTCGTCGTGGAACTCGCGGGCCGTGTCCGGGTCGAGGGCCAGGTTGAACTGGTCCTCCCAGCGGAACTCGAAGCGCGCGTCCGACAGGGCGTCGTCCCACTCCTGGGCGCCCGGGTGCCCCTTGGCCAGGTCCGCCGCGTGGGCGGCGATCTTGTAGGTGATGACGCCGGTCTTCACGTCGTCGCGGTTGGGCAGGCCCAGGTGCTCCTTGGGCGTGACGTAGCAGAGCATCGCCGTGCCCCACCAGGCGATCATCGCGGCGCCGATGCCCGAGGTGATGTGGTCGTACGCGGGCGCGACGTCCGTGGTGAGCGGGCCGAGCGTGTAGAACGGCGCCTCCTCGCAGATCTCCTGCTGGAGGTCGATGTTCTCCTTGATCTTGTGCATCGGGACGTGTCCCGGGCCCTCGATCATCGTCTGCACGTTGTGCCGCTTGGCGATCGTGTTCAGCTCGCCCAGGGTCTTCAGCTCGGCGAACTGCGCCGCGTCGTTGGCGTCCGCGATGGAACCGGGGCGCAGGCCGTCGCCCAGGGAGTACGTGACGTCGTAGGTCGCGAGGATGTCGCAGAGCTCTTCGAAGTTCGTGTAGAGGAAGTTCTCCTTGTGGTGCGCCAGGCACCAGGCGGCCATGATCGAGCCGCCGCGGGAGACGATGCCGGTCTTGCGACGGGCGGTCAGCGGCACGTACGGGAGCAGCACGCCGGCGTGGACCGTCATGTAGTCGACGCCCTGCTCGGCCTGCTCGATGACCGTGTCCTTGTAGATCTCCCAGGTCAGGTCCTCGGCACGGCCGTCGACCTTCTCCAGTGCCTGGTACAGCGGCACGGTGCCGATCGGGACGGGGGAGTTGCGCAGCACCCACTCGCGCGTGGTGTGGATGTTGCGGCCCGTCGAGAGGTCCATGACCGTGTCGGCGCCCCACTTGGTCGCCCAGGTCATCTTGTCGACCTCCTCCTCGATGGAGGAGGTGACCGCGGAGTTGCCGATGTTGGCGTTGACCTTCACCAGGAACCGCTTGCCGATGATCATCGGCTCGATCTCGGGGTGGTTCACGTTGGCCGGAAGAACCGCGCGGCCTGCGGCGATCTCCTCGCGGACGACCTCGGGGGAGACGTTCTCGCGGATCGCGACGTACTCCATCTCCGGCGTGATCTCACCGCGACGGGCGTACGCGAGCTGGGTGACGGCGGCGCCGCCACGGCCCCGGCGGGGCTGCCGGGGGCGGCCCGGGAAGACCGCGTCCAGGTTCTTGAGGCCGCCGCGGGGCGAGGTGTGCTTGATGCCGTCGTCCTCGGGGCGCACGGGGCGGCCCGCGTACTCCTCGGTGTCGCCGCGGCCGATGATCCAGTTCTCGCGCAGCGGTGCGAGGCCCCGGCGGACGTCCGTCTCGATCCCGGGGTCGGTGTACGGGCCGGACGTGTCGTAGAGCGTCACGTCCTTGCCGTTGGTGAGGTGCACCTGGCGGACGGGCACCCGGATGTCGGGGCGGGATCCCGCCACGTAGCCCTTGTGCCAGCCCGGCTGGCGCTCGGTGCGGTCGTCGGCGTCCTGGCTGACGGCAGGCGTGCGTGCGTCCTGAATGGTCATGAGACCTATCTCCCTACGCCGGCATTACCCGGTAACAGGTTCGGCGGTCGACGCAGCCTCTTCCCCTACGCATCCTCATGTGCGTACGGTGATCAGCGCCCTCTCAGCCCGGTGCTCCGAGCTCCCGCGTTGTGCAAAGGTGCCCCCACGCTAGCGTCATCTGTGGCGTGCTGAACAGTGGGCCCCCTCATCTCTTGCGATGATCTGCCGGTGACGTCCTCGCCGCAGCCCCCCACCGAGCCCACAGATCCCACGGGTCACACCGGCCACGAGCACGCGTCCCACGGGCATGCGGCCGGGCCCTCCCACGGGCATTCACACAGCCACGGCCACGGACCGGCGGCCCCCGTCTCCAAGCACCTGCGCAAGGTCATCGCGGCGGTACTGATCCCCTTCGCCGCGGCCGTCTTCATCGGCATGGCGGTCCTCTGGCCGGGCGGCGCCCCCGCGCACGAACGCACCGGGGTGGGCTTCGACCGGCAGACGCAGCAGGGCACGGTCGTGGCGCTCGCGAACGTCGACTGCAAGTCCGTGAACGCCTCGCAGGTTCCGCCGACGGGCGACACCTCCACCCCCGAGGGCCGCGAGGCCCAGGCCGCGCAGACCGGCGAGTGCAAGAAGGCCACCGTCGTCGTCGACACCGGCCCGGACAAGGGGCGGGCCTTCTTCGAGATCGTCCAGCCGGGTGCGCCACGGCAGTTGGAGCAGGGCCAGAAGGTGGTGGTCGCCTACGCGCCCGACGCGCCCCGCGACCTCCAGTACTCGGTGATCGACGTGAACCGCAAGCTCCCGCTGGCCGTACTGGCGGGCATCTTCGCGGTGGCGGTCGTCGTGGTCGGCCGCCTGCGCGGTCTGTTCGCCCTGATCGCCCTAGTGATCAGTTTCGGGATCCTGACCCTCTTCATCCTCCCGGCGATCCTCCAGGGCTCGAACCCCCTGCTCGTCGCGATCGTCGGATCCAGCGCGATCATGCTGATCGCCCTCTACATGTGCCACGGACTGACGGCCCGGACCTCGGTGGCCGTCCTCGGCACCCTCGCCTCGCTGCTGCTGATCGGCCTGCTCGGTTCGGTGTTCATCGACTGGGCGTTCCTGAGCGGCAACACCGACGACAACACCGGCCTGATCCACGGGCTCTACCCCGAGATCGACATGAGCGGCCTGCTGCTCGCGGGTGTGATCATCGGATCGCTCGGCGTACTCGACGACGTGACGGTCACCCAGACCTCGGCCGTGTGGGAACTCCACCAGGCCGACCCGAAGATGGGGCCGCGCGCCCTGTACGGGGCGGCGATCCGGATCGGCCGCGACCACATCGCCTCCGTGGTCAACACCCTGGTCCTGGCTTACGCGGGCGCCTCGCTGCCCCTGCTCCTGCTGTTCACCATCGCCAACAGCAGCATGGGGGACGTGGCCAACAGCGAGCTGGTCGCGGAGGAGATCGTACGGACCCTCGTGGGGTCGATCGGACTCGTCGCCTCGGTGCCCATGACCACCGCGCTCGCCGCCCTTGTGGTCTCCGCGGACCGGCCGGCGGCCCCGGCGGCCGCGGCGGCCGCCGGGCCGGTCCGTGGCGGCCGGGGCCGACGGCGCAAGCGCTGAACGGCGAGGCGCCGTCGTTACGGTAAGTGACGGGACGCGGGTTCCTCAGCCCGCATTCCGCTCGTTCTGCTGCGCTTCGGCGAGGATCTTGTCGAGTTCCTCGTCGAGGTTCCCCTCGAAATCCCCGAGACTGCGCTCCTGACCGAGCGGAACAAGCCGGTCGGTGCGGTCGAGGAAGGCGACGAGGGGGGCCGCGCCGGCCCGGAACAGGGCCCGGTCACCGCCGACCTGAAGGCGGATGTGGACGTCGGACAACTCCTCCGGATCGCTGGGAGCGATGTGCACATCACCGTCGCCGCACGGCTTGTTGATGCCGTCCAGAAGCAGCTCCCGGCCGAACGCCCAGGTCACGGGCGCGTCTCCGGGAAGGTGGAAGGTGAGGCGCACTGCGTAGGGATCACGTGCTTCGTACCGGAGTTCCACCGGGATCCGGAACGAGAGCTCCTCGGAAACGAGGAAGCTCATCATGACCTCTGCCTGTACCGACTCGCGCATGGACTACCCCGCTGTAGTGGAAGTGGCCAGGAATGATCCCCCGAAGCCCTCTTGACAAGAGTGGTGGAAGCGCTAGCAGATCACAAGGAGTGAGTTTTCAGATACTGATAGAGAAGGAGAGGGTGCTCAACAGCGCGCCTACTTCACTCCGTAGTCGATCGACCGCATAGAGCAACCGGTCTTCCTGGTGCACGGGAAGGGAAATGGCCATGGTTGCGGCGGTATCGCCGGCGGTGATCGGGATCGCCGCGCACACCGTTCCCAGCGCGTACTCCTGACGCTCCGTAACCGGCTGCATCCGCTCCAGGGAGCCGATGCGCTGCTCCAGGGCGTGCACATCGCGCACGGTATAGGGGGTGATGCCCTCGACCGGGTGACGGTCGTAGTGGTCCTTGCGCGCCTTCTCGTCGAGCTGGCCCAGCAGGCACTGCCCGATGGCGTGCGCGTGGCCGGTCTCGCGGAAATCGGCCCACTCCTCGCAGGCCGGGCCGGCCGGGGTGTCCGAGACGCCCACGACCTCGATCTCACCCTCGCGGTACACCGCGAAGTAGACGGGGGCCCCGACCGCGTCGCGAAAGTGCGCGAGGGAGTCGAGGATCATGCTGCGACGTTTCTGCTGAAGTCCGCCGCCGGCCAGCCGCCCGGCGGCGGCCCCGAGGACGAAAACCCCGCCCTCCCGGCGCAGATAGCCCTCGTGGGTCAGGGTCCGCAGCAGGTGGTACGCGGTGGGGAGCGGGAGCCCGGCTTCGCGCGCGAGTTGTTTCGCCGGAGCTCCCTCACTATGGGAGCCCACCGCCTCCAGCAGCCTCAGCGCCCGCTGCACCGAACCGATCAGGGTCGGCACACCGGCATTGTGAACCGAAGACAAAGCTCACCCCCAGGCGTGGCGGCGGGCCTGGGGGGCCCGCCCTGCGGGGGCCGCCCCCGCGTGTGCCGCGGCTCCTGGGGGTGGTGGTCGGCGACGCCGGACGCGCCCGCCGGTGGAGAGCGGAGTACCGGCTGACGGTGCCCAGGGGAACGGCACAGATTGCCACCCTATCCGCCGATTCCCGTGGTGTGGGCGTTTTGCCAGCCCAGGTTCCCCCGCATGGGTCAACGCCGCTACCGCCCGACGCGAGGAGTCCCGCCGTTCCCGGGAGTTGGCACCACCGCGGTCCTACCACTCCCCGGAGGAAGAGGACTTCGATCCGCTGCCGCTGAACTTCTTGACCAGGAAGATCAGTCCACCGACGAGGGCGACGAAGAGCAGCACCTTGAAGACGATCGAGATCAGCGTGCCGATGATGGTGGTGATCACTCCGCCGAACACCAGGAGCGCCAGCAGCGGAACGGCGATCCACTTGACCCACCAGGGCATGCCCGCGAACACAGCTCGGATCCCGTCCATGTCTTCTACCTCTTCCTCGTCCGTGACTTCCTGCTCCCGATGCTAGGAGTCCACGGCTTCGGCCGGGGGCCCGTGAGCCCCCGGAACCCCCTGATCCGCCCCCTAGGGGAACCGGGCGTCCGACCCCGGCACCGGCGCCCTCAGCCCTCCGGCGGTGAGAACACCACCAGCACCTTCAAGGGCTCGGTGATGTGGTGGAACCTGTGCGGCACCCCGGCCGGCACGTAGACGACGCTGCCGTTGGCCACCACCGTCGTCTCCTCCCCGACCGTGATCGAGGCGCGGCCGCTCACCACGTAGTACACCTCGTCCTGCAGGTGCGGCTGCTGGGGATCGCTCTGGCCCGCGTCGAGGGCGTACAGCCCGGCCGACATGTTCCGCTCCCGCAGGAATTGCAGATAGGCGCCGTCGTTGGCCGCCCTCTCCGCCTCGAGCTCATCCAGCCGGAAGGCCTTCATCGTTGTCGTGCCCCTTGTTCGGTGCTGCCCTGGGATCCGCTGATCTGCTGATGTCCGACCGGGATCTTCTCTGCCACGATCAGACACATGACGAATTTCGTAGTCAAGACGCTCGCCAACGCGGCCGCCCTGGCCGTGGCCATCTGGCTGCTCGCCGGCATCACGCTCGACGACGGAAGCAGCCTGGGCCGCCGCACCCTCACACTGATCCTGGTCGCGCTGGTATTCGGCCTGGTCAACCTCATCGTCAAGCCCGTGGTGAAGTTGCTCTCCCTCCCCCTGTTCATCCTCACCCTCGGCCTGTTCACCCTGGTCGTGAACGCCCTGATGCTGCTCCTGACCTCCTGGCTGGCCGAGCAGTTCAAGCTCAGCTTCCACGTGGACGGTTTCTGGACGGCGGTCGTCGGCGGCCTGATCATCTCCGTCGTCTCCTGGGCCGTGAACATGGCCCTGCCCGACAAGAACTGAGCGACCCCCCGTGTACCGCGTCTGCTTCGTCTGCACCGGGAACATCTGCCGCTCGCCCATGGCCGAGTCCGTCTTCCGCTCCCACGTCACCGAGGCCGGGCTCGACGGCCGGGTCGAGGTGGACAGCGCCGGCACCGGCGGCCGGCACGAGGGCGACGGCAAGGTCCGGCTGCTGCGCTCGTACGATCCGGCGGCTGCGCGGGAACACGTGACGGACACACTGAACTCAACCGACACACTGGACGTGCCGGACCCCTACTACGGCTCCCTCGACGGGTTCGAGGAATGCCTGGAGCTGGTCGAGGCCGTGAGCCCCGGCCTGCTGGACGCGGTACGCGCCGCCGTGAAGGAGCACACCCCTTGAACGACCACCCCACCTCCGAAGCCGCCGCGACCGACCGGTACGGCGACGGCACCCGCGCCGTGCGCGCCGGATTCCCCGAGCCCGTCAAGAACGAACCGACCCTGCCGGGGCCCGTGTTCGCCGCCCACTTCCACCTCCCGGGCGACGTGAGCGGCCCGTACACCTACGGCCGCGACACCAATCCGACCTGGACCCTGCTGGAACGCGCGATCGGCGAACTGGAGGCGCCCGGAAAGGACGTGGAGACCGTCGTCTTCGCATCCGGCATGGCCGCGATCTCCGCCGTCCTGCTCTCCCAGGCTCGCACCGGCGACACCGTCGTCCTGCCCGACGACGGCTACCAGGCGCTGCCGCTGCTCCGTGAGCAGATGGAGGCGTACGGGATCGCCGTGCGCACCGCCCCCACCGGCGACGACGCCCAGCTGACCGCCCTCGACGGAGCCCGGCTGCTGTGGATCGAAACCCCCTCCAATCCGGGGCTCGACGTGTGCGACGTACGCCGCCTCGTGAAGGCCGCGCACGGGGGCGGCACCCTGGTCGCCGTCGACAACACCCTCGCCACCCCGCTCGGGCAGCGGCCGCTGGAACTCGGCGCGGACTTCTCCGTGGCCAGCGGCACCAAGGGGCTCACCGGCCACGGAGACCTGCTGCTCGGCTACGTCGTCTGCCGCGACCCCGAGCTCGCCTCGGCCGTCCGCCGCTGGCGCAAGATCGTCGGCGCCATTCCGGGACCCATGGAGGCCTGGCTCGCCCACCGCTCGCTGGCCACCATCCAACTGCGCGCCCAGCGCCAGTGGGGCAACGCGCTGGCGGTCGCCGAAGCACTCGCCGACCGCGCCGAGGTGAGCGGACTGCGCTACCCGGGGCTCCCCTCGGACCCGTCCCACAAGACGGCGGCCCGGCAGATGAGCGGCTTCGGCTCGGTGGTCTCCTTCACGCTGCCGGACCGCGCACACGCGGAACGCTTCATGGCCGCCCTGCACCTGGTCGAGGACGCCACGAGCTTCGGCGGAGTGCGGTCCACGGCGGAGCGGCGCGGACGCTGGGGCGGCGACGCCGTGCCGGAGGGCTTCATCCGCTTCTCCGCCGGCGCCGAGGATCCCGAAGACCTGGTCGCCGACGTGCTGCGGGCCCTTGGCCAGGCGGCCTCCGGGGCCTGAACTCCACGGGAAAGCGGTCCGAGCCTCCCCCCTGGTGGCTCGGACCGCCCCGGGTTCCGCAAGTGAAGAACCACACGAACAAGGCTAATTGACTCAGCGTCAGAGTCCAATCACGGTAACGACAGGGGCCTATCGGCATATTTATAGTTGAAGGCCCCCACCGAGAGGGGCCGACATGGACCTGGCCCTGCTGCGCACCTTCGTCGCCGTCCACCGGGCCGGCTCGTTCACCCGGGCCGCCACGATGCTGGGGCTGTCCCAGCCCGCGGTCACCTCCCAGATCCGGACCCTGGAACGCCAGCTGGGCCGGCCCCTGTTCCACCGCCGCGCGCGCGGCGTCACGCCCACCGCCGTCGGCGACGAACTGGCCCACAAGGCCGCCCCGCACCTGGACGCCCTGCTGCGCATCACCGAGACCGAGCGGGAGTCCGCCGGCGCCTTACGCACCCTGCACCTCGCCGGTCCCCCCGAGTTCCTGTGCCTGCGGGTGCTGCCCGCCCTCGCCCCGCTCGTCGGCCAGGGACAGACGTTCCGGACCGCCTTCACCGCCGGCGCGGAGGCCACCCTCGACGGGCTGGCCGCCGGGCAGCACGACCTCGCCGTGACCACCGCCCGACCGCGCGGCGAGCTGTTCACCGCCTCCGCCCTCTGCGACGAGGAGCAGGTCCTGGTCGCCGCGCCCTACTGGGCCGCCCTCGTCGACCCGGCCCACCTGCACGACAAGGGCCCCGGCGCGCTCGACGGGATACCCGTCGTCGAGGTGCACGAGAGCCTTCCGCTCGTCACCCGCTACTGGAGCGCCGTCTTCGACTCCGTACCCGAGGCCGCCGCCACCGTCGTCGCCCCCGACCTGCGCGCCGTGCTGGAGTGCGTGCGTGCGGGCGCCGGACTCGCCGTCCTGCCCCGCTACCTGTGCCGGGAAGCCCTCGACAGCGGTCAGATCGTGGCCCTGCTGGAGCCGCCCGTGCCACCGCTGCGCACCTGGTTCCTCGCCGTACGGGCCGGCAGCCTGGCGCTCGCCCACCTCGCCCGGGCCCACGACAGGCTGCTGCGCGCCGCCGCGCACTGGTGAGCCCCCGGTTTCGGGCCGTGGCGCGTTTCAGAAGGGGTGTACCGGGCCACTCTTCTCCCATGACCGAACGTCCCGTGGTCAAACGCACCGCCCGCGCGATCCTGCTCGACGGTGACGACCTGATCCTCATCAAGCGCACCAAGCCCGGCATCGACCCGTATTGGCTCACCCCGGGTGGCGGGGTGGAGCCCTCGGACGCCACCGTCGTCGACGCCCTGCACCGCGAGGTCCACGAAGAACTCGGCGCCAAGATCACCGATGTGGTGCCCTGCTTCGTCGACACCGTCGAGCACATCGCCTCCGGGGGAGTGACCGGCGTCAAGGTGCAGCACTTCTTCGTCTGCCACCTCGAATCGATGGACCCCGCACAACGGCACGGCCCCGAGATCGACGAGCCCGAGGGCGAGTACGAGATCGTCCGCGTGCCCTTCAGCCGGGTCGGGATCGCCGCCGTCCACCTCGTGCCGCTGTCCTTGCGGCATTACCTCGACGGCAACATCGAGGGGGTGCGCGCCATGCACGCCCCCGACCTGGGCTAGGACGCGGAGGAGCGGGCGGGCCCGCGCCGGTCTCAGCCGGCGACGCCCGCCAGCTCCTCGAGCGCGTCGTAACGGATCCGCTCTCCGGGGATGCCGATGCGCTTGAGGGCGTCCACACCGCTGCGGATCATCGCCGGCGGGCCCGAGATGAAGGCGTCGTACGAACTCCAGGGCCCGTGCTCACCGACCGCCTGCGGCAGCTGGCCGTCCAGCCCCCCTCCGATCACCGGGCGCACGGACAGCCACGGGTGGGAGCGCTGCAGGCCCAGCAGGGTGTCCTTGTCGTAGAGGTCGTGGTCGCTGCGCGCGCCGAAGAAGACCTCCATCGGGCGCCGCTCCCCGTGCTCGGCGACGTCCTCGATCAACGCCTTGATGGGGGCGATGCCGGTACCGCCGCCCAGGCACAGCATGCCGTTGTCGGTGCTGTGGTCCACCACCATCGACCCCGCCGGGGGCCCCAGCCGCAGCACGTCGCCCGGCTGGGCGTGCCGCACCAGGGCGTTGGAGACCCAGCCCGCCGGTACGGCCTTGACGTGGAAGGAGAGGAGGCCGTCGGCGCGCGGCGCCGAGGCGAAGGAGTAGTGCCGCCAGACCCGTGGCCACCACGGGGTCTCCAGGCTCGTGTACTGGCCCGCGAGGAAGGGGTACGGCCGGTTGGGGCGGACCGTCAGCACCGCGATGTCCGAGGTGCGCAGATCGTGTGAGACGACCTCCGCGCGCCACCAGGCGGGCGCCTTCACCTCGTCCTCGGCCGCGGCATCGATCATGGTCTGGGAAATGGCGGTGTACGCCCGTACCCAGGCGGCCTCGGTCTCCGGCCCCCAGGTGAGCGACGCGTACCGGGACAGGGCCCCGATCAGGGCCTCGCCGACCGCCGGGTAGTGGCCGGCCATGGTGCCGTACTTACGGTGTCCCGTACCCAGCCGGCGCAGGTACGGGACGAGCACGTCCGGGTCGTCGATGTGCTCGGCGGCGGTCAGCAGTGCCTTCAGCAGCCGGTCGCGCTGGACGTCCATGGCCGCGGGGAACATCTCTCGTACCTCGGGGTGCCCGGTGAAGACCAAGGCGTAGAAGTACGAGGTCACTTTGCCGGCGACGGGTGCTATTTCCGCGAGGGTCCGGCGGATGAGCACCGCATCCGGGGAGGGCTCTTTCGCACCGCCCCCGGAGGGTATCCGGCCCGTCGGTCTGGCCGATCTGATTGGCGGAGCGTCCATGCGGTGCCTCGCTTCGAACATCTCGGTCGGTGTACGCGCGCCACGGCCTCGAATCCGTGGTTCCGGGTTTCACAGCGTGCCAGCCTGCCAAGAGCCCTGCGGGGGAATGGGGAAATTCTGCGTTTCGAACCCTCTTTCCCCTTAAGATGCCTCGACTTCCGGGCGTGCCACGCCCAGGAGCTGGTATGCCTCGCGCAGGTCACGGCCCTCGTAGACGTACGTCGCCCGCTCGGCCAGGTAGGGCCGCGCGTTCACCGCCACAGACCTCGGCACCGCCTCGAAGAGCACCGCGTCGGTCAGGGAATCGCCGTAGGCCACGCAGTCCCCTCGGCCCACTCCGAACCGTTCGCACAGCTGGTCCGCGATGCCGACTTTGCCCTCGGGCGTCAGGATCCCCGCCAGATCGACGGGCCGGGTGAAGGGCACATCGGGGAAGACCGAGCCGTGCGCGGCGTGCGCGCCCCATTCCAGCAGCATCTCCACGAAGAAGGACGGGGACAGGGAGATGACCGCGCAGTAGTCACCGCGCTCACGGATCTCCTGCCAGACGTCCCGGATGCCCGCAAGCCACGGGGCTCCGTCGAACGCCGCCCTGACGTGCGCGGGAGTCAGGTCCGACCACAGCTCGTGTACCGCCACCGAGAACTCGTGGGGGCCGATCTCCCGGGCGGCGAAGGCCCGCTCCAGCTCGGCGATCTCGGCACTCACGCCGAGCTGCCGTGAGATCTCGACCGGCGCGGCCGAGCCGTACATCAGGGTCCCGTCGAGATCGAAGAGGTGCAGCGATGTCATAGCTGTCGAGGCTAGCCGCTGCGTTTCACGTGAAACAGCGTGTTTCACGTGAAACGACCCGCCGCTGCCCATGAAGCCGCCCCTGTTCCACGGGAAACGGCCTCCGGTTTCACGTGAAACACCCGGTCGTTTCACGTGAAACGGGCCGACGTTTCACGTGAAACAGCGATGCTTCGGACACCCATATCCTCTGGACTGGCGCCTGATTCATGATCCACTCTGGGTGGGTGACCTCATCACCGCTCACCGATCTACCGATCCGCTCGCTGGCCCCGGACGATCTCCGCCACTGCGCCGATCTGTCCGAGGACCGCGACTGGCCCCGCGAGGAACACAAATGGGGGCTGCTCCTCGCCGCTGGGGACGCCTACGGGATCGACGCCCCCGACGGCAACGGACTCGCCGCCGCCTGTGTCGTCACCCGCTACGGTCCCAGCCGGGCCAATCCCGACCTCGCCGCCATCGGCATGGTCCTCGTCGCAGGCCGGTACGCGCGCAGGGGGCTCGGCCGCCACCTGATGACGTACGTGTGCGACGACGTCCTGAAGGGCGTCCCCCTCACCCTGCACGCCACCCCGTACGGCCGTCCCCTGTACGAGGAGCTCGGTTTCGACACGACGGGCCGTGCGGAAATGCTCCGGGGCACCTTCCGCCCCACCGCCGGCACTCCGGCCCCGGGCAACGAAACCGTCCGCCCGGCCACCGCCGGCGACATCCCCCGGATCATCCGCCTGGACACCGAGGTGTTCGGCACCGACCGGACCCACGTGATCACCCGCCTGCCGGCTTTCGCGGACACGCTGCTCGTCGTCGAGGACGCCGAGGGGGAGCTCGTCGGCTACGCCGCGATCTGGCCCAACATGGAGACCCATGTCGTCGGCCCGCTGATCGCCCGTGACACCGCCTCCGCCCAGGCCCTCGTAACGGCGCTGGCCGCCGCCACGGACCGGCCCCTGCGCACCGATGTCGACGTACGCCACGAAGAGCTGCTGGCCTGGCTCAAGGAGCGCGGCCTCGAATCCCTGGCGTTCAACGCCGTGATGACCCGGAGCATCCCCGGCCTCCCCGGCGACTGGACCCGCCGCTGGGCCCCGCTGACCGTCGCGGCCGGCTGAGAGAAGGAACGCGCACCCATGACCGAAACCCACGAGCTGTCCATCCGCCCCGCCACCGAGGCGGACCTGCCAGCCATCGTCGAGATGCTCGCCGACGACCCGCTCGGCGCCACCCGTGAGTCCCCTGACGACCTCACCCCGTACATCGCCGCCCTCAAGCGCCTGACCGCCGACCCCCACCAGCACGTCGTCGTCGCGGTCCGCGGCGAGCGCGTCGTGGGCACCCTCCAGCTCACCTTCGTACCGGGGCTGTCCCGCAAGGGAGCCACCCGGTCCATCATCGAAGGCGTCCGCGTCCACGCCGACGAACGCGGCAGCGGCCTCGGCACCCGGTTCATCGAATGGGCGATCGACCGGTCCCGGCAGGAGAACTGCCAGCTGATCCAGCTCACCTCGGACGCGACGCGCACCGACGCCCACCGCTTCTACGAGCGGCTGGGCTTCACCGCCTCCCACGTCGGGTTCAAGTTCCAGCTCTGACGCTTCCGCCGTAGGCCGGGTCCCTGTCGGCAGCCCGGCCTACGATCGGGAGGATGAGCCCCAGCCTCCCCCTCGTCACCACCGCCGAGCGTCGCCACCGGCTCGGCCTGCGGCACCGACTCGCCCCCTCCGCTCACGCCGCCACCGTGGCCGAGGCGGCCGACGCGGTGGTCGCCCTGCACGCCACGGACGCCGCGACGGTCTACCTCTCCGCCCGTGCCCGCCTGGCCGGAGGGGGACCGGCGACGATCGAGCGGGCCCTGTACGAGGACGTCAGCCTCGTCCGCCTGCTGAGCATGCGCAACACGCTCTTCGCCGTCTCGTCGGCACTCGCCCCCCACGTCGACGCGTCCACCGCCCGGGGCATCGCGGCCAAGGAACGGCGGACCCTCCTCAAGCACCTCGACGAGGACGGTCAGGGCCTGGACGCCGACTGGCTGGCCAGGGCCGAGGCCGCCACCCTCGACGCACTCGACGCCCACGGCCCCTCGACGGGCAGCCAGCTCTCCGCCGCCGTCCCCGCCCTCCGGCAGAAGATCACCATCGGCCGGGGCAAGAAGTACGAGACCGAGACCGGCGTCACCACCCGCGTCATACGCCTCCTGGCCGCCGACGGCCGGATCCGCCGGGACCGCCCGCGCGGGTCGTGGACGTCGAGCCAGTACCGCTGGGTCCACACGCAGCCCTGGCCCGCCGTACCCGCTGCCGAGGCCCGCGCCGAGCTCGCCCGGCGTTGGCTCCACGCCTACGGCCCGGCCACCGAGGCCGACCTCAAGTGGTGGACCGGCTGGACCCTCACCGACGTGCGCAAGGCCCTCGCGGCCGTCGGCTCCGAGCTGGTCCGCCTCGACGACGGGGGCACGGCCCTCGTACTCCCGGGGGACACCGCACCCGTACCCGCGCCGGAGCCCTGGGCGGCGCTGCTGCCCGGCCTCGACCCCAGCGCCATGGGCTGGGCCGACCGCGGCTTCCACCTCGACCCGGCCCACCGGCCCGCCCTGTTCGACTACGCGGGGAACATCGGCCCGACCGTGTGGTGGAACGGCGAGATCATCGGCGGGTGGGCCCAGCGGCCTGACGGGGAGATCGTCTGGCGGCTACTGGGCGCCCCCGGTCCCGCCGCCGAGGAGGCGGTCGCCGCCGAGGCCGCCCGGCTCGCCGCGTGGGTGGGCGACGCCCGCATCACTCCGCGCTTCCGCACCCCGCTGGAGCGTGAACTCGTGGCCTGAGGCCGGTCTCAACCGATGCCGCGCCAGCCATGCGGGTCCACCCCGCCGGGCACCGGAGCCTCGGGGTCGTAGGGCTCCCGGGTGAAGACGAACGACGCGAGGTCGAGGTGGCTCACCGAGCCGTCCTCGCGGCGGACCGCCCGCAGCGTCTCCCCCGCGTAGTACCCCGTCAGTCCGGTCCACGTGCCGTCGCTCTCCGCACGGAAACGCGCCGCACGACCGGTCGCCCCCACCGGGCCCAGCTCCAGGGAGCCGTCGGCCCTCAGCCGCACCACGTTGGCCGAAGTACCCCAGTACCAGGGCCCGCACAGCTCCAGCGGCACCCGGTCGGCTTCCTCGAACGGCCGCCACGGCTCGGGGAAGCGCGGTTCCGCCTCCGCGACGATCCGCACCAGGTCACCGGCGACCGTCATCGGCGGCACCCCCGACGTGCAGTTCGCCAGTACGACGGCCGCAACGTCGTCCGCCTCGCTCAGCCACAGCCCGGCCACGAATCCCGGAAGGGAGCCGCCGTGGCCGACCAGCCGGCGCGTACCGTCCGTCGCCAGCTGGAGACCGAACCCGTACCCGGACTCCGCGATCCCGGGCTCCGACGGCACGGCGGAGGTACGCATCTCACGGACGGTCTCCGCGCTCAGCACCCGATCGTCCCCGCGGAGCAGGAAGCCTGCGAACCGAGCCAGGTCGTTCGTCGTGGACCACAGCTGACCGGCCGGGGCCATCAGACCCAGGTCCTCCAGGGGTTCGGGCATCATGACGTCGGCCCACGGGTGCACCGCCCAGCCGCCGGCGTGCGGTGCCCGCGGCTGCCCGCTCGTACGGTCCAGGCCGAGCGGCTCCAGGACCTCGGCCCGCAGGACCTCTTCCCACGGCTTGCCCCGCAGCGCCTCGACCAGTGAACCCAGCAGCGTGTAGCCGGGGTTGGAGTAGTGGAACCGGCGGCCGGGTACGTGCTTGAACGGCTCTTCCCCCAGCACGTCGGCGAGTTCGGGCCGCAGCGCGGCCGGGCTCCGCTCCCACCAGGCGCCGGGGGTCTCGGCGGCGAGCCCGCCCGTGTGGGCCAGCAGCTGGGCGACGGTCACCTCGCCGACGCCCGTGCCCGGCAGGTGCTTCTCCAGGGGGTCGGAGAGGTCCAGCAGTCCCTCGTCCCGCAGGCGCAGCACCAGAACGGCCGTGAAGGTCTTGGTGATCGACCCGATCCGGTACTGCACGTTCCCGTCGGGACCGTGCCCCTCCACCGAGGTGCGGGAGCCCTCCCAGACCACTTCGCCGCCCCGGACGACCGCCGCCACCAGCGAGGGAGCTCGTCCCTCGCTCTGCGCGACGGCGATCCGGTGCCGCAGTGCGCGCCGGGTGGCGGGGAGGAGTTCCAGGTCTTCAGAGAGAGCGTCCATGATCGGATGCTACGTGTTGGCCATGTCCACGAAGCGCGAATAATGGCCCTGGAAGGCGACGGTGATGGTGGCCGTGGGGCCGTTTCGGTGCTTGGCCACGATCAGGTCCGCCTCGCCCGCGCGGGGGGACTCCTTCTCGTACGCGTCCTCGCGGTGCAGCAGGATCACCATGTCGGCGTCCTGCTCGATCGACCCTGATTCACGGAGGTCGGAGACCATCGGCTTCTTGTCGGTGCGCTGTTCGGGACCACGGTTCAGCTGCGATAGCGCGATAACCGGCACTTCCAGCTCCTTGGCCAGCAGCTTGAGGTTTCGGGACATGTCCGAGACCTCCTGCTGGCGGCTCTCGGGACGGCGGGAGCCGCCCGACTGCATCAGCTGGAGGTAGTCGATGACGACGAGCGAGAGGTCGTTGCGCTGCTTGAGGCGGCGGCACTTGGCCCGGATCTCCATCATCGACAGGTTGGGGGAGTCGTCGATGTAGAGCGGAGCCGCCGAGACGTCCGGCATCCGGCGGGCCAGCCGGGTCCAGTCGTCGTCCGTCATCGTGCCCGAGCGCATGTGGTGCAGCGCCACCCGGGCTTCGGCTGACAGGAGGCGCATCGCGATCTCGTTGCGGCCCATTTCGAGGGAGAAGATGACGCTCGGCAGGTTGCTCTTGATGGAGCAGGCGCGGGCGAAGTCCAGCGCGAGCGTGGACTTGCCCATCGCGGGACGTGCGGCGATGACGATCATCTGGCCCGGGTGCAGGCCGTTGGTGAGGGAGTCGAGGTCGGTGAACCCGGTCGGTACGCCCGACATCTGGCCGCTGCGGGACCCGATCGCCTCGATCTCGTCGAGGGCGCCCTCCATGATGTCGCCCAGCGGCAGGTAGTCCTCGGAGGTCCGCTGCTCGGTGACGGCGTAGATCTCGGCCTGGGCGCTGTTGACGATCTCGTCTACGTCGCCGTCCGCCGCGTATCCCATCTGCGTGATCTTCGTACCCGCGGCGACGAGGCGCCGCAGGACGGCTCTCTCGTGGACGATCTCCGCGTAGTACTCGGCGTTCGCCGCGGTCGGTACGGACTGCACCAGGGTGTGCAGGTAGGAGGCCCCGCCGACCTTGCTGATCTCACCGCGCCGGGTCAGTTCCGCGCCGACGGTGATCGGGTCGGCCGGCTCGCCCTTGGCGTACAGGTCGAGGATGGCCTGGTAGATCGTCTCGTGGGAGGGACGGTAGAAGTCGTGGCCCTTGAGGACCTCGACCACGTCGGCGATCGCGTCCTTGGAGAGCAGCATGCCGCCGAGCACCGACTGCTCGGCATCGAGGTCCTGCGGCGGGACGCGCTCGAAGCCGCCCCCTCCGCCGTCCCAGGAGCCGCCCTCGCGGCCCCGGTCGTCCTGCTGGTCCCCGCGGCCGCGGCCTTCGCCGCTACGGCGCGAACGGGCGGGCAGACGGTCACTGGGACCGCTGTCGGCCCAGGGGTCGTCCATGGGCTCGGGCATGTTCACCGGGCCGCCTCCTCCCGTCCGCAACGCGGACCTCGCCGTGCCACTCTTTCTACGACACGGCTCTGACATTTGGGGCACCCGGATCGGCGATCGGCGCGTCGGGCAACGCACAACGGTAGGGCCGCGAGCGACGTCAGCCAATCTTGTTATCCACAGGCTGTGTGGATGAGATGTGGACGACGGCGCCAATGCTGTGGGTAAGTCGCCCGAAGCTGTGCACGGACCGGGGGACGACGCTGTGGACAAAATCACCCGCCCCACCCTCACACCCCGTCTGACCTGCACTTTCCGCTTTCTCTGACTGTGGGGGAGAAATTTCTTGGCCACTGTCTCAAGATCGCCTCCAACGGGGTGCGGAGAACCCGCAAGTCAGCGCGTCGGTAAGGATCCATAGACCCTTGCATCCATTACCTGTGGAAGATTAGATTGAGCACATGACACAGGCCACCACAGCGTCGAAGGCTGCCCCGAGACGGCACGACCGCGAGATAGTCGCCCTGGCCGTACCCGCCTTCGGTGCCCTCGTCGCCGAGCCGCTCTTCGTGATGGCGGACAGCGCCATCGTGGGACACCTCGGCACCCCCCAGCTGGCCGGCCTCGGCGTCGCCGCCGCCCTGCTCATGACCTCCGTGAGCGTCTTCGTCTTCCTCGCCTACGCCACCACCGCGGCCGTGGCCCGGCGCGTCGGCGCGGGCGACCTCCCGGCCGCCATCCGCCAGGGCATGGACGGCATCTGGCTCGCCCTGCTGCTGGGAACGGCGGTGGCCGCCGCGGTCGTACCCACCGCCCCCTGGCTGATCTCCCTCTTCGGAGCCTCCGACACCGTGGCCCCGTACGCGGTCACCTACCTGCGGATCTCCGCCCTCGGCATCCCGGCCATGCTCATGGTGCTGGCCGCCACGGGCGTCATCCGCGGCCTCCAGGACACCCGCACCCCGCTCTACGTCGCCATCGGCGGCTTCGCCCTCAACGGCGCGCTGAACGTCGCCCTGGTCTACGGCGCCGGCCTCGGCATCGCCGGGTCCGCCTGGGGCACGGTCATCGCCCAGTGCGCCATGGCGGCCGCCTACCTCTTCGTGGTCGTCCGGGGCGCCCGCCGACACGGCGCCTCCCTGCGCCCCGACAAGGACGGCATCCGCGCCTGCGCCCGGGCAGGCGCGCCCCTGCTGGTGCGCACCCTGTCCCTCCGCGCGATCCTGATGATCGCGACCGCCGTCGCGGCCCGGCTCGGCGACGCCGACATCGCCGCCCACCAGATCCTGCTGGCCCTGTGGAGCCTGCTCGCCTTCGCCCTGGACGCCATCGCCATCGCCGGTCAGGCCATCATCGGCCGCTACCTGGGCGCCGGTGACACGGAAGGAGCCAAGGCGGTCTGCCGCCGCATGGTCCAGTGGGGCGTCGTCTCCGGGGTCGTGCTCGGCCTGCTGGTCGTCGTCGCCCGCCCGGTCTTCATCCCGCTCTTCACCCGGGACCCCGTGGTCGAGGACGTGCTGCTGCCCGCCCTGCTCGTCGTGGCCGTGTCTCAGCCGGTCTCCGGGATCGTCTTCGTCTTGGACGGCGTGCTCATGGGAGCGGGTGACGGCCCCTACCTCGCCCGGGCCATGCTGGTGACCCTCGCCGTCTTCGCCCCCGCGGCGCTCCTCGTACCCGTCCTCGGCGGCGGCCTGACCACCCTCTGGTGGGCGATGACGCTGATGATGGTGGTCCGGATGGTCACCCTCCAGCTGCGCGCCCGCTCCGGCCGGTGGCTGGTCGCCGGGGCCACCCGCTGACCCGGGCACCTGCCCCACGGACCGCTTGAGCCCCGCCCGCGGGCCGTTTCACGTGAAACATCGCCGGTTTCACGTGAAACGGCCGTGCCCGGGAGGGGCTGTTTCACGTGAAACAGCCCCTCCCGGGCACGGGGCGGCTCCGGGAACGACGAAGGGCCGCACCCCCGGAGGGGTGCGGCCCTTCATGCGCTGCCCTTAGGCGGCGACGACCTCGATGCCCACGTTCGCGGCCACGTCGGCGTGCAGACGCACGGAGACCTGGTACGAACCGAGGGTCTTGATCGGGGAGCCCAGCTCCACGCGGCGCTTGTCGACCTTCGGGCCACCGGACGCCTCGATCGCCGAAGCGATGTCGGACGGCGTCACGGAGCCGAAGAGACGACCGGCGTCACCCGCGCGGGTGGCCAGACGGACCTTGACACCCTCGAGCTTGGCCTTGACCTCGTTGGCCTGCTCGATGGTCGCGATCTCGTGGATCTTGCGGGCGCGGCGGATCTGCGCCACGTCCTTCTCGCCACCCTTGGTCCAGCGGATCGCGAAACCACGCGGGACCAGGTAGTTGCGAGCGTAACCGTCCTTGACGTCGACGACATCGCCGGCGGCACCGAGGCCAGAAACCTCGTGGGTCAGGATGATCTTCATTAGTCGGTCACCCTTTCCTTATCGCGCGGTGGACGTGTAGGGCAGCAGCGCCATCTCACGGCTGTTCTTGACGGCCGTGGCGACGTCACGCTGGTGCTGCGTGCAGTTGCCGGTAACGCGGCGGGCACGGATCTTGCCGCGGTCGGAAATGAACTTCCGCAGCATGTTCGTGTCCTTGTAGTCCACGTACGCGGTCTTGTCCTTGCAGAACGCGCAGACCTTCTTCTTAGGCTTGCGCACAGGCGGCTTCGCCATTGTGTCTCTCCTGTGTGATCAAGAAGTGGGGATGCGAGCTGCCCTAGAAGGGCGGCTCGTCCGAGTAGCCACCGCCGGAGGAGCCGCCGGAGCTTCCGCCCCAACCGCCCCCGCCGCCGCCCTGCGGCTGGCCACCGGCCGGCGCGCTGGACGCCCACGGGTCGTCGGAGGGAGCTCCGCCGCCCTGCGGTGCGCCGCCGCCACCGGGGGCTCCGCCCCAGTTGCCGCCGCCACCCTGCTGCTGCTGACCGCCGCCGTATCCACCCTGGCCACCGCGACCCGTGGTCTTGGTGACCTTGGACGTGGCGTTCTTCAGGCTGGGGCCGACTTCCTCGACGTCCAGCTCGTAGACCGTGCGCTTGACACCCTCACGGTCCTCGTACGACCGCTGCTTCAGCCGGCCCTGCACGATGACGCGCATGCCCCGCTGAAGGGACTCGGCGACGTTCTCGGCCGCCTGCCGCCACACCGAGCAGGTCAGGAACAGGCTCTCGCCGTCCTTCCACTCATTGGTCTGACGGTCGAAGGTGCGGGGGGTGGACGCGACACGGAACTTCGCGACCGCCGCACCCGAGGGGGTGAAGCGCAGCTCGGGGTCGTCGACGAGATTGCCGACGACCGTGATGACGGTCTCGCCTGCCATGGATGAACCTCTCGGCGGGGATTGCTGCTGGGCTGCTGTGTACTACTCGGTCCCGATTACCGCTGAACCGAAGTTCAGTGGGTCTCGGGGCGGAGGACCTTGGTCCGGAGAACCGACTCGTTCAGGTTCATCTGGCGGTCGAGCTCCTTGACGACCGCAGGCTCGGCCTGCAGGTCGATGACCGAGTAGATGCCCTCGGGCTTCTTCTTGATCTCGTAAGCGAGACGACGACGGCCCCAGGTGTCGACCTTCTCGACCTTTCCGTTGCCCTCACGGACGACGGAGAGGAAGTTCTCGATCAGCGGGGAGACAGCGCGCTCCTCGAGATCGGGGTCGAGGATGACCATCACTTCGTAGTGACGCATGTGGAACCCACCTCCTTTGGACTCAGCGGCCACGGTCGTTCCGTGGCAGGAGGGTCGTGATGCGTGCGCACGGTGTCTGAGAACAGACACCGCGCAGACCGTACAGACTACCCCGTCGAATCCTTCCGGTTGAAATCCGCCGGGAGGAGGCCACAATCTGTATCCATCGGGTGTGCTCGGTGCTATGCCCCGGCCCTGTCGGCGGCGGCCCCGTCGCACCGCCCTGCTTCAGCCAGGAGGTGCCTTCCGATGGCACAGGCAATGCGACCGCAGCCCTCCATCTCGCTCTTCGCGACGGACGGCAAGTCCCATCCGCTCCAGGACACCCTGATGGCGGTCACCCTCACACTCGGCGCCGTGGCGTTCGTCACGGCGTTCTGGCACCACCTGCACCTGATCAGCTCGTGGGCCGGGCTGATCGGAATCCTGACCGGCGCCTACGGACAGTTCATCTCCGTCACGACACGCGAGCGCTTCGCGCTGATCATCGGCCTTGGCGCGTCTGCCATCGGCTTCTTCCTCGGCATGTTCCACGGCGGCCTCTTCGGCGGCTGGCTGGGCTGACCGGGGGACCTCCGCGACGGGGCGCCGGCTTCACCCGGCCCGGGCCCGGCCCGTCCCCCAGATGGGTGGCGCCCACGTCGCAGTAGGCTTCGCGCCATAGCCAGCGAAGCCGCCGGAGGAGACGCCCCGCATGAGCCTGTCCCTGAGGACCATCAGCCGAGAGCAGCATCTGGGATATCTCCAGAGCCTGCCCTCGGCGAGCCACTGCCAGGTCCCGGCGTGGGCCGACGTGAAGAACGAGTGGCGTTCCGAGAACCTGGGTTGGTTCGACGCCTCCGGCGAACTCGTCGGTGCCGCACTGGTTTTGTACCGCCAGCTGCCCAAGGTGAAGCGGTACCTCGCGTACCTCCCCGAGGGCCCGGTCATCAACTGGTACGCCCCGAATCTGGAGGAATGGCTCCAGCCGATGCTGGCGCACCTGAAGCACCAGGGCGCCTTCACCGTGAAGATGGGCCCGCCCGTCGTCATCCGCCGCTGGAACTCGGCCGCCATCAAGGCCGGCATCCAGGACCCCGAGGTCAAGCGCCTGCGTGACGTGGAGGCTTCGGTCATCGAGCCCCGCGCCTTCGAGGTGTCCGACAAGCTGCGCCGCATGGGCTGGCAGCAGGCCGAGGACGGCGGCGCCGGCTTCGGCGACGTCCAGCCCCGCTACGTGTTCCAGGTGCCGCTGGCGAACCGCTCGCTGGACGACGTCCTCAAGGGCTTCAACCAGCTGTGGCGCCGCAACATCAAGAAGGCCGAGAAAGCCGGCGTCGAGGTCGTCCAGGGCGGCTACGAGGACCTGCCCACCTGGCAGCACCTCTACGAGATCACCGCCGAGCGCGACAAGTTCCGCCCGCGCCCGCTCAGTTACTTCCAGCGCCAGTGGACGGCCCTCAACTCCGAGGACCCCAACCGCATGCGGCTGTACATCGCCACGCACGAGGGGGAGCCGCTGGCCGCCGCCACGATGCTCACCGTCGGCCAGCACGTCTGGTACTCGTACGGCGCCTCCGCCAACCACAAGCGCGAGGTCCGCCCGTCGAACGCGATGCAGTGGCGCATGCTGCGCGACTCGTACGCACTCGGCGCGAGCGTCTACGACCTCCGCGGCATCAGCGACACGCTGGACGAGAACGACCACCTGTTCGGCCTCATCCAGTTCAAGGTGGGCACGGGCGGCGAGGCCGTCGAGTACGTCGGCGAGTGGGACTTCCCGCTGAACAAGCTGCTGCACAAGGCGCTCGACATGTATATGTCCCGCCGCTGACCCACCTCCCCCACACACCCCACCGCTGCACCAGGCAGCTCCCAAGAGAGGTTCCGGACGGGCATGGCGCTCACGCTCTACGTCGACACCGCGCGCTGGCGTGCGCACCAGAAGCAGATCACGGACCAGTTCCCCGGACTGATCCCGGTCTGCAAGGGCAACGGCTACGGCTTCGGCCACGAGCGGCTGTGCGAGGAGGCGACCCGGATGGGCGCCGACATCCTGGCCGTCGGCACCACGTACGAGGCCGCCAGCATCAAGGACTGGTTCGGCGGCGACCTGCTCGTCCTCACCCCGTTCCGGCGGGGCGAGGACCCGGTGCCGCTGCCGGACCGGGTGATCCGCTCGGTGTCCTCGGTGGACGGGGTCCGGGGCCTGGTCGGCGCCCGCGTCGTCATCGAGTGCATGAGCTCGATGCGCCGCCACGGCGTCTCCGAGCAGGACCTGGGCCAGCTCCAGGCGGCGATCGAGGACGTCCGGCTGGAGGGCTTCGCCCTGCACCTGCCGCTCGACCGCCCGGACGGCTCTGACGCCGTCGAGGAGGTCATCGGCTGGATGGACCGGCTGCGCGCCGCCCGGCTGCCGCTGCACACCATGTTCGTCAGCCACCTGCGGGCCGAGGAGCTGACGCGGCTCCAGCAGCAGTTCCCGCAGACCCGCTTCCGAGCCCGGATCGGCACCCGGCTGTGGCTGGGCGACCACGACGCGACCCAGTACCGCGGTGCGGTCCTGGACGTGACGCGGGTCTCCAAGGGGGACCGGTTCGGCTACCGCCAGCAGAAGGCCGCCTCCGACGGCTGGCTGGTCGTGGTCGCCGGCGGCACCTCGCACGGGGTGGGCCTGGAGGCCCCCAAGGCCCTGCACGGGGTGATGCCGCGCGCCAAGGGCGTCGCCCGGGCCGGCCTGGCCACGGTCAACCGGAACCTGTCGCCGTTCGTCTGGGCGGGCAAGCAGCGCTGGTTCGCCGAGCCCCCGCACATGCAGGTGTCGATCCTGTTCGTGCCCTCGGACGCGACCGAGCCGAAGGTCGGCGACGAGCTGGTGGCGCACCTGCGCCACACCACCACTCAGTTCGACCGGGTGCTCGACGCCTGACCCCGGTCAGTGACCGGGGCCCGTGCCCCAGTCGACCCGCTGTCCCTGCGAAGGCGCCGCGTACTGCGGCGCCTTCGCCGCGCGCGGGAGCACGAACTCGTCCTCCGCCCCGTCCAGGACCCCGCCGGACGGGTCGTCCGAGCCGTCGCGCCGTACGACGTCCCGCTCGGGCAGCAGGATGTCCCGCACCACGACGGCGCACAGGTAGAGCGTGGCCAGCAGGTGGGCGGCGATCGCCAGCTGGTAGCCCTCCACGGGCAGGCCCTGGTGCTTGTCCCCGCTGGTCGTGTAGGCGAGGTAGAACCAGATCCCCAGGTAGTACAGGACCTCGCCCGCCTGCCAGACCAGGAAGTCCCGCCAGCGCGGACGGGCCAGCGCGGCGAGCGGGATGAGCCACAGGACGTACTGCGGCGAGTAGACCTTGTTGGCCAGGATGAAGGCGGCGACGACCAGGAACGCCAGCTGTGCGAACCGGGGGCGCCTGGGAGCCGTCAGGGTGAGCAGTCCGATGGCCAGGCACATCAGCAGCGTCAGGCCCGTCGCGTACGTGTTGGCCCCCTCCAGGGGGTTGCCGGTGCGCTGTGAGATCAGCAGCCACACGGAGCCGAAGTCGATCGGCCGGTCCTGGCTGAAGACGTAGAACCGCTTCCAGCCGTCCCAGGCGAAGAGCATGACCGGCGCGTTCACCACGAGCCAGGCGACCACCGCGCCGCCGGCGGCGGCGCCGAAGGCCCGCCACTTGCCGGCCCGCCAGCAGAGCACGAACAGGACGCCGAGCAGCAGGGCGGGATAGAGCTTGGCGGCGGTGGCCAGCCCGATGAAGACGCCGGCGAGCAGGGGCCGGCTCCGGGACCACATCAGCATGGCGACGGCGGCCAGGGCGACGGCCGGCAGGTCCCAGTTGATCGTCGCGTTGAGCGCGAAGGCCGGGGCCAGTGCGAGGAGCAGCGCGTCCCACGGCCGACGGCGGTGGGTCCGGGCGACGCAGACGGCGAGAACTGCGGCGCAGGCCATCAGCATGCCCGCGTTGACCATCCAGTACATCTGTTCGCGGTGCTGGATGGAGCCGGAGGTGGGGGTCAGCCAGGAGGCGATCTGCATGAAGGCCCCGGTGAGCACCGGGTACTCCAGGTACTGCATGTCGCCGTACTTCGGCTCCTGGTCCGGGAAGCGGTCGAAGTACGGCACGAGGCCGTCGGCGAAGCCGCGCGCGGAGTACAGGTGCGGGATGTCGGAGTAGCAGGCGTGGGTGTACTGCGAGCCGGCCCCCTGGAACCACGCCCAGTCGTAGCAGGGCAGCTTCTGCACCATGCCGAGGGCGAACATCCCGAGGACCACCAGCACCACGACGCGGACCGGTCCCAGCCAGTGGCCGCCGAGGCGGACGTGGCGGCCGATGGGGCCGCCCAGGAACTCGCTGCCTGCCGCGGCGACCTCGTCCTGCTGGGTGGGCAGTACGGGCCGCTCCTCGTGCACCTTGGTCATGCGCTCATCCTGCCGTACGGGGCCGGACGCGCGGGAGGGCCGTCGCACGGGGTGCGACGGCCCTCGCCGGTGCGGAGGGGGAGAGTACGGGGTCAGCCGGAGGCGCCCATGTTCATTCCCCAGTTGGTCGAGCCGCCGGGGCGGCCCGGCCGGCCCGTGCTGGGCGAGGAGGGCATCCCGGTGGTTCCGCCGTCCGGGAAGCCGCCGGCGCCACCGCTGTGGCCGCCCGGGCCGTTGCCGCCGTTGCCGCCGTTCGTGTTGCCGTCGGTGGTGCCGCCGGCGGTCTCCGGGTCGCAGTACAGGCCCGCCCACGGCTTGCAGGACGGCTTGCCTCCGTGGGAGGGGGAGGGCGACACCGGGGGCGGGGAGCTCGACGCCGGGGCCGAAGGCGTCGGGGAGGGCGAGTAGGAGGGAGCGGGGGGCGACGGGGTGGGGGCCCCGGAGGCGTCGGCCGTGACGCCGATCTCCTCGGGCTCCGGGAACTGCTTGACCGGCTTGCCCTTCAGCGCCTCGCGCATGTACTCCGTCCAGATCACGGCCGGGATGTCACCACCGTGGATGGAGTCGACGCCGCCCACGTTGTTCATGGACATCAACTCCTTGTCCTTGGAGTTCGGGTCGTTGCGGAACAGCGTGACCGAGGTGGAGAGCTCGGGGGTGTAGCCGACGAACCAGGCCGACTTGTTCTGGTCGGTGGTGCCGGTCTTGCCCGCGGCGGGACGGCCCAGCTTCTTCGCCTTGACGCCGGTGCCGTTCTCGACGACGTTCTGCAGGACCTTCGTGATGTTGTCCGCGATGGCGTCGTCCATGGCCCGGGCCTCCTTGGGGGGCTGGAAGCCCGGCAGGTCCTGGCCGTCCTTGGTGACCTGGAGCACGGAGAAGGGCTCGTGGTGCGTACCGGAGGCGGCGAAGGTGGCGTACGAGTCGGCCATGCGGATGGCGCTGGGCGTGGAGGTGCCGAGGGCGAAGGAGGCGTTGTTGTCCGGGTCCATCGACTCGTCGAGGATCCCGGTGGACCGCGCGACCTCGCGGACCTTGGCGTGGCCGACGTCGAAGACCAGCTGGGCGAACGGGACGTTGATCGACTGGCGCATCGCTTCGTCGAGGGTCACGTAGCCGAAGGCCTGGGGGCTTTCGTTCTTCTGCTTGAAGGGTTCGCCGTTCTTGCCCAGCAGCGGCTTGCCCTGCCGGTTGGTGATCACGGTGAGGTCGTCGGCGAGGTACTTGCTGTCGACCGAGATGCCCGCGCCCTTGGAGTTCTGGGTGCCGTACTGCATGGCCGCGGCCAGCACGTACGGCTTCCAGGTGGAGCCCACGGGGACGCCGGCGGTGTTGGCGTTGTTGGAGAAGTGCTTGTGGTCCCAGCCGGGGCCTCCGTACAGGGCCACGATCGCCCCGGACTTCACGTCCACGGAGGCGGCGCCGAACTGGACGAAGGTGTCGTACTGGGGCCGCTTCTTCTCGTCGAGGAAGTCGTCCCGCGTGTCCTCGACCGCCTTGGACAGGGCTTCCACCTTGGACTTCTCGAAGGTGGTCTTGATCGTGTAGCCGCCCAGGGCCATCTTCTCGGCCGTGATGCCCGTGGTCTTCATGACGTACTGCTTGGCCACCTCGACGAGGTAGCCGGTCTGCCCGGACATGCCGCGGGCCTGCTCGGAGTCGACCCGCGCCGGGAACTCCCGGTACTTGTCGCGCTCGGCCTGCGGCATGCGGCCCACCGCGACCTCGCGGTCGAGGACCCAGGCCCAGCGCGCGCGGGCCCGCTTCTCGTTCGCCTCGGGGGTGGCCGCGGTGCCGATGCCGCCGTCCGGGTTGTAGAGGTTCGGGCCCTTGAGCAGGGAGGCGAGGAAGGCGCTCTGGGACGGGTCGAGGTCCTTGGCGTCCTTGCCGAAGTAGGCGCGGGCGGCGGCCTGGATGCCGTAGGCGTCCCGGCCGTAGTAGGCGGTGTTCAGGTAGCCGGCGAGGACCTTGTCCTTCTCCTCGGTCATGCCCAGCCTGATCGAGATGAAGAGCTCGGTGACCTTCCGCTTGAGCGTCTGCTCGGAGTCCAGGTACATGTTCTTCACGTACTGCTGGGTGATCGTCGAGCCGCCCTGGGTGGACCCGCCGGTGGCCATGTTCACCACGGCGCGGGCGATGCCCATCGGGTCGACGCCCTTGTCGGTCTCGAAGGACTCGTTCTCCGCGGCGATCACGGCGTTGCGCATCGACAGGGGAATGGCGTCGATGGACACGATCTGCCGGTTCGTGGAGCCGCCGGTGGCGACCATCTGGGTGCCGTCCGACCACTGGAAGACGTTGTTCTGCGCCTTGGCCGCCTTGTTCGGGTCCGGCGTGCCCACGCTGGCGATACCGATGCCGGCGCCGGCGACGATGACCGCGAAGAAGCCCAGGAACGTGCCGCTGACCAGCTTCCAGGAAGGCACGAAGCGCTTCCAGCCGTCCTTTTCGGCGCGCGGGTAGTTGACGATCCGGCTCCCGCCCCTCCCGCCCCTCCCGCCGTTGCCGCCGCGGCCCGCGCGGCCGCGGCCCGCGGCGGCCCCGCGCTGTGCGGCCCGGCGGGCGTCCGCGCGGCCGCCGTGGGCGGTCTGCTCTGCGTACGGTCCGCTGGGTGACGCCGTGGGGACGTCACGTCCGGACCCGGCGCCCCGGCCGGGGCGCTGTTGCGCGGCCCGGCGGGACGCGGCGCGTCCGCCGCCCTGGGGCTGCGGCGGTTTGCGGCGGTGCTCGCTCATCGAACGACTACTCCTCGGGCAGGCGAGTGGCCTGGAAGCGGCTGGTGAATTCCGGTTCCCCCGTTGTGTTGCCGCTCAGACTACGCACGGCCAAAACCCGACCAGTGCCGAAGTTCACCCCAAATCAGGCACCTTGTGTCGTACGAATTGGTGATGTGACGCCGGTCACCACGTCACCCCTTGTCGCGGAGGGCTACCCGTTCTATCGTCTGGATGTATCGAGCCGATACATCAGCTCGGCATAAACTCAGAGGCAGAGAGAGGCAGGCGGATGAGCAGGCGCTCAGGCATCCTCGAGTTCGCCGTCCTCGGCCTGCTTCGCGAATCCCCCATGCACGGTTACGAGCTCCGCAAGCGGCTCAACACCTCGCTGGGGGTCTTCAGGGCGTTCAGCTACGGGACTCTCTATCCCTGCCTCAAGACGCTCGTCGCCAACGGCTGGTTGATCGAAGAACCGGGCAACGCTCCGGAAGACGCTCTCGCCGCTTCACTCGCAGGGCGCCGCGCCAAGATCGTCTACCGGTTGACGGCAGCAGGTAAGGAGCACTTCGAAGAGCTCCTCTCCCACACCGGCCCCGATACCTGGGAGGACGAGTCCTTCGCCGCCCGCTTCGCCTTCTTCGGCCAGACCGAACGCGAGGTACGGATGCGGGTACTGGAGGGCCGCCGCAGCCGGCTGGAGGAGCGCCTGGAGAAGATGCGCGCCTCGCTAGCCCGCACACGGGAGCGTCTCGACGACTACACGCTCGAGCTACAGCGACACGGCATGGAATCCGTGGAGCGTGAAGTGCGCTGGCTGAACGAGCTCATCGAGAGCGAGCGGGCGGGACGGGATCAGAGAAAACCCGGCCCGTCCGACGAAACTGCAAAGTGAGGCCTGCATCTGCAGGCCTCGTTCCGAGAACAAACAGGGAGCAACCGGAATGGGTTCGGTTCGCGTAGCCATCGTCGGCGTGGGCAACTGCGCCGCCTCGCTGGTGCAGGGCGTCGAGTACTACAAGGACGCCGACCCGGCGGCCAAGGTCCCCGGTCTGATGCACGTCCAGTTCGGCGACTACCACGTGCGTGACATCGAGTTCGTCGCCGCGTTCGACGTCGACGCGAAGAAGGTCGGCCTCGACCTTTCGGACGCCATCGGCGCCAGCGAGAACAACACCATCAAGATCTGCGACGTCCCCAACACGGGCGTCACCGTGCAGCGCGGCCACACCTACGACGGCCTGGGCAAGTACTACCGCCTGACCATCGAGGAGTCCGCCGAGGCCCCGGTCGACGTGGTCCAGATCCTCAAGGACCGTCAGGTCGACGTCCTGATCTGCTACCTCCCCGTCGGTTCCGAGGACGCGGCGAAGTTCTACGCCCAGTGCGCCATCGACGCCAAGGTCGCGTTCGTCAACGCCCTCCCGGTCTTCATCGCCGGCACCAAGGAGTGGGCGGACAAGTTCACCGAGGCCGGTGTCCCGATCGTCGGCGACGACATCAAGTCCCAGGTCGGCGCCACCATCACGCACCGCGTGATGGCGAAGCTGTTCGAGGACCGCGGTGTCCGGCTTGAGCGCACCATGCAGCTCAACGTCGGCGGCAACATGGACTTCAAGAACATGCTCGAGCGCGACCGCCTCGAGTCGAAGAAGATCTCCAAGACGCAGGCCGTCACCTCGCAGATCCCCGACCGTGAGCTCGGCGAGAAGAACGTCCACATCGGCCCGTCCGACTACGTCGCGTGGCTCGACGACCGCAAGTGGGCCTACGTCCGCCTCGAAGGCCGCGCCTTCGGCGACGTCCCGCTGAACCTCGAGTACAAGCTCGAGGTGTGGGACTCCCCGAACTCCGCCGGTGTCATCATCGACGCGCTGCGCGCCGCGAAGATCGCCAAGGACCGCGGTATCGGCGGCCCGATCCTGTCGGCGTCGAGCTACTTCATGAAGTCCCCGCCGGTCCAGTACTTCGACGACGAGGCCTACGCGAACGTCGAGAAGTTCATCAAGGGTGAGGTCGAGCGCTAGTCGCACCCCCAAGTGTCCTGCGGACACCTGGTCTTCGACTGATCTTCCGCCGAGGGTCCCCGGGCAATGTGTCCGGGGACCCTCGGCGTATGTGACCCTTGCCCTCATGCCTGTCGTACGTGATCTGCGCGTACTCCTGCGCCTGAGGGACTTCCGCAACCTGCTCGCCGTACGGCTGCTCTCCCAGGCCGCCGACGGCGTCTACCAGGTCGCGCTCGCCACCTACGTGGTCTTCTCCCCGGAGAAGCAGGCCTCGCCCGCGGCCATCGCCTCGGCCATGGCGGTGCTCCTGCTGCCGTACTCGGTGATCGGCCCGTTCGCCGGGGTGCTGCTGGACCGTTGGCGCCGCCGCCAGGTCTTCCTCTACGGCAATCTGCTGCGGGCCTTCCTCGCCTGCGTGACAGGCGTGCTGATCGTCGCCCACGTCCCCGACTGGCTCTTCTACGCCTCGGCCCTCTCCGTCACGGCGGTCAACCGCTTCGTACTCGCCGGACTCGCCGCGTCTTTGCCCCGCGTCGTCGGACCCGACGAGCTGGTCACCGCCAACGCCCTCTCGCCGACCGCCGGAACCCTCGCGGCCGTGGGCGGGGGAGGCCTCGCCTTCCTCGTCCGGCTCCTGGCCTCCGACAGCAACGCCCTCGTCGTCCTGCTCGGCGCCGGCCTCTACCTGGGGGCCGCCCTGGCCTCCCTGCGGCTGGCCGTCGGCCTGCTCGGACCCGACCGTCCCCCGGGGCACGGACACCCCTCGGTCGCCGAGGGCGCGGTCCTCACCGTGCGCGGCATGGCCGAGGGCCTGAAGCACCTGGCCGAGCGGCGCGAGGCCGCGCTGGCGCTCACCGCGATGACCCTGATGCGGTTCTGCTACGGAGCCCTGACCGTCACGCTGCTGATGCTCTGCCGCTACGCCTGGTCGGACAACGAATCCGACGGCCTGGCCCTGCTGGGCATCGCCGTCGGGGTCTCGGGCGCCGGGTTCTTCGCCGCCGCCGTCATCACGCCCTGGCTGGTGACCCGGCTGGGAACCCTGGGCTGCATCACGGTCTGCGCCGCCGGCGCGGCCGTGCTCGTGCCCGCGCTGGGGCTCTTCTTCGCGCCCGGGCCGATGCTCGTCGCCGCGTTCGTCCTCGGTCTCGCCACGCAGGGCGCCAAGATCTCCACCGACACGGTCGTGCAGTCCCGGGTGGACGACGAGTTCCGCGGCCGGGTCTTCTCCGTGTACGACGTGCTGTTCAACGTGGCCTTCGTCGGGGCGGCCGCCGTCTCCTCGCTGATGCTCCCGGCCGACGGCCGGTCCACCACGCTGATCGTGACCGTGGCCCTGATCTACGGCGCCACGGCCGTGCTCGTGCAGCGACGAGGGCGATGTTTCACGTGAAACATCGCCCAGAGCCGATGCGGGCCGCGCGACGTTTCACGTGAAACATCGCGCGGGGTTCCCCACCTCAGGCCTGGGCCTCCTGGGCAGCCCACCACTCCTTGAGGGCCTCCACCGCCGCGTCGTGCCCCATCGGGCCGTTCTCCAGCCTGAGCTCCAGCAGGAAGGCGTACGCCTTTCCCACCACCGGGCCGGGGCCGACCTCCAGCACGCGCTGGATCTCGTTCCCGTCCAGGTCGGGCCGGATCGCGTCCAGCTCCTCCTGCTCCTGGAGCTGCGCGATGCGCTCCTCCAGGCCGTCATAGGTGCGGGACAGCGCATTGGCCTTGCGCTTGTTGCGCGTGGTGCAGTCCGACCGGGTCAGCTTGTGCAGCCGGCCGAGGAGCGGGCCCGCGTCGCGCACGTAGCGCCGCACCGCGGAGTCGGTCCACTCGCCGTCCCCGTACCCGTGGAAGCGCAGGTGCAGCTCCACGAGCCGGGACACGTCCTTGACCATGTCGTTGGAGTACTTCAGCGCGGTCATGCGCTTCTTGGTCATCTTCGCGCCCACCACCTCGTGGTGGTGGAAGGAGACCCGGCCGTCGCTCTCGAACCGGCGGGTGCGGGGCTTGCCGATGTCGTGCAGCAGAGCGGCCAGCCGCAGCACGAGGTCGGGGCCCTCCTCCTCCAGCGCGATCGCCTGCTCCAGCACGATCAGGGAGTGGTCGTACACGTCCTTGTGCCGGTGGTGCTCGTCACTCTCCAATCGCAGCGCGGGCAGCTCGGGCAGCACCCGGTCCGCCAGACCCGTGTCCACGAGCAGCCCCAGACCCTTGCGGGGGTGCGCCGACAGCAGCAGCTTGTTCAGCTCGCCCTGCACGCGCTCCGCCGAGACGATCTCGATCCGGTCGGACATCGCCTTCATCGCCGCCACCACGTCGGGAGCGACCTCGAAGTCCAGCTGCGCGGCGAACCGGGCAGCACGCAGCATCCGCAGCGGATCGTCGGAGAAGGACTCCTCCGGTGTGCCGGGGGTCCGCAGCACACCCGCCGCCAGGTCCTCCAGACCGCCGTGCGGGTCGACGAACTCCTGCTCCGGCAGGGCCAGCGCCATGGCGTTGACCGTGAAGTCACGCCGGACCAGGTCCTCCTCGATGGAGTCGCCGTAGGAGACCTCGGGCTTGCGGGAGGTGCGGTCGTAGGCCTCGGAGCGGTACGTCGTCACCTCGATCTGGAAGCCCCGCTTCTGCGCCCCCACCGTGCCGAAGGCGATGCCGACGTCCCAGAGCGAGTCGGCCCACGGCCGGATGATCTTCAGGACGTCCTCGGGACGCGCGTCCGTGGTGAAGTCGAGGTCGTTGCCGAGCCGCCCGAGCAGCGCGTCGCGGACGGACCCGCCGACCAGGGCGAGGCGGAAGCCCGCCTCCTGGAACCGGCGGCCGAGCTCGTCGGCGACAGGGGCGACCCGCAGCAGTTCGCTGACCGCGCGGCGCTGCACCTGACTCAGGGCACTGGGGGTGTCTTCATTGGCGTTCGGCACAACAGAAAAGGGTACGTGGCCCACCCGGCACGGTCTCCCGCGTTTTGCGCCCACCCCCGGCGCCCGGGCCTCCGGGGGCCGCCCCGATCATGTGGAGCAAGGCGCGGCACTCGCGCACAGCGCACCTCGTTACCATGCGTGGACGCAGAAACGACGACCACTGACACTTCGAGGACGGGCGAGCGCGTGGCCGAGGCGGCAGACATCCAGGGGGGCACTCCCACCCCTGCCCGGCGCCGCTGGCTGCGGCGGGCGGTGGTCCTGCTCGCCGGGACGCCGGTGCTGGCCGCCCTGGTCTACGCTCCCGCCCCGCCGGCCCAGGCCGCCGAGGCCTCGGTCGACGTCCAGCTGGACGAGGTGAGCCCGAGCGCTCCGGTCAAGAGCGACACGCTGACCGTCTCCGGAACCGTGGTCAACAACAGCTCCGAGACGATCAAGGGCGCCCACGTCGGACTGCGGGTCGGGCCGAGGCTGGGCGACCGGGCGGCCATCGACGAGGTCGCCGACCGCAAGGGCTTCCGTCCGGGCGTGGATCCGGGGGAGATCGACGAGGCCTTCGCCTTCAAGATCGACTCGCTTCCCTCCAAGGTCGGCCAGCCCTTCTCCATCAAGGTTCCGGTCAACAAGCTGGACCTGGGCGCGGACGGCGTCTACCAGCTCGGCGTCTCCGTGTCCGGGGGGACCGACAGCCGCCCCGCCGAGCGGGTCCTCGGCATCCAGCGGACCTTCCTGCCGTGGCAGCCGGACCCCGCCGCCAAGCGCTCGTCCGTGAGCTACGTGTGGCCGCTGATTTCCACGACCCGCGTCACCGCGGAGACCGGCTCGGACGAGCTGCAGACCCCCGTCTTCAGCGACGACTCCCTGGCCAAGGAGCTGGAACCGGGCGGCCGCCTGGAACGGATGGTCTCGCTCGGCAAGGACCTGCCCGTCACCTGGGTCATCGACCCCGACCTGCTGGCCACGGTCGACGCCATGACCAAGGGCTACCGGGTCCGCAGCCCCGACCCCGACGGCAAGCCCGTCCAGGGCAAGAACAAGGCCGTGGCCGAGCAGTGGCTGAACTCCCTCGAGCTCGCCGTCCAGGGCAAAAAGGTCGTCGCGCTGCCCTTCGCCGACCCTGACCTCGCCTCCCTCGCCCACCACGGCAAGGACGTCTCGGGCACCCTCGGCCAGCTCCGGCCCGCCACCGACAAGGCGAAGCGGGCCGTGGAGACGGTCCTCCACGTCACCCCCTCCACCGACTTCTCCTGGCCCGTGAACGGCGCGATCGACCCCGCGATCGTCAACGTCGCCACTTCGGCCGGCGCCCACAACGTCCTGACGCGCAGCGACAGCCTCCAGGAGACCGGGGCCCTCGGGTACACCCCCTCGGCCGCCCGGCCCATCGGCGCGGGCACCACCGCCGTGGTCGCCGACGCCGAGCTCTCCACCGCCTTCGAGGGCGACATGTCCCACGCAGGGAACTCCGCGCTCGCCGTGCAGCAGTTCCTCGCCCACAGCCTCGCGCTCAACCTCCACCAGGGCGACGAGCCGCGCAGCTACGTGGTCGCGCCCCAGCGGATGCCCACGGTCACGCAGGCGGAGACGATGGCCATCGCCCTGCGCGGCCTCCAGGCGGCCCGCTGGAGCCAGCCCTCCGACCTGGAAGCCGCGGCCGCCGCCAAGCCCGACCCCGGCGCCGCGACCCAGGTTCCGGGTGCCGGGCAGTACCCCGAGTCCCTGAGCAAGCAGGAACTCCCGGTGTCGGCGTTCGAGAAGATCCGTACGACCCAGAACACCCTCGACCACTTCAAGGTCATCCTCAGCGCTCCGGACCGGGTCGAGATCCCCTTCGGCAACACGACCAACCGCGAGATGTCCACCTCCTGGCGCGGCCGCCCCGAGGAGGCCCGGCTCTACCGGGACGAGGTCCAGCAGTACCTGCTCGGGCTGACCGAGAAGGTCAAGGTCATCCCCAAGTCCGACGCGACGCTGTCCGGACACAGCGCGACCATCCCGGTCAGCGTCCAGAACAGCCTCGTGCAGGACGTCGACAACCTCGTGCTGCGCGTGAAGTCCGCCAACCCGACCCGCCTGATGTTCGGCGGCAGCGGGGAGCAGGAGGTAACCGTCCAGGGCGGGCACAGCCAGACGGTGAAGTTCACGGCCAACGCCACCGCGAGCGGTCCGGTCGAGGTGACCGCGCAGCTCTTCACCAAGAACGGCGTGCCCTACGGCAAGGCGCGCACGTTCACCGTCGAGGCGACCGAGATCACACCCACGGTCATGCTGGTCATCGCCGGTGGCGTGCTGCTGCTGGTCCTCGCAGGCATCAAGATGTACGCGAGCCGCAAGCGCGTCGCGGCCCGCACGGCCGCGGAGGAGAACACGCAGCCGAGTGACGAGTCCCCGGACACCGAACCGCAAAGCACCGAGGGGTCCGGCACGAGTGAGACAGTGGACCGTTGAGCGATGCCGTGGCCGGTCGGCCTGGGGACGATGAGGTGGGGTTGCGATGAACGCGCCGTACGACGGTGACCGCGCGCAGGGCACTGGTGGGCCGACGCCCCCCCAGGGCACTGCCCCGGGCACTCCGGTGCCCGGACAGGTTCCGGCGCCCGCGCCCGCGCCGGACCACGACCCGTATGTCCAGGACGCCTACGACTACGACCCGTACCGGGCTCAGGACCTCTCGGCGCAGGATCCGGTCGCGGAGGTCCTCTACGACCGGGCGTCCCACCCGCCGCCGCCCCCCGGCACCTACCAGGAGGCGGGCCCCCTCTACGCGGCCCCGCAGGCGCCCTCGCACGGCCCCGACCCACGCGTCTGGGCCCAGACGCCGCCGCCGGAACCGGACGGACCCTCCCGCCACCTGCCGTACGGGGACCACGCCACCACCACCCAGTTCGTCGGCGTGGACTCACTGGTGACCCAGGCGGCTGAGGAGCAGCCGGAACCGGACGCCTTCGCCCACCTGTACCGGGACCAGCAGGCGGCCCCCCGCACCCAGGTCGCGGAACCTCCGGTGGCGGCCCCGGCCCCCACCAAGCCCGCCGGGCGCGCCTCCAGCCTGCTCAAGTCGAGCGCGCTGATGGCGGCCGGCACGATCGTCTCCCGCATCACCGGCTTCGCCCGAACCCTGGTCATCGCCGGCGCCATCGGCGTCGCCACCCTCAACGACAGCTACCAGGTCGCCAACACCCTGCCGACGATGATCTACGTCCTCGTCGGCGGTGGCGCCCTCAACGCCGTCTTCATTCCGCAGCTCGTGCGCGCGATGAAGAACGACAAGGACGGCGGAGAGGCGTACGCCAACCGTCTGCTGACCCTCGTCGTGGTCCTGCTGGGCGCCGTCACCGTCATCTGTGTCCTCGCGGCGCCCCTGTTCATCAGGATGATGTCGCAGGAGATCGCCTCCGACCCGGACCGGATGGACGTAGCGGTCGCGTTCGCCCACTACTGCCTGCCCACGATGTTCTTCATGGGCGTGCACGTGGTCATGGGTCAGATCCTCAACGCCCGCGGCCGGTTCGGCGCGATGATGTGGACCCCGGTCCTCAACAACATCGTCGTCATCACCACCTTCGGCGCCTTCATCTGGGCCTTCGGCGGCTTCACCTCGACCGGCGTGGCCGAGAGCAGCATCACCGCCGAAGGCGTCCGCCTGCTCGGCATCGGCACCCTGCTCGGCCTCGTCGTGCAGTCCCTGGCGATGGTTCCCTACCTGCGCGACGCGGGCTTCAAGCCGCGCCTGCGCTTCGACTGGAAGGGCCACGGCCTCGGCAAGGCCGCCGGCCTCGCCAAGTGGACCTTCTTCTTCGTCCTCGCCAACCAGCTCGGCCTGATCGTCGTCACCCAGCTCGCCACCTGGGCGGGCGCGGTCGCCGACAAGCAGGGCCACGGCGGTACCGGCATCACCGGCTACAACTACGCGCTGCTGCTGTGGCAGATGCCGCAGGCCATCATCACCGTCTCGGTCATGACGGCCGTCCTGCCGCGCATCTCCCGCTCCGCGCACGACGGGGACGCCGCCGCGGTCCGCGACGACATCTCCTACGGGCTGCGCACCTCCGCCGTCGCGATCGTGCCCTGCGCCTTCGCGTTCCTGGCCCTCGGCGTCCCGATGGCCACGCTTCTCTACGCCGGTTCCGGCGCGGACGACGCCCGGAACATCGGCTTCATCCTCATGGCCTTCGGTCTGGGCCTGATCCCGTACTCCGTCCAGTACGTCGTCCTGCGCGGCTTCTACGCCTACGAGGACACCCGGACCCCCTTCTACAACACGGTGATCGTCGCCGCCGTCAACGCCGGCGTCTCCACCATCGCCTTCTTCGTCCTCCCCGCCCGCTGGGCCGTGGTCGGCATGGCCGCCGCCTACGGACTCGGCTACGCCGTGGGCGTCGGTGTCGCCTGGCGCCGCCTCAAGAACCGCCTCGGCGGCGACCTCGACGGCGCCCACGTGATGCGCACCTACACGCGGCTGATCGGCGCCTGCGTCCCGGCCGCCGTCGTCGCGGGCGGTGTGGCCTACGGGGTCACGCAGTTGCTGGGCAGCGGAGCGGCCGGTTCCCTCGCGGCTCTGCTCGCGGGCCTCGTCGCTCTGGGCGCGGTGTTCCTCATCGCCGCCAAGCGGATGCGGATCGAAGAACTCAACGCCATGGTCGGAATGGTCCGCGGACGTCTGGGGCGCTGATGCTCACGCCCGCAGGCCGAACGCACTCCCTTCGCATGTCGTGCGGAGCGCCGGACTGTGGGCACAATTGGCATGGCTTCGCAGACTGGCCGACAGCGCGCAACGGATGGGGAGGCAGGGACGACGGTGGCGGAACGTAGCACGGCTGCCGTCGACGTGGCCGACAACAGCGGCGACGAGCCGCTGGCCGCAGGAGCGGCCAAGGCCACGGCCGACGGGGTGGACACCCAGAACGGACGAGCCGCGGACGGACCCATGCCCGAGAAGGACGGCGAACGCACGAAGGCGGCCCCCACGGCCGCGCCAGAACTCCACAGCGGCCACAAGCTCGCGAGGCGCTACCGCCTCGAGGAGTGCGTCACCCGTCTGGACGGATTCAGCAGCTGGCGCGCGATGGACGAGAAGCTCCGCCGTGCGGTCGGCGTCCACTTGCTGCCCGCCGACCACCCGCGGGCCCGTACGGTCCTCGCCGCGGCCCGGTCCTCCGCCCTGCTCGGCGACCCCCGGTTCGTCCAGGTCCTCGACGCCGTGGAGGAGAACGACCTCGTCTACGTCGTCCACGAGTGGCTGCCCGACGCCACCGAACTCACCGCCATCCTCGCGGCCGGCCCGCTGGAGCCCCACGAGGCCTACCAGCTGGTCAGCCAGGTCTCCCAGGCCATGACCGCCGCCCACCGCGAGGGCCTGGCCCACCTGCGGCTGACGCCCAGCGCGATACTGCGCACCTCCACGGGCCAGTACCGCATCCGCGGCCTCGCGGTGAACGCCGCGCTGCGCGGCATCACCAGCGAGACCCCGCAGCAGGCCGACACCGAGGCCATCGGCGCCCTGCTGTACGCCGCGCTCACCCAGCGCTGGCCGTACGAGGCCGACGCGTACGGACTGGCCGGCCTGCCCAAGGGCGTCGGCCTGATCGCCCCCGACCAGGTGCGCGCCGGAGTCCACCGGGGCCTCGGCGAGCTCGCCATGCGAGCCCTCGCCAACGACGGTGCCACCGCCTCCCGTCAGGAGCCGGCCTGCACCACCCCGGAGGAGCTGGCCAAGGCCGTCGCCGCGATGCCCCGCATCCGGCCGCCGGAGCCCGCCTTCACGGCGCCTCCGGAGTACCAGCACACCACCTACCAGCAGGGCAGCTACGGACGTCCCCTGCTGCCCGGCGGGCCGACCGTACAGATTTCGTCCGTTCCCCCGCCGCCGCTGCAGAGCCGTACCGGCCGGGCCCTCAAGTGGGGCGTCGCCGCGCTGCTGATCGCCGCCCTCGGCCTGGGCAGCTGGCAGCTCGCCGACAAGCTGCTGGACCACCGCAACAAGGGCAACGGCAGCAACGGCAACCAGCAACAACAGCACCCGAACACCGACGGCGCCCCGGAGAAGAAGGAGCCCGTACCGCTCTCCGTCAAGGGAGCCGCGGAGTACTACCCGGACGGCACCCCGCAGAACGCCGACGGGGTCTCCAAGACGTACGACGGGAACGCCTCGACGTACTGGCGGACCAAGAGCTTCTTCGAGGGTCCCGAGCTGAAGATCAAGTCCGGCGTCGGCATCATCTACGACCTCGGGTCCGAGCACGAGGTCAGCGAGGCCTCGATAGCGCTGCGGTTCGCCGGTGACCACACCACGCTGGCGCTGTACGCGGCCGACTCCATGCATCCGAAGAACTCGGTCGGCTCCATGAAGAAGATCGCGGGCACCACGACCTCCGAGCGGGACGTACGCCTGAACGCCGAGAAGCCGGTCAAATCGCGCTACGTGCTGCTGTGGATCACCGCCATGCCGGACGCCCCCGTCGACGACTTCAGCGGCGCCGGATACAAGCAGGCCATCACGGATGTGAAGTTCACGGGCTGACGGACAGCAGGGGAGGGCTCACCGTTGGACCAGGCCGCGACCGGCGACCACGGCGATCGCAGCGACCAGGACCTCCTGGCGCTGCACGTCGCCGGGGATCCCGACGCCTTCGGTGAGCTCGTACGCCGCCACCGCGACCGGCTGTGGGCGGTGGCCCTGCGCACCCTCGGTGACCGCGAAGAGGCCGCCGACGCCGTGCAGGACGCCCTCGTCTCCGCCTACCGGCGCGCCCACACCTTCCGCGGGGAGTCGGCGGTCACGACCTGGCTGCACCGCGTCACCGTGAACGCCTGCCTCGACCGGGCCCGCAAGGCCGCCTCCCGCCGGACCTCCCCCCTCGACGACACGGACCGCCTGGAACGGCTCCTGGAGCCCCACGAGTCCGCCGAAGCCCCTGCTGAGCGCCAGGAGCTCCACCGCCAGCTGCTGGCCGCTCTCAGCACCCTCCCTGCCGATCAGCGGGCCGCCCTCGTCCTCGTCGACATGCAGGGGTACCCCGTCGCCGAGGCCGCGCGGATCCTCGACGTCCCCACCGGGACCGTGAAGAGCCGGTGCGCGCGCGGCCGGGCGAAACTCGTCCCGATGCTCACTCATCTGCGCACGAATGCCGGGGATAACACCACCTCGGAGCGGGGAAGGAACCGGACGCCGGGGACAGCCGTCCCACCAGCGGCAGAACCCCGGGACCCAGACCCAGACGCTGTGAAGGGCGGAGGTGGACGACCGTGAGCCCCACGACCGGAACGATCCGGCACCCGGAGGTCTCGGAGATCTCCGACCTGACCGAAGGACTGCTCTCCCCCACCCGGGGCGCCGAGGTGCGCGACCACCTCGGCGGCTGCTCCCTCTGCGCGGACGTCCTCGCGTCGCTCCAGGAGATCCGGGGCCTGCTCGGCACCCTCCCCGGTCCGCCGCGCATGCCCTCGTCCGTCGCGGGCCGGATCGACGCGGCCCTCGCCGCCGAGGCACTCCTCGACTCGACCGGCTCCAGGACGGGCGGCCCACCGGCCGGCTCGCCCGTCGGCCCTCCCACCGACGAGCCGGCTGTTTCACGTGAAACAGCCGCCGTTTCACGTGAAACACCGGCCCCCGCTCCCGGCCGTACCGAAACCCAGCGGCCCTCCGGTCACCCGTCCGGCTCCACCGGGCCCGGCCGGCGCCGTGCCCGCCGCCGGATCGCGGTCCTCGCCGGCCTGGCCGGGGCCGCCGCGTGTGCCCTCGGCGTCTTCCTCGTCAACGGGCTCAACGGCACCGCCTCCCATGACACCGCCACCCGCGGTGATTCCTCGTCCGCGGCCCGGAGCACCGACGGCAGCGGGTACACCGCTCAGGGACTCCAGGACAGCGTCCGGCAGCTCCTCGCGGCTGGGAACACCGGCAAGACGGGCGAGGTCCCACCGTCCCCGCAGGCGGAGACGAACAAGACGATGGGCCTGGAGAACTCTCCCGGTCTGGCCCCCTCGGACCGCGGGGCATCGACGGAAGCACCCCGGGTACCGGCCTGCGTCCAGCAGTCCACCGGCCGCACCGACGCCCCGCTCGCCGCCGACCGCGGGACCTACGAAGGCGCGGCCGTCTACCTCGTCGTCCTGCCGCACGCCGGTGACCCCGGCCTCGTGGACGCGTACGTGGTGCCGGCCGCCTGCGCCGACACCCCTGCGGGAGCCCCGGGAACGCCGGTCCTGACCCGTACCTATCCGCGCGGCTGACCCGTTCCCGTTCCGTCCTGGACGAGCGGGGAATGCGCGCGCCGTAGGATCCGTTGGGTGGGGTGAGAGTCCGCACCGGCCCCCGGTAGGCAACACGCAGTCCGCAGAGACGAGGAAAGAACCCGTGAGCGACGTACGAAACGTGATCATCATCGGCTCCGGGCCGGCCGGTTACACGGCCGCCCTGTACACCGCACGCGCTTCGCTCAACCCCCTGGTCTTCGAAGGTGCCGTCACCGCCGGCGGCGCGCTGATGAACACCACCGAGGTCGAGAACTTCCCCGGCTTCCGGGACGGGATCATGGGCCCGGACCTCATGGACAACATGCGTGACCAGGCCGAGCGCTTCGGTGCCGAGCTCGTCCCCGACGACGTCGTCTCCGTGGACCTCACCGGTGAGATCAAGACGGTCACCGACACCGCCGGCACCGTGCACCGCGCCAAGGCCGTCATCGTCACCACCGGCTCGCAGCACCGCAAGCTGGGCCTGCCCAACGAGGACACCCTCTCCGGACGCGGTGTCTCCTGGTGCGCCACCTGCGACGGCTTCTTCTTCAAGGACCAGGACATCGCCGTGGTCGGCGGCGGCGACACGGCGATGGAGGAGGCGACCTTCCTCTCCCGCTTCGCCAAGTCGGTCACCGTCATCCACCGCCGCGACAGCCTGCGCGCCTCCAAGACCATGCAGGACCGCGCCTTCGCCGACCCGAAGATCAAGTTCGCCTGGGACAGCGAGGTCGCGGAGATCCACGGCGAGCAGAAGCTCTCCGGTCTGACGCTGCGCAACACCAAGACCGGTGAGACCTCCGCGCTGCCCGTGACCGGCCTCTTCATCGCCGTCGGCCACGACCCGCGCACCGAGCTGTTCACCGGCCAGCTGGACCTGGACGACGAGGGCTACCTCAAGGTGGACGCCCCCTCCACCCGGACGAACCTCACCGGTGTCTTCGGCGCCGGTGACGTGGTGGACCACACCTACCGTCAGGCGATCACCGCGGCCGGCACCGGCTGCTCCGCCGCCCTCGACGCCGAGCGCTTCCTCGCCGCCCTCTCGGACTCCGAGCACGCGCACGCGGCGGTCTGACACAGCCGTCTGATCCAGCCGACTGACCCAGCCGACTGACTCCCAGCCGTCTGGCACGGCCGTCCGACCCGCGGCCGACCGACCCGAGTTTCATCCCCACACCCCACACCCCGCAGGAAGAAGGAGCCCGCTGTGGCCGGCAACCTGAAGAACGTGACCGACGCCGACTTCGACACCGTCGTCCTCGCCAGCGACAAGCCCGTGCTGGTGGACTTCTGGGCCGAGTGGTGCGGTCCGTGCCGCCAGATCGCGCCCTCGCTGGAGGCCATCGCCGCCGAGTACGGCGACCAGATCGAGATCGTCAAGCTCAACATCGACCAGAACCCGGACACGGCCGCCAAGTACGGCGTCATGTCCATCCCGACCCTGAACGTCTACCAGGGCGGCGAGGTCGCCAAGACCATCGTCGGCGCCAAGCCGAAGGCCGCCATCCTGCGTGACCTCTCGGACTTCGTCGAGGTCAAGGCCGCCGGCTGATCACAGCCACAGCGATGTTTCACGTGAAACGGGGCCGCCCCTGAAGGGCGGCCCCGTTCCGCGTTTTCCCTGTCCCGCTCACAGCGGTCGCAGTGCCGGTTCCTTGCGCGCACCGCCGAGCAGACGGTCCAGGGCCAGTTCCACGTCTTCCTTCCACGACAGGGTCGTGCGCAGCTCCAGTCGCAGCCTCGGATGGGCCGGATGCGGGCGGACCGTCTTGAAGCCCACCGACAGCAGGTGATCGGCCGGCAGCAGGCACGCGGGCCGCTCCCAGTGCGCGTCGCCGAACGCCTCGATCGCCTTGAAGCCCCGGCGCAGGAGGTCCTTGGCGACCGTCTGCACCATCACCCGTCCCAGGCCCTGCCCCTGGTATCCCGGCATGATCCACGCCGTGATCAGCTGCACCGCGTCCGGGGAGACCGGGCTGGTCGGAAACGAGGCCGCCCGGGGGACGTACGCCGGCGGGGCGTAGAGCACGAAACCCACCGGGACCTCGTCCACGTAGACCACCCGGCCGCAGGACCCCCAGTCCAGCAGGACGGCGGAGATCCAGGACTCCTTCTCCAGCTCCGGAGTGCCCGCCTTCACCGCGGCCTCGCCGCTGACGGGATCCAGCTCCCAGAACACGCAGCTCCGGCAACGCTTGGGCAGGTCCTGGAGGTTGTCCAGCGTGAGCGGTACCAGCCGACGACCCATGACGGCATCGTATCCACTGCCCCCTCGTCCTTCGAGTGCGGACAGCCGCGGATGACCAAGGAAAAAAGGGCGGGCCGCGTCGGCTTCCGCCGGCGCGACCCGCCCCTCGGCCACCCGGGCTACTCCCCGGACGGCCCCTGCTCCAGTACCCGGCCTTCGCCCGGCGCCAGGGTCCCCAGGATGCGCTCCAGATCCTCCATCGACGCGAACTCGACGGTGATCTTGCCCTTCTTCTGGCCCAGGTCCACCTTCACCCGGGTCTCGAACCGGTCCGAGAGCCGCGTGGCCAGCTCGCTGAGCGCCGGGGCCACCCGGGCGCCGGCCCGCGGGCCCTTCGGCTTCACCGGGCTCGAAGGCTCCGAGCCCATCAGCATCACGATCTCTTCGACCGTACGCACGGAAAGACCCTCGGCGACGATGCGCTGCGCCAACAGCTCCTGCTGCTCGGCGTCCTCCACCGGCAGGAGCGCTCGCGCGTGCCCGGCCATCAGCACGCCGGACGCCACCCGGCGCCGCACGCTGGGGGGCAGCTTCAGCAGTCGCAGCGTGTTCGAGACCTGCGGACGGGAGCGCCCGATCCGGTCCGCCAGCTGGTCATGGGTGCAGTCGAACTCGCGGAGCAGCTGGTCGTACGCCTCCGCCTCCTCCAGCGGATTCAGCTGCGCCCGGTGCAGGTTCTCCAGGAGGGCGTCCAGCAGGAGCTTGTCGTCGTCCGTCGCCCGGATGATCGCGGGGATCCGCTCCAGGCCGGCCTCCTTGCAGGCCCGCAGACGGCGCTCACCCATGATCAGCTCATAGCTGTCGGGGCCTGCTTGCCGTACGACCACCGGCTGGAGGACTCCCACTTCCTGGACGGAGGTCACCAGTTCCGCCAAGGCGTCCTCGTCGAAGACCTCACGCGGCTGGCGCGGGTTCGGCGTGATCGAGTCCAGGGGAAGCTCCGCGTACATCGCCACCGCGGATCCGTCCGATACCGGCACCGATGGCTCCGGCACGCTCGCCGTCACCTCGTCCACCATCGGCTCCGGTGTTTCACGTGAAACACCGGCCTGCGTCAGCGCGGCCAGCTTCGCCGCGGCGATGCCCCGTTCCGACGTCAGCACCGGCGCCGTCGCCGAAGACGTCGCACCGGCACCGGCACCGGCCGGCGCCTTCTCCTGCGGAGCAGCCGGAATCAGCGCGGCGAGCCCCCGCCCCAGCCCCCTACGTCGCTCACTCACTGGATCCCCTCCGCCACACTCTGCGTGCTGTTCATGCCCGCGCCCACATGGGCGTTCTGGGCGTCGTAATGGATTCCGGCACCGCGCATCGCGATCTCCCGCGCGGCCTCCAGGTAGGAGAGCGCACCGCTGGAACCCGGGTCGTAGGTGAGCACGGTCTGTCCGTAGCTCGGAGCCTCCGAGATGCGCACCGAGCGCGGGATGCTCGTACGCAGCACTTCCTTGCCGAAGTGCGTGCGCACCTCGTCCGCCACCTGCGAGGCCAGCCGGGTCCTGCCGTCGTACATCGTCAGCAGGATCGTCGACACGTGCAGAGCCGGGTTCAAGTGGGACCGCACCAGGTCGACGTTGCGCAGCAGCTGACCGAGGCCCTCCAGCGCGTAGTACTCGCACTGGATCGGGATCAGTACTTCCGCGCCCGCGACCATGGCGTTCACCGTGAGCAGACCCAGCGAGGGCGGGCAGTCGATCAGGATGTAGTCGAGCGGCTGCTCGTACGCCTGGATCGCCCGCTGGAGCCGGCTCTCGCGGGCCACCAGTGACACCAGCTCGATCTCAGCGCCGGCGAGGTCGATCGTGGCGGGGGCACAGAACAGCCCCTCCACGTCCACCACCGGCTGGACGACTTCCATCAGCGGACGGCTGTCCACCAGGACGTCGTAGATGGACGGGACCTCGGCATGGTGGTCGATGCCCAGGGCCGTGGACGCGTTGCCCTGCGGGTCGAGGTCGATCACGAGGACCCGGGCACCGTGCAGGGCCAGCGAGGCGGCCAGGTTCACGGTCGTCGTGGTCTTGCCCACGCCGCCCTTCTGGTTGGCCACCACCATGATGCGGGTCTGCGCGGGCCTCGGCAGAGCGGCACCGGACTGCCCCAGGGCCTCGACCGCCAGCTGGGCGGCACGGCCGAGGGGGGTCTCGCCGATCTCGTCGTTGTCGACGAGGGGCGGAGGCGATGTTTCACGTGAAACATCGCCCGGTGATTCAGAGCGGGGACCTGGGACCGGATCGGCCATCGGCCCCGCGAGGTTGGCGTCGGACCGCACGGTGTCACTCTCCTCGGCAGCGGGCTCGCGATGAACAGAGCCTGCCATGTCACCGGGGTCGCGAACCAGCGGGGCCCGTACTCCTGTGGATGAATCCACCGTTGTGGACAACTCCGTACCCCCCGCGTCCTTGCGGGAGCGGGGGGCGGCAGCCGCACGGCCGCGGCTGATGATTCCGTGCAGCAGAGAGCGACGTTTCACGTGAAACACGATGCCCGGACGGAGTCTTCAGGCCTCTACGACACTCCGAAATCCATACCTATAGGGCCCAACACACCCGAAATACCTGCCGCTCCCCGCCCACGGAGCGAAGATCAGCGACGCCTGCGGGTCCGGCTCGTCCGCGCGGCCTTAGCCCGCTTGGCCGCAAACCTCACCCCGCCGGGGCTTTCTCCCACCTCGACGCGGACCACGGTGGACATGGGATCCACGATGCCCTCGCCGACCTGGAGCACCGAGGTCTTCACCACACCGAGCTTGGTCAGCGCGACCTTGGCCGCCACCAGCTCTTCCTCAGCGGTGTCGCCCTTGAGCGCCAGCATCTCGCCGTACGGCCGCAGCAGCGGTACGCCCCAGCCCGCCAGGCGGTCCAGGGGTGCCACCGCGCGTGCCGTCACCACGTGTACCGGCTGGACCTTGCCGAGTACCTCTTCGGCCCGGCCGCGCACCACCGTGACGTGGTCCAGGCCCAGCAGCTCCACGGCTTCCTGGAGGAAGTTCGTGCGCCGCAGCAGGGGCTCCAGCAGGGTGATCTTGAGGTCCCGCCGGACCAGTGCGAGCGGGATACCGGGCAGACCCGCGCCCGAGCCCACGTCGCAGACGGTGACGCCCTCGGGCACCACCTCCGACAGCACCGCGCAGTTCAGCAGGTGCCGCTCCCACAGCCGGGGCACCTCGCGCGGGCCGATCAGGCCGCGCTGGACCCCGGCGTCCGCCAGCAGCTCCGCATACCGCACAGCTTCCGGGAAAAACTCACCGAACACCGCGCGCGCCACTTCGGGCGCCGGGGGAAGCTCAGCTGCCTCCGTCACGGGGACCGTCCTTCCGTACAGAACCGCTCACGCCAGAACCGTGTGGTTCGACTGTCAGGCTTACAAACTTCGGCCCCGCCTGCGACACAGGCGGGGCCGACCACAGGATGTTCCGGTCAGGCCGGGAGCACAACGACGAAGCGCTGCGGCTCCTCGCCTTCGGACTCGCTCTTCAGACCGGCGGCCGCCACGGCGTCGTGGACGACCTTGCGCTCGAACGGAGTCATCGGAGCCAGCTTCAGCGGCTCGCCCGAGGCCTTCACGTCCGCCGCGGCCTGGGCACCCAGGGCCGCGAGCTCCTCGCGCTTCTTCGCCCGGAAGCCGGCGATGTCCAGCATCAGCCGGCTGCGGTCCCCGGTCTCCCGGTGCACGGCCAGGCGCGTCAGCTCCTGGAGCGCCTCCAGGACCTCGCCGTCGCGGCCCACGAGCTTCTGCAGGTCGCGGCTGGAGGAGTCACTGACGATGGAGACGGCGGCCCGGTCGGCCTCGACGTCCATGTCGATGTCGCCGTCCAGGTCGGCGATGTCCAGCAGACCCTCAAGGTAATCGGCCGCGATCTCACCCTCCTGCTCGAGGCGGGTCAGGGTGTCGCCACTCTCAGCGGCGGCGGTGGTGGTGCCTTCCGTCACGGGAGGGACTCCTTCTTACTTCTTGGAGGGCTTGCTGGGGGGCGTCTGACGCTTCGCCTTCGTCTGCCGCTTCGGCTGCTGCCGCTTCGTGGCGACACCGCCGCTCGCCGCATCCGCATCGGCGGTGGCCTCAGCACTCTTGATCACGGAGCCGTCCGCCTGGGCGGCCATGCCCTGCTTGGTCAGCGCGGTGATGAACTTGCGCTCGTTGTCGTTGCGGTCCGGGCCCTTGGCCACGATCGCCGCGACGATCTTCTTCTTGCTCCGGCCCTTGACGGCACCGTGCGAGCTGACCTGCTTCAGCAGACGGGTCAGGTACTGGTCCTGCGCCTTGCTGCCCGGCGTCGGGTTCTGGTTGATCACGTACATCTGCTGGCCCATGGTCCACACGTTCGTGGTCAGCCAGTAGACGAGGACACCGACGGGGAAGTTGATGCCCATCACGGCGAAGATCACCGGGAAGATGTACATCAGCATCTTCTGCTGCTGCATGAAGGGGGTCTTGACCGAGAGGTCGACGTTCTTCTGCATCAGCTGGCGCTGGGTGTAGAACTGCGACAGCGACATCATGACGATCATGACGGCGGTGACGATCCGCACGTTGGTGATCGAGGCGTCCAGCTCGGCGACCTTCGCGGCGCTGTCCGTGAACTTCGCGGCCAGCGGGGCGCCGAAGATGTGCGCCTGACGGGCGCTCTCCAGCAGCGACTGGTTGATGACGCCGATGGTCTCGCCGTTGGCGATGCTCGCGAGCACGTGGTACAGCGCGAAGAAGAACGGGGACTGCGCCAGGATGGGAAGGCACGAGGAGAGCGGGTTGGTACCCGTCTCCTTGTACAGCTTCATCATCTCTTCGGACTGACGCTGCTTGTCGTTCTTGTAGCGCTCCTGGATCGCCTTCATCTTCGGCTGGAGCGCCTGCATGCCCCGCGTCGCCTTGATCTGCTTCACGAAGAGCGGGATCAGGCAGATACGGATCAGGATCACCAGGGACACGATGGACAGGCCCCAGGCCCATCCACTGTCCGCACCGAAGATCGCCCCGTACAGGGAGTGGAACTGGACGATGATCCACGACACGGGTGTGGTGATAAAGCTGAACAGACTGGCAATCGTGTCCACTAATCAGGCTCCTTGAGCATTGCGAGATCTACGCAACGCACTGCGCAGCTGCTCGTGCCAACGCGGGCGTTTCCGGGGTGGGACATGATCCACACCACCCGGGGACCACGGATTGCACCGCAGGATCCGCCAGGCGGTCAGAACCGTCCCCTTCACCGCACCATGCCGGTCGATGGCGCCGTACCCGTAGCGTGAACACGACGGGTAGTAGCGGCACACCGGCCCGAGCAGCGGACTGATCGTCCACTGGTACAGCTTGATCAAAGCGAGCAGCGGGTACTTCATCGAGCCGCGCCTCCCAGCAGCCGCGTCAAAGCGGCGTCCAGGTCACGGGCCAGCTCGTCGAGGCCGGCATCGCCCGCTCCGGGCAAAGCCCGCACTACCACCAGGCTACCGGCGGGCAGCTGAGCCAGCCGGTCGCGGACAAGATGGCGCAGACGGCGCTTCACCCGGTTACGGACGACCGCGACGCCGACAGCCTTGCTGACGACGAAACCCGCACGCGGCGAGGGATCGATCTCCCCCGGCGCGTGCGGGTCCGTTGCACCGCTTGTTCTTAGGTGGACGACGAGGAGCGGGCGTCCCGCCCGCCGGCCTCGGCGTACCGCGCTCGCGAAGTCCTCGCGCCGCCTCAGCCGATTCTCGGGAGACAGCACGACGTCACGACCTGCGCGTTGTTACGCGGAAAGGGCGGCGCGGCCCTTGCCACGACGGTTCGCGAGGATCGCGCGACCGGCACGGGTACGCATCCGCAGGCGGAAGCCGTGGGTCTTGGCACGACGGCGGTTGTTCGGCTGGAAGGTGCGCTTGCTCACTCGGGGGCTCCAGAGAATGAATCGTTGTGGCGGTACATCGCCTGGCTGTCACCGTGCGCCCACGAGGAACTCGCGTGTTCGCCCGAGTGGGCACCGCTAAACGATCACTAAAAGTGACCTTCGCCCATCGGTAGGCAGGCGGCAGCAGCCATCGACAATTCGACCTCGTCACGGTACGCGCGGCTACGCCATCCGGTCAAACCGAGCTCGCCTGCCGCACACTGTGCACAGGCTGTGGACAACGACTTGAACCGTGGCCACCGGCCTGACTACCGTTGCCTGATCCCTGATTTTTTGCCCCGACCGTCCCAAAGAACCACACATTCGTGGGACGGGACCTGTGAGAGAGCGTGCTCTGTGGCTGACGTACCTGCCGATCTTGCCGCAGTGTGGCCACGCGTGCTCGAGAAGCTGCTCGGCGAGGGTCAGCAAGGCATCGAGCCCAAGGACAAGCAGTGGGTCGAACGATGCCAGCCGCTGGCCCTGGTCGCCGACACCGCGCTGCTCGCCGTCCCGAACGAGTGGGGCAAGCGCGTTCTCGAAGGCCGCCTCGCCCCGCTCATCAGCGACGCGCTGAGCCGTGAGTGCGGCCGCCCGATCCGGATCGCCATCACCGTGGACGACTCCGCCGGCGAACCCGCGCCGCCCTCCGCGCCCTCGTCCCCGCAGCGGGAGGGCTACGAGCCGTACGGCGGCCCGCGCCCCGGCAGCCACAACGGCCCGGGCGACGACCAGCTCCCCACGGCCCGCCCCGCCTACCCGGACTACCAGCAGCAGCGCCCGGAGCCCGGGGCCTGGCCCCGCGGCGGCCAGCAGGACGACTACGGCTGGCAGCAGCAGCGCCTCGGCGGCTTCCCCGAGCGCGATCCGTACGCCTCCCCCCAGCCGGGCTACCTCCAGCAGCCGGAGCCGGGCGGCTACGACCAGGGCTCCTACGAACAGCAGAAGTACGAGCAGCCCAAGTACGAGCAGTCCCCGTACGAACCGCAGAAGTACGAACCCCAGAAGTACGAGCAGCAGCAGTACGAGAACCAGTCGTACGAGCAGCAGCAGTACGAGCAGCCCGCGCCGCGCACGGCACCGGGCCGGCCCGCCCCGCCGCCGGCCCCGTCGGGCGGTTCCACCTCGGGACCGCTGGAGCCGACCGCCCGGCTGAACCCCAAGTACCTCTTCGACACCTTCGTCATCGGCGCCTCCAACCGCTTCGCGCACGCCGCCGCGGTGGCCGTCGCCGAGGCGCCGGCGAAGGCGTACAACCCCCTGTTCATCTACGGGGAGTCGGGCCTCGGCAAGACCCACCTGCTGCACGCCATCGGGCACTACGCGCGGAGCCTCTACCCCGGCACCCGGGTGCGGTACGTGAGCTCCGAGGAGTTCACGAACGAGTTCATCAACTCCATCCGCGACGGCAAGGGCGACGCCTTCCGCAAGCGGTACCGCGAGATGGACATCCTGCTGGTCGACGACATCCAGTTCCTCGCGAGCAAGGAGTCGACGCAGGAGGAGTTCTTCCACACCTTCAACACGCTCCACAACGCCAACAAGCAGATCGTGCTGTCCTCCGACCGGCCGCCCAAGCAGCTCGTCACCCTGGAGGACCGGCTCCGCAACCGCTTCGAGTGGGGCCTGATCACCGACGTCCAGCCCCCCGAGCTGGAGACCCGCATCGCGATCCTGCGCAAGAAGGCCGTCCAGGAGCAGCTCAACGCCCCGCCGGAGGTACTGGAGTTCATCGCCTCCCGCATCTCGCGCAACATCCGCGAGCTGGAGGGGGCGCTGATCCGGGTCACGGCGTTCGCGAGCCTGAACCGGCAGCCGGTCGACCTCGGCCTCACCGAGGACGTCCTGAAGAACCTGATCCCGGGCGGCGAGGACAGCGCGCCCGAGATCACGGCCTCCGACATCATGGCGGCCACCGCGGACTACTTCGGGCTCACCGTGGACGACCTGTGCGGCTCCTCGCGCAGCCGGGTGCTGGTCACCGCGCGGCAGATCGCCATGTACCTGTGCCGGGAGCTCACCGACCTGTCCCTGCCCAAGATCGGGGCCCAGTTCGGCGGCCGCGACCACACCACCGTCATGCACGCGGACCGCAAGATCCGGGCCCTCATGGCGGAACGGCGGTCCATCTACAACCAGGTCACGGAGCTCACCAACCGCATCAAGAACGCCTGACGCGGCCCGCCGACAGCCGTGCCAGGGCCCCTTCACACCCGAAAACAGGGCGCTTCCGGACCGTACCGGGGGCGCCCTTCTTCGTCCGTGCGCCCCTGCTCTGTTCGAATACGCCCCTTGGAGGGCAACTCATCCACAGATTGGCCGACTTTCTTCCGTCCACAGCCTGAGGACAGTGTGCGGCGCCCACAATCTGTCCACAGGAGCGCAGGTTGAGGGCCCATCAGGGCAGGTCAGCCGCCTGTGGAATTGTGCGCAAGCGCTGTCCACAGCCTGTGGACAGAAATCTCGTCCACAGGCTCGTCCACGGCTCTGTCCACCGCCGCCCCACAGGTTGCCGCATCCTGTGCACAGGATCAGAAGGGTTCTCCACACCGTTGTCCACTGTTCGGCAACCCGGCACCCGTCGTCACCGCCCCGAGTGAAAGCGGTCACACGGAAGTCGACGTTTGGGGTGTGGAGCACTGGGGAAAAGCTGGGGACACACCTGTGGAGTAGTGGGGGTCGTCTGGGGACGGCCTGTGCAGAAGTTTTCGTTCTCCACAGAGACACCGTGTTGTCCACCGGTGCCACCCACAGGGTGTGGGGATAAAAAACGAGGGCTGACCTGGGAGAACGGGCTTATCCACCGTTTCCACAGGCCCTACTACTACCCCCATAGAGAGTTAGCTCGGATTCGGTTTTCAAGCAGGTCCTGTGCACAACTCGTCGCTCGGCCTCGCCGACGCCTCGCTCCCGACTTGACCGCCAGCCGCGACGAGTGTCGGCGCCGTACGTCAGACTGGTCCCCGGCATCGGTCGAGGCATCGACGAGCCGACGACGAAGGCCGGCAGACGAGCGAGCAACAGCAGGAGGCGGTTCCGGTGAAGATCCGGGTGGAACGCGACGTACTCGCGGAGGCGGTGGCCTGGGCTGCCCGCAGCCTCCCGGCCCGGCCGCCGGTGCCCGTACTCGCGGGCCTGCTGCTGAAGGCCGAGGAGGGCACGCTGTCCCTCTCCGGCTTCGACTACGAGGTCTCGGCCCGCGTCTCCGTCGAGGCGGACGTCGAGGAGGACGGCACCGTCCTGGTCTCCGGCCGGCTGCTCGCCGACATCTGCCGCGCCCTCCCCAACCGCCCGGTGGAGATTTCCACAGACGGTGTACGGGCGACCGTGGTCTGTGGCTCCTCGCGGTTCACACTCCACACCCTGCCTGTGGAGGAGTACCCGGCGCTGCCGCAGATGCCGACCGCGACCGGCACCGTGCCCGGCGAGGTCTTCGCCTCCGCCGCCGCCCAGGTCGCCATTGCCGCCGGCCGCGACGACACGCTGCCCGTGCTGACCGGTGTCCGCATCGAGATCGAGGGCGACCGCGTCACCCTGGCCTCCACCGACCGCTACCGCTTCGCGGTCCGCGAGTTCCTGTGGAAGCCGGAGAACCCGGACGCCTCCGCCGTGGCCCTGGTGCCCGCGAAGACCCTCCTGGACACCGCCAAGTCCCTGACCAGCGGTGACACGGTCACCCTGGCGCTGTCGGGCTCCGGTGCGGGCGAGGGCCTCATCGGCTTCGAGGGTGCGGGCCGCCGCACCACCACCCGCCTCCTCGAGGGCGACCTGCCGAAGTACCGCACGCTCTTCCCGACGGAGTTCAACTCCATCGCGGTGATCGAGACCGCTCCGTTCGTCGAGGCCGTCAAGCGCGTGGCCCTCGTCGCCGAGCGCAACACCCCGGTCCGCCTCAGCTTCGAGCAGGGCGTGCTGATCCTCGAAGCCGGTTCCAGCGACGACGCACAGGCTGTGGAGCGCGTCGACGCGAAGCTGGAGGGCGACGACATCTCGATCGCCTTCAACCCGACGTTCCTGCTGGACGGCCTCAGCGCGATCGACTCGCCGGCCGCGCAGCTGAGCTTCACCACCTCGACCAAGCCGGCGCTGCTCAGCGGCCGCCCCGCGGTCGACGCGGAGGCCGACGAGGCCTACAAGTACCTGATCATGCCGGTACGCCTGTCCGGCTGACGTCTTCCCCGTCGGGCCCGGTCTCGCAGGCTGCGGGACCGGGCCCGACGCCGTCCACAGGCCAGGGCTCCGGGAGTCCAGAACGCCTGGGGACTTCCTGGACGCGCGCCACGGCCCGTGGGGCCGCCGTGCACGCCCCGGCGTAGGCTCGGATCCGGTGGGTGACCCGGCTCGTCCGGGAACCCGCGGCAAAGACGGCCACAACGCGTAAGGAACCAGTTGATGGAGCTTGGTCTCGTCGGTCTCGGCAAGATGGGCGGCAACATGCGCGAGCGCATCCGCCGCGCAGGCCACACCGTCATCGGATACGACCGCAACCCGGACCTCGCCGATGTCCACAGCCTGCGGGAACTTGTGGACAGCCTGCAGGCCCCCCGCGTGGTGTGGGTGATGGTCCCGGCAGGTGCGGCGACGCAGTCCACCGTCGACGAGCTCGGCGAGCTGCTCTCGCCCGGCGACATCGTCGTGGACGGCGGCAACTCGCGCTGGACGGACGACGAGAAGCACGCCGAGGAGCTGAAGGCCAAGGGCATCGGCTTCGTCGACTGCGGCGTCTCCGGCGGCGTCTGGGGCCTGGAGAACGGCTACGCGCTCATGTACGGCGGCGACGAGAAGCACGTCGCCGCGGTCCAGCCGGTCTTCGACGCGCTCAAGCCCGAGGGCGACTTCGGCGCCGTGCACGCGGGCAAGGTCGGCGCGGGCCACTTCGCGAAGATGGTCCACAACGGCATCGAGTACGCCATGATGCAGGCCTACGCCGAGGGCTGGGAGCTCCTGGAGAAGGTCGACTCGGTCACCGACGTCCGCGAGGTCTTCCGGTCCTGGCAGGAGGGCACGGTCATCCGTTCCTGGCTGCTGGACCTCGCCGTGAACGCGCTGGACGAGGACGAGCACCTGGAGCAGCTGCGCGGCTTCGCGCAGGACTCGGGCGAGGGCCGCTGGACCGTCGAGGCGGCCATCGACAACGCGGTGCCGCTGCCGGCGATCACGGCCTCGCTGTTCGCCCGGTTCGCGTCCCGCCAGGACGACTCGCCGCAGATGAAGATGATCGCGGCGCTGCGCAACCAGTTCGGCGGGCACGCGGTCGAGAAGAAGTAGCACCACAAGAACGACAGCACCACGAGAACGACAGCACGACAGCAGGAAGCCGGGGGAGGTCGGCGACACATGCACGTCACGCATCTCTCCCTGGCCGACTTCCGCTCGTACGCCCGGGCCGAGGTACCCCTCGGCCCGGGCGTCACGGCTTTCGTGGGGCCCAACGGCCAGGGCAAGACGAACCTCGTCGAGGCCATCGGCTACCTCGCGACGCTCGGCAGCCACCGGGTCTCCTCGGACGCCCCCCTCGTGCGCATGGGCGCGGAGCGCGCCGTCATCCGTGCCGCCGTCACCCAGGGCCAGCGGCAGCAGTTGGTGGAGCTGGAGCTGAACCCGGGCCGCGCGAACCGGGCCCGCGTCAACCGGTCCTCGCAGGTCAGGCCCCGGGACGTGCTGGGGATCGTACGGACCGTGCTGTTCGCCCCGGAGGACCTGGCCCTCGTCAAGGGCGATCCGGGGGAGCGCCGCCGCTTCCTCGACGAGCTGGTCACCGCGCGCTCGCCGCGGATGGCGGCCGTCCGCTCCGACTACGAGCGGGTCCTCAAGCAACGCAACACCCTCCTGAAGTCCGCCGCCATGGCACGCCGGCACGGCGGCCGGTCCATGGACCTCTCCACCCTCGACGTGTGGGACCAGCACCTGGCCCGCGCGGGCGCCGAGCTGCTCGCCCAGCGCCTCGACCTGATCGCCACGCTCCTGCCGCTCGCCGACAAGGCCTACGAACAGCTCGCGCCCGGCGGCGGCCCCCTCGGCCTCGCCTACAAGTCCTCGGCCGGCGAACCGGTGGACAGCGGCGACGCCCGGACCCGCGAGGCGCTCTACGAGGTGCTGCTGGCCGCGCTGGCCGACGTCCGCAAGCAGGAGATCGAGCGGGGCGTGACCCTGGTGGGCCCGCACCGCGACGACGTGCTGCTGCGCCTCGGCGAGCTCCCGGCCAAGGGCTACGCCAGCCACGGCGAGTCGTGGTCGTACGCCCTCGCGCTGCGGCTGGCCTCGTACGAGCTGCTGCGCTCGGAGGGCGCCGAGCCGGTGCTGGTGCTCGACGACGTGTTCGCGGAACTGGACGCCCGGCGCCGCGAGCGGCTCGCGGAGCTGGTGGCTCCGGGCGAGCAGGTCCTCGTGACGGCGGCCGTGGACGACGACGTACCGGGCGTACTGGCGGGGACCCGCTTCGCGGTGTCCGGCGGCGAGGTGACCCGGCTGTGAGCGGCGGCGAGCAGGACGGGCGCAAGGCCCCCGAGCCCTCCGGGGTGGACCTGGCGCGCCAGGCGCTGGCCGCCGCCCGGGAACAGGCCCGGGCCCGGGGCAACGCGGTGAGCGGGAAGAAGCGCCAGCAGCACCCCGGGCTGCGCTCGGGCGCCCGCGCGGACGGCCGGGACCCGATGCCGCTGATGGCCGCGCTGGACCGGCTGCGCACGGAGCGCGGCTGGGAGATGCCGATGGCCGTGGCCGGGGTGATGGAGCGCTGGCCGGAGATCGTCGGCCCGGAGATCGCGGCGCACTGCGTGCCGGAGCGCTACGAGGACCGCGAGCTGGTCGTGCGCTGCGATTCCTCGGCGTGGGCGGCGCAGCTGAAGCTGCTGGCCCCGCAGCTGGTGGCGCGGCTCAACGCCGAGCTGGGGCAGGGCACGGTCCGGCTGATCAAGGTGCAGGGCCCGGGAGGCCGCCCGAAGGGGTACGGGCCCTGGCGCAGCCCGGGCAGCAGGGGTCCCGGCGACACCTACGGGTGAGCCCGCCCGCGGCCCGTGCCGCGCCGGTCCTCGCGGCCGGTCCCCGCAGTACCCCCGGCGAAGCCGCCGTTCCCTTGGGAGCGGCGGCTTCCGGCCTGTTGCGGCCCGGCGCGGGGCGGGCCGGCGGGCCCCCGTCGCGGGTGGTGTCCCTCACGGTAGCCGCGGGTTGACAGGCCGAAGCGCTGGATGCCCGTGTGAGCCACTTTGAGCCCCTCCCCGGATATGGGGAGTCGGAGAGTGCAGGTTCAGGGCGGCACATGCGTACTCAGGTACCGGCAAACCCCCATTCATGTCAGTGGTACCGGTAGACTGGAGGCAATCCCGCCCAGTTGCGGGATCACCAGTCGAGTACCGGTGACAAACGCTGACAACGCAGATCGACGCAGCCGCTCCTGCTTGCATGCCTGCTGGCCCGGAGTACGGCCTGTGCTGTGCCAGAAAGGGCGCTTCGTGGCCGATTCCGGCAACTCCAACGACAAGAACGAGTCCACCGCCGGCGGCGAGGCCGCCGAAGCAGGTGGTTCTTCGTATACCGGAAGCAACATCCAGGTCCTGGAGGGCCTGGACGCGGTCCGCAAGCGGCCCGGCATGTACATCGGATCGACGGGTGAGCGCGGCCTGCACCACCTCGTCTACGAGGTCGTCGACAACTCGGTCGACGAGGCACTGGCCGGGCACGCGGACACCATCGACGTGACGATCCTCGCCGACGGCGGGGTCAAGGTCGTCGACAACGGCCGGGGCATCCCGGTCGACATCGTCCCGTCCGAGGGCAAGCCGGCCGTCGAGGTCGTGCTCACCGTCCTGCACGCGGGCGGCAAGTTCGGCGGCGGCGGGTACGCCGTCTCCGGCGGTCTGCACGGCGTCGGCGTGTCCGTCGTGAACGCGCTGTCGACGAAGGTCGCGGTCGAGGTCAAGCGCGACGGCTACCGCTGGACCCAGGACTACAAGCTCGGCGCCCCGACGGCCGCCCTCGCCAAGAACGAGGAGACCGACGAGCACGGCACCTCGGTCACCTTCTGGGCCGACGGCGACATCTTCGAGACGACCGAGTACTCCTTCGAGACGCTGTCGCGGCGCTTCCAGGAGATGGCCTTCCTCAACAAGGGCCTGACCCTGTCGCTGACCGACGAGCGCGAGTCGGCGAAGGCCACGATGGGCGCGGACTCCGCCGAGGAGTCCGACGACAACCAGGCGCGGACGGTGAAGTACTACTACGAGGGCGGCATCGTCGACTTCGTGAAGTACCTCAACTCGCGCAAGGGCGAGCTGATCCACCCGACCGTCATCGACGTCGAGGCCGAGGACAAGGAGCGCATGCTCTCGGTCGAGATCGCGATGCAGTGGAACTCGCAGTACACCGAGGGCGTCTACTCCTTCGCGAACACGATCCACACGCACGAGGGCGGTACCCACGAAGAGGGCTTCCGCGCGGCGCTGACGGGTCTGGTCAACCGCTACGCGCGCGACAAGAAGCTGCTGCGCGAGAAGGACGACAACCTCGCGGGCGAGGACATCCGCGAGGGTCTGACGGCGATCATCTCGGTCAAGCTGGGCGAGCCCCAGTTCGAGGGCCAGACGAAGACCAAGCTGGGCAACACGGAGGCCAAGACCTTCGTGCAGAAGGTCGTCCACGAGCACCTGAACGACTGGTTCGACCGCAACCCGGTCGAGGCCGCGGACATCATCCGCAAGTCGATCCAGGCGGCGACGGCGCGCGTCGCGGCCCGCAAGGCCCGTGACCTCACCCGCCGCAAGGGTCTGCTGGAGAGCGCCTCGCTGCCGGGCAAGCTGTCCGACTGCCAGTCGAACGACCCGACGAAGTGCGAGATCTTCATCGTCGAGGGCGACTCGGCCGGCGGTTCCGCGAAGTCCGGCCGCAACCCGATGTACCAGGCCATCCTGCCGATCCGCGGCAAGATCTTGAACGTCGAGAAGGCCCGGATCGACAAGATCCTCCAGAACACCGAGGTCCAGGCACTGATCAGCGCCTTCGGCACCGGCGTGCACGAGGACTTCGACATCGAGAAGCTCCGCTATCACAAGATCATCCTGATGGCGGACGCCGACGTCGACGGCCAGCACATCAACACCCTGCTGCTGACCTTCCTGTTCCGCTTCATGCGGCCCCTGGTCGAGGCCGGACACGTCTACCTGTCCCGCCCGCCGCTGTACAAGATCAAGTGGGGCCGCGACGACTTCGAGTACGCGTACTCGGACCGCGAGCGCGACGCCCTGGTCGAGCTCGGCAAGCAGAACGGCAAGCGGATCAAGGAAGACTCGATCCAGCGCTTCAAGGGTCTGGGCGAGATGAACGCCGAGGAGCTGCGCGTCACCACCATGGACGTCGACCACCGCGTGCTCGGCCAGGTCACCCTGGACGACGCGGCGCAGGCCGACGACCTGTTCTCGGTGCTGATGGGAGAGGACGTCGAGGCCCGGCGCTCCTTCATCCAGCGCAACGCCAAGGACGTTCGGTTCCTCGACATCTGAGTCGGTCTCCGCTGACCGCCTGAAAGGACTTCTGACCAGCAATGGCCGACGAAACCACCCCCACCGCAGAGAATCCCGCGGAGGAGCAGCCCGTGCTGCGGATCGAGCCCGTCGGGCTCGAGACGGAGATGCAGCGCTCCTACCTCGACTACGCGATGTCCGTCATCGTGTCCCGCGCCCTGCCCGACGTACGGGACGGCCTCAAGCCGGTCCACCGGCGCGTGCTGTACGCGATGTACGACGGCGGCTACCGGCCCGAGAAGGGCTTCTACAAGTGCGCCCGCGTCGTCGGCGACGTCATGGGCACCTACCACCCGCACGGCGACTCCTCGATCTACGACGCGCTGGTCCGCCTGGCCCAGCCGTGGTCGCTGCGCATGCCGCTGGTCGACAGCAACGGCAACTTCGGCTCCCCGGGCAACGACCCGGCGGCCGCGATGCGCTACACCGAGTGCAAGCTGATGCCGCTGGCCATGGAGATGCTCCGGGACATCGACGAGGAGACCGTCGACTTCACGGACAACTACGACGGCCGCAACCAGGAGCCGACCGTCCTGCCGGCGCGGTTCCCGAACCTGCTGGTCAACGGCTCCGCGGGCATCGCGGTCGGCATGGCGACCAACATCCCGCCGCACAACCTCCGCGAGGTCGCGGCCGGTGCCCAGTGGGCGCTGGAGCACCCGGAGGCCTCGCACGAGGAGCTCCAGGACGCGCTCATCGAGCGGATCAAGGGCCCGGACTTCCCCTCCGGCGCCCTGGTCGTGGGCCGCAAGGGCATCGAGGAGGCGTACCGCACCGGTCGCGGCTCCATCACGATGCGCGCGGTGGTGGAGGTCGAGGAGATCCAGAACCGCCAGTGCCTGGTGGTCACGGAGCTCCCGTACCAGACCAACCCCGACAACCTCGCGCAGAAGATCGCCGACCTGGTGAAGGACGGCAAGATCGGCGGCATCGCCGACGTCCGCGACGAGACCTCGTCCCGGACCGGCCAGCGCCTGGTGATCGTGCTCAAGCGCGACGCCGTCGCGAAGGTCGTGCTGAACAACCTGTACAAGCACACCGACCTCCAGTCGAACTTCAGCGCCAACATGCTGGCCCTGGTGGACGGCGTGCCGCGCACCCTGTCGATCGACGCCTTCATCCGCCACTGGGTGCAGCACCAGATCGAGGTCATCGTCCGGCGCACGCGCTTCCGCCTGCGCAAGGCGGAGGAGCGCGCCCACATCCTGCGCGGTCTGCTCAAGGCGCTGGACGCGATCGACGAGGTCATCGCCCTCATCCGGCGCAGCAACACCGTCGAGATCGCGCGCGAGGGCCTGATGGGCCTCCTGGAGATCGACGAGATCCAGGCCAACGCGATCCTCGAAATGCAGCTGCGCCGCCTGGCGGCCCTGGAGCGGCAGAAGATCGTCGCCGAGCACGACGAGCTCCAGGCGAAGATCAACGAGTACAACGCGATCCTGGCCTCCGAGGAGCGCCAGCGGCAGATCGTCAGCGAGGAACTGGCGGTCATCGTCGAGAAGTTCGGCGACGACCGGCGTTCCAAGCTGGTGCCCTTCGACGGCGACATGTCCATGGAGGACCTGATCGCCGAAGAGGACATCGTCGTCACGATCACCCACGGCGGCTACGTCAAGCGCACCAAGACCGAGGACTACCGCTCGCAGAAGCGCGGCGGCAAGGGCGTGCGCGGCACGAAGCTGAAGCAGGACGACCTGGTCGACCACTTCTTCGTCTCCACCACGCACCACTGGCTGCTGTTCTTCACGAACAAGGGCCGTGTCTACCGGTCCAAGGCGTACGAGCTGCCGGACGCCGGCCGCGACGCCCGCGGTCAGCACGTGGCGAACCTGCTGGCCTTCCAGCCGGACGAGAAGATCGCCCAGATCCTCGCGATCCGCGACTACGAGGCGGCGCCCTACCTGATCCTGGCCACCAAGGGCGGCCTGGTGAAGAAGACGGCGCTCAAGGACTACGACTCGCCCCGTTCGGGTGGTGTCATCGCGATCAACCTCCGGGAGACCGAGGGAGGCAGCGACGACGAGCTGATCGGCGCGGAGCTGGTGTCCGCCGAGGACGACCTGCTGCTCATCAGCAAGAAGGCGCAGTCGATCCGCTTCACGGCGACCGACGACGCGCTGCGCCCGATGGGCCGCGCGACCTCGGGCGTGAAGGGCATGAGCTTCCGCGAGGGCGACGAGCTGCTGTCGATGAGCGTGGTGCGGCCCGGTACGTTCGTCTTCACCGCGACCGACGGCGGCTACGCCAAGCGGACGCCGGTCGACGAGTACCGCGTCCAGGGCCGTGGTGGTCTGGGCATCAAGGCGGCGAAGATCGTCGAGGACCGCGGTTCGCTCGTCGGCGCGCTGGTGGTCGACGAAACGGACGAGATTCTCGCCATCACCCTCGGCGGTGGTGTGATTCGTACGCGAGTCAACGAAGTCAGGGAGACCGGCCGTGACACCATGGGCGTCCAGCTGATCAACCTGGGCAAGCGCGATGCCGTGGTGGGCATCGCACGTAACGCCGAGGCGGGTCAGGAAGCTGACGAGGCCGACGAGATCGAGTCAGAGATCGAGGCCGGGGCAGCCGAAGGACAGGCCGCCGAGGCCGCCGAGGGCACGGAGCCCTCGGCTGGGGAGCACGAGGAGTAAGCGTGAGTGGAGCCACGGGCGCCGGACCGGCCAAGACTGGAGCGAACGGTGCCCGTGGCCCCGCCGCGGACTCCCAGGGGGGAACCGTGACGGACACCCGAGAACCGAAGTCGAAGGCGCAGTCCAAGGCGCAGCCGAAGGCACCGGCCGCCGGCACCGGCCAGGACGCCCAGCCGTACCAGCCCCCGCAGGCTTACGCGGCGCCCTCGGGCCCGGGTGCGCAGCGGGGGGCCCGGCCGGGGGTCCGTACGGCACCGAGGACGCGCAAGGCGCGGCTGCGGGTCGCCAAGGCGGACCCGTGGTCGGTGATGAAGGTCAGCTTCCTGCTGTCGATCGCGCTGGGCGTGTGCACCGTCGTCGCGGCGGCGGTGCTGTGGATGGTCATGGACGCCATGGGCATCTTCTCGACGGTCGGCGGCACGATCAGCGAGGCCACCGGCTCGAACGAGAGCAACGGGTTCGACCTCCAGTCGTTCCTGTCGCTGCCGCGCGTACTGATCTTCACGTCGGTGATCGCGGTGATCGACGTGGTGCTGATGACGGCGCTCGCGACGCTGGGCTCGTTCATCTACAACCTGTCGGCGGGCTTCGTGGGCGGCGTGGAGCTCACGCTGGCCGAGGACGAATGACCCGCTGATCGACCCGCTGACTGACCTGCGGGGAAGCCCGCGGGGAGGCCCGCGGGAACGGATTTTGGCTCGACCCGCTCTGTGCGCTAATCTTCAGGAGTCAGCGCGCAGCGCGGATGGGGCTATAGCTCAGTTGGTTAGAGCGCATCCCTGATAAGGATGAGGCCACAGGTTCAAATCCTGTTAGCCCCACAGTGTCGAAGACCCCCAGGCCAAGGCCTGGGGGTCTTCGTCGTTGGGCCAGTTGAGGGGTTCCCAGGTAACCGATCGGTATCGGTCGGTGTGTATTGTTGGCCGCCAGAAGTCCCCAACGTCAATGAAAGACGAGGTCGCGCGGTGAAGAAGCTGCTCCTGGTCGCACTGGCCGCCATCGGCGGGCTCCTCGTGTACCGCCAGATCCAGGCGGATCGCGCCGAGCAGGACCTGTGGACGGAGGCAACTGACTCCGTGCCCTCTGGTTCCGGTGTGTGAGACCCACGGTTGATCTCATGAGGCCCCGGCTGCCGCTGCTGCCGGGGCTTCGTGCTGTTCTGTGAAGAATTATTCCGGTATGCGAAGATTTGGCTTGCGTTAGCAAACTCGGGGTGGGCGTGATGGTGCGGGTGCGGAGGACGGTGCTGGCCGGGGCGGCGGTGCTCGGGTTGCTGGCCTGGCTGCCGGGGGCCGCGTACGCGGCCGGTCCCGGATCTGCGGCGCTGCCGGAGTACCGCACGGCGGACGGCGCCCGCCCGGTCGAGGGCAAGCCCTCCACGGCGGACGCCCCGCTGCTGGCGGCCGGGCAGTTCTACGAGGACACCCTCGCCCCCGGCGAACGCGTCTACCGGCTGGGCCTCGACGCCAACTCCACCGTGTACGTCTCCGCGGTGCTGCGCCCGCCCGCCGGGGCCAAGGTCGGCTACGGCGACGGCCTGGAGGTGGAGGTCATGACCGCCGCCGGCAAGGCCTGCCCCCACAACCCCGGCAAGGTCTCCTTCGGCTACGACGCCGTGCCCGTCGCGGCGGTCGGCTCCCGCCGGCTGGAGGCGGACTCCGACTGCCAGGCCGGAGGCACCTACTACGCGAAGCTCACCCGGACCGCGGCGAAGGACTCCGACCAGGCCGCGTGGCCGGTCGAGATCCGGCTCCAGCGCGAACCGGCGCCCGCCGCCGGGAGCGCGCCGAGCGCCGCCGCCAGCGTCTGGCCCTCGGCCTCCCCGACCCTGCCCGGCACGGACCCGGTGGCCCGTACCGGCGGAACCGGCTTCAACGACGCCCGGGCCCTGGACTCCGGAGTGTGGCGCGACGACCTGAGGCCCGGGCAGACGCGCTTCTACCGGGTACCGCTGGACTGGGGGCAGCAGCTCGGGATCGGCGCGGAGATCGCGGCGGCCAGGATGACGAAGCAGTACGGTTCCGCCTCCAACGGCCTCACCGTCTCGCTCTACACGCCCTACCGCGCCCTGGTGGAGTCCGAGGACACCTCGTACGACGGCAAGCAGGCGGCCGTCACCCTGCCGAAGACCGCGCCCGTGGCGTACGAGAACCGTTTCTCCGACGACACCGAGCAGCGGCCCGTGCGGCTGGCCGGCTGGTACTACCTCGCCGTGACCCTGGGCGGGAAGGTCGCGGAGTTCACCGAGGACGCGGCCCCGGTGCCGCTGACGCTGCGACTGGACGTGACCGGGAGCCCGGCCAAGGGGCCCGCGTACGCGGAGAGCCTCACCGAGGCCGGGTTCGGGGTCGGCGCCGCCGACCGGACCGCCGCGAAGGACGGGCTCACCGCCCCGGAGGCCGTCCGGGCGGAGGAATCCCGCTCGGTGATGCGGCTCGTGGCGGGAGCCGGCTTCGGGACGGGGACGGTACTGCTGCTCGTGCTCGGGGTCTGGATCCTGCTGGCCCGCAGGGGCGGCGGGGCGGTCCGCTAGTGCCGTGCCGGGCGTCGCGACCCGGTGGACCTTTCCGGTCACGGCACTAGGCCCGGGGGTCCCTCCGGCCACGGCACTAGACCTGGGTCAGGGCCCAGACGCCGAGGGCGAAGCAGAGCAGGGCCGCCGTGAGGATCCCGGCGGTGACCTTCGCCGGCGGCGGGGCGATGCGGCCCGGGCGGGCCGGGGCGGCGACCGGGTGCGGGGCGGTGAGCGGTTCGGGTACCGGGCCCGCGGGGACCGGGGGCGGCAGGTGGAAGCTGCCCGTTCCCGACGGGTCGTAGGCGGGCGGCGGCCCGAACCCCGCCGGGGCGGCGGGCGGGGGCGTGCCGCGCGGGTCGGTCCGGGTCGGTTCGCCCGCCGGGGCGCCCGCGGTCGGGGCCGTGGCCGGGGTCGTGGCGGGGCTCTGGGCGGCCGTGGGGCCCGTCGGGGGCCGGAAGGGCGTCGGGGGCGTCGCGGGGGCTTCCGGTGCGGTCTGCGGGCTTCTGGGGCCTTCGGGGGCTCCGGTGCCTTCGGCCCGGGGAGCGCCCGCGGGGGCCAGGGGGCCCTGGGGTCCGAAACCGGCGGGGAGCGGGCCGAGTTGGTCGAACACCTCCACCGGATCCAGGTCGGGGGCGGGCGCCGGCAGCAGCTCGACGGCCTCGGCGAGGGCCTTGCGGGCGCCCGTGGCGGTCCGGAAGCGGGCCTGGGGGTCGGGTTGCAGGAGGTTCGCGACGACGTCCCACAGCGGCGCGGGAACGCCCTCGGGGGCGTCCGGGGTGCCGTGGGCCAGGAAGTGCTCCACCAGGGCCTGGGAATCGGGCTTGCGGCCTTGCAGCAGGTACAGGGCGACCAGTCCGACCGCGAAGAGGTCGGCGGGGAAGTCGGGCTCTTCGCCCATCAGTTGTTCCGGGGCGAAGTAACCCGGCGTGCCGACCACGTAGTTCGTCTCGGTCAGCCGGGGCTCGCCCTTGCGCATCGAGATGCCGAAGTCGGACAGCCGCAGGTGCGGCCGCCCGGTTCCGGTGGCCTCCATCAGGATGTTGGCCGGTTTGATGTCGCGGTGGACGACGCCCTCCGCGTGCACCGCCGCCAGCCCCGACAGGAGCTGGTCGAGCAGCGCGCAGACGAACCGGGGCGGCAACGGGCCGTAGTCCCCGATCACATGGGCGAGGGACCCGCCGCCGACGAGGTCCATGGTGAACAGGACCTTGTCGTCGTCCGCCGCCCAGCTGGCGGGCGCCAGCACGTGCGGGTGGTCGATGCGCAGCGCCTGCTCGCGCACGAAGCGCAGCAGGGTGTGGGCGTCGCTCTGGAGGAGCACCTTCGCGGCGACGTAGCGGCGTCGCCGGTGGTCCCACGCGCGCCAGACGGCGCCCGCGCCGCCGCGTCCGATCGGGTCGATCAGTTCGTACCGACCGGCGAAGACCTCACCCATCGCTGTGCCCGTCCCCCGTCACCCTCGTGCGTCAGTTCTGGTGGGCCTCGTAGTGGGCCACCGCCTCCGCGGTGCGGCCCGCGCCGTACACCCGGAGGAACTCTGCCAGTTCCGGATGGCTCGGGGCGAGGGTGTCCGCCGCCTCGATGATGTCGCCCGCCGCGGAGACCGAGCGCAGCAGCGACTGGATCTCGCGGACGACGCGCTTGACGGTGGGCGCGCCCGAACCGGTCGCGGTCTGGCCGCTGTTGCTGAGGACGGATCCGCCCTGGGTGTTCTTGATCTCGTCCATCCGGTCGGTGGCCTCCGCCGCGCTGACGCTTCCGTCGGCCACCTGGCCCGCGAGGTCCTGGAGGGACTGGACCCGCTGGACCACGGCCGGGTTGCCGATCTTGGCGCGCTGGCCGCTCATCAGCTGGGACAGCATCGGCGCCGACAGCCCGAGGACGGCAGCGAGGCGGGCCTGGTTGAGACCGAGGTCATCTATGAGCCGTCGGAACAGCGCGCCGAGCGGCTCCCCGTACCAACTGCGCTGAAGTTCCCTGGCTCTGGCCGTGGCCTCTTGCTGTACTGCGTCCACTCTTACTACTCCCCTTCGCTGGTGCGAACCTCGCGAGCATCTTACGGAGCGTGGTCGCGGGACGGGAGTCCCTATCATTTTGCGGGATGAGGGGGTACACCGGGTACTCTGTCCTGCGGAACGTCCACTCCCTTCCGGGGGAGCGGCGCGTACCCCCGTACGGGGCCTTAGCTCAGTTGGTAGAGCGCTGCCTTTGCAAGGCAGATGTCAGGAGTTCGAATCTCCTAGGCTCCACAGATGAAAGGTCCCCTGACCTGCGGAAACGCCGGTCAGGGGACCTTTTTGCGTTGCCCGTGGCCGGGTAGCCGGGGCGGGCGGCGGGGCTCCGGTGGGGCTCCCCTCTGCGTGCGCGGGTCCGGTGGGGAGCGGCGGGTGCCCCGCCCGGGGCCGGGCGCCGGGCGCCGGGCGGCGGCGGTCGAGGGTGAACGGGGAGTGGCTCGGGGGTGGCTCAAGGCACCTGGCGGCCAGACAGCAACCTGCCAGGGATTTCCCTTGGACCTGCGCCGGGCGCCGCGCAGTATTTCTCGTGCGGCGGGCGGAATTCGACCGAAGACGCCACTGCCGCCAAAGAACCAGTTCCACGGGGGAGTCGAAATGAAGTTTCTGGTACGAGCCGCTGCCGCCCTTTCCGCCGCTGTCGCCGTCGTCGCGCTGGGCGCCACCGCCGCGAACGCCGCCGGGGAAACCGCGGCCGCCCCGGCGGTCACCGTCACCTTGGAAAGCCTCAATTGGGACTGATGAATCCCCCCTGGAGACCCACAAACAGACAGAACGGCCGGGTGTGAGCGAAATGAACGTCTTGGTGTGCCGGTGGGACCGGGTGACCCTGGAAGCGCTGCTTGACCGCGGGGCCTCCGTGACGCTGGTCTTCGACGAATGGGAGGCCGCCAACCGGGCCATCGATCCGCGGCTGATCGCCCGGGTGGACCGGCACTACGTGATCCGCAGCTTCGACGCCCTCGACGAGATGGCGCAGCTGGCCGTGGAGATCCGGTCCACCGGGGTCAAGATCGACCGGGTGCTCAGCCTCTCCGAGTTCAGCCAGTTCAGCGCCGCCTACCTGGCCACCCTGCTCGGTCTGGAGCAGCCCGCCATCGAGAAGTCCGTCCTGATGCGGGACAAGCGGGCCATGAAGGAGCGCGCCGCGCAGGCCGGGATCGCCTGCGCCCGCTACGTGTCGCTGACCACGGCGGACGTCGAGGGTTCGGTGCGCCGCGTCGAGGAGGAGCTCGGCTTCCCGGTCATCGTGAAGCCGGCCGCCGGCCTCGGTTCGGTGGACACCTCCAAGGTCACCGGCCCCGAGGAGCTCGCCGCGATCCTGCGCCGGGCCGGTCAGGAGACCGTCGCCCAGTTCCTCCTCGCGGAGGAGCCGATCGACGGGGACGAGTACCACGTCGACGCGATCTGGGAGAACGGCCGGGCGCAGATCCTGGGCGTCAGCCGCTACCTGCGGCCCCGCATGCTCGTCGAGACGCCGGGCCGCGACAACGGCTCGATGCTGCTGCCGCGCGACGCCGAGGCCGCGCTGTACGCCGAGGTCGAGGAGCTGCACGAGCGGATCAACGCCGCCTTCGGGATCACCGACGACATCACCCACCTGGAGATCTTCCGCCGGGCCGACGGCCGGCTCTGGTTCTCCGAGATCGCTACCCGCTTCGCGGGCGGTGCGATCCCCGAGAGCTTCGGGCCGCTGGGCGCCGACCTGCGGCAGCTGTGGGTCGAGGCCATCATGGGCGCCGGGCGCGAGCCGCTGGCGCTCCAGGAGCCGCCGTACCCGTACGTCGGCTGGATCAACCTGGCGCCGGCCGAGGCGGGGACCATCCTGAAGGACCCCACCGACGAGCAGATCAAGGCCTTCCCCTACGTCCTGGACATCATCCGGTCCCGGTCGGTCGGCTTCGGGATCGGCGAGCTGCACCCCTCCGTGTGGTGCCTGCTGCTGGTCATCGGCGCGGACGACGAAGCGCAGTTCCGGGCGCGGGCCGCAGAGTTGGAGGCCGCGCTGCTGCCCCTGTACGAGATGGGCGGTACGTCGTGACGGCACTGGCCGAGGCCCCTGCGGCGGGCGCGGCGAAGCTGGGCTTCGGGGCGCGGTTCACCGCGCACATGGTGCTCGCACGGTGGAGCGCCGGGCAGGGGTGGACGGCGCCGGAGCTGGCGCCGCACCGGCCGCTGGAACTGTCGCCCGCCGCCATGGCCCTGCACTACGGGCAGGCGATCTTCGAGGGGCTCAAGGCGTACCCGCGTCCCGACGGGCCGCCGGCGCTGTTCCGGCCGGGCGTCAACGCGGAGCGCTTCAACCGCAGCGCGCACCGCCTGGCGATGCCGGAGCTGCCGGTGGAGCTGTTCACCGAGGCGTGCGAGATGGTGGTGCGGGCCGACGTGGCGGAGGTGCCGACGGGGCCCGGCCAGAGCCTGTACCTGCGGCCCTTCATGGTCGCGGTGGAGCCCAGCCTGGGGGTGCGGCCCGCGCAGGAGTACCTGTTCGCGGTCATCGCCTCGCCGGTCGACTACTTCTTCGCCGACGGCTACCAGGCCATCGACGTGTGGTGTCCGCCGGACCAGATCCGGGCGGCGCCCGGCGGTACCGGGGCGGCCAAGTGCGCCGGCAACTACGCGGCGAGCCTCTCGGCGAAGGCCCAGGCGCTGGCCAACGGCTGCCACGAGGTGCTGTGGCTGGACGCGCAGGAACACCGCTTCGTCGAGGAGCTCGGCGCGATGAACTTCTTCGGGGTCACCCGGGACGCGTCGGGTGCTCCGCTGCTGGTCACCCCGGGGCTCTCCGGCACGATCCTGGCGGGCAACACCCGCGGCAGCCTCATCGAACTGGCCGCCTCCCTCGGGATCCGTACCGAGCAGCGCCAGGTGGAGCTGGCCGAACTGACCTCCGGGGACGGGCGGATCAGCGAGGCGTTCGCCTGCGGTACGGCGGCTTCCGTGGTGCCGATCGGAGCCGTGACCACCGCGGCGGGCCGCTCCGTGATCGGGGACGGGCTGCCGGGCGAGGTCACCACGCGTCTGCGCGACGCCCTGGCCGCCGTGCAGTACGGGCAGAGCCCGGACACCTTTGGCTGGATGCATTCGGTCCTGCCGAAAACAGACGCATAGCGAAAGCATGACGAAGGCCGTTGCCCCCGGAATCCTCCGGGGGCAACGGCCTTTATGCATGCCCTTGTTGCGGGGCCCCGCGGAGCGCCGGGCAGGAGAATGCCAGGCAGGCTCGCGCCAGCGGAAAGTGCTGATTCGGCGGCGCCGAACGGACAGGATGGAACCACCGAATCCCAGCAGGCCCGGGGGAATTGCCGCGGTGAGATCTCGACTCCCGCAGGCGCCGGCCTGCTTCTGCCTCGGGCGCGAACCGCGCCACTTCCAAAGGGGAAAACATTGGCTACGCCCACGTACACGCACGGTGGATGGCGTCCGTCCGCCGACCGATTCCTGGAGATCGTCGACCAGCCGCTGTACCGCACGCTGGTCGACCTCCAGGACCTCGTGACCGTGCAGACGGCCGTCTTCTGGAGCGAGCGCGGGGTCAAGTCCGTCCACCTGCCCATCACCACCAACAGCATCTCCAGCCCGATGGGCCTGGGCAGTGACTCGCTGCCGGTCGAGATCGACCTGTTCGGCCAGCGCACCTTCCTCGCCGACTCGATGCAGTTCATGCTGGAGTACGGCTGCCGGCTGAGCCCCACGGGCAGCTGGTACCTGATGCCGAGCTTCCGCGGCGAGGACTGCGACGAGACCCACCTCAACCAGTTCTTCCACAGCGAGGCCGAGCTCCCCGGCGGGCTCGACGCCTGCATCGCGGCGGTCGACGACTACATGCGCGCGCTCGCCAAGGCGGTCCTCGACCGCTACGCGGACGATGTGCGCGCCATCGCCGGCACGACCGAGCACCTGGAGCAGATGGCCGCCCTGGGCTCCTTCCCGCGCATCACCTTCGAGGAGGCCGTGGCCCACCTGGGCGACGACCCGGAGGCGGTGGAGGACCACGGCGGCTGGCGCACCCTGTCCCGGCACGGCGAGCGCCGCCTGATGCAGGAGATCAGCCCGATCCTGTGGGTCACGCACTACGACCACCTGTCGGTGCCCTTCTACCAGGCGTACGGCGACGCGGAGGGCAAGACCGCCCTCAACGGCGACCTGCTGTTCGGCATCGGCGAGACCGTCGGCTGCGGCGAGCGCCACGTCGACGGCGAGCAGGCCCGCAAGGCCCTGGCCCACCACCAGGTGCCCGAGGAGGACTACGACTGGTACGTCCGCATGAAGGACGCCCGTCCGCAGCACACCTCCGGTTTCGGCCTCGGCATCGAGCGCTGGCTGATGTGGGTCCTGCAGCAGAAGGACATCCGCGAGCTCCAGCTGGCGCCGCGCCTGAACGGGGTCACCGTGACCCCGTGACGCTCATCGCCGGGCCCCGCACACCGGGGCCCGGCGAGCCGTCACCACCCCGCCACCCCGACGAGGCCGCGCCGAAGGCGCTCACGGTGCCTCCCCCCGCCCTGCCGCACCACCCGACCCACTGGACACACCATGCCCTTGCACACCGGCGCCCCCGAGGCGGCGGCCGAGACCGCGCTGGTCCGGCGCGAGTACGGCCCCGCAGGCCACTACATCCTGAGCGGCGCGGCGCTGGAGCGGCTGCGGGAGTCGCAGCGGCTCGTCGAACGCCTGCTGGGCGAGGTGTCCGTACGCCGGACCCACCTGCCGGTCCTCGTTCCCCCGGTGCTGGTGTCCCCCGTGGCGGCCCTGCTCCGGCCCGGACTGCGCCGCACCGCGCTGACCACGCACGACTCCGAGCGCCCCAAGGGCTGGTACCCGACCGCCGGACTCTGCCTGCGCGGGCTCCCGCTCGTCGCCAAGCAGCGCTTCAGCTGGCGGGAACTGCCGGTCGGCTACTGGACGGGCGGCCCCGCCGTCGCCCCGGTCGCGGACGCCGGACCCGACGCCGAGGACCTGGTGTGCGCGGACGGGCTGCTGGCCCAGCCGCAGGAGCGGCGGACCGAACTCGCCCCGGTCGTCGACGAGATCCTCCAGGAGCTGGGCGTCCCCGCCCGGCCCGCCGTCGAACCCTGGGCACTGGAGGGCGAGGACGCGCTGGTCTGGCGGCACGAGGGCCGCGTGACCGCCTCGGTGCAGGACCTGCCCGCCGAGGCCGCCAAGCGCTACGGCGCCTGCTACATGGACACGGACAACCGGCTCCAGCCGCTGGCCGTCTCCTTCTTCCACATCAGCCAGTACGCGCTGCTGCGCGGGACGGAGGACGCGCGGTGACCGCCACCTGGGCCGGGGACGCCGCCGCACTGCAGCGCTCCCACATCATCAACGCCAAGTACCCGGTGTCCGGGGCGAGCGGGTGGCTCCCCCACGGCTACGCGCTCTGCTCGAACGTCGTCGACGCCTTCCGCACCTTCTTCGCCTCCGGCGGCTACGGCGAACTCGGCCTGCCCTCCGCCGTTCCGCTCGCCTCCCTGGAGCGCCAGGCCGGCTCCATCAAGAGCTTCCTCGACCGGGTCTACCTGCTGCGCGGCCCCGACGACGGCACCGAACCCGTCGCGCTCGCCTCCACCATCGAGGCGCAGATCTCCACCGTCATGGCCGCCTGGCTCCGCGAGGGCCGGCAGGCGCCGTTCCGGGTCACCTCGGTGCGCACCGTCGGCCGGCACGAGGGCCACGGCATGCGCCCGCTGTGGATGGAACGGTTCGTCTGGCCCTTCTTCGAGGCGCAGGCCGCCTACACGGGTGACGGCTCGGCGGACACGGCCTTCATGCTGCACGGACCCGGCGGGGTCGCCGCCGCCCTCGGGCTCCCCACCGTCGCCGTCGAACGGCTCAAGGAGCCCGGCGCGACGGGAGCGTACGCCGACCGGCGGCACGAGCTGGTCACCCTGCTGCCCGACGGCACCTCCACCACGCTGACCTCCGTCTACGAGCTCGGCACCCGCTTCAGCGAGACCTTCGGCGTGCGCGACGCCGACGGGGTCCCGCTGTCCATGCTCAACTTCGGCTTCTCGGCCCGCCTCGTACTGGCCCTGCTCGTCCACGCGCACACCGACCCGGACAAGCCGGTGCACCACCCCGCGATCGCCCCCGTCCAGGTGGCCGTCGTACCCGCCGTGACCGAGGGCGCCGAACGGGCCGCGGAACTCGCCGCGCGGCTCGTGGCCGGCGGGATCCGCGCCGAGGTCTTCGACGACCACCGCGGCTACCGGGCCCGGGCCGCGCGGGCGCGGACGCACGGGGCCCCTCTCTACCTCACGGTGGAAGGGCCCGAGCGGGGCGGGGAACTCCTGCTCGGGGAGGACGCCGGGCAAGGGGAGGCCGTCCGGCCCGACGGACTGCCCGCGCTGGCCGGTGTACGGCTCAAGGCCCTCGGGGAGCGGCTCGCGCTGACCCGGGCCGCCGGGCACCGGGACCGGATCACCGACCTCGACGCGTTCCCGGCGCGGACGGACCTCGACGGCCTGCCGGGCGCGGCCCGCGTCCCGCTGTGCCACGCCGACGACTGCGCCCGCGCGGCCCTCGGCCAGGACGTCCTCGACGTGATCGGCCGGCCCACCGGCGAGAACGGCGTCGTCCACGACCCCGACGCCGCACCCGCCCGCCCCTGCGCGCACTGCGCCCGCCCGACCGGCTCGTCGGTGCTGCTGGGACGCAAGTTCCGCGGCGAGAAGTGACCGCAGGAGACGGAGAGATGAACCGCTTCACCGAGGAGACCCTCACCACCGCGCGGCTCGTGCTGCGCCCCTTCGCCGAGCGGGACGTGCCCGCCGTCCGGGCCGCCTGCGACGACCCGACGACCCAGCGGTGGCTGCCCCTGCCGAGCCCCTACACCGAGGCGCACGCCCGCTGGTGGTGCACCGAGGGCGCCCCGGCCTCCCTGGCCGGGGGCGACGGCATCCAGTTCGCCGCCGAGGACGCGCAGACCGGCGAACTCGTCGGCTGCTTCGGCCTCAAGTCCACCAACTGGACCGAACTGACCTGCGAGATCGGCTACTGGACCGTGCCCGCCGCACGCGGCCGCGGCTTCGCGCCCGAAGCCGTCGGCGCCGTGGCCGCCTGGGCCCTGACCTCGACCCCGGTCCGCCGGATCACCCTGCTCGCCGCCACCGGGAACACCGCCTCCCAGCGCGTCGCGCTCAAGGCCGGCTTCACCCGCGAGGGCGTGCTGCGCGGGGCCGGCACCACGCACTCCGGCCGCGTGGACCACGTCGTGTACGGGCTCATCCCCGGAGACCTGCCGCTGCCGCAGGCGGCGCGGGGCCCCGCGCCCGTCATCGGGGAGGACGTACGGGAGCGGGTGCGGGCGCAGCTCACCGCCGCGGCCGGGGGCACGGGCGGTCTCGCGGGCGGTTTTGCGCTGGTCAGTGCGCACGAGCACACCGGCGCCGAACTCATCTTCCACAGCGAGGAGTCCCAGCACACCTACCGGCAGTCCGTCACGGAGCTGATGGAGCTGCTCACCACGCTCGGCCGGGACCTGCTGCCGGAGCCGCCCTCGGCCGTCGGCGCGCTCGTCCTGCCGATGCCCTACTACCGGCGGTTCAAGCCGGAGGGCACCCAGGTCGACCCCGACACCTGCAGCCGCGTCATCCGGCACCGGAACCTGGAACTCCTCGACGACTGCGCCCGTTTCCGCAAGGACAACCCGCCGGCCGCGGGGCTGCCGATGACCGCCCTCATGGCCGACCCCTTCCGCGACGCCGACGCCTTCGCCGCCGACTACGAGGGCCGCCTCGGCGAGGTGTTCGCCCTCAAGTGGCACCCGCCGGCCGCCGAGACCCCGATCGCCGAGTACGTCGCGCGCGGCTACCTCGACCTCGCCGCCCGCTGGGACGTGCCGACCGTCCTGCACTGCTCGCCCGAGGGCCGCCTCGGCGACCTCGCCGAGATCCGCGCCGACGCCGTCCCCGCCGCCGTGCGGGCCGGCGCCCGGATCAGCCTCGCCCACCTCGGGTTCAACAACCCCGGGCTCACGGAGGTCCTGGAGCAGCCCGGCGTGTACGCCGACCTCGGCCCGTGGGAAGCGGTCTGCGAGCGGACCGTCGGCGACCCCGGTCCCGTCGATTCCGACGCCCGGCTCGCCGCCCTGATCGCGGACTGCGGCCCCCGCCTGATGTTCTCCCTCGACACCCCGTGGCACCTCCAGCCCTGGGACGACGGGCGCGTCCTCGGCGCCGGAACCTCCGAGGCCGTACGGCGCATCCTCGGCTCCCTCGGCCTGAGCGGCGCCGACGAGCGGGCCCTCCTCGCGGGCAACGCCCTGCGCTACCTGTTCGGCACGGCATGAGCGCCGGCCGCGGGCTGCCCGTCACCACCGCCCCGCCCGCGCTCGCGCCCGGCGCCGTCGTGGGAGTGGCCGCCACCAGCGCCTACGCCGCCGGCCGGTTCCCCCGGCGCACCCTGCGCGCCTTCGCCGCGCTGGAGCGGGAGCTGGACTGCACGGTGCGGTTCGCCCCCGAGGGCCGGTACGCCGGCCAGATCGCCGGCACCGGCCGCGAACGGGCCCGCGCGCTCCTCGACCTGTACGCGGACCCCGAGGTCGGCGCGGTGTTCACGACCATCGGCGGCAACAACTCCAACGACCTCCTCGAACACCTCGACGAGCTCACCGGGCTGCCCCCGAAGATCCTGGTCGGCTACAGCGACAACACGGCCCTGCTCCTCGGCTGCCAGGCCCTCACCGGCACCACCGTCTTCTACGGCCCCGCCCTGCTGCCCCAGTTCGGCGAATGGCCGCGCCCCTACGCGGAGACCACCGGGCACCTGCGCGACACCCTCCGGGGCGGCGCCGGCGGGGGCTGGCCGCTGCCGGACTGGTGGACCCAGCCCCACGGGGACTGGGCGAGCGCCGACCAGGAGGAGCGGCCCCGCCACCCGGGCAGCCCGTACGTCCTGCGCCCGGGCACCGCCGAGGGCGTCCTGTTCGGCGGCAACGTGCCCACCCTCGGCTTCCTCGCCGGGACCCGCTGGCTGCGCCCCCCGGACGCGCCGACCGTGCTGTGCCTGGAGGGCACCGCGGACGGGGCGGCCGTACCGGCGTTCCAGCGCAGCCTGACGCAGCTGCGCCACCTCGGCATCGCCGAGCGGGCCGCCGCCGTGCTCGTCGGGCGCACCCCGGGAGGCCCGTACGGCCCGGAGCACACCGAGGCGCTGCACCGGATCCTGCTCGACGCGTTCCCGGGCGACGTACCGATCGTGCTGGACCTGCCCTTCGGGCACACCGACCCGATGCTCACCGTCCCGCTGGGCGCGGCCGCGCGCGTGGAGGCGCACGAGGGGCGCCTTCCCGTCGTGCGCGTGCCCGGGCCGGTGGTCGCGCCGGTACCCGCTTCCACCACGGAGAAGGAGGGTCCGACGTGTCCCTGATGAAGGATCTGCGCGCCCTGCCGCGTCCCGCCAGGACCCTGCTCGCGCTGGGCGCCGTCAACAACATCGGCTCGGGCCTCGTCCTGCCGTTCCTCGTCGTCTACATCCACCAGATCAACGGACTGGGCCTGGCCACCGCCATGCACGCGGTGTCGGTCACCTCCGTCGCCGTCATCCTGGGCGGGCTGCACGCGGGCCGGCTCGCCGACCGCATCGGCGCCCGGCGCGCGGCCGCCGCGCACATGCTGCTCAGCGCCGTCGGCGTGGCCGGGTACGCCGTCGCCTCCGAGGCCTGGCAGTTCCTCCTCGCCGCGCTGGTGTGGGGGCTCGGCCTCGGGGGTTCCTCGGCGTGGAACACGCTGCTCGCCGGGTCGGTGCCGCCGGAGTCCCACCCGGTGGTCTTCGGCTCCAGCTTCACCCTGGCCAACGCGGCCATGGGCATCGGCGGCCTGCTGGGCGGGGCGCTCGCGACCGTCGCGCACCCGATGTCGTTCCGTCTGCTGTACGGGGCGGACGCGCTCAGCTACCTCGGGATCGCCGTCGCGATGTTCCTGCTGCGCGGGCTGGACGCGGCCGAACCGCCGAAGCCGGCACCGGGGCAGGACGGCGCCAAGGGCGCCGGCTACCGGCAGGTGTTCGCGAACGGCCCGTTCCTGCTGGTCATGGGGCTGGGCACGGCCCTGTACTTCGCCTCGTACGGGCAGCTGGAGGCGGGCCTGCCCGCCTTCGTGCTGACCAGCACCGACGTGGACTCGGGCGGCCTCGCGGTGCTCTTCGCCGTGAACACGGCGGGCGTCATCGGGGCGCAGCTGGTGCTGCACGAGCTGATCAAGCGCTGGAGGCACACCCGGACCGTGGCCCTGGCCGGTGCGGCCTGGGCCGCGAACTGGGTGCTCGTCCTGTGCGCGCTCGCCGTGGACGGCCGGGGCCCGCAGCTCGCCGTGCTGATCGCGGGGATGGTGCTGTTCGCCGTCGCCGAGACCCTGTACGCGGCCGGGATGCCCTCGCTGGTGAACTCGCTGGCCGCGCCGGAACTGCGCGGGCGCTTCAACGCCGCTTACGGGTCCGCCACTTCGGTGGGCTTCGTGACGGGGCCGCTGGCCGCCGGAGTCCTGGTGGCCGGTGGCGCGGGCGCGGGCTTCGTCGCCGGCCTGGCGGTGCTGTGCGCGCTGGTCCCGGTGGCGCTGCTGGCGTCGACCGGCCTGCTCGGGCGGGCCGCGACGGCCGTGACCGGGGCCCGGGCGGGCGAATCCGCCGGTGCCGCCGGTGCCGACGGTGCCGACGGTGCTGCCGGGTCCGCTGGAACCGCCGGGTCCGGCGCGTCCGGCGCGCCCGACGGGTCCGCCTCGCGCGCCGCCGAAGCGGGTCAGGAGGCCGTCCGTGCCTGAGCGGCCCACCCACGAGTCGACCAGAGGAGTCGTCATGCTGTCCTCCCGCCAACTCCCCTCCGAACTGCGGTGGTTCAAGGGCGCGGAACCCGCCGACGCCGTCACGCTCGCCTACCTCGCGACCGGCGGCGCCGACCGGACCGACCCGGACCGGCTCGCCGCCGCCCTCACCGCCCTCGCCGCCCGGCACCCCGCGCTGCGCGGGCCCCGGCCGCCGCAGGGCGTCACCGTGCACGCCACCCCCGGCGAGGGCTGGGACGCCGTCGGCCGGGCGCTGGCCGCCGCCGAGTCCCGGTCGGGACGTCCCTTCGACCTCGGCGACGGGCCGCTGCTGCGGGCGGAGCTGTACCGCTGGACGCAGGGCGCGCTGCTCGTCGTACAGGTGCACCGCTCCGCCGTCGACGGGCCCTCGCTGCCGCTCCTGGAGGCCGAACTGGAGCGCCTGTACGGGGCCGGCCCGGAGGCGGGGCCGCTCCCGGCCCCCGTACCGGACGGCCTGCCGGGCACCCTCCCGGCCGCCGCGCCGGACCCCGACGGGGCGGACGCCCTGCGCGCCGCCTGGGCCGTCCAGCTCGCCGGGGCCGTACCGCAGGCCCCGCCCGTCGCGGCCGCCGGTGCGGCGCCGTCCGGGCCCGCGCAGCTGCGGCTGTCGCTGGCGCGGCCGGTCCTCGACGGGCTCCTGGCCCGGGCCGGCGACGCCACCGTGACGCCCGCTCTGGCCCTGCTCGCGGTGTACGGGCTGGCGCTGGCCCGCTTCACCGGGCAGCGGGACCTCTGCGTCGGCCTGCCGGTGCCCGCCCGCCACGAACCCGGCCGATGGGCGGTGATCGGCCCCCTCGCGGACCTGGTCCCCGTACGCGTCCGGACCGACGGCGCCGACGCCGTGGCGGACTTCCGCTCCGTACTCGGCTCCGCCGCGTTCGCCCTGCGCCACCAGCGCCTCGGCTACGAGGAGATCCGTGCCTGCGGCCCCGCCGCTCCCGGCCCCCTGCTCCGCACCGTCTTCTCCGACTGGCCGCGCTGCGCCTCGCGCACGCTCGACCTGGACGGCGCCGTCTTCGCCCCCGCCCGCCTCACCGCGCGGACCAGCCCCTTCGACCTCACCGCGGAGACCGTCGACCCCGGCCACGCCGACGGCCGGCTCTACCTCGACCTCACCGCCGATCCGGACGTCCTCGACGGCGGCGCGCTGCGCGCACTGGGCGACGTACTCGGCCGGACCGCCCACGAACTCGCCGGGCTCGACACACCCGCTCAGGAGGTGCCCTAGATGACCACGACCACCGCGGCGCCGGCCCCCGCCGCCGTACCCGCCGCCGCCGTACCCGCCTTCGACGCCGAGGAAATCCTCTCCGCCGAGGTGGCCCTCGACCCGGCGGCCTTCTTCGCCCGGCTGCGCGCCCACGAGCCCGTCCACTGGAACCCGCCGACCCGCAGCTGGTACGTCACCCGGCACGCGGACGTCGAGGCGCTGCTGATGGAGAGCGCCCTCGGGGCCCGCGACAAGACGGAGATGCTCGCCTCGATGACCGAGGACATGCGGGCCGCCTTCGCCCCCGTCGAGGAGTTCCTCGGCAAGTGGCTGGTCTTCGCCGACCCGCCCTACCAGCTCAAGGCCCGCAAGGCCCTCCAGCGGGCGTTCACCCCGCGCAGCCTCGCGCCCTTCACCGAGACCGTCCGGGCCGCCGCCGAGGCGGCCGCCGCCGCCCTGCGACCCGGCGAGGGCGATCTGTTCCAACAGGTGGCGCGCCCGTACGCGCTCACCGCCATCTGCGCCTTCCTCGGCATCGACGACGCCGAACGGGCCGACGTACTGCGCTGGTCGGACGCCCTCATCGGCTACCTCAGCATGCCCGTCCTGGAGAAGGAGACGGCGCTGGCCGCGGGCCGGGCGGTCCGCGAGCTCACCGCCTACGTCACGGGCACGGTCCTGCCGCGCGGCTCCGGACCGATGGCCGCCCTCCTCGGCGGGCTGTACGCGGACGGCTCCCTCGACGACCGGGAGGTCACGGCCCTCTTCGCGCAGCTGCTCACCGGCGGCGCCGAACCGGTCGCCACCGCCGTCGCCGTGGGCATGGCCGCCCTCCTCGCCGACCCCGGGCAGCACCGGGCGCTGCGCACGGGCGAGGTCCCGTACGCGGCCGCCGTGGAGGAGGCCCTGCGCTACTCCTCGCCGTTCCACTTCGCCCCGCGCACCGCCCTGCGGGACTTCGAGTACGCCGGGCACCGGATCGCCAAGGGGCAGCGGGTGGTCCTGGTCCTCGCCGCCGCCGACCGGGACCCCGAGGTGTTCGAGGACCCCGACCGCTTCGACGTCCGGCGGACCGGCGGACGGCACGTCGCCTTCGGCCGCGGCGGCCACTTCTGCCTCGGCGCGGCCCTGGCCCGGATGGAGGTCGAGGCGATGTTCCGGGCCCTCGACGAACGCCACCCGGGTCTGCGCGGCGGCACTCCGGCCCTGGTGCGCGAGCCCGCCTTCGGGGTCACCTCCGTGTCCGCGATCCCCTGCCTGGTCTGACCCGCCCGCCCCGTCCGTCCCCTTCGCATCCGCAGTTCCGTACCGAGGTGATCCCGTGCACTCCCAGCAGATCCGTTCCACCTTCCTCGACTTCTTCACCGGCCGCGGCCACGAGCTCGTCCGCTCCAGTCCGCTCGTCCCCGACGATCCGACGCTGCTCCTGGCCAACGCGGGCATGAACCAGTTCAAGCCCTACTACCTGGGGGAGACCCCGGCGCCGTTCCCGCGCGCCGTCTCGGTCCAGAAGTGCGCCCGCACCTCCGACATCGAGAACGTCGGCCGGACCGCCCGGCACGGCACGTTCTTCGAGATGCTCGGCAACTTCTCCTTCGGCGACTACTTCAAGTCCGACACCATCGCGTACGCGTACGAGCTGGTCACCAAGGGCTTCGGACTCGACCCCGAGAAGCTGTGGGCGACCGTCTACCTCGACGACGACGAGTCGATCCGCGTCTGGGAGCAGGTCGGCATCCCCGCGTCGCGGATCCAGCGGCTCGGCAAGGAGGACAACTTCTGGTCGATGGGCGTGCCCGGACCCTGCGGCCCCAACTCGGAGCTGTACTACGACCGCGGCCCCGCCTTCGGCCCCGAGGGCGGCCCGGCCGTCAACGACGAGCGCTACATGGAGATCTGGAACCTGGTCTTCATGCAGTTCGGCCGGGGTGAGGGCGAGGGCAAGACCGACTACCCGATCCTCGGCGAGCTGCCGATGAAGGGCATCGACACCGGCATGGGCCTGGAGCGGCTCGCGGTGATCCTCCAGGACGTCGAGAACGTCTGCCAGACCGACCTGCTGGCCCCGACCCTGGCCACGGTGCAGGAACTGGCGGGCCGCGGCTACCCGGGCAGCGGCGCCGAGAAGGTCTCCTTCCAGGTGGTCACCGAGCACGCCCGCGCCATGGCCTTCCTCATCGCGGACGGGGTCCTGCCCTCCAACGAGGGCCGCGGCTACATCCTGCGCCGGCTGATGCGCCGCGCCGTGCGGCACGGCCGGCTGCTCGGCATCGAGGGCCCGCTGCTGCCCGCCGTGACCGGCAGCGTCATCGCCAACCTCGGCACCGCCTGGCCCGAACTGACCGAGCACGCGGGTCTGATCGAGCAGATCGTGCACTCCGAGGAGGAGTCCTTCGGCCGGACCCTGCGCCAGGGCGCCAAGCTGCTGGACGCGGCCGTGCGGCGTGCCAAGGACCAGCGGTCCGGCACCCTGTCGGGGGAGACCGCCTTCGAACTCCACGACACCTTCGGCTTCCCCGTCGAACTGACCCTGGAGACCGCGCACGACGCGGGCCTGGAGGTCGACGAGGACCGTTTCGCCGCGCTCCTCGCCGCCCAGCAGCAGCGCGCCAAGAGCGGCGGCAAGGCGAAGACGGCCGCCGCCCTGCGCCGCCAGGACGCCTACCGCGACCTCGTGGCCCGGCACGGCCGCACCGACTTCCTCGGCTACGAGCGCCTGACCGCCGAGAGCACCGTCCTCGCCCTGCTCGACGAGGGCACCCCGGTGGCGGCGGCGGGCGCCGGTCGGCAGGTCGAACTGGTCCTGGCCGCGACCCCGTTCTACGCCGAGGGCGGCGGCCAGGTCGGCGACACCGGCCTGCTGCACACCGCGGACGGCGCCGTCCTGGAGATCACCGACACCCGGCGCGGACTGCCCGGCTTCCACGTCCACACGGCCCGGGTCACCGCGGGCGAGATCCGTACGGGCGACACCGCCGAGGCCGTCGTCGACGCCCGGCGGCGAGCCGCCGTGGCCCGCTCGCACTCCGCCACGCACGTCCTGCACGCGGTGGTGCGCGAGCTCCTCGGCAACCACGCCGCGCAGCACGGCTCGCTCGTCGACGACGGCCGCCTGCGCTTCGACTTCGTGCACTTCTCCGCGCTCTCGGCGGGCCAGCTCGGCGAGCTGGAGGCCCGGGTCAACGAGCGGCTCCTGGCCGACCCGGAGGTGCGGGTCTGGTACGCGGACCGGGCGGAAGCCGAACAGGCCGGTGCGCTGGCCCTGTTCGGGGAGAAGTACGAGGAGACGGTGCGCATCGTCGACATCGGCAACTTCTCGCGCGAGCTGTGCGGCGGCACGCACGTGGCGCACGGCTCCCAGGTCGGCGCCCTGCGCATCGCGGGCGAGTCCTCGGTCGGCGCCAACCTGCGCCGCATCGAGGCCTGGACGGGACACGAGGCGCTGCTCTCCGCCGACCGCGAACGCGCCCTGCTGCGCGAGCTGTCGGGGCTGCTGGGCGCCCGCCCCGAGGACGCGGTGGAGGCCCTGCGCAAGCGGCTCGACCTGCTGGCCAACGCCCAGGCCGACGTGGAGCGGATGCGCAGCGCCGAGCTGTCGGCGATCGCCGCCGGTCTCGCCGAGAAGGCCGAGGCCATGCCGGGCGGCATGCTGGTCGCGACCCGGGTGGACGGGGTCGACGCGCAGGAGCTGCGGCAGCTGGCCTCCACCGTCGCCGTACGCCTGGCCTCAGGGGTCGGGGTCGTCGTCCTCGGCACCCCGCACGAGGGCAAGGCCCTGCTGGCCTCGGCCGTGGGAAGCCGGCTGCGCGAACAGGGCATCGAGGCCCGTGAGGTGCTCGCCGAGGCGGCCGCCGTCATCGGCGGCGGCGCGGGCGGCAAGGGCGCGCTCGCCAGCGCCGGAGGCCGGCACGCCGAGAAGCTGGGCGACGCCCTGTCGCTGGCCCGGGCCTCCGCCGCGACGGTCCTGGGCCGGAGCGCGCGGTGACGGCGCTCGGGCTCCGGGCCCGGCCGCTGTCCGAGGGGGCGGTCCTGCGGGCCGCCGCCCCGGCGGGCGCCCTGGACGTGCACCCGATGCTGGCGGCGCTGTTCCGGGCCTCGGGGGCGCGGCACCGGTTCATCGCGCACGCCCCGGAGGGCCGTACGGACGCGGCGAGCCTGCTGCGCGGACATCCGCTGGCGCAGGCCGCCAAGTCCATCGTGCTGCGCGTCGCCTACGGCAAGCGGCGGCGCCGCTACGTCCTCGCCGTGGTGCCGGGCGACCGGCGGGTGGACCTCGCCGCCGTCGCCGACCTGATGGGCGGCACGGAGGCGTCGTTCGCCGTACGGGAGGTCGCGGAGCGGCTGACCGGCTGCGTCAGCGGGTCCATCGCCCCGTTCGCGCTGGGCGCGGCCGCGGCCGAGCTGGAGGTGCTGGTCGACGAGGAACTGACCGGGCACCCGGCGCTCTACTTCAACACCGGGCGGCTGGACATGTCCGTGGAGCTGGCGGTGTCCGACTACCTGACGCTGGCCCGGCCGGCGGTGGCACGGATCGCGCAGCGGTGAGGGCCGCCGCTCAGATCCAGCCCCGCTCGGTGGCGCGGACGCCCGCCTCGAACCGGCTGCGGGCGTCGAGGCGGGCCATGATGTCGGACATCAGGCGCCGGACGCTGCGGACGGAGATGGCCAGCTGCTTGCCGGCGGCCTCGTCGGTCATCCCGGAGGCGAGCAGCCGCAGCAGTTCCCGCTCCTGGGGACTGAGCCCGAGGCTGTCGGGCTGTTCGGCGGTGCCCAGCGGGCGGGCCGCCTCCCAGATCTTCGCGAACAGGGTCAGCAGCGCGACGACGACGCTCGGCTCGCGGACGACGAGCGCGCCCGTGCCGGAGTTCTGCGGATCGATGGGGAGGACGGCGGCCTTCTGGTCGACCAGGATGATGCGCATCGGCAGGACGGGATGGGTACGGACCTCACCGCCGCAGGAATTGAGCCAGGCCGCGTAGCGGCGGGTGGCGGGGTGGTTCCGGACGCTGTCGAGGTACACCGTCCGGATGTCCACGCCGCGCTGGGCGAGTTTCTCGTCCAGGGCTTTGCTGGCCGTCATGCTGTCGGTGGTCAGCGAGGCTTTGGGAATGAGGGCGAGCACCTCGGAGCGGGCTTCCTCGGAGATTTCCTCCAGGTATCCGCGTACGGAATCCATGCCGCGCAGGTACTCGATGTTCCCGCCGCTGGCGCCGGTTTGTCCCCGCTCGAATTCGGCCACGAGGTCGGCCATCGCGGCGCGGCCTTCCTCAAGCCTCTGCTGGCGTTCCAGGATTTCCTTCTGCTGGGCGGAAATCAGTCCGGCGAGGGCGAGGCTGGGCTTGACCGGGACGATGGCTCCCGGCTCCTCCCAGGAGGGGCGCACCAGTGCGGAGGCGGCGAGTTCGTCGAGGCCGGCGCGGACCTCCTCCTCGGGGACGCGCAGTTCGCAGGCCAGCTCGGCGATCCCCCACTGATGGTTCTTGATCATGGCCCGGTACACCGTCTCGGCCCGTCCGCCGATGCCCAGGCACGCGAGCGACGAGTCCGAACTCCCCTTGGTGTACAGAGATTCAGTCATTCCACCCGTCCTTCACCCACCCGCGAGAACACGAGATGATTCCATGTATGCAACCCTGTTGAAACTGGAGGGTGACGGGAGTGCCCTGCGCGGCACTTTCCAGCGCGTCCGAGAAATTCTGGCGCGGAACGGGCTCGGCGAACACCTGCAGCATGTCTACGCTTCTTCTGCGGCCGGCGGGTATCAATTCGTACTGTTCTTCAATGCGCCGGACCAGGTTGAGGCGTTGCAGCAGACCCGTCACATCGGTGACACAATTCGCAGGGAACTGTCCGACTCCACGGATCGCTGGCGATTGTACTCTCAGGTGGCTGGAATTCGTTCTTCCGGTGTGTGGTGAGCGTCACCCGGCGCGCCGGGAACTCCGCAGGGGGTCCCCCGTACGGCCCAGTCACAGGGCCCCCGGGCCCGGGGTGTCCGAGAGTGGGGGCAGGCACCTAGCCCGGGGGGCCACACCACGCCGGAGGCGCACGCACATGGGACTCTTCGATTTCCTGAAGTCCGACAAGAAGAAGGAACACGAGGCGGAGAAGGCGCGGGAGCAGGTGGAACAGCAGACCCCGGCCGCCTCCCCGCCCGCGGCGCCGAACGCGCCCGCCGGCACCGGTTCGAAGTACACGGACGCCGCGGCGGCCACCAAGGCGGCCGCCGACCGCATGGCCGCGGCCGCGCCGCCGAAGCCCGCCGCCGCTCCCGCGGCGCCCACCCCCACCTCCGCCGCGCACAAGGCCGTCCCCGTGGCGCCCAAGCCCGCGGCGATGCCCAAGCCCGCCGCGATGCCGCCCAGGGCCGCCGCGCCCGCCGCGCCCGCGGCGCCCAGCCCCGCGTCGGCCGCGCACAAGGCCGTCCCGGTGTCGCCCAAGCCGGCGGCCAAGAAGCGCACGTACACGGTCAAGCCGGGGGACTCGCTCTCCGCGATCGCCCGCCGCGAGCTCGGCAACGAGGGCCGCTGGCGCGAGCTCTACGCGATGAACCGGGGCGTCGTCGGCCCGAACCCGGACCTCATCCACCCCGGCATGGTGCTCACCCTCCCCAACTGAACCCGGCGGCGCACGGGAAGGGGCCCGGATCCTGGTGGATCCGGGCCCCTTCCCGTGTTCGCCGCGCGTGCCGGGCGGCCGGGTCCGTCAGAGCTGCTTGTCCGGGGAGCCCTCGGGCCCCGCGTCCGCCTCACGTTCCTTCTGCGCCAGTTCCTCGTCGAACGCGGCCGGGCCGGCGTCGCGGGACGACAGCTCGGTGGCCGCCGGGGGTTCCACGAGCCAGTCCGGGTTGGACTGCCGGTCCCACCACTTCCACGCCGCGAAGGCGCCGATGGCCAGTACGCCGACCAGCGCGACCCCGCGCGCCGCCCGCCCGCACCGCTCCCGGCGCTCGTGGCGGCGCACCAGCCGGCGGACCTCCTTCGCCGACACCTGGCCGCGCAGCGCCGCCAGGGCGGCCGTCGACCGGGACGCGGCCTCCTCCGCCACGGGCGTGGCGGCCGCGAGCGCGCTCTCCAGCTTCGGCTGGGTGTAGTCGGCGGCCTGCCGCGCCGCGAGGCGCGTCTGGAGCACGGCCTGCGTCGCCGCCCGGTCCACGCCCGGCGGCACGTGCGTGCGGGCCTGCTTCAGGCGCGGATGCACGTGGCAGTCGTACGTCGTACGGGCCTGTCGTGCGGCCTCGGTGGCCGCCTGCGACATCATCGGCGCCAGTCGCTCGTTCGCCTCTTGCGCGTAGTGCACAGCCGCGTCCTTGGCGGTTCCTGCGTACGGCGCCACCACTTCCGCTGCGTGCCGGACCGTATCCCTGGCGCTTTCGGCGGCCAGGCGCACGCTGTCCTTGCGGGTCACGGGGATCCTCCTCCTCGGTGGCGGACACGGTTCACCTTTCCACCCTTTGTCGGATCATGCCTGCCATAGCGCCGCCGGGCATGCGTGACAGGGCATACGAGTGGAGGATTTCTGTGCGGCGCTGCCCTCCGTGGGAGGATCGGAACCGACAGTGATGACTATGGAAGGCAGACCCGTGGCCGAGAAGCTCTACGCCACCCTGAAGACGAACCACGGCGACATCGAGATCGAGCTGCTGCGGAACTTCGCTCCGAAGACCGTCCGGAACTTCGTGGAGCTCGCGAAGGGCGAGCGCGAGTGGACCCGCCCCACCGACGGCCAGAAGACCACGGCACCGCTCTACGACGGCACCGTCTTCCACCGCGTCATCAGCGGCTTCATGATCCAGGGCGGCGACCCGCTCGGCAACGGCACCGGCGGCCCCGGCTACCAGTTCGCCGACGAGTTCCACCCCGACCTCGCCTTCACCAAGCCCTACCTGCTCGCCATGGCCAACGCCGGGCCGGGCACCAACGGCTCCCAGTTCTTCATCACGGTCGCGCCGACCGCCTGGCTGACCCGCAAGCACACGATCTTCGGCGAGGTCACCGACGCCGCCAGCCGCAAGGTCGTGGACGCCATCGCCGCCGGCGAGACCAACCCGCGCACCGAACGCCCCGTCGCCGACGTGATCATCCAGTCCGTCGTCATCGAGGAGCGCTGACCCCGGCAGCCCCTCACCCCCGCCCGGGGCGCGACCCCGGGAACCTTTCCGCCCCGCCCGTCCGTCCTGGTTGTGTACCGGACCGGCGGGGCGCCGCTGTCCCGCCGCCGACCGAGGGGACCGATGGACACCGACCGTCTGCCGGGCTGCTACCGCCACCCGGACCGCGACACGGGGATCGCCTGCACCCGCTGCGGGCGCCCCATCTGCCCGGAGTGCATGATCAGCGCCTCGGTGGGCTTCCAGTGCCCCGACTGCGTGCGCGGCGGCTCCGGCACCGGGCACGCCGCCACGGCCAACGCGCCGCGCACCCTCGCGGGCGGCCTCGTCGCCGCCGATCCCCAGCTCGTCACCAAGGTCCTGATCGGGATCAACGCGGCCGTGTTCCTCGCCGCGTACCTGGTCCCGGGGCTGGCCATCCAGCTGGAGCTGCTGGGCCGCTACGTCCAGTACTGGGGAGCCCCCGTCGAAGGGGTCGCCACCGGCCAGTACCACCGGCTGCTGACCTCGGTGTTCCTGCACGTCGAGTGGTGGCACATCATCGGCAACATGCTGGCCCTGTGGGTGATCGGCGGTCCGCTGGAGGCGGCCCTGGGCCGCGTCCGCTACCTCGCGCTCTACCTGCTGTCGGGGCTCGGGGGCAGCGCCCTCGTCTACCTGCTGACCGCGCCGAACACCCCGACCCTCGGCGCCTCGGGCGCCGTCTGCGGGCTCCTCGGCGCCACCGTCGTCCTCGCCCGCCGGCTGCGCTACGAGATGCGGCCGGTCCTGATCACGCTCGGGCTGATGCTGCTCGTGACCTTCGTACCGCTGGGCGGCAGCTGGTCCGTGTCCTGGCAGGCCCACATCGGAGGCCTGGTGACCGGCGCCCTCGTCGCCCTGGGCATGCTCGGCCGCGCCACGGGCAGGAAGCGCACGCTCGTCCAGTGGGGTACCTGTGCGGCGGTGTTCCTGCTGGCCGCAGCGGTGGTATTGGTCCGGACGGCCGCACTCACCTGATCACACCGGCGTCAACTCTCCACAGAGTTATCCACAGATCTTCTGTCTTTTCCTCAGGTGTGGATGACGCTGTGGATAACTCATGGGGAGAGCTTGCGTTCCGGCGCTAGATGCGCACTACTTCCACTGCGTCGAGACGCCGAAGCCCGCCGCGATGAAGCCGAAACCGACCACGATGTTCCAGTTCCCCAGGGCCTCGACCGGCAGCTGGGTATCGGTCACGTAGAAGACGACGATCCACGCCAGACCGATGAGGAAGAACGCCAGCATGACCGGCGCGACCCAGCTGCGGTTCGTCAGCCTGATCGTCTGCGCCTGCTTCCCCGCCGACGGCGGTGTGTAGTCGTCCTTCTTGCGGATACGTGACTTCGGCACGAGGGGCTCTCCTGTCGATGCGCTGGGGGACCTTGCCTGCCCCGGGCGTCCGTTAGCGTAGTGGACCTGTGGCGTTGAAGGAGAAGGGTACGTTGAGCAATTCCGACGACTCCTCCGCGGGTCCCCGTCTGCGGGCCAGACCGGTCCGGCTGCTGACGGCCGCCGTTTTCGCCCTCGCCGGGCTCATTTTCGTCACCAGCTTCAACACGTCCAAGGGTACGAACATCCGCACGGACGCGTCACTCCTCAAACTGTCCGACCTCATCCACGAGCGCAGCGCCGACAACGCCGAGCTGGAGAAGAGCGCCGCCGCCCTGCGCTCGCAGGTCGACGCCCTCGCCGACCGCGACGACGGCAGCACCAAGGCCGAGGACGCCAAGCTGGCCGCCCTGCGCAAGGCCTCCGGCACCGAGGAGCTCTCCGGCAAGGGCCTCACCGTCACCCTCAACGACGCCCCGCCGAACGCCACGGCCCGCGTCCCGGGCGTGCCCGAACCGCAGCCGAACGACCTCGTGATCCACCAGCAGGACCTCCAGGCCGTCGTGAACGCGCTCTGGCTGGGTGGCGCCGAGGGCATCGAGGTCATGGGCCAGCGCCTGATCTCCACCAGCGCGGTGCGCTGCGTCGGCAACACCCTGATCCTCCAGGGCCGGGTCTACTCGCCCCCCTACAAGGTGTCGGCCGTCGGCGACCCCGGCGCCCTGCGCAAGGCCCTCGCGGACTCGCCCGCCCTGCAGAACTACCAGCTGTACGTCAACGCCTACGGACTGGGCTGGAAAGTGGACGAGGAGAAGAGGCTGACACTGCCCGGCTACTCCGGCACAGTGGACCTCCACTATGCGAAGCCGCTGGAGTCCGCCGCGCCCTGACGTCGTACTGCGCCTGGTGGTACGGACGCTCAGCGAGGTGTGCCTGACGGCCGGCACGCTGATCGTGCTCTTCGTCGCCTACGTCCTGCTGTGGACCGGGGTCAAGGCCGACCGGGCCATGGACGGCGAGCGGGACCGGCTGCGCGACCGCTGGGCGGCCGCCGCCCCGGCCGCGGCGCCCGAGCCCCCGCCCCCGGGGCAGGGCGGCCGGCAGCCCCCGCCACGGCCCGCGGAGGACCCGCCTGGGGAGCCGCCCGCGGAGGAGCCACCCGCGCCCTACCCCGCCGGCCGGGCCTTCGCCGAGATGACGATCCCGCGCTTCGGCCCGGACTGGAACAAGCCGGTCCTGGAGGGAACGGACCCCGACCTCCTGAAGAAGGGCCTCGGCCACTACCCCGGCACGGCCCGCGCCGGCGGCACCGGGAACTTCGCGGTCGCCGGCCACCGCCGCACGTACGGCGACCCCTTCAAGGACGTGCCCCTGCTCCGCCCCGGGGACACCGTCATCGTCCGGGACGCCACGCACCGGTACACGTACACCGTCCGCGCCGCCCCGCTGCGCACGCTCCCCACCGAGACCGGGGTCGTCGACCCCGTGCCGGCGAAGTCCCCCTTCACCGCCCCCGGCAAGTACCTGACCCTGACCACCTGCGAGCCGGAATGGGGCCACAGCCACCGCCTCGTCGTCTGGGCGGAGCTCACGGACACCCGCCCCGCGCGGCAGGGCGCACCAGAGTGATTGCACAGCGGACCCACCGCGCCGGGCCTCTGCCTTTAGGCTGTTGCGGTACCGCCCCTGCGGTGCGTGGAGCGAAAGGGACGCGGACGGAATGTACGGCTGGATCTGGCGGCACCTGCCGGGCAACGCGTGGGTACGCGCGCTGATCTCACTCGTACTGGTCCTGGCGGTGGTGTACGTGCTGTTCCAGTACGTCTTCCCGTGGGCCGAGCCGCTCCTTCCGTTCAACGATGTGACGGTGGACGAGGGATCGGGAGCCACTCCGTGAGCGCGCGCATTCTGGTTGTCGACAACTACGACAGCTTTGTCTTCAATCTGGTCCAGTACCTCTACCAGCTCGGCGCCGAATGCGAGGTGCTGCGCAACGACGAGGTCGCGCTCGCCCACGCCCAGGACGGCTTCGACGGCGTGCTGCTCTCTCCGGGGCCGGGCACGCCGGAGGAAGCGGGCGTCTGCGTGGACATGGTCCGCCACTGCGCGGACACCGGCGTGCCGGTCTTCGGCGTCTGTCTCGGCATGCAGTCGATGGCCGTCGCCTACGGAGGCGTGGTCGGCCGGGCCCCCGAACTGCTGCACGGCAAGACCTCGCCCGTCGTGCACGAGGGCCTGGGCGTCTTCGCCGGGCTGCCCTCCCCCTTCACCGCCACCCGCTACCACTCCCTCGCGGCCGAGCCGCTGACCCTCCCCGACGCGCTGGAGGTCACGGCGCGCACCGAGGACGGGATCATCATGGGCCTGCGGCACCGCGAGCACGACGTGGAGGGCGTGCAGTTCCACCCCGAATCGGTGCTGACCGAATGGGGCCACCGGATGCTCGCGAACTGGCTCGTGCGCTGCGGCGACGCCGGAGCCGTCCAGCGATCGGCGGGACTGGCCCCGGTGGTGGGCAAGGCCGTCGCGTGACGGCGGTCGCGCCGTCCGCGCCCACCGAGGGCCGGGCCGCGCGGCGCAAGGCCGCCCAGGAGGCCGCGAAGCGTTCGCACGCACGGGCGCGCCGACGGGGCGGGCGGGGCCGCAGGCGAGCCCGCCCGCGCTCGGGAGGCGCGGTCGTGGTGCTGAGCCGGGCGGTCGGGGAGCTCTTCATCACCGTCGGCCTGGTGATGCTGCTGTTCGTCACCTACCAGCTCTGGTACACGAACCTGCTGGCGCAGCGGACCGCGGACGGGGCCGCCGGCTCCCTGCAGCAGACGTGGGAACGCGCCCCTGACCCGGCGGCGCCCGGCCAGGGCGCGGCGCCCCCGGTGGCGGCCTTCGAACCGGGCCAGGGCTTCGCCATCCTCCACATCCCGAAGCTGGACCTGAAGGTGCCGGTGGCGGAGGGGATCAGCAAGCCGAAGGTGCTGGACCGGGGCATGGTCGGGCACTACGGCGAGGGGGCGCTGAAGACGGCGATGCCGTCGGACAAGCAGGGCAACTTCGCGGTGGCCGGCCACCGGAACACGCACGGCGAGCCGTTCCGCTACATCAACAAGCTGGGGCCGGGGGATCCGATCGTGGTGGAGACGCGGGACGCGTTCTACACGTACGAGATGACCTCGATCCTGCCGCAGACCCCCCCGACGAACGTCTCCGTGATCAAGCCGGTGCCCGAGGGCTCCGGATTCACCGGCCCGGGCCGGTACATCACGCTGACGACCTGCACTCCCGAGTTCACGAGCACCTACCGGATGATCGTATGGGGCAGGATGACCGAAGAACGCCCCCGCAGCCAGGGCGCTCCGCCCGCGCTGAACAGCCCGTAAGGACGAATCCGCAGTGTCTCGTGCCCGCCGCCGCTCCGCACCGCCGCCCCGAAACCGCAGCGTGATCGCCGGGTTCCTGAGCCTGCTGGGAGAGGTCCTGATCACGGTGGGCCTCGTCCTGGCCCTGTTCGTGGCCTACTCGCTGTGGTGGACGAACGTCCTCGCCGACCGTCAGGCGTCGGAGCGCGGCGACGAGGTCCGCCGCCAGTGGCAGGCGGCCCCCGCACCCCCGGCCGGCGCGCCCGCCGAGCCGGGCGCCCTCGACACCCAGGGCGGCATCGGCTTCCTGCACGTACCGGCGATGAAGAACGGCGAGGTGCTGGTCAAGCCCAGCACGGACCCCGACGTCCTCGACGACGGCGTCGCCGGGTACTACACCCAGCCCGTGAAGTCCGCCCTGCCCTGGGACGAGAAGGGCAACTTCGCGCTGGCCGCGCACCGTGACGGGCACGGGGCCAAGTTCCACAACATCGACAAGGTAAAGACCGGCGACGCGATCGTCTTCGAGACCCGCGACACCTGGTACGTCTACAAGGCCTTCGCCGAGCTGCGGCAGACCTCGAAGTACAACGTCGACGTCATCAACCCGGTCCCCAAGGAGTCGGGCAAGACGGCCCCCGGGCGCTACATCACGCTGACGACCTGCACCCCCGTCTACACGTCGAAGTACCGGTACATCGTGTGGGGTGAGCTCGTACGGACCGAGAAGGTGGACGACAAGCGCACCCCGCCGGCCGAGCTGCGCTGAGCCGCGGCGGACGGTGTTTCACGTGAAACAGGCCCGGCCCCTCTCCGTGGAGAGGGGCCGGGCCTTCGTTCGTACGGGGGTGCCGCCGGCCGTCAGCGGCCGCCGAGGCCTCCGATGAAGCCGCCGCCGTTGCCGCCGTTCCCGTTGCCGCCCTGCTGACCGCCCTGGCCGCTGCCGGGCGAGGTCTGGAGGTTGACGACGGTTCCGGCCGGCTGCGGGGTCCCGGCCGCCGGGTCGGACTGCAGCACCGTGGCGTTGTCGTCCGTCGGGCCCGACAGGACCGCTCCGAAGGTCAGGTTGGCCCGCTTCAGGTCGTCCTTGGCCTGGGCCACGGTCCGGCCGAACAGCAGCGGCACGGCGGTCGGCGCCGCGGTCGCCTTGGCGATGCTGACGTTGACCGGGGTGTCCTTGGCGAGCTGCTCACCAGCGGCGTACTGCTGGTGGACGATCGTCTTCGGCGCCGCCCCGGGCTGGTCGACCTCGGTCGTGCTGCCGAGCTTCAGCTTGGCGGCCGTGAGGAGCTTGACCGCCTCTTCCTTGGTCTTCCCGGTGAGGTCCGGGACGGTGCCCTTGGAGATCTCCTTGGAGACGATCAGCTTGACGACCGAGCCCTTCTCGGCCTCGGTGCCGCTCTTGGGGCTCTGCTCCAGGACCACGCCCGGGTTGCCCTCGGACTCCCGCAGCTCCTTCTCGACCTGGAAGTTCTTGTCCTTCAACGCGGACTCGGCCCGCTCGTACGTCAGGCGCACCACGTCGATCACCGGCACCTTGGGGGCGCCCGAGGAGACCTTCACCTTGACGGTGGTGCCCTCGTCGACCTTGGTGTCGGGTTCCTTGTCCTGCGAGCAGATCCTGCCCTTGGGCTGGTTGTCGCAGGGCTCGTCGGCTTCCTTGACCACCGTGAGCTTCACGCTCTGGGCGCGGCCCTGTGCCGATTCCAGGGTGTCGCCGACGAACTTGGGCACGGAGGGCCGGTTGTCGGCCCGGTCGCTGAAGAGGGACTTGCCGATGAGGATCGCGCCGACCAGGACGAGGACGCCGGCGAGGGCCAGCAGGACCGTGGAGGCCCGGTTCTTCTTCTGGCGGCGGCCGTGACCGCCCTGGTCGTAGCCGCCGTGGCCCTGGTCCCCGTACCCGTAGCCGTTGTCGCCCGGGGGCATCGGCGGGAGCATCGAGGTCTGGCCGGAGTCGGGGGAGCGCAGTGCGGTGGTGGGCTGGTCGTAGCCCTGGTGCCCGTAGCCGCCCTGGTCGGGATAGCCGTACCCGGCCGCGCCCATGGAGGCGGTGGCGGCGACGGGCTGGCCTTCGAGGCAGGCCTCGATGTCGGCCCGCATCTCGTCCGCGGACTGGTAGCGGTAGTCGGGGTCCTTGACCAGCGCCTTGAGGACGATGGCGTCCATCGTGGGCGTGATCTCGGGGTCGAAGTTCGACGGGGGCTGGGGCTCCTCGCGGACGTGCTGGTAGGCCACGGCCACCGGGGAGTCACCGACGAACGGCGGCCGCACGCAGAGCAGCTCGTACAGCAGGCAACCCGCGGAGTAGAGGTCCGAGCGCGCGTCGACCTGTTCGCCCTTGGCCTGCTCCGGGGAGAGGTACTGGGCGGTGCCGATCACGGCGGCCGTCTGCGTCATGGTCATGCCGGAGTCGCCCATGGCGCGGGCGATGCCGAAGTCCATGACCTTGACCTGGCCGGTCCGGGTCAGCATGACGTTGGCGGGCTTGATGTCGCGGTGCACGATGCCGGCGCGGTGCGAGTACTCCAGGGCCTGGAGGATGCCGATGCACATCTCCAGGGTGCGCTCGGGCAGCAGCTTGCGGCCCGAGTGCAGCAGCTCGCGCAGGGTCGAGCCGTCGACGTACTCCATCACGATGTACGGGATGGAGATGTTGTCGACGTAGTCCTCGCCGGTGTCGTAGACGGCGACGATCGCCGGGTGGTTCAGCGACGCGGCCGACTGGGCCTCGCGGCGGAACCGGGCCTGGAAGGACGGGTCGCGGGCGAGGTCGGCGCGCAGGGTCTTGACGGCGACGGTACGGCCGAGCCGGGTGTCGTGACCGAGGTAGACCTCGGCCATGCCACCACGGCCGAGCACGTGGCTCAGCTCGTACCGGCCGCCGAGGCGACGCGGCTCTTCCATAACGTTTGCAGCCCTCTCCGTCAGTCCCGACCGCACCCGTGTGTGGTCCGGCGGTGTGCTGTTCGCGGCAAGGCTACCGGCCGATCGTCGGTGATCGGTTCGTGACCACAGGCTGATATCGGACCGGTACCGAGCGCTCGGACACTGCCCCGGCTTCTCATCCCTTGTTCTTCAGTACGGCTTCCATGACCGCCTTGGCGACCGGTGCCGCCAGACCGCCGCCGCTGATGTCCTCGCGGTCCGCGGCGCTGTCCTCGATGACGACGGCGACGGCGACCGGCGAGCTGCCGTCGGGGTTCTCGGCGTAGGAGATGAACCAGGCGTAGGGGCGCTTGGCGTTCTTCTCGCCGTGCTGGGCCGTACCGGTCTTGCCGCCGACCTTCACGTTCTTGATCTTGGCCTGGCCGCCGGTGCCCTTCTCGACGACGTTGACCATCATCTGCTGGACCTTCTGCGCGTTCGCGGCGGAGAGGGGCCGGCTCATCTCCTGCGGCTCGTGCTTCTCGATCACGTCGAGGTTCGGAGCGGTCAGCTGGTCGACCATGTACGGCTTCATCAGCTTGCCGTCGTTGGCGATCGCCGCGGTGACCATCGCCATCTGGAGCGGGGTGGCCGCCGTGTTGAACTGGCCGATCGAGCTCTGCGCGTTGCCGTCCTTGCCCATCGTCTTGTCGTAGACGCTGGCGAAGGCGCGGACCGGGATGTCGATCTTGTCGTTGTTGAAGCCGAACTTCTGGGCGGTCTCGACCATCTTGTCGCGGCCGACCTTGTCGCCGAGGTTGGCGAAGACGGAGTTGCAGGAGACCTGGAGCGCGAAGTTCAGCGTGGCCTTCTCGCAGCCCGAGGCGTGGTTGACCATCGGGGTCTTCGTGCCCGGCAGGATGTACGGCTCGGGCGTGTCCGTGGGCGCCTCGATGTCCGTGACCACGTTGTTCTCCAGCGCGGCCGCGGCCGTGACCACCTTGAACGTGGAACCCGGCGGGTAGGTCTCGCGCAGGGCGCGGTTGACGAGGTTCTTGTCCTCGCTGTCCTTGAGCGAGACCCAGGCCTTCTCGTCCGCGTCGGAGAAGCCGGCGAAGCTGGACGGGTCGTAGGACGGGGTGCTGACCAGGGCCAGGACGGCGCCGGTGCGCGGGTCGATCGCCGCGACGGCGCCCTTCTTGCTGCCGAGCTGCTGGAAGGCGGCCTTCTGGGCGGCGGCGTTCAGGGTGGTGACGACGTTGCCGCCCTGCTTCTTCTCACCGGTGAACATGCCGATGGTGCGGTCGAAGAACAGCCGGTCGTCGTTGCCGGTCAGGATGCCGTCGTCGATGTTCTCCAGCTGCGTGGAGCCGAAGGCCTGCGAGGCGTAACCGGTGACGGGCGCCCACAGGGGGCCGTCGAGGTAGGTGCGCTTGTACCGGAAGTCGGTGCTGTCGGTCCGCGTGGAACCGGTGATGGGCTGGCCCTCGACGATGATGTTGCCGCGCTCGGTGGCGTACTGGGCGATCAGGACCCGGCGGTTCTCCTTGCGGGTGCTGAGGTCCTCCGCCTGCACGTACTGCAGCCAGTTGGTCCGGATCAGCAGGGCGAGGACGAGCAGCCCGCAGAACAGCGAGATGCGGCGCAGGGGCTTGTTCATGACGGGCGGACCACCTGGGTCATCTCGGAGTCGGGGGACGGGGCGGGGGCCGGGGCGGGCCGGCGTGCGGTGTCGCTGATCCGGATGAGGATGGCGATGAGCACCCAGTTCGCGAGGACCGAGGAACCACCGGACGCGAGGAAGGGCATGGTCATGCCGGTGAGGGGGATGAGGCCCATGACTCCGCCGGCGACGACGAAGATCTGGAGGGCGAAGGCGCCGGACAGCCCGATGGCGAAGAGCTTGCCGAAGGGGTCGCGGGCGGCCAGCGCGGTGCGCACGCCCCGCTCGATGATCAGACCGTAGAGCAGCAGGAAGGCCATGACGCCCGTCAGGCCGAGCTCCTCGCCGACGGTCGAGAAGATGAAGTCGGAGTTCGCGGCGAAGCCGATGAGGTCGGAGCTGCCCTGGCCCCAGCCGGTGCCGAGGACACCGCCGGACCCGAAGCTCATGATCGACTGGCCGACCTGCTCGCAGGCGCCGGAGGTGGCGTAGCAGCCGAAGGGGTCCAGCCAGGCGTTCACACGGGCCTCGACGTGGCTGGCGGTGGTGCCGACGACCACGGCGCCGGCCATCGACATCAGCAGGCCGATGACGATCCAGCTGGTCCGCTCGGTGGCCACGTACAGCATGATCACGAACATGCCGAAGAAGAGCAGCGAGGTGCCGAGGTCGTTCTCGAAGACGAGGACGAGCAGGCTCATCGCCCAGATCATCAGGATCGGGCCGAGGTCACGGCCGCGCGGCAGGTAGAGGCCCATGAAGCGGCGGCTGGCCAGGGCCAGGGCGTCGCGCTTGACCATCAGGTAGCCCGCGAAGAACACCGCGATGACGATCTTCGCGAACTCGCCGGGCTGGATGGAGAAACCGCCGACGCTGATCCAGATCTTGGCGCCGAACACGTCCGCGCCCAGACCCGGGATCACGGGCAGGATCAGCAGGACCAGGGAGGCGGCCATCGAGATGTACGTGAACCGCTGGAGCACGCGGTGGTCCTTGAGGACCAGCAGCACGACGGCGAACAGGGCGATGGCCAGCGCCGTGTACATCATCTGCCGCGGCGCGGACTCGGAGAAGGCGCCGAAGTTCCGCTTGGCGAGCTTCTGCAGCCGCTCGGACTGGTCGAGCCGCCAGATGAGGACCAGGCCCAGCCCGTTCAGCAGGGTGGCGATCGGCAGCAGCAGCGGGTCGGAGTACTTGGCGTAGCGCCGTACGACGAGGTGGGCGATGCCGGCGAGCACGCCGAGGCCGAGCCCGTACAGCAGCATGCCCGGAGGCAGCTCGCCGTGGATCGACAGGCCGACGTTGGCGTACGCGAAGATCGGGATGACCACGGCGAACGCGAGCAGCATGAGCTCGGTGTTCCGCCGGCTCGGCGCCTCGATGGCGCCGATGGTGGTCGTGTTGGTGACAACGCTCATGGTGTGTCGGGCCCCCTGTGCCCGCGTATCTCTACTGCTTTTCGCACAGGCCGGCCATCGTCTGCTCCGCGGGAGTCAGAACGGGGCCGGGCGTCTGGTTGTTCTGCGCCTCGGCGGCGCGGCGGGCCTCGTCCTTCTTGCAGGCGGCGACCTGGGTCCCGAGCTCGTCGACCTTCTTGCGGGCGCCGTCGAGACTGCCTTCGGTGATGGTGGCCTCGACCTGCTTCCGCTTGAAGGACGGCAGGTACTTCAGTTCGATCTCGGGGTGATCCGTCTCCACCTTCGAGAGGTGGATCCAGGCCAGGTTCTGGCTGATGCCGCGGTACAGCGCGACGTGCTCGCCCTTGACGCCGATGTAGTACTGGGTCTGCGTCCACCGGTGCGCGGCGTACAGGCCACCGCCGACGACACCGGCCACGAGCAGCAGGATCAGCGTCCGCGTGGTCCACTTGCGCCCTTTGCTGCGGCGCCTGCGCGGGTGGTCGTACGTGTCCTCGTACGGCGGGTCGGCCTCGTACGCGTCGGGTTCGCCGAAGCTGCCGTAGCCGCCGCCGCCCGGGCTCTGGTCGGGGTATCCGTAGCCGGGGGCCTCGCCGCTGCCGGGAGGGCCGAAGGCGCCGGCGGGCGGAGCGGCCTGACGGCCGAGGCCCGAGGCGCGCCCGGCCGGGGTCTGCATGGCGTTGCCGTCGAAGAGCTGGTGCTGGTTCTCGGCGACCGCGCCGACGACGACCGGGGTGTCGTTCAGCTGGGCGGCGAGGGTGTCGCCGCTGTCGGTGTCGAGGACGTCGGCGACGATGCAGGTGATGTTGTCCGGACCGCCGCCGCGCAGGGCGAGCTGGATCAGGGACTGCACCGTCTCGTGGGGGCCGTGGTAGTCGGCGAGGGTCTCTTCCAGGGTCTGGTGGGAGACGACGCCGGACAGCCCGTCGGAGCAGATGAGGTAGCGGTCGCCGGCCCGGACCTCGCGGATCGAGAGGTCGGGCTCCACGATGTCACCGCTGCCGAGCGCCCTCATGAGGAGCGAGCGCTGCGGGTGGGTGGTGGCTTCCTCTTCGGTGATGCGGCCCTCGTCGACGAGGCGCTGCACCCAGGTGTGGTCCTGGGTGATCTGCGTGAGGACGCCGTCACGGAGCAGGTAGGCGCGGGAGTCGCCGACGTGGACGAGTCCGAGGCGCTGACCGGTCCACAGGAGGGCGGTGAGCGTGGTGCCCATGCCCTCCAGCTGGGGGTCCTCCTCGACCATGACGCGCAGCTGGTCGTTGGCCCGCTGCACGGCCACGCTCAGCGCGGTGAGGATGTCGGAGCCCGGGACGTCGTCGTCGAGCTGGACGAGGGTCGAGATCACCTCGGAGCTGGCGACCTCGCCGGCGGCCTGGCCGCCCATGCCGTCGGCGATCGCGAGGAGCCGGGGACCGGCGTAGCCGGAGTCCTCGTTGCCCTCGCGGATCATGCCCTTGTGCGATCCGGCGGCGAAACGCAGGGACAGACTCATGCGCACCTGCCCTGTCGACGCTGCCTCCGGGTACAACCGGTCTCGAGCCACACTGCCCACCCTCCGGTCGGGAGCGCGCTCGGATCCGAGTCCCCGGTGGGACGGACCGCCGCGGCTCGCTCGCTCCGCTCGCTCATTCTCGTACTACTTCCGCAGCTCGATGACGGTCTTGCCGATGCGGATCGGGGCGCCCGGCGGAATGGGCGTCGGGGTGGTCAGCCGGGTCCGGTCGAGATACGTGCCGTTGGTGGACCCGAGATCCTCGACGATCCACTGGCCGTCACGGTCGGGGTAGATCCTGGCATGCCTGCTGGAGGCGTAGTCGTCGTCCAGCACGATCGTGGAGTCGTGAGCACGGCCCAGCGTGATCGTCTGGCCGGCGAGGGCCACCGTGGTGCCCGTGAGGGTGCCTTCGGAGACGACGAGTTTGGTCGGCGCACCCCGGCGCTGGCGTTGCTGGGGTGGCGCGGCGGATTGCCGCCCGGTCTGCTGCGGCGCACTGGTGGCGCCGCCGCGGCGTGAGCCGCGCTGCGTCACTCTCGTGCCGAACAGGTCGCTGCGGATGACCTGAACGGCCACGATGACGAACAGCCACAGAACGGCCAGGAAACCCAACCGCATGACCGTCAGGGTCAGCTCTGACATTGCCCCCGCTTCACCCTTCGGCTTGCCGGTAAATGATGGTGGTGCTGCCCACGACGATCCGCGAGCCGTCGCGGAGCGTAGCGCGGGTGGTGTGCTGTCCGTCCACCACGATGCCGTTGGTGGACCCGAGATCCTGGATCGTCGGGGGTGTTCCGGTCCGGATCTCACAGTGCCGGCGCGAGACGCCGGGGTCGTCGATCCGCACATCGGCCTCGGTGCTCCGGCCGAGTACGAGCGTGGGGCGCGAGATCTGGTGGCGTGTGCCGTTGATCTCGATCCAGCGGCGCGTGGTGCCGGGGGCGCCGCTGGGACCGGGCCCGCCCGCGCCGGGGCGGCCGCCGGGTCCGCCCGGAGGCGGTCCCGCGGGCATGGGCGGGGCGGCGACCGGCGGGTAGCCGTAACCGCCCTGCTGGCCCTGCTGCTGTTGCCCGGCCTGAGGCGAGTCCTGGGAGGTGCTGGAGGCCAGGGTACGGCTGCGGACCCGGTAGAGGCCGGTGTCGAGGTCGTCGGCCTTCTCCAGGTGGACCTTGATGGGGCCCATGAAGCTGTACCGCTGCTGCTTGGCGTAGTCGCGGACGAGGCCCGCGAGCTCGTCGCCGAGCTGGCCGGAGTAGGGGCTCAGACGCTCGTAGTCGCCGGCGCTGAGCTCCACGATGAAGTCGTTGGGAACGACCGTCCGCTCGCGGTTCCAGATGGTGGCGTTGTTGTCGCACTCCCGCTGGAGGGCGCCGGCGATCTCCACCGGCTGGACCTCGGACTTGAACACCTTGGCGAAGGTGCCGTTCACCAGACCTTCGAGTCGCTGCTCGAACCGCTTCAGAACTCCCATGGGGCACCTCCTCCGTCGTTGTCGCCCTGTACTGCTTACTGATCGTATCCACGCGTGGCGGATTCGGCTGGTTCCCCATCGGTCCCGTGCGCAGGAGTGTTGGTCCTCACAAGGGATCGTAGGGGCGCTCCAGGGACAGTGTCCCGCACCCGGAGCGGACTGCGGGAGGGGCCGTCCCGGCCGCCCTCCGAGGGGGCCGGGAAAGCGATGTGATTCCACCCCGTCCGACGTGCTAATGTTTCGACGTCGCCAGGGGAACGGCCCGAAAGGGAAGAACCACTGGGGAGCTGCTCGGGCGAGTGGCGGAACGGCAGACGCGCTGGCTTCAGGTGCCAGTGTCCTTCGGGACGTGGGGGTTCAAATCCCCCCTCGCCCACATCGAGGAAGCCTCGATCCGGAATCCGGATCGGGGCTTCCTGCATTATCGGCCTCCGGACCCTTATATAGGGGAGGGCGCGGCCGAGCCGCGGCGCCGGGTTCGCCCCCGTGGCCCTTCTCTCCCCGCACATCGTCCGTCCGACTTTCGTCGTACGGCGCGCGACGAAAGGGGGAAGCCGCCGGTGCCGTCGGGTGTCTAGGGTCGCTCGCGTGGATACGAGGGCGAGGGCGCGGGCGGGCTGGGACTGGCTGAAGGGGCCGGAGCCCTGGTCCCGGAGCGCGTTGGCGGGGGACCTGACGATCGCCGCGGTGATCGCGCTGCTCGGCGTGGGCGTTGACGAACTCAGTCACAGCTCCACGCTGAAGACGGCCTCGGCCGTCGTGCTCGTGGTCGCGCTGACCCTGCTGCGCCGGCGCCTGCCCGCGACGACCCTGATCGTGGGCGCCGCGGCCAGCGGGTTCCTGCCCGGGGTGTTCCTCGTGACGATCCTGCTGGGCTGGTCCGCGGGCCGGCGGATCGTCGGGGTGGGCCGGGCGCTGGCCGCCTTCGTCATCGCGTTCGTCGCGGAAGTGGGCCTCAGCCTCGTCGACCAGTGGTCGCAGATGCGTCCCCTGCTGGTCATCGTGTTCTCCACGCTGATGTTCCTCGCCTCGACGGTCATGCCGGGTCTGGCCAGCCGGTACTGGTACCAGCGGCGGACCCTGCTGAGTGCCCTTCAGGAGCGCAACGCCCAGCTCCTGCGCGAGCGGACGATGGTCGCCGGGCAGGCCAGGCTGCGGGAGCGGCAGCGGATCGCCCAGGACATGCACGACAGCCTCGGCCACCAGCTGGCGCTGATCTCGGTGCACACCGGGGCGCTGGAGGTGGATCCCGCGATCACCGACCGGCAGCGCGAGGCGGTCGGGGTGCTGCGGCAGGCCTCGGTCGCGGCGATGCACGAGCTGCGCGAGGTCGTCGGGATCCTGCGGGACGGGGTGGAGGCTCCGCTGCCCGTGGAGGAGGCGCAGCCCGCCGCGCGCGGGGTGGCCGGGATCGGCGGGATCGTGGAGACGGCGCGGGCCGCGGGGACCGACGTACGGCTCTCCGTGGCGGGGCAGCCCCGGCCGCTGGCGGCGGCCTGCGACCACGCGGCGTACCGGATCGTGCAGGAGGCGCTGACCAACGCCTACAAGCACGCTCCGGGGGCCTCCATCACGGTGGAACTGCGGTACGAGGACGACTCCCTGGTGGTGGAGATCGCCAACGGCCCTGCGGCCGGTCCCGGTTCCGGTGAGGTGGTCTCGGGCGGGCAGGGGCTGACGGGGCTGCGGGAACGGGCCCGGCTGGTCGGCGGCATGGTCCACGCGGCGGCCGCCGAGGGCGGGGGCTTCCGGGTGGCCGGAGTGCTCCCGTACGGCGCCGAGCCGGCCGGCGCCGTCGAGGACGTGGCCGACGACTTCGGGCAGCGGACGCAGGCCCTGGCGACGGCCCGGAAGGGTGCGCCGCCCCTGGACTGGGCGGCGGTGGACCGCGAGCTCGCGGTGCCGGTGCGCAGCCGGACCGGCGGCTGGGCGCTGGGCTGCGGGATCGCCGTCGCGGCGCTCGTCCTGCTGCTGATCGTCATGGGGGCCGGGGTGGCGCTGCTGGTGAGCTCCGCGAACAAGGCGATGATCAGCAAGGAGGATTACGACGCGGTGAGTGTCGGGGAGTCGGAGCAGACCGTCCGCGAGCGGCTGCCGTCCGGGGAGAGCGTCATGACGGACGGCCTGGAGCGCAAGGGGCCGCCCCGGCCCCCGGGGTCGGACTGTCTGGCGCTGCTGTCGGAGGAGTCGGACGACCTGACCACCGACGCCGTGTTCCGGTTCTGCTTCAAGGACGGCAAGCTCGTCGAGAAGCAGGCGTACGAGGTCAAGCAGTAGGAGCGCGGGGTGACAGCCAAGGTGATCAGAGTGGTGATCGCTGACGACGAGCCGCTGATCCGGGCGGGCATCAGGATGATCCTGACCTCCGCACCGGACATCGAGGTCGTCGCGGAGGGTGCGAACGGCCGGGAGGCGGTGGAGCTGGCCCGCTCCCACGCCCCCGACGTGGTGCTCCTCGACATCCAGATGCCGGTGATGGACGGGCTGACGGCACTCGGCGAGCTGGGTCGGACCGTGCCGGACGTGCGGGCGCTGATCCTGACGACCTTCGGTGAGAAGGAGAACGTGCTGCGGGCGCTCGGCGAGGGCGGCGCCGGGTTCCTGTTGAAGGACTCCGCGCCGGGAGAGCTGATCGGCGCGGTCCGGGCGGCCGCCGCCGGCGACGCCTACCTGTCGCCCTCCGCGACGCGGCACGTGGTCGACCAGCTGGCGACCGGCCGGTCCGCCGGACGCGGCGAGGCGGCCCGGAGGCGGGTGGCCGAGCTGAGCGAGCGGGAACGCGGGGTGCTGGCGCTGCTCGGAGAAGGGCTGTCCAACGCGGACGCGGGCCGGCGCCTGCACATGAGCGAGGCCACGGTGAAGACGTACGTGAGCCGGATCCTCGCGAAGCTGGGCTGCGACAACCGGGTCCAGGCGGCCCTGCTGGCCAGGGACGCCGGGCTCTAGATACGGTCGGGCCGAAAACGGTCGGGCCGACGCGCAGTCGGCCGCCTCGGCCGACACGGAGCGACAGGTGCGGGGGCGGCGCGAATGGTGACGGTACCGGAGCAGAACGCGGCGGGCGCGACGGCGGAAGCGGTCGCGGCTGCGGTCGCGGCGGCGGGACGTGAGGGCGGGCGAATACCGCGGGTCGAGGGCTTCGCGCCCCGGTCAGTGGCCGGTTCGCCCAAGGAGGCGGGCCGGGCCCTGCGCGAGCGCGTACCGCGTTCCGCGCACGCCCGGTTCGAGGCCCCGGCCGGACGGCCGGACGCCGTGCGGGCGGTGGAGGAGTCCAACGCCGGCCGGGTCGCGGAGCTCGCCCCGATACGGGTCGGCCGCATGGCCGCGAACCCCTTCGCGTTCCTGCGCGGGGCGGCCGGGCTCATGGCGCACGACCTGTCCGGCGGCCCGGTGACCGGCGTCGGGGCGCAGATCTGCGGTGACGCGCACGCGGCCAACTTCGGCCTGTACGGGGACGCGCGCGGCCGGCTCGTCATCGACCTCAACGACTTCGACGAGACCGTCTTCGGCCCGTGGGAGTGGGACGTGAAGCGGCTGGCCACCTCGCTGGTGCTGGCCGGGCGGGTGGCGGGCGCGGACGAGGACACCTGCCGGACGGCGGCGCAGGACGCGGTGGGCGCCTACCGCAGGACCATGCGGCTGCTCGCGAAGCTCCCCGCCCTCGACGCGTGGAACGCCATCGCGGACGAGGAGCTCGTCTCGCACACCGATGCCCGCGACCTGCTGGGCACGCTGGAGCGGGTCTCGGCGAAGGCCCGGAACAACACCTCGGCCCGGTTCGCCGCCAAGTCCACCGAGATCGGGGCGGACGGCGTCCGGCGGTTCGTCGACGCGCTGCCGGTGCTGCGCCGCGTCGGTGACGGGGAGGCGGCGGCCGTGGCGGCCTCGCTGGGCCCGTACCTGAAGACCCTGCCGGGCGACCGGCTGCCGCTGCTGGCCCGGTACGCGATCCACGACGTGGCGTTCCGCGTGGTCGGGACGGGGAGCGTGGGCACGCGCTCGTACGTGGTGCTGCTGCTGGACCACCGGGGGGAGCCGCTGGTCCTCCAGGTGAAGGAGGCGCGGCCGTCCGTGCTGCTGCCGTACCTGCCCGGACTGGGCTTCCACGCGGCGGTGGAGGAGCACGAGGGCCTGCGGGTGGTGGCCGGGCAGAAGCGGATGCAGGTGGTGTCCGACATCATGCTCGGCTGGACCACGGTGGAGGGGCGGCCCTTCCAGGTGCGCCAGTTCCGCAACCGCAAGGGCAGCGTGGACCCGGCGGCGCTGTCGGCCGAGCAGTTCGACGACTACGGGCGGATGACCGGCGCGCTGCTGGCGCGGGCGCACGCGCACAGCGCCGATCCGAGGCTGCTGGCCGGGTACTGCGGCAAGAACGAGGAGCTGGACGAGGCCGTGGCGGCTTTCGCGGTGGCCTACGCCGACCGGACCGAGGCCGACCACGCGGATCTGGTGGCGGCCGTCCGGGGCGGGCGGATCGCGGCGGAGGCCGGGGTCTGAGCGGAGGGCCGGGCGGGATGCCGGCGGGGGCGGGGCGCGGAGCGGGGCGGGCGGTGGGGCGTGGGGCCGGGGCCGGCACGGTCTGAGCGGAGGGGCCGGGCCGGCGGTGTTTCACGTGAAACACCGCCCGGCCGGACGGGCCGTAGGCTGGCCGGGTGAGCGAGCAGACCGAGCACCCCGAGCAGACAGTCCCCGGCCCGTCCGCGGCCTCCCAGGCTTCTCCGGACGCCGCCCCGGACGCTACCCCGGGCGCCACTTCGGGCGCCGCCTCCCCGGGCGCCGCGGACGAGCGGCCCGAGGCGCGGCTGGACCGGGCCGTGCGCGCCGCCGAGCAGGCCCTGATCGAGTTCGAGATCGCGGTGGAGACCTTCCGGGTGGAGGTCGAGAACTTCTCCCGCCTCCACCACCAGAAGCTCGGGCCGATGTACTCGCGGCTCGACGAGCTGGACGCGCTGATCGCGGAGGCGAAGGCGGCCCGCAGCGGGGATCCCGAGGACCTGCGGCGGGCCCGTGACGCGCGCTCGCTGGTGATGCCGATGCCCGGCGTCGACGAGCTGTTCCACGACTGGCTGGACTCCGACGGGATCTCCGACGACGCGTCCGCGATGCTCACCGGCGGGTCCGTGAAGCCCCCGGAGCGCGTGCGTCCCTCGGAGGAGGTCCGCCGGCTCTACCGGGAGCTGGTCCGCAAGGCGCATCCGGACCTGGCCCAGGACGAGACCGAGCGGGAGCGCCGCGACGCGTTCATCGCCCGGGTCAACGCCGCTTACGGGCGCGGCGAGGAGCAGCTGCTGCGCGAGCTGGCGGAGGAATGGGCGGCCGGTCCCGCGCCGGAGGCCGTGCGGCCGACCGAGAGCGAGGAGCTGTACGCCCGCCTGGAGTGGCTGGCGCAGCGCAAGGAACTCCTGTCCGTGCTGGCCCGGGAGCTGGAGGACAGCGCGATCGGGTCGATGCTGCGGATGGCTCCGGACGACCCGGACCGGCTGCTGGAGGAGATCGCGGAGCAGTTGCTGGCACAGGTCTCCGAGCGCGAGGCGGAGCTGGCGGCGCTCGCCGGGTAGGTTGGCAGGCCAGACCCGCGAAGAGAGAAGGCGACAGCTATGAACTTCGGACCGCTCCCCTCGGTGGACGCCGCCGCGGTGCCCTCCGAAGGCTTTGTCCTGGACGTCCGCGAGGACGACGAATGGGCGGCCGGGCACGTCGAGGGCGCGCTGCACATCCCGATGAGCGACTTCGTGGCCCGCTACGGCGAGCTGACCGAGGCCATCGCGGAGGACGGCCGGGTCCACGTGATGTGCCGGGTCGGCGGGCGCTCCGCGCAGGTCACCCAGTACCTGGTGCGTCAGGGCATCGACGCCGTCAACGTCGACGGCGGGATGCAGGCCTGGGAGAGCGCCGGGCGCCCGATGGTGACGGACAGCGGGAACCCGGCCTTCGTGCTCTGAGGGGCTTTCCGCCTCAGGTGAGGGGATGGGCGGCCAGCAGGTCGCCCAGGGCCTCCTCGTGCGCCGCGGCCGGCCCGAGCTGGAGCTCCAGCTGCTTGGCCCAGGCGTGGTACCGGTGCAGCGGGTAGTCGGTGTCGGCGCCGAAGCCGCCGTGCAGGTGCTGGGCGGTCTGTACGACCCGGCGCACTCCCTCGGAGGCCCAGATCTTGGCGACGGCGACGTCACCGGAGCTGGGCAGCGGGCCGCCGGCGCCGCCGGTCGCCGCGTCGAGCCGCCAGGCGGCCTGCCAGAGGGTGACCTCCATGGCGCGCAGGTCGATGTACCGGTCGGCTGCCTGTACGGCGACGGCCTGGAAGGTCGCGACGGGGAAGCCGAACTGCTCCCGCTTGGCGGTGTACTGACTGGTCATGGTGAGGACGTTCTCGCCGAGGCCGAGCGCGAGGGCGCAGGTCCCGGTCGTGAGGAGCTGGCGGAGCCGCTCCCAGGCGCCGGGGGCCTCGATGAGGTGGGAGGCGGGTACCCGGACCCCGTCGAGGGTGAGCTCCGCGAGCCGTTCCCCGCTGGTGGAGTACTGCGCGGCGAGGGTGAGCCCGCCGGCGGCGCGGGGGACGAGTGCGAGGACGGCCTCGCCGTCGCCGCGGTGTGCGGGTACGGCGATCCAGTCGGCGCTGTGCGCCCAGGGGACGGAGGTCTGCACCCCGTCCAGGGTCCAGTCCGTGCCGTCGCGGCGTGCGGTGACGGCGAGTTCTGCGGGGTCGTGGCCGGTGCGGCCGTGCGCGGCGACGGTCAGGACGAGCGTGCCGTCCCCGGCGCCGGGCAGCAGGGCGGCGGCCAGTTCGGTGCTGCCGTGGGCCTGGACGGCCATGGCGGTGGCGCAGTGCTCCAGGAGCGGTACGCGCGCCAGGACCTTGGCGGACTCCCGCAGCACCAGGCACAGGGCGATGACGTCCAGGCCGGCGCCGCCGTGTTCCCCGTCGAGGACGAGGCCCAGCAGGTCGGAGCCGGCCAGGCTGCTCCACAGGGGCCGGTCGAACTCGTCCGCGACGGCTCCCGGTGTGAGCGCGGGGCTGGGCACCCGGTCGGGGGCGACATCCGCGAACACGGCCCTGGCCGCCTCGACGGCCGCCTGCTGTTCCTCGGTGAAGGTGAAGTCCACTGCCTGTCCTCCCGCGTGCACCGGCTGGGTCCCGTCCGTCATATCTGACGGTCCGTCAAGATAGAACAGGCGACAGGAATTGCACAGGGGGAGGAACGGCAGAGGGCGGCAGAGGGCGGAGCGGGAAGGGCGGCGGCTCAGCGGTCGAAGTCGATCTCCACTTCCTCCGATACCGCGTGGGACTGGCAGGCCAGCACGAAGCCGGCGTCCGTCTCCTCGGACTCCAGCGCGAAGTTGCGCTCCATGCGCACCTCGCCCGCGACCAGGAAGACCCGGCAGGTGCCGCACACCCCGCCCTTGCAGGCGTACGGGGCGTCCGCGCGGCCCCGCAGCACGGCGTCCAGCAGCGATTCGCCGTCCTGCACCGGCCAGGTGCCCGAACGGCCGTCGAGGCGTGCCGTGACCCGCCCGTGGGACGGCGCGGAGGCGGTCCGGCCGGGGGTCTGCGGCGCGGTGTCCTCGACGTGGAAGATCTCCTCGTGCACCCGGGTCCGGGCGACGCCCAGCTCGCCCAGCGCCCGCTCGGCGCCCTGCACCAGCCCGTACGGCCCGCACAGGAACCAGCCCGTCACCTCGGCGACCGGCAGCAGCGCGGGCAGCAGCGCCGACAACCGCTCCTGGTCGAGCCGCCCGGACGGCAGACCGGCCTCCTGCTCCTCGCGGGAGAGGACGGTCACCAGCTGGAAGCGGTCGGGATAGCGGTCCTTGAGGTCGGCGACGTCGTCCAGGAACATCGTCGACGCGGCCGTACGGTCGCTGCGCACCAGGCAGAAGCGGGCGTCGGCGCGGGCCGCCAGCAGGCTCGCGGCGATCGACAGGACCGGGGTGATCCCGCTGCCGCCGACGATCGCCGCGTAGTGCGCGGCGGCGGGGGCCGCGGCGGGCTCCAGGACGAACCGGCCGGCCGGGACCATCACGTCGAGCACGTCCCCGGCGGCGATCTCCTTGTGCGCGAACGTGGAGAACTCGCCGCCCTCCACGAGGCGCACGCCGACCCGCAGCAGTGCCGGGCCCGGGCCGTCGGCGGCCGGGGCGGGAGAGCAGATCGAGTAGGTGCGGCGGGTCCCGCCGCCGTCGGGGCCGGTGCGGCGCAGGGTGAGGTGCTGGCCGGGCGCGTGCCGGTACTCGTCGCGCAGTTCCGGGGGCACCGCGAGGGTCAGCGCCACCGAATCGTCGGTGAGCCGTTCGACCGCCGCCACCGTCAGCGCGTGGAAGGCGCCGTGGCGCGCGGCGCGCGCGGGGCCCGGCTCCGCCGAGGGCACAGACACGGCCATCTACAGCTCCTTGAAGTGGTCGAACGGTTCGCGGCAGGAGACGCAGCGGCGCAGCGCCTTGCACGCGGTGGAGGAGAATCGGCTGAGCAGCTCGGTGTCGGTGGATCCGCAATGGGGGCAGCGCACCGACAGCGTCAGCGGGACCGGTCCTCCGGCGGAGTGCGGGCGGGGCGGCGCGATGCCGAACTCGGCCAGCTTCCGGCGGCCTTCGGCGCTGATGTCGTCCGTCGACCAGGCCGGGGCGAGCACGGTGACGACCCGCACCTCGGGGATGCCGTGGCCGGTCAGGACCCGCTCGATGTCGGCCGACATGGCCTCGATCGCGGGGCAGCCCGTGTAGGTGGGGGTGAGGGTGACCTCGGCGTGACCGTCCTCGTGCATCCGGACGCCGCGCATGACGCCCAGTTCGGCGAGGGTGAGCACCGGCAGTTCCGGGTCGGGGACGGAACCCGCGAGCTCGGCCAGCTCCGCCTCCAGGCGGGTCATGCCCACCGCTCCGGCGGCCGCCGCGGTCCCGGTCACCACGACGCTCCCGGGTGGCTGCGGTGCAGGTGCTGCATCTCGGCGAGCAGCCGTCCGAACGACTCGGTGTGCAGGCCCTCGCGGCCGGCGCCGGCGGCCCAGGCTCCCGTACGCGGCCCTTCGGGCAGGGCGAGCCCGGCCCGCTCCAGTACCCCGCCGACCGCGGCCAGCCAGCGGTCTTCCAGGGCGGCCGGGTCCACGCCGAGCCCTTCGAGGGGCCGGAACATCTCGCCGGTGTACTTCCACAGGGAGTCGAGCCCGGCCCGCATCCGCCGGCGGCTCTCCTCGGTGCCGTCGCCGAGGCGCAGGGTCCACTGCTCGGCGTGGTCCCGGTGGTAGGCGGTCTCCTTGACGGCCTTGGCCGCGAGCGGGGCGAACGGGCCGTCCCCGGCGGCCAGCGCGCCGTACAGCTCGTGCTGGTGGAAGGAGAAGTACAGCTGCCGGGCGATGGTGTGGGCGAAGTCGCCGTTGGGCTGCTCGACGAGCTGGAGGTTGCGGAAGGAACGCTCCTCGCGCAGGAAGGCCAGCTCGTCCTCGTCGCCCGCCATGGACAGCAGGACGCGCGCCTGGCCGAGCAGGTCGAGCGCGATGTTAGCCAGGGCCACCTCCTCCTCCAGGACGGGGGCGTGACCGGCCCATTCGCCCAGGCGGTGGGAGAGGATCAGCGCGTCGTCGCCGAGGGCGAGCGCGGCCGCGGCCGTGACGCCGGTGAGGGGGGCGGTGCCGGTGCTGCTCACAGGTGACGCACCCCCTCGGGGATGTCGTAGAAGGTGGGGTGCCGGTAGGGCTTGTCGGCGGACGGGGCGAAGAACGGGTCCCGCTCGTCCGGCGAGGAGGCGATGATCTCGGTGGAGGGCACGACCCAGATGGAGATGCCCTCGCCGCGCCGCGTGTAGAGGTCGCGGGCGTTGCGCAGGGCCATCTCCGCGTCCGGGGCGTGCAGGCTTCCCGCGTGCGTGTGCGAGAGGCCGCGGCGCGAGCGCACGAACACCTCCCACAGGGGCCAGTTCTGCGTCATGCCTGTACCTCTCGTCCGGTGCTGGTGTGCTTCTCGGCGTAGGCCGCCGCTGCCTCGCGGACCCAGGCGCCTTCCTCGTGCGCCCTGCGCCGCTGGCTGATCCGCTGCTCGTTGCACGGACCGTTGCCCTTGAGGACGTTCCAGAACTCCGACCAGTCGATGGCGCCGAAGTCGTGGTGCCCGCGCTCCTCGTTCCACTTGATGTCCGGGTCGGGCAGGGTCAGGCCCAGCGACTCGGCCTGCGGGACGGCGATGTCCACGAAGCGCTGGCGCAGTTCGTCGTTGGAATGGCGCTTGATCCGCCAGGCCATCGCCTGGGCGGAGTGGACCGACTCGTCGTCCGGCGGGCCGAACATCATCAGGGAGGGCCACCACCAGCGGTCCACCGCGTCCTGGGCCATGGCGTGCTGGGCCTCGGTGCCCTGCGAGAGCGCGAGGAGCAGCTCGTACCCCTGGCGCTGGTGGAAGGACTCCTCCTTGCAGATGCGGACCATGGCGCGGGCGTACGGGCCGTAGGAGCAGCGGCAGATCGGCACCTGGTTGGTGATCGCCGCGCCGTCCACGAGCCAGCCGATGGCGCCGACGTCCGCCCAGGTCAGGGTGGGGTAGTTGAAGATCGAGGAGTACTTCTGCTTGCCCGAGTGGAGCTTGTCGAGCAGCTCGTCGCGGCTGGTGCCGAGGGTTTCGGCGGCGCTGTACAGGTAGAGGCCGTGGCCGGCCTCGTCCTGCACCTTGGCCATCAGGATCGCCTTGCGGCGCAGCGACGGCGCGCGGGTGATCCAGTTCGCCTCGGGCTGCATGCCGATGATCTCGGAGTGCGCGTGCTGGGCCATCTGCCGGACCAGCGAAGCGCGGTACTCGTCGGGCATCCAGTCGCGCGGCTCCACGCGCTCGTCCGCCGCCACGGCGGCGTCGAAGGCTGCGGCGAGCTGCGCGCCGAGGTCCGCCTCGACGGCGTTCGCCGTGCGCGGCGCCGTTGCCGTGCCCGGGCCCGATTCCGGGGTCACTGCGACCATCTCGGCTCCCTGTCAGAGTCTGCCGTCCGCCCGACCGACCGATCGTTCGGTTCATCCTCTTCAATGGTGAGACGGCGGCCCGTAGGGTGTCAACCTCTGTGGGCAACCCTGTGGACGCGGGATGATCGGGGCGGGATGGATTCGAACGAGCACGAGCCTGCGGAAGGAGCCCTTCCGCCGGTCGTTCCGCCGCCTCCTCCGCCTTCCGCGGCCCCTCCGGCCCCGCCCGGCGAGGCGTCCGCCGAGCCCCCCGCCGAGTCGCCCCCCGCCGAGCGGGACGCACCGGCCAGGACGCCCGGAATAGCCGGCCTGTCGGCCCCGTACCGGGTCGTGGCGGCCCTGGCGCTGGCTGCCGTGGCCGTCGCCGCAGGCCTGCACCTGGCGCTCGTCTTCCTGCACGTCGCGCCGTCCAACACGGTGAGCAAGCGGCACGCGGACCTGGTCGACGGCTGGGTCTACCCCGAGTTCGAACAGAACTGGAAGCTCTTCGCCCCGAACCCCCTCCAGCAGAACATCGCCGTGCAGGTGCGGGCCGAGGTCCGCACCCCGGCGGGCGAGGTCGTCACCGGAGACTGGCGCGACCTGTCGGCCGAGGACGGAGCGGCCATCCGGCACAGCCTGCTGCCGAGCCACACGAAGCAGAACGAGCTCCGCCGGGCCTGGGACTTCTACACGGGCTCCCACGACGAGGACGAGCGCCCGAACGGCGACCGCGGCGCGCTCTCCGAGGAGTACCTGCGCAGGATCGCCCTGGACCGGCTCGCCCGGGGCGGGCGGGACGGCGACCGGATCGAGCGGATCCAGCTGCGCTCGGCGACCACGGCCGTGGCGGCGCCGAGCTGGAGCACCGAGAAGACCGACACCCAGACCTACTACCGGGAGCTGCCGTGGTGGACGGTATGAGGGGGCCGGGAAGACCGGGGCGGCCGGGGCAGCCGTCGGGACCGGGCCCCAGGGCCCGGGCGGCCCGGGCGTTGGCGCAGGTCACCGGGCGGGCGCTGGGCCCCTACCAGAGCGCCGTGGTCCGCATCGGCTTCGCCGGGACCTGGCTGTTCTTCCTGCTGCGGGAGATCCCGAACCGGCACGAGCTGTACGGCCCCGACAGCCCGTGGAGCTGGCAGCTGGCCGAGCGGCTGACCGCCTCGAACCGTGCCTTCACGGTGCTGATGTGGTCGGACTCCACGCTCTGGTTCGAGATCGTCTACGCCGTCTCCGTGCTCGCGAGCGCGCTGCTGGTGCTCGGCTGGCGGACGCGGGCCACGTCCGTGGTCTTCATGGTCGGGGTGCTGTCCCTGCAGAACCGCAGCGTCTTCATGGGCGACGGCGGCGACAACGTCATCCACCTGATGGCGATCTACCTGGTGCTCACCCGCTGCGCGCAGGTGTGGTCGCTGGACGCGCGCCGCGTCCGGCTGCGCGGCAGCGCCTCGGCGGGGGCGGCGGGGCCGGTCCTGTGGACCGTACTGGGCCTGGTCCTCGCGTACGGGGCGCTGGCCGGACGGTTCGGGACGGGCTGGCTGGCCGCCTTCGCCGCGCTGTGGGTGGGGCTCGGGCTCTGGTGGCTGGTCGACCGGTACGAGCCGCGGGGCGAGGGCCGGGCCGTCCTCGACGTGCTCGCGAACCTGCTGCACAACGCCGGAATGCTGGTGATCATGGCGGAGGTCTGCCTGATCTACGCCACGGCCGGCTGGTACAAGATCCAGGGATCGCGCTGGCAGGACGGGACCGCGCTCTACTACCCGCTCGGGCTGGACTACTTCACCCCGTGGCCGGGGCTGTCCGGGCTGCTGGCGGGCAGCGGGACGCTGGTGATGCTGCTGTCGTACGGGACGGTGGCGGTGCAGGTGGCCTTCCCGTTCACCCTGTTCGACCGGCGCGTCAAGAACGTGCTGCTGGCGGTCATGATGCTGGAGCACGCGGGGATCGCGGTGCTGCTGGGGCTGCCGTTCTTCTCGCTGGCGATGATCGCCGCCGACGCCGTCTTCCTGCCGACGGCCTTCCTGGTGTGGCTCGGCGCGCGGGCCACGGCCCTGAGGCCCGTACGGACCCGGCCGCGCCCGGAGCCCGCGGAGCCCGCCGGGCCGCCGGTCCCGTCGGAGCCCAGCCCGGTACCGCGCTGACGCCCGCCGGGGCGGCCCGGGCGGCCGTGGGCGGGCGGTCGCGCGGGGCGTCGTAGGGTCGGGGCATGAGCGAGCAGCAGAGTCCCGATGACGTCGCGCGGCAGTGGCGGGAGGCCGCCGGGCGGGACGGGGTCGTCCTGCTGGACGGGTTCCACGCGCTGAAGCACGCCCTGCGCTTCGGCGCCGAGGTCCGGGCGGTCGTCGCCGACGACCCCGACGCCGTACGCGCCCTCGCCGCCGGGCTGGCTCCCGACGTGGCCCCGGAAGTGGCGCGGCTGGTGCGCCGGGCCCCGCTGAAGGAACTGCTGCCCCGCGTCCACCCCACCGGGGTCGCCGCCCTGGCCGTCCGGCCCGACCGGGAGGCGGGACGGGCCGTGCTGGCCCGGCTGCCGAGGCCCGCCCCGGTCGTGGTGCTCGACAACCCGCGCAACCTCGGCAACGTAGGCGCCGTCGTCCGTCTCGCGGCCGGCTTCGGGGCCACCGGCGTGGTCACCCGCGGCGACCTCGACCCCTGGCACCCCAACGTGGTGCGGGCCGGGGCCGGACTGCACTACGCGACCACGGTCGACCGGCTCGCACTGGACGAACTGCCGGCCGGGCCGCTGTACGCCCTCGACCCGGAGGGCGAGGACATCCGCTCCCTCACCCTCCCGGACGACGCCCTGCTCGCCTTCGGCTCCGAACGGCACGGCATCTCACCCGAGCTCCGTGCCCGTGCCGACCACCTGGTCTCCCTGCCGATGCGTCCGCAGGTCTCCAGCTACAACCTGGCCACCAGCGTGGCCATGACCCTCTTCCACTGGGGCGGCCCCCCGGCCGGAGCGCAGGGCGCCGAGCACGCCTAGCGCGCCCGCGGCCAGGATCGCCGCGGCCGCGGCGAGCGTCGCCCCGTCGGGGTGGACCAGTGGCTGGCCGCGCAGTGCCTGCCAGGTCAGCAGGGCGACCACCGCGGCGTAGACCGCGGACGCCACCAGGGTCAGGCGCAGCCGGACCCGCTCCGCCCGCAGCCGGGCGAAGCGCGGGGCGAGGGCGGCGAGCACGAGGACGAGCAGCGGGAGCAGCTGGAGCGCGTGCATGCCGACGAAGTGCGGGATGCGCAGGTCTCCGCCCGTGGTCGACCAGCCGGTGAGCGGCATGGCGGGGCCGCCGTCGGGCACTCCGACGCTGTGCGCGCCCACCCAGGGGGGCGTTGTCGGTCGCGAGCTGTTCGTCGGTGGGCCGGGTCATCAGGAAGCCGAGTCCCGCGCCGGCGAGGGCGAGGACGGTGGCGATCCGGATCGACCAGGTGGTGGCCCGGTCGGCGACGCGGGCGCGGAAGAGCAGGACGGCGACGGCGAGGGTGGCCAGCCACAGCACCACCACGGTCTGCGCCATGGCGCTGTAGAGCTGTGCGTCGAGCGGCGTCGCCTGGTTGAAGTGGCTCTGCCTGCCCCGGACGACCTGGAGGGTGATGAGCAGCATCTCCACGGCGCTCGTGGCGGCGACGAGCGTGCCGGCCCACCAGGCGGGGCGGCGCAGCCGGGGCCGGGCCCGGCCGGCCAGGGAGATCATCCAGGCGAGGCTGAGCGAGTAGCCCACGAACGAGACGGCGAACTTGAAGGGCTTGGCCCAGATCGGGGCGCCCAGGAGGACGCGGTCGTCGACGAGCAGTCCGACGGCGGAGCCCGCGGCCCACACCACCATCACCCCGGCGAAGACGGTCAGCGGCCGGTGCCAGGTGCGTAAGGAAGACGAGATGGACCAGGTGGACCGGGTGGACGAGGTGGACGAGGACATGCTTTCCCCCCCACAGGAGCATGATGGATAGCGGCACTTGCCGCTATCTGGTAGTGCCACTATCTATGATGGGCGGGGAGCTGGCAAGCAGAGATGAGTGAACGCACGATGCGCATCGGAGAGTTGAGCGGCCGGACCGGTGTGCCCGTGCCGACGATCAAGTACTACGTACGGGAAGGACTGCTGCCGGCCGGAGAGCTGAGCAGCCCCAACCAGGCGAGCTACGGCGATGACCACGAACGGCGGCTACGGCTCATCCGCGCCCTGCTGGAAGTGGGCGGGCTGTCCCTCGCGGCGATCGGCGAGGTCCTCGCGGCCGTCGACGACAAGCAGCGGTCGGTGCACAAACTGCTGGGCGCGGCCGCCGACCGGCTGGTGCCGGGGTACGGAAGTGACCGCGGCGGCGACGGGGGGCCGGACGCGGAGGCGGTCCTGGCCCGGGAGCGGGTCGTGCGGCTGCTCGACGCGCGCGGCTGGCGTTCCTCGGCGGACAGCCCGGCGGGACAGGCCCTGACGGCGGCCCTGGCCGCGCTGGCGCGGGTCGGGCACGGCGGCTTCGCGGAGGTGCTCGACGCCTACGCCTCGGCGGCCGAGGGGGTGGCCCGCGCGGACCTGGAGTACGTCGGGCGACGGGCCGCCCGGGAGGACCTGATCGAGACGGTCGTGGTCGGTACGGTCCTGGGCGACGCGATGTTCGCGGCCCTGCGCAGGCTGGCCCAGACCGACGGATCCTCCCGCGCCTTCGAGGCGGCGGCGGGCTCGGACGCCGGAGCGGACGGCCCGCCGGGTCGCCTCTCGGCATGAGCCGTGGAGACCGCCCGGCCGGGACCGCCCGGCGGCCGGATCCGCCCGGCCGGAAGGTGCGGCCGGGCGGGAGGGCCGGCTACGCCTGGCGGCGGACCTCCACCACGCGGAAGCGGTTCGCGACGAACGCCCCGTCGCACAGCGCGGCGTTGGCCGCCGGGTTGCCGCCCGAGCCGTGGAAGTCGGAGAAGGCCGCGGTCTGGTTGACGTAGACCCCGCCGGTCAGGTTCAGCGAGAGCTGCGCCGACTCCTCCAGGCAGACCTCCTCGATGGCCCGCTCGGTGTCCGGGGACGTGGTGTACGCGCCCACGGTCATCGCGCCCTTCTCCCGCACCGTACGGCGCAGCAGCTCCAGCGCGTCGGCCGTGGAGTCCACCGCCACCGCGAAGGACACCGGGCCGAAGCACTCGGAGAGGTAGGCGGCGTCCGGGTCCGGCTTGCCGGCGTCCAGCTTCACCATGACCGGGGTGCGCACGACCGCGTCCGGGAACTCCGGGTTGACCACCTCGCGGGAGGCCAGGGCCACCTCGCCGAGGGCGGCCGCCGCCTCCAGCCGGGCCTTGACGTCCGGGTTGACCAGCGCGCCGAGCAGGGCGTTGGCGCGGGCGTCGTCGCCCAGCAGGCCCCCGACCGAGGCGGCCAGGTCGGCGACGACCTCGTCGTACGACTTGTGGCCGGCGTCCGTCTCGATGCCGTCGCGCGGGATCAGCAGGTTCTGCGGGGTGGTGCACATCTGGCCGCTGTACAGGGACAGGGAGAACGCCAGGTTGGAGAGCATCCCCTTGTAGTCGGAGGTGGAGTCGACGACGACCGTGTTGACGCCCGCCTTCTCCGTGTAGACCTGCGCCTGCCGGGCGTTGGTCTCCAGCCAGTCGCCGAACTCCGTCGACCCGGTGTAGTCGATGAGCCGGACCTCGGGGCGCAGCGCGAGGGTCTTGGCGATGCCCTCGCCCGGCCGCTCGACGGCGAGGGCCACCAGGTTCGGGTCGAAGCCCGCCTCGGCGAGTACCTCGCGGGCCACCTTGACGGTGAGGGCCAGCGGCAGGACGGCCCGCGGGTGCGGCTTGACCAGTACGGGGTTGCCGGTGGCCAGGGAGGCGAACAGGCCGGGGTAGCCGTTCCAGGTGGGGAAGGTGTTGCAGCCGATCATCAGCGAGACGCCGCGGGGGACGGCCGTGAAGGTCTTGCCGAGCTCCAGCGGGTCCCGCTTGCCCTGCGGCTTCGACCAGTCGGCCTGGCCGGGGACCCGGGTCTGCTCCTCGTACGCGTAGGCCACGGCCTCCAGACCGCGGTCCTGGGCGTGGGGGCCGCCCGCCTGGAAGGCCATCATGAAGGCCTGGCCGCTGGTGTGCATGACCGCGTGCGCGAACTCGTGCGTCCGCGCGCCGATCCGGGCCAGGATCTCGATACAGACGAGCGCGCGGACCTCGGGGCCCGCGTCCCGCCAGGCGCCCATGCCGGCCCGCATCGCGGGCAGCAGCACGTCGGGGTCGGCGTGCGGGTACTCGACGCCCAGCTCGGGGCCGTACGGGGACACCTCGCCGCCCGTCCAGCCGTCGGTGCCGGGCTGGCCGAGGTCGAAGCGGGTGCCGCGGACGGCCTCGAAGGCGGCGAGGCCGTCGGCCGGGGCGGTCTCCCCGTAGGCCTTGGGGTGCTCGGGATGCGGGGACCAGTAGGCGCGGCTGCGGATCGCCGACAGGGCCTGGTCCAGGGTGGGCCGGTGCTTGGCGGACAGCTGGGGGACGGTGAGCTCGGCGGCCATCAGGGACCAACTCCTCGTTGAGCCGGGCGAAGGAGAGCAGACTGGAGTTAGAGTAACCGAACGATCGGTCGGGACAAGAGGGCCCGGCAGGCCTGTGGATAAGTCGGTGCGGGAGGATCAGGACATGACAGCAATCGAGCGGTCCCGCACTGTGGCGGTCGTCGGCGCGGGCACCATGGGGCAGGGCATCGCCCAGGTGGCCGTCCTCGCAGGTCACCGCGTGCTGATCCACGACATCGACCCCGCCTTCGCCGAAGCCGGAGCCGGCCTCGTGCGCGACCGCGTCGAGCGGATGGCCGCCAAGGGCCGCCTGGACCGCGTCGAGGCCGAGGACGCCATCGGCCGGATCGGCGCGGCGGCGGGTCTCGCCGACCTCGCCGGAGCGGCCCTCGTCATCGAGGCCGTCGTCGAGGACGTCGCCGTCAAGCGCACCCTCTTCGCGGCACTCGAAGGAGTGGTCGCGCCGGACGCGCTGCTGGCCACGAACACCTCCTCCCTCTCCGTCACCGAGCTCGCCGGCGCCCTCGCGCACCCCGGCCGCTTCCTCGGCCTGCACTTCTTCAACCCGGCGCCCCTGCTGCCCCTCGTCGAGGTGGTCAGCGGCCACGCGACCGACCCGGCGGCCGCCGAGCGCGCCCACGCCACGGTCCTCGGCTGGGGGAAGACCCCGGTCCGCTGCGCCGACACCCCCGGTTTCATCGTCAACCGCATCGCCCGCCCCTTCTACGCGGAGGCCTTCGCGGTCCACGAGGAGCAGGGCGCCGACCCGGCGACCATCGACGCCGTGCTCCGCGAGAGCGGCGGCTTCAAGATGGGCCCCTTCCAGCTCACCGACCTGATCGGCCAGGACGTCAACGAGGCCGTCACCCGCTCCGTCTGGGAGTCCTTCTTCCGGAGCCCCAAGTTCACCCCCTCCCTCTCCCAGCGCCGGCTGGTCCAGTCGGGCCGCCTCGGCCGCAAGTCCGGGCAGGGCTGGTTCCCGTACGGGGAGGGCGCCAAGGCCCCGGAACCGCACACGGCGGGCCCCGAGGAGGCCCCGGACAAGGTCACCGTCGTCGGCGACCTCGGACCGGCCGCGGCCCTGGCCGACCTCATCGAGGAGGCCGGGATCGCGGTGACGGCCACCGAGCACGGGGGTCCGTACATCCAGCTGCCCGGCGAGGGCCAGCTGGTGCTCGCCGACGGCAAGACCTCGGTCGAGTTCGCCGATGTCGTCTACTTCGACCTCGCCCTGGACTACCGGGGCGCCACCCGGATCGCGCTCTCGGCGAGCGAGGACACCACCGAGCGGACCCTGGCCGAGGCCGTCGGCCTCTTCCAGAAGCTCGGCAAGAAGGTCTCCGTCATCGGTGACGTCCCCGGCATGATCGTCGCCCGGACCGTCGCCATGCTGATCGACCTGACCGCCGACGCCGTGGCGCGCGGGGTCGCGGCCGCCGAGGACATCGACACCGCGATGACGCTCGGCGTGAACTACCCGATGGGCCCGGCCGCGTGGCACGACCGGCTCGGCCGGGACTGGGCCTACGACCTGCTGCACCACCTCGACGAACGCTGTCCCGGCGGCCGCTACGCGCCCTCGCTGGCGCTGTTCAAGCTGGGCTACGCGGCCGGTGCGGAAGACGACGGGGAGGACGCCCGATGACCACCGCCAGGCGGGACACGTACACACCGGAGACCCTGCTCTCCGTGGCCGTCCAGGTCTTCAACGAGCGCGGCTACGACGGCACCTCGATGGAGCACCTCTCCAAGGCGGCCGGGATCTCCAAGTCCTCCATCTACCACCACGTCGCGGGCAAGGAGGAGCTGCTGCTGCGGGCCGTCAGCCGCGCCCTGGACGGGCTGTTCGCCGTCCTCGACGAGCCGGGCGCCGTACGCGGCCGGGCGGTCGAACGCGTCGAGTACGTCACCCGGCGGACGGTCGAGGTGCTGCTCGGCGAACTGCCCTACGTGACGCTGCTGCTGCGGGTGCGGGGCAACACGCGCACCGAGCGCTGGGCGCTGGAGCGGCGCCGCGAGTTCGACCACCAGGTCGCCGATCTGCTGAAGGCCGCCGCGGCCGACGGGGACCTGCGCGCGGACGTGGACATCCGGCTCGCCACCCGGCTGCTGTTCGGCATGGTGAACTCCCTCGTCGAGTGGTACCGCCCGCACCCGGGCGCGGACCACGGCCAGCTCGCCGACGCGGTCGTCCACATGGCCTTCGACGGCCTGCGCACCGCGGCTCCTTGACCGCGGCTCCGTGACCGCCGGTCGGTTACCGACGCTCGGTAACCGCCGCTCACCCGGTCGTACCAGTCGTACCGGAGTCAGTCCTCTGTGAGCGCCGGGCCTGCCGCCGGGCCCGGGTCCAGGAGGTCCGTCTCCTCGAAGACCAGCAGGGTGCGCGTGGACAGGACCTCCGGGATGGACTGGAGGCGGGTCAGGACCAGCTCGCGCAAGGTCCGGTTGTCCGGGGTGTGGACGAGCAGCAGGACGTCGAAGTCCCCGCTGACCAGTGCGATGTGCGCTGCCCCGGGGAGCTCGCGCAGCTGTTCGCGCACCGTCCGCCATGAGTTCTGGACGATCTTCAGGGTGATATAGGCGGATGCGCCCTGACCTGCCCTTTCGTGGTTGACCCGGGCCGTGAACCCGCGGATCACCCCGTCGTCGATGAGCCGGTTGATCCGCGCGTAGGCGTTGGCCCGCGACACGTGCACCTGCTCGGCCACCGACCGTATCGACGCCCGGCCGTCCGCCTGGAGCAGCCGCATGATCGACCGGTCGATCGGATCCAGCGGGCGGGGAGGGACCGGAGGGACGCCCGGGGCGTTCCCCGCCGGGACCGGTGCGGAACCCGCTCCGGCCATTTGTTCATCCGGCATTGCCCGATGCCTCCCTCTCCTGGACGTCCTGCACCCATCCCACGGCCCCGGCGCCAGTTTGTCCACAGCCTGGAGTCGCCTGTAGCCAAATTGCGCGGACAACCGAACAATCGGTTGGTGAGGGGCCTCACATCCGGGGCACTCCCTGCCCGCTTCCCATGAGGAGGTGTACGCCGCCATGACGGTCCAAGAGCTGCCCGGTGCCGGTGCGTCCCACCGTGCCACCCCGCCGCCCGCCTGGAGGCCCCGTACGGACGCAGCCGCGCTGCTTCCGGACCCCGAGCCGTACCGGGTGCTGGGCACCGAGGCGGCCGACCGCCTCGACCCGGCGCTGATGCGCCGGTACTACGCCGAGCTCGTGCGCGGCCGCCGCTACAACGCGCAGGCCACCGCGCTGACCCGGCAGGGCCGTCTCGCCGTGTACCCGTCCACCGTCGGCCAGGAGGCCTGCGAGATCGCGGCCGCGCTGGTCCTGGAGGAGCAGGACTGGCTCTTCCCGAGCTACCGGGACACCCTGGCGGCCGTGGCGCGCGGACTGGACCCCGTACAGGCCCTCACGCTGCTGCGGGGCGACTGGCACACCGGGTACGACCCGCGCGAGTACCGGATAGCCCCGCTGTGCACCCCCCTCGCCACCCAGCTCCCGCACGCCGTGGGCGTGGCGCACGCCGCCCGCCTGCGCGGGGACGAGGTCGTCGCCCTGGCCATGGTCGGGGACGGCGGAACCAGCGAGGGCGACTTCCACGAGGCGCTGAACTTCGCCGCCGTCTGGCAGGCCCCGGTGGTCTTCCTGGTCCAGAACAACGGCTTCGCCATCTCCGTCCCCCTCGCCAAGCAGACCGCGGCCCCGACGCTGGCCCACAAGGCCGTCGGCTACGGCATGCCCGGCCGGCTGGTCGACGGGAACGACGTCGCCGCGATGCACGAGGTCCTCACCGAGGCCGTCCAGCGGGCCCGGAGCGGCGGCGGACCGACCCTCATCGAGGCCGTCACGTACCGGATGGAGGCCCACACGAACGCCGACGACGCGACCCGCTACCGCACCGACGCCGAGGTGGAGGCCTGGAAGGCCCACGACCCGGTGGAACTGCTGGAGCGCGAGCTCACCGCCCGCGGGATCCTCGACGAGGCCGGCATCCGGGAGGCCCGCGACGCGGCCGAGGCGATGGCCGCGAACCTGCGCGAGCGGATGAACGCCGAGCCGGTCCTGGACCCCATGGACCTGTTCGCGCACGTGTACGCGGAGCAGACCGGACGGCTGCGCGAGCAGGCCGAGCTGCTGCGCGCCGAACTGGAAGCCGAGGACGAGGCGTGAGCACGGTGGCACAGCAGGCGGTGAAGCCCGCGACGATGGCGCAGGCCCTCACCCGGGCCATGCGCGACGCGATGGCCGAAGACCCGACCGTCCACGTCATGGGCGAGGACGTCGGGGCGCTCGGCGGGGTCTTCCGGATCACGGACGGCCTCGTGAAGGAGTTCGGCGAGGACCGCGTGACGGACACCCCGCTCGCGGAGGCCGGCATCCTCGGCACCGCGGTCGGCATGGCCATGTACGGGCTGCGGCCGGTCGTGGAGATGCAGTTCGACGCGTTCGCGTACCCGGCCTTCGAACAGCTCATCTCGCACGTGGCGAAGATGCGCAACCGCACGCGGGGCGCCATGCCCCTGCCGATCACCATCCGTGTCCCGTACGGCGGCGGCATCGGGGGCGTCGAGCACCACTGCGACTCCTCCGAGGCGTACTACGTGGCCACGCCCGGGCTGACGGTCGTCACCCCGGCGACGGTCGAGGACGCGTACGGACTGCTGCGCGCCTCGATCGCGAGCGACGACCCGGTGGTCTTCCTGGAGCCGAAGCGGCTGTACTGGTCGAAGGCGCAGTGGTCGCCGGACGCGCCGGCCGAGGTGCCGGGGATCGGGAAGGCACTGGTCCGCCGGGCGGGCACGAGCGCCACGCTGATCACCTACGGGCCCTCGCTGCCGGTCTGCCTGGAGGCGGCCGAGGCGGCCCGCGAGGAGGGCTGGGACCTGGAGGTCGTGGACCTGCGGTCGCTGGTCCCGTTCGACGAGGAGACGGTCGTCGCGTCCGTACGCCGCACCGGGCGCGCCGTGGTGGTCCACGAGGCCGGCGGCTTCGGCGGGCCGGGCGCGGAGATCGCCGCCCGCGTGACGGAGCGGTGCTTCCACCACCTGGAGGCGCCCGTGCTGCGGGTGACGGGCTTCGACATCCCGTATCCGCCGCCGATGCTGGAGAAGCACCACCTGCCCGGCGTGGACCGGATCCTGGACACCGTGGCCCGCCTGCAGTGGGAGAACTGATGCCGCAGGTACTGGAGTTCAAGCTGCCCGACCTCGGGGAGGGGCTGACCGAGGCGGAGATCGTGCGCTGGCTGGTGGCCGTGGGCGACGTGGTCGAGATCGACCAGCCGGTCGTCGAGGTCGAGACCGCCAAGGCGATGGTGGAGGTCCCCTGCCCGTACGGGGGCGTGGTCACCGCCCGCTTCGGCGAGGAGGGCACCGAGCTCCCGGTCGGGGCTCCGCTGATCACCGTCGCGGTGGGCTCGGGGACGACGCCGGAGCCGGAGCCGTCGGAGGCGGCGTCCGGTTCGGGCAACGTCCTGGTCGGCTACGGCACGGACCACTCCCGGCCGGCGCGCCGCCGCCGGGTGCGTCCGGCTGCCGCCGCCACTGCCGCCACTGCCGCCGCTGCTGCCTCTGCCTCTGCCGTGCAGGCCGCCCCCGCTGCTGCTCCCGTGGCCGTGGCCCCGGCGGCCCCCGTGGCACTCGGGCCGGTGGCGGTGATCTCCCCGATCGTGCGCAAGCTGGCCCGGGACAACGGGGTGGACCTGCGGGCGCTGCGCGGCTCCGGACCCGAGGGCCTGATCCTGCGGGCCGACGTCGAGGCCGCCCTGCGGACGGCCCCCGACACCCCCGTCGCCGCTCAGGCCGCGCCGGCCGCCGCGCCCGCCGTGGCCTCCCGGCCCGCCGTCCAGGGCGAGCGGATCCCGCTCAAGGGGCTGCGCGGGGCCGTGGCCGAGAAGCTCTCGCGCAGCCGGCGCGAGATCCCCGAGGCCACCTGCTGGGTCGACGCCGACGCGACGGAACTGATGGCCGCCCGCGCCGCCATGAACGCCGTCGACGGTCCGAAGATCTCGGTGCTCGCACTGCTCGCCCGGATCTGCACGGCCGCCCTCGCCCGCTACCCGGAGCTCAACTCCACCGTAGACCTCGCGGCGAACGAGATCGTCCGGCTCCCCGCCGTGCACCTCGGCTTCGCCGCGCAGACCGAACGCGGACTGATGGTCCCCGTGGTCCGGGACGCGCAGCACCGCAGTCCCGAGTCCCTGTCGGCCGAGTTCGCCCGGCTGACCGAGCTCGCCCGGGCCGGGAAGCTGGCCCCGTCGGACCTCACGGGCGGGACGTTCACCCTGAACAACTACGGGGTGTTCGGCGTCGACGGCTCCACGCCGATCATCAACCACCCCGAGGCGGCCATGCTCGGCGTGGGCCGGATCATCCCCAAGCCGTGGGTCCACCAGGGGGAGCTGGCCGTCCGCAAGGTCGTTCAGCTGTCGCTGACCTTCGACCACCGGGTGTGCGACGGCGGTACGGCGGGCGGCTTCCTGCGCTACGTCGCCGACTGCGTGGAATCCCCGTCGGTGCTGCTCCGCAGCCTGTAGAGCAGCCCACAGAGCCCGTCCGGGCGGGACCCCCACCCCGCCCGGACGGCACCACCCCTCCGGGCGCGGTGGGTGCCCCCGGGGCACGGCACTAGACCTTCAGCAGCAGCTTGCCCACGTGGGCGCTGGACTCCAGTACCCGGTGCGCCTCCGCGGCCTCGGCCATCGGGTACGTCGCGTGCACCACCGGGCGCACGCGGCCGGCCGCGACCAGGGGCCACACGTGCTCCCGTACGGCGGCGATGATCGCCGCCTTCTCCTCCAGCGGCCGGGCCCGCAGCGAGGTCGCGGTGATCGCCGCGCGCTTGGCCAGCAGGACGCCCAGGTTCAGCTCGGCCTTCACCCCGCCCTGCATCCCGATCACGGCGAGCCGGCCGTTGACCGCGAGCGCGTCCAGGTTCCGCGCCAGGTACTTCGCGCCCACGATGTCCAGGATCACGTCCGCCCCGGCCCCGCCCGTCGCGGACCGCAGCTCCTCCACGAAGTCCTGCTCGCGGTAGTCGATCAGGACGTCCGCGCCGAGCTCGGCGCAGCGCGCCAGCTTGTCCTTGCCGCCCGCCGTGACCGCCACCCGCGCGCCGACCGCCTTGCCGAGCTGGATGGCCATCGTGCCGATCCCGCTGGAACCGCCGTGCACGAGCAGGGTCTCGCCGGGCCGCAGCCCGGCGACCATGAACACGTTGGACCACACCGTCGCGACGACCTCCGGCAGCGCGGCCGCCGTCACCAGGTCGACGCCCCGCGGCACCGGCAGCAACTGCCCCGCCGGTACGGCGACCCGCTCCGCGTACCCGCCTCCGGCCAGCAGCGCGCACACCTCGTCGCCCACCGACCAGCCGGACACCCCCGGACCGACCTCGGTGATGCGCCCGGAACACTCCAGGCCGGGGTGGCGCGAGGCGCCGGGCGGAGGATCGTAGAACCCCTGCCGCTGAAGGACGTCGGCGCGGTTCACGGCGCTCGCCGCGACCTCGACGAGCACCTCCCCCTCGCCCGCCACCGGATCGGGTACCTCGGCCCAGACGAGGGCCTCGGGGCCGCCGGGCTGCTCGATGGTGATCGCATGCATGGCCCGGAGGCTACGCGAACCCGCCCGTGCGGCCCAGTACGCGACCCGGCGGCGCTGCTACTCCGCCGGGCCGAGCGGCACGTGTGCCACCGGGGGCCGGGCGCGGACGATGGTGATCACACGGTCCGTCAGCTGGAGCGGGCTGGCGTGCGGGTCGTCGTACGGGAGGAGCCGGTGCCCGCGCAGCACGCTCACCACCAGGTCGTCGGTCTCCCGCACGCTCCGGCCGACCTCCGCCTTGTTGACGGGCCGTTCGATCAGGTCGAGGCCGCTGCCCTGCTGGATGAGGTCCTCCATCACGGTGCCCGCGCTGGGGCTGAGCACCGACAGGCCGAGCAGGCGGCCGGCCGCGCTCGCGCTGGTGATGACCGCGTCCGCGCCGGACTGCTTCAGCAGCGGCGCGTTCTCCTCCTCGCGGACCGCCGCGACGATCTTCGCGCCCCGGTTGAGCTGGCGTGCCGTCAGCGTCACCAGCACCGCCGTGTCGTCCCGCTGGGTGGCGATGACGATCTGACGGGCCTTCTGGAGCTCCGCGCGGAGCAGGACGTCGGAGCGGGTGGCGTCGCCGACCACGCCCGTGAACCCTTCCGCGTTGGCGATGTCGATGACCTTGGAGCTGGGGTCGACGATGACGACCTGTTCCCTGCTCAGGCCCGTGGCCAGCAAGGTTTGCAGCGCCGAGCGGCCCTTCGTGCCGAAGCCGACGACGACCGTGTGCTCGCGCAAGTTCTTCCTCCAGCGGCTCAGCCGCCATTCTTCCCTGGTGCGTTCGGTGAGCACTTCCAGGGTGGTGCCGACCAGGATGATCAGGAACAGCACGCGCAGCGGCGTGATCAGCAGGATGTTCACCAGCCGCGCGCTGTCGCTGTACGGGACGATGTCGCCGTAGCCCGTCGTGGACAGGGTCACGGTCGCGTAGTAGAAGCAGTCGAGGAGATCGACCTGATCGTTCGCGTTGTCGTGGTACCCCGCGCGGTCGAGCCAGACGATCAGGACCGTCAGGAACAGCACGAACAGGGCCATCAACAGGCGCAGGCCGACCTGCCGCAGCGGCTTTTCGACGATGCGTCTGGGCAGTTTGATGCGGCGCGAGACGAGTTTCTCGTCCGCGCCGCGCGCCATGGCGTCCTGGCCGTGAAGTTTCACGTGAAACATCCCCCCGAAGCCCAGGGCAGGTCGAGGACTTCGAGGTCCTGCCCGGATCGTGCGCCGTGCGGCGGTACGACGGCCAGCGCGTCGGCGGCGGCCACGCCGCGCAGCATCGCAGGGCCGTTGTACCGCAGCGGTACGGCGTGTTCGTCGGTCAGCAGCACCGGGACGAGCCGGGTGTCGTACGGGTGGCCGGGCACGTCGCCTTGCACCGGCACCGTGTAGCGCGGCCGCTGCCGCCGGCCCGCGAGGGCGCGCAGCAGGGGCTCGGCGAGGGTCAGCAGCGCCGAGACCGCGGCCAGCGGATTGCCGGGCAGGCCGACGAGGTGCCGGCCGTCCGCCCGGTCGCCGATGCGGGCCAGCAGCATCGGGTGCCCGGGGCGCACGGCGACCCCGTCCACGAGCAGCTCGGCGCCGGCCCGGGCCAGCACGGGGTGCACGTGGTCGACGGGGCCGGAGGCGGTGCCGCCGGTGGTGATCAGCAGGTCGGCGGTGGAGCCGGTGACGGCCTTGAGCAGGGCCTCGGCCCCGGCCGGGTCGTCGCCGAGCCGGCGCGTGCCGGTGACCTCCGCGCCGAGCCGGGTCAGCCAGGGGCCGAGCATGGGGCCGAGGGCGTCACGGATGAGGCCGTCATGGGGGCGGCCCCCGGTCAGCAGCTCGTCGCCGAGGACCAGGACCTCCACGCGGGGCCGGGGCCGGGTGACCAGCTCGTCGTACCCGGCGGCAGCGGCGAGGCCGAGCACGGCCGGGGTGACGAGGGAGCCGACGGGCAGCAGCAGGTCCCCGGAGCGGCACTCCTGGCCGCGGGGGCGGATGTCCTGGCCGGTGCTCACGGCCCGCTGCGGGTACAGCTGGGTGCCGGCCTCGCGGGCGTGCTCGCTGCGGATCACGGCGCTGGTGTCGGCGGGGACCCGGGCGCCGGTGGCGATCCGTACGGCCTCGCCGTCGGCGAGGGGCGGGGGCGGCTCGGTACCGGCCAGGATCCCGCCGCTGCGGACGTGCCAGGGGCCGGGTCCGGCGACGGCCCAGCCGTCCATGGCGGAGGTGTCGAAGGAGGGCAGGTCGCTGAGGGCCTCCAGGGGGGCCTCCAGCACCTCGCCGTGGGCGTCCGCGAGCGGTACCCGGTGGGTGCGGCCGCGTACGCCGGAGCCGGCCCTGACGGCCGCCTCCCGGGCAGCGGGCCAGGGTGCGGCGCGGTGGCCGCCGGCGGTGTGGGCGCGGGCATCGCGGCTGACCAGGGCGAGGGCCTCGTCCAGGGCGCCGTCGGCGTCGGTACGGGTCATCCGGAGCCGCTCTCCTCGGGATCGGCGGGCTGTGCTTCGTCGCCCCAGTGCAGGGCCAGGGCGGCGGTCTTGCGGCAGGCCTCGGTGACGGCCCGGGCGGGGTCGGCGCCTTCGGCCTCGGCGCGGGCGGCCGCGTAGCCGATGAGGAAGGTCGTCAGCGGAGCCGCGGGCCGGGCGACGCCGTGGGCGGCGTCACGGGCGAGGTCGAGCAGGGCGGTGACGTCGACGTCGACGTCGATGCCGAGCTCGTTCTTGGCGGCGTTGATCCATTGCTCCAGCACGGTCCCATGCTCCCTGATCCGGGCCCGGGCCGCCGCCAGGTCCTCCCAGGTGTCGCAGTCGAACGAGGCGAGCGGCGCGGCGGCGGTGACGGGGGTGAGGTCGAGCTCGGCGGTCAGGGCGCGCAGGGGGAGGCCGTGCAGGGTGCCGTGTTCGGTGGCCAGGAGGGCGATCTCGCGGCGCAGGGGCTCGGCGCGGTAGGCGGCGACCAGGGGCTGGTCCCGGCCGTCGGGGTCCCGCAGGAGGGCCCCGTCCGGCCGGTCCGGCCCGTCCCGCCCGTCGGCGGCGAGCAGTGCGCGGACGGTGTCCCGGTCCAGGAAGGGCAGATCGGCGGAGAGTACGAGGACCAGCGGGGCCGTCGTCGCCCGCAGCCCGGCGTCCAGCGCGGCCAGGGGGCCGCCGCCGGGCGGGTCCTCGCGGACCCAGCGCACCGGGCGGGCCGTTGCCCGGCGGCCGCCGACCACGACGGTGGTCCCGGCGTCGGCGCACGCGTCGAGGACCCGGTCCAGCAGGGCGCGGCCGCCGACCCGCAGGGCGGGCTTGTCGGCCCCGCCGAGGCGCCGGGCGGCGCCGCCGGCCAGGACGATCGCGTCGTAGCTCATGTCCCGAGTATGCGGGGCCCATGTGGGGGCCGTCGGCTCCCCCTTACGACGCCCTTACCCTGCCGGGCGCGGGGCCCAGTGGACCGCCGCGCGGAGCCCCCGCCCCACCCTCCCCCCGTTCCCGGGCCCCTGCCCGGCCCCGCGCCTCAAACGCCGACGGGGCCGGCGGTGCCGCTCCGCGCCCGGTCCCGCGCCCCAAGGGGCGGCGGGGTGCTGCTCCCGGTATCTGCCCGGGCCCGTGCCGCAAGGGGTGTCGGGGTGGGTTGGGGGTACCACCCGGGCACGCGTCTCAGATTCCGGAGAGGGGTGGTGTGCGGGGTGTTGCGCGGCTCGCTTCGCAAGCGCCCGTGGGCTGGGGCGGCTGTGTGCCGTCCGGCCCGTGCTGCGCACTGCGGCCGGGCGGAGGGTTGGGGCGCTGCCCCAACCCCGTGCTGCGCACGGTGGCCGGGCTGGCGGGGCCGGGTGCGGTCTGAGCCCCGTGCCTCAACGCGCCGGGTCGTGCCTGGGCTCATGCTTCGGACGCCGGCGGGGCTGGTGGGGTCGGGCGCCGCCCGAGCCCCGCGCCTCAAGGGTCGTGCCCGGGCTCATGCTTCGGATGGCGGCTGGGTTGGAGGGACGGGTGCCCGCCCGGGCGCCGTGCCGCAAGGGGGGCGCCCGGAGGTGGTGGGCTGTGGCGGCCGGTGCTGTGCATCGTTAGGCGGAGGGGCGCCCGCTTACCTGACGTAAGCGGGCGTTCCGACGACGGTGCCAGGCGGGGCGGCCTAGAGGTAGGGGCCGGAGCGGACCGCGCCGTGCGGGCCGTCTTCGTCGTCCTCGTGCGATCCGCCCGGCGGCAGGGCCCGGCGCATCTGCTCCAGTTGGGCTCGCGCCGCCATCTGCTGCGCGAACAGGGCCGTCTGGATCCCGTGGAAGAGACCCTCCAGCCAGCCCACCAACTGCGCCTGCGCGATCCGCAGTTCCGCCTCGGAGGGGATGGCCTCCTCGGTGAACGGCAGTGAGAGGCGCTCCAGTTCCTCGACCAGCTCCGGAGCGAGGCCGTCTTCGAGTTCCTTCACCGACGCCGCGTGGATGTCCTTCAGACGGACCCGGCTGGCCTCGTCCAGAGGGGCGGCGCGGACTTCTTCCAGAAGTTGCTTGATCATGCTGCCGATCCGCATGACCTTGGCGGGCTGTTCGACCATCTCCGTCACCGGAACCTCGCGCGACTCGTCATCGGCGCCGCCGACCGCCGTCCCGTCCTGTCCCACGATCAGGACGTGCGGGGGGCTGTCCTGCGACCGTTCACTCCTCGGCATCTCCATGCCGACATTCTCTCGCACACCTGCGTACTCACACGGTGTGCCCCCGCAAGGGCGTGATCCACCCTGTGCGGGGGCAGTGACATCACCCGGCTTCGCGCCGCGCCAGCGCTCCGCTCGACTTGGTGACGAGCGCGGCCAGCAGACCGGCCCCGAGCGGGACGACGACGAGGAGCCCGGCGAGCGTGGACCACGGCACGGCGATCGGCACGTGGACCGCGGTGTCGGTGAGCGCCTGGTACCCCATCTCGATGTGCGTGCGGAGCAGCCGCTCCTGCTCCTGCTCCTGGGTGATCCGCAGTCCGACGGCGGGCAGGATGCCGGCCGCGGAGCCCAGGACCACGCCCATCAGGGCGACCACCGCGCACTGGAGGCCGCTGAGCGTGCGACGGACCCGCGGCGGAGCGCCGACGGCCGCGAGGGTCTTCAGGTCGGCCTCGGCGTCGGCCTGGGCCAGGCCGGTCGCGATGCCGGCCGCGCCGATGGTGACCAGGCCCGCGAAGACGGTGAGGACGAGCACGCCCAGGGTGCTTTCGTCCTGGTACCCCTCCTCGATCATCAGGCTGGCGTCGGCGCCCATCCGGTCGAGCTCTCCGTCGAAGCGCTGCCGCTGCTCGCTGCCGGCCTTTCCGTCGAGGCTGAAGAACGCGCCGGCCGGGGCCGTGGCGATGCCGGCGGCCTTGACGGCGGAGGGCGGCAGGACCAGCCGTACGCCCCACGACTCCGCCGAGGCGGGCGCCTGGTGGGTGGCGAACACCTTGTCCTGGCCGGGCAGTTCGGCGTTGTCGCGGCGGGCCCGGTCGGCGGCGTCGTGGTCGGTGACGATCCGCAGGGTGACCTTCCCGTCCTTCACGTCGCGGCGGTCGAAGGAGACGGGCTGACCCGCCTTCAGGGCCGCGGTGGAACCGGGGTCGGTGACCGCCAGCACGCTCAGCAGCTTCTCGTCCGCGACGAACACGTCGACGGCGGGCGAGAACTCGCGGAACGCGCAGCGGGGGTCCTGCCGCAGCTCACGGGCCTTTTCCGGGGTGAAGGAGGCGGGTCCGTTCGGGGCCTCGTAGAGCGGGCAGCGCTGCTCCTTCGGGACGATGAGCTCGACCTGCCCGCACTTCGGATCAGAGGAGTACGACTCGCAGCCGGCGTTGCCGACGACCATCCGGTCCACGTCGGCCCGTACGGCCACGGGCAGGTTCTTCGAGAGGCTCTCCCGCAGGGCCGGAACGTCCTTGTAGCCGCTGTTGTCGCTGAACAGGGACCCGGCGTTGGCCGGGAGCTGAGCGGTGTACTCCTGGCGTGCCTGAACGTCTCGGCTGTGCTGGTAGGTGGAGACGGCGACGGTTCCGGCGACGGCGGCCAGTACGGCGGCCACGGCCGGCGCCGTACGGCCCCGGTTGCGGACGGCGTCGCGCAGCGCGAGCCGCGGCGACAGCGGCAGCCAGCGCCCGACCCGGCCGAAGAGGCCGACGAGGACCGGGGTGAGGGCGACGATGCCCAGCTCGGCGAGGGCGCTGCCGCCTGCGACGACGGTGGAGCTGCTCTGGAAGCGAGCTCCGTACAGGGCGATCGTGGCGCCCGCGGCGACGGCGACCAGACCGACGACGGGCAGGATCCGGTTCGCGCGGCGTACGCCGCGGCGGCCGGTGAGCGAGGCCAGGACGGTCTGCCGGGACGCGGTCACGGCGGGGACGATCGCGGCCAGCAGGCCGGTCACGACGGCGAGCAGGGCGATGCCGAGGAGTTCCAGCGGGCGGAACGAGAGGCCGCCGAAGCGGGCGCCGAGCTGTTCCTCCAGGACGGGCCGCAGCGCGATGGTGAGGGCCACGCCGACGGCGGTGCCGATGACGGCGGCCGCGGCGCCGATCACCAGGCCGCCGGAGAGGACGACGGCCCGGATGTGCCGCCGGTCGCCGCCGTTGGCGCCGAGCAGGCCCAGCTGGCGTCGGGAGCGCCGGGCGCCGACCGCGAAGGCGGGTCCGGCGAGCAGGCAGATCTCCAGCATGGTGAGGCCGACGACGGTGGCGAGGACGGCCTTCTCGGTGGCCCCGCCGCCACCGTTGATGTCGAACTGCTCCTTCGGCTGCTGCTTGAACAGCGGCACCTCGGAGTCGGCGGGCGGGTTCAGGGTCACCGCGCGGGACAGCACGAGGACGCCCTTGGTGTTGGCCTCCTTGACCATGTTCCACGTGAAACCAGCCGAGCCCGAGCCGGAGCCCGAGCCCGAGCCCGCGCCGATCGACAGGAGGAAGGCGTCCTCGGCCCGGATCCCGGTCGTTCCGGAGGCCTGGAGGGCCTTGTCGAGCGGGGCGAGCAGCTGGCCGGGCAGGGCGAGCAGCTCGGGGTTCTTCAGGTGCGAGGGCAGCTCGTAAGCTCCCACGATCTTGTACGAGGCCTGCGAGCCGCGCGGGGTGGCCGAGGAGCCGACGTACAGACCCGAGGCCTCCAGGAAGCTGGTGGTGGCGATGATCTCGCCCGGTTTCTCGGGCAGCCGGCCGCGGTCGAGGGCGATGATGCCCTTGGCCAGCGGGTCGTGCACGTCGAGCTCGCGCAGTTCGGTCGCGAGCAGGCCGTGCGCGGTGTGCACCTTGGCGTGGGCCGTGGTGTCGGGGACGGCCTTGACCCCGGCGGGGATCAGGGACTTCAGCGACGGGCGTTCCTTCCCGTCGGCGGCCGGCCGGTAGGCGTCGTAGCCGCCGACGGGGGCGTGGTTCCTGCCGTCGGGGTGCTGGTAGACGGGTCCGTCGACGCCGGCTTCGGTGATCCGGGCGTCGGCGGCGCCGATGGAACGGCTCAGCGTCTGTTCGGGGGTGAGTTCGCCGCTGCGGAAGGCGAGGTCGGCGGCGCTCACGCCGACGATCGGCAGGGCGATCATCGACAGGACGAGGGCGCTGCGGCCCTTGGCGCGCCAGGCGTCCCGGCGGGCGATGCGCAGGGCCGCGGCCCAGGGGTGGTACCAGGAGCGGAGCGGGGAGGTCACAGGCCGGCCGCCCGCCCGGAGAGCAGCGAATCGGCCCCGCTGCGCAGGGTCTCGTCGACGACGGTGCCGTCGCGCAGGAAGACGACCCGGTCCGCCCAGGCGGCGAAACGGGGTTCGTGCGTGACCAGGATCCCGGCCGCGCCCGCGTCGCAGCGGGTGCGCAGCAGGGCGAGTACGGACTCGCCGGTCTCGGAGTCGAGGGCACCGGTGGGCTCGTCGGCGAGGACCAGTCGGCGGTCGCCGACCAGGGCGCGGGCGATGGCCACGCGCTGCTGCTGGCCGCCCGACATCTCGTCGGGGAAGCGGTGGGCGAGCTGGCCGAGGCCCATCTCCTCCAGCGCGGCGAGGGCGGCGGTGCGGCCCTTGCGGGCGGAGACGCCGTCGAGTTCGAGGGGCAGGGCGACGTTCTCGGCGGCGGTGAGCGCCGGTATGAGGTTGTAGTCCTGGAAGACGTAGCCGATGCTGCGGCGGCGCAGCGCGGCGAGCTGCTTGCGGCTCGCGGTGGTGATGTCGACGCCCTCGACGACGACCCGGCCGCTGGTCGGGGTGTCGAGGCCGCCCGCGAGGGTGAGCAGCGTGGACTTGCCGGAGCCGGACGGGCCCATCACGGCGACGAGTTCGCCGGGGTGGACGCTGAGGTCGATCCCGCGCAGGGCGTGCACCTCGGTGGGGCCGCTGCCGTGCGTGCGGACGAGCTGGTCGAGCTGGAGTACGGGCTGTGTGCGGTGCTGGTCGGGCATGAGGGGTTCCCCCTGGGAGCGGTGGTTCAGCCCCGCCGCGTGCGGGCGGTACGGGGCCGGCCGGCGGTGGTGCCGGCGGCGGGCTCGGTGACGGATCCGGTGGCGGTGGGCCCGGGCGGGGCGGGCTCGGAGGGTGCCCGGGCGGCCTGCTGGGAGATCCGTACGAGCCGTGCCTCGGAGTGGTCGAGCCAGCGGGCCTCGGCCTCGGTCTGGAAGATCAGCTGTTCCAGGACCAGCAGCCAGGCCAGGTCGTCGCGTTCGTCCGCCCGGCCGCTCTCGATGGCGGCGAGGGCCTGTGCCTTGAGCCGGGTGTAGTCCTGCATGGCCTGGACCGTGGCGTGCCGCTGGGACTGGATGACGGCGCGGATGTCGACGCCGGGGGCGCCGACGGCCATGGCGAGCTTGATGGACAGCTCGTCACGGGGCGGGTTGGTGCGGTCGACGGGGCGCTCGTACCACTGGTGCAGTTCGGCGCGTCCGGTGTCGGTGATGACGTAGAGGGTGTGCCCGGCCGGGTCCTCGCCGCCGGGGGCGACGAGGCCGTCGCGCTCCAGGCGGGCGAGGGTGGTGTACACCTGCCCGACGTTGAGCGGCCAGGTGGAACCGGTGCGGGACTCGAATTCGGTGCGCAGCTGTGAGCCGTACCGGGGGCCCCGTTCCAGCAGGGCGAGAAGGCCGTGGCGAATCGACATACTCAGTATGTATACCGAGTATGCCGTCGCTCGCAAGCCTGCCCCGGACGGGACCGGACGGGCCGGGACGGCCCGAAGCCCCGCGGGGTCCTCAGCGGCCGCGCCGCAGCCGCACGCCCATGTAGCCGAGGCCCAGCCCCATGAGGGCCAGTCCGGTGCCGAGCGGCACCAGGTGGGCGGCCAGGTCGGCGGCCCGCTCGTTCGGCCCGGTGCCGAGCGCGTTGACCGAGGCGGGCGGGTCCGGTTCGACGTGCGGCAGCGGCTCCGGGGCGACGCCCTCCGGCGGCACCGGCGGCACGGCCGGAACGGCCGGCTCCGCGGGCGGCCGCGCGGGGTGCGCCGGACGCGCGGGACGGCGGGGCTGGTCGGGCTGGTCGGCGTGGTCGGGGTGGTCGGGGTGAGCGGGCCGGCCGGGCCGCACCGGCCGCGACACCGGGGCCAGCTCGACGGAGGCCGGCTCGGCGGCGGGCCGCCCGGGGCGCTCCCGGCCGACGCCCGCTGCGCTGCCGGCGAGTTCCTCGTACGCCTCGTCCGGTACGTCGGCCACGTGCGCGGCACCCGCGGGCGCGGCGGCGCCGGGGGCGCGGGCGGGGGTGGCGCTCGCCGGCGCCGCCACCAGCAACAGCGCGGCTGCGAGCGCGGCTCCGGCCGCCCGGTGCGGTGCGCGGAGGCGGTGGATCACGGGGAGCCCCTCCCGTTCCGGGTGACCGATGAAGCGGAAGTGACCGACACGACGGAAGCGACCGGCACGACCGAAGCGGAAGCGACGGCCACGACCGGAGCGGTAGCGACCGGCACGACCGAAGCGGAAGCGACCGACACGACGTGCTCAGATTTACATAATGGGGCAAAAGCGGCATCCCGGGCCGCCCATAGGGGTGGCCCGGGATGCCGGGTGTGTCGTGCGGGGCCCCCGGGGAACCGGGGCGGCCCCTACTGCGGGTTGCCGGTGGAGACGATCAGCGTGAACTCCGTGTCGTCCTTGGCGACGTCCGTACCGGCCGCGGGCAGCTGCTCCAGCACGGTGTCCTGGCCGTAGACGGCCTCGTCCCGCATCTCGATCTCGTAGCGCCAGCCGGCGGCCTGGAGGCACTCCTTGACCGAGCGGAGGTTCTTGTACCGCAGGTCCGGCGCCATGACCTTGTTCGCGTCCTTGTAGGACTTGCTGGCCTTCTTGCACTTCTCGGCGTCGATCGTCCGCGAGAGGTCAGGCCCCTTGTGGCCCGCCGCGGCCGATCCGGACGCCGACGCGCTCGGGGTGCTCGGCCCGGCCTGCGGGTCCTCGTCCTTGCCGTTCATCGAGATCGCCGCGATGAGACCGCCGACGGCCAGCAGGGCCACCACGATCGCGCCCACGATGACGGGCGTGTTCCGCTTGCCGCCGCCGGAGCCGCCCGCCGGACCGGAACCCGATCCGCCGGTGTTCGACGGCGAGATGGTGAACGGCGCCGGGGTCTGCGGCGCGTACTGCTGCGCGGGCGGCGGGGTGTGCACGCCCTGCTGCGGGTACGCGTAACCGCCCTGGTGCTGCGGCGCGGGCGTCGGCGCGTACGGGGACGGCGCCGGTGTCTGCGGGTTCTGGTAGGGCTGCTGGAGCGCGTGCGGCGGCGGCGACTGGAAGCCGGAGTCCACGGGCGGGAACACGGCCGAGCCCACGCCCGCCCCGCTGCCGCCGGTGACGGCGCCGGGCACGATGACGGGGGCGCCCGTCTGACCGGCCGACAGCACCCGCATCAGGTCGTCGCGCATCGCGGCGGCCGTGGGGTAGCGCTCGTTCGGGTTCTTCTTCAGCGCCCGCGCGACCAGCGCGTCCATCGCGGGAGTGACGGACCGGTTGATCGTTGACGGAGCGACCGGCTCCTCCTGGACGTGCGCGTACGCGATCGCCAGCGGCGAGTCCGCCTCGAACGGGATGCGTCCGGTCAGCAGCTGGAACAGCATGATGCCGACCGAATACAGGTCGGAACGGGCGTCCACGCCGCGCCCCAGCGCCTGCTCCGGGGAGAGGTACTGGGGGGTGCCGACGACCATGCCGGTCTGCGTCATCGAGGTGACCCCCGACTGCATGGCCCGGGCGATGCCGAAGTCCATCACCTTGACCACGCCGCGCTTGGTCATCATCACGTTGCCGGGCTTGATGTCGCGGTGGACCAGGCCCATCTCGTGGCTGGTCTCCAGCGCGGCCAGCACGTCGGCCGTCACCTTCAGCGCCTTGTCCGCCGGCATCGCGCCGTACTGGCGGATGTCCGACTCCAGGACGGAGCCCAGAGGCTGACCTTCCACGTATTCCATGACGATGTAGGGCATCACGGTGCTGTCGCCGCCGGCGGGACCGCCGAAGACGACCTCGCCCTCGCCCGTGTCGAAGACCGAGACGATATTGGTGTGCGACAGTTTCGCAACAGCCTGCGCCTCGCGGCGGAACCGCTCGCGGAAGGACGCCTCGCGCCCCAGTTCGCTGTGCAGGGTCTTGATCGCAACCTGCCGGTCGAGGGCGGAGTCGTACGCGAGGTAGACCGACGCCATGCCGCCCTCACCCAGCAAATCCCTTAGCTGGTAACGGCCACCGGCCAGAGAGCCGCCTGCGTACCGGCCCTGTGTGCCGTCCTGGCTCATGACTGTTGCTTCCCCTCGGGCTGTGTCCCTACGCGTCTGGCTGAGCGCATGTGGCGCCCAGTCTGCCGGAGGGCAAGCACACGTCAAGCCAGGTGCCCGTTCCGTGACCACGGTGCCACGGGGTGCCTTCGTCCGAACGGTGACCGGTTCCGAGGCTGTAGCGTTCATCGGAGCACCCGATGAGGACCCGATGAGGACCTACCGCTAGAGCGGACGAGAGAGACGACGGCGAGGACTGATGGCACCCGAACCCGAGGGAAACGGCGCCGGGATGGCTGACGGTCCCGAGCACTGGGGCGCGGGCGGCCTGGTCGGGGACGGCCGTTACCGGCTGACCCACCGCCTGGGCCGCGGCGGCATGGCGGAGGTGTTCGCCGCCGAGGACGTGCGCCTCGGCCGCACCGTCGCCGTCAAGCTGCTGCGTGCGGACCTCGCCGAGGACCCGGTGTCCAAGGCCCGCTTCACGCGCGAGGCCCAGTCGGTCGCCGGCCTCAACCACCACGCCGTGGTCGCCGTGTACGACTCGGGCGAGGACCGGGTCGGACCGAACGTCGTCCCCTACATCGTGATGGAGCTCGTCGAGGGCCGCACCATCCGCGACCTGCTGATCAGCGCCGAGGCCCCGGGCCCCGAGCAGGCACTGATCATCGTCTCGGGCGTGCTGGAAGCCCTCGCGTACTCGCACCAGCACGGCATCGTGCACCGAGACATCAAGCCCGCGAACGTCATCATCACCAACACCGGTGCGGTGAAGGTGATGGACTTCGGCATCGCCCGCGCCCTGCACGGCGTGCAGTCGACGATGACGCAGACCGGCATGGTCATGGGCACCCCGCAGTACCTGTCGCCCGAACAGGCCCTCGGCAAGGCCGTGGACCACCGCAGCGACCTGTACGCGACGGGCTGTCTGCTCTACGAACTCCTCGCGCTGCGGCCCCCCTTCACCGGCGAGACCCCGCTCTCGGTGGTCTACCAGCACGTGCAGGACGCCCCGGTGCCGCCCTCGCAGCTGCCCGAGGGCCACACGATCCCGCAGGAACTCGACGGCCTCGTCATGCGGTCGCTCGCCAAGGACCCGGACGACCGGTTCCAGAGCGCCGAGGAGATGCGCGGGCTCGTCCAGTACGCCCTCCAGATGCTCCAGGAGCAGGGCGCGAACACCGGTACCTGGAACACCGGCCCGGTCACGATGGCGCTCCCGCACGGCCAGCCCGGCGCGGCCACCACGGCGATGCAGCCGGCCGGCAACGGCGGCCAGCACCCGAACCAGTTCCCCTCGCACGCCACGACCTCGCAGTTCCAGCGGCCGATGGTGCCCCCGCTCAACCCGGACGACGGCTCGGCCTTCCCGGGCGGCGGCGGTCACGGCGGCCAGGGCGGCGGGCAGAACGGCCACGGTGGCTACGACGACCGCCCGGGCGGCGGCCGCTGGAAGATGATGCTGTTCGCCCTGCTCGCGGTGCTCGCGATCGCCGGCGGTGTGGCGTACGCGGTGAAGACCTTCAACGAGAACGGCAACAACAAGGACAAGTCGCCGGGCGTCAACCAGAGCTCGCCGGGCGCCTCGCAGAGCAGCCAGGGCGGCACGGACCCCGAGACCCCGTCGAGCCCGTCGGCGCCGGAGACCTCGCGCACCCACGACGAGACGTACGTGCCGACGCCGAGCCGGAGCAAGTTCACTCCGAGCACCAGCCCGACGCCGAGCACCAACCCGCCGTCGAGCCCGGCGCCGTCGAAGTCCACTCCGGTGGAGTCGCCGGTGTCGAAGCCTCCGACGCAGGATCCGCCGACCACGAAGCCGTCGCCCCCCGACGGGGGCAGCGGCGACCCGGGGCCCAACGGGTAGCACGTCCAGGCGTACCGGAAAGGGCCCGGCGGAATTCCTTCCGCCGGGCCCTTCCGCGTATCCGGACGACTCGTCCGATGATCACAGTGCGTGTTGGTATTGCCGTTCCCGCCGGTTCGGATTCCCGAGGGTGTGCACGGTGACGAGCTGGGGTTCGACGCGCATGTAGACCGGGTCGAACACCGCTCCGTCCACGAAATGCGGCCCCGGACCGAAAAGTTCCAGTTCCGCGGTCGTCGGTTCGACGATCTCCGCGGTGCCCGTGAACTGCACCGACCAGAGCGCGGCGTCGGGGGAATTGAAGTTGTCGGCCCCGTACGAGACGACACTGCCGTTGCAGGCCTGGTGGTAGCCGAAACCGGCGTGCATCCGCAGCACGACCTTGCCTTCCACCACGATGTGGCGGGCGAGGGCGAGGAAGGGCAGCGCGCGCATGCTGGTGGCGACCCGGCCGTAGGGCACGCGGCGCAGCAGTTCGATGGCGTGGAGTTCCTCAGGGGACATGCGACCACTCTCCGGCACCGACGAGCGGTCGGGAAAGAGGAGCCCGCCCCGATGATCGGGGACGTTGGTCCCGAATGGTCCCGGCGCGCCCCGGGCAGCCCGGCGGACACCCGACGCCCACCGGGACGGGCGGCCACGGCCGTGCGCCGCCACTCAGCGTGACGGCCGCCGCGCCGGCCGCGTCAGCGCTTCTCGGCCTGGAGGCGGGCCACGTACGCGGCGGCCTGGGAGCGCCGCTCCATGCCCAGCTTCGACAGCAGGCTGGAGACGTAGTTCTTGATCGTCTTCTCGGCCAGGTGCAGCCGCTCGCCGATGACCCGGTTCGTCAGGCCCTCGCCGATCAGGTCGAGGATCTTCCGCTCCTGCTCGGTGAGGTTGGAGAGCCGGTCGTCACCCTTGCCGTTCTTGCCGTCGCGCAGCCGCTCCAGCACCCGCGCGGTCGCGACGGGGTCCAGCAGCGACTTGCCGGCGGCCACGTCCCGTACGGCGCTCAGGAGCTCGTTGCCGCGGATGGCCTTGAGGACGTAACCCGAGGCACCCGCCATGATCGCGTCGAACAGCGCCTCGTCGTCGGCGAACGAGGTCAGCATCAGGCACTTGATGTCCTCGTTCTGCGAGCGCACCTCCCGGCACACCTCGACGCCGCTGCCGTCCGGGAGCCGCACGTCGAGGACCGCGACGTCGGGACGGGTCGCCGGGATGCGCACCAGCGCGTCCGCGGCGGTACCGGCCTCGCCCACGATCTCGATGTCGTCTTCGACCGACAACAGCTCATGAACACCCCGACGTACCACTTCGTGGTCGTCCAGGAGGAATACCTTGATTTTTCCGTCTTCGCGCACGAAGTCAGTTTCACACACTCACCCCTTCCCTGCCGGAGTTACCCGGGATAACGTGCCGTTGTTCCGGCCCCCTGCAAGGCTGTGACCAGTGGTTGTTCGCGCCCTCGCCGATTTACTTGGATATCCAAGCAAAATCGCAGGTCAAACGGGGTTTCGCGGTTATACGGCGCACTGGGTAACGTGCATTGCGCAGGGCACTCGCCGGGGCACCTGTCACGCCTGAATCCCGTACTCGACGCGCACCCACCCCGTGCGCGGGTACAGATGCAGGTGAGCCGCACTGGACCCCGGAGAACCCGGGTGCCGGACCGACGGAGGAGCACACGTGACCGTGGAGAGCACTGCCGCGCGCAAGCCGCGACGCAGCAGCGGCACCAAGCGGGCGGCCGGCGCGGCGAGCGCCCGCAAGACCGCCGCTGCCACCGCACAGCCGCACGACGCCGAGCCTCAGCTCGTACAACTGCTGACGCCCGAGGGAGAACGGGTCGAGGTCGCGGACAATCCCGACCTCGCCGAGTTCGCGCCCTTCGTCGCGGACATCACCACCGAGGACCTGCGCGGGCTCTACCGCGACATGGTCCTCACCCGCCGCTTCGACGGGGAGGCGACCGCCCTCCAGCGTCAGGGCGAGCTGGGCCTGTGGGCCTCGCTGCTGGGCCAGGAGGCGGCGCAGATCGGCTCCGGACGGGCACTGCGCGACGACGACTACGTCTTCCCGACCTACCGCGAGCACGGCGTGGCCTGGTGCCGCGGCGTCGACCCGACCAACCTGCTCGGCATGTTCCGCGGTGTGAACCACGGCGGCTGGGACCCGACGGTCAACAACTTCCACCTGTACACGATCGTCATCGGCTCGCAGACGCTCCACGCGACCGGCTACGCCATGGGCGTGGCCAAGGACGGCGCGGACTCCGCGGTCATCGCCTACTTCGGCGACGGCGCGTCCAGCCAGGGCGACGTGGCCGAGGCCTTCACCTTCTCGGCGGTCTACAACTCCCCGGTCGTGTTCTTCTGCCAGAACAACCAGTGGGCCATCTCCGAGCCCACCGAGCGCCAGATGCGCGTACCGCTCTACCAGCGCGCCCAGGGCTTCGGCTTCCCCGGCGTCCGCGTCGACGGCAACGACGTCCTGGCTTGCCTCGCGGTCACCCGCTGGGCGCTGGAGCGGGCGCGCCGCGGCGAGGGCCCGACCCTGGTCGAGGCGTTCACGTACCGCATGGGCGCGCACACGACGTCGGACGATCCGACGAAGTACCGGCGCGACGAGGAGACCGCGGCCTGGGAGGCGAAGGACCCGATCCTGCGCCTGAAGGCCCACCTGCTGGCCTCCGGGGGCGCCGACGAGGCGTTCTTCGCGGAGCTGGAGGCGGAGAGCGAGGTCCTGGGCAAGCGCGTGCGCGAGGTCGTACGGGCCATGCCCGACCCCGACACGATGGCGATCTTCGAGAACGTCTACGCGGACGGGCACGCGCTCGTCGACGAGGAGCGCGCGCAGTTCGCCGCCTACCTCGCGTCCTTCGAGGGTGGGGAGTGACCACCATGGCCATCGAGAAGATGTCGATCGCGAAGGCGCTCAACGAGTCGCTGCGCAAGGCCCTGGACACGGACCCCAAGGTCCTGATCATGGGCGAGGACGTCGGCAAGCTGGGCGGCGTCTTCCGCATCACCGACGGGCTCCAGAAGGACTTCGGCGAGGAGCGGGTCATCGACACCCCGCTCGCCGAGTCGGGCATCGTCGGCACCGCCATCGGCCTGGCCCTGCGCGGGTACCGGCCGGTCGTGGAGATCCAGTTCGACGGGTTCGTCTTCCCCGCCTACGACCAGATCGTCACGCAGCTCGCGAAGATGCACGCCCGCGCGCTCGGCAAGATCAAGATGCCGGTCGTCATCCGCATCCCGTACGCGGGCGGCATCGGCGCGGTCGAGCACCACAGCGAGTCCCCGGAGGCGCTCTTCGCGCACGTCCCGGGCCTCAAGGTGGTCTCGCCGTCGAACGCCTCCGACGCCTACTGGATGCTCCAGCAGGCGATCCTCAGCGACGACCCGGTGATCTTCTTCGAGCCGAAGCGGCGCTACTGGGACAAGGGCGAGGTCGATGTCGAGGCCATCCCCGGCGAGCTCCACAAGGCGCGCGTCGCCCGCTCCGGCACCGACATCACCCTGGCGGCCTACGGGCCGATGGTGAAGGTCTGTCTGGAGGCCGCCGCCGCGGCCGCCGAGGAGGGCAAGTCCGTCGAGGTCGTGGACCTGCGCTCGATGTCCCCCGTGGACTTCGACGGGCTCCAGGCCTCCGTGGAGCGCACCCGCCGGCTCGTGGTCGTCCACGAGGCCCCGGTCTTCCTGGGCATGGGTTCCGAGATCGCCGCCCGCATCACGGAGCGGTGCTTCTACCACCTGGAGGCGCCGGTGCTGCGCGTCGGCGGCTTCCACGCCCCGTACCCGCCGGCCCGCCTGGAGGACGAGTACCTGCCCGGCCTGGACAGGGTGCTCGACGCCGTCGACCGCTCGCTGGCGTACTGAGGAGCCACGTTCATGACGATCCGCGAATTCAAGATGCCCGACGTGGGCGAGGGCCTCACCGAGGCCGAGATCCTCAAGTGGTACGTCCAGCCGGGTGACACCGTCACCGACGGACAGGTCGTGTGCGAGGTCGAGACGGCGAAGGCGGCCGTGGAGCTGCCGATCCCCTTCGACGGGGTCGTGCACGCGCTCCTCTTCGAGGAGGGGACCACGGTCGACGTCGGCCAGGTCATCATCTCGGTGCAGACCGCGGCCGGTGCCGGCGCCCCGGCCGATGCCCCGGTCGCCGAGGCCCCCGCCGTCGCGACGGGCTCGGAGGCCGCCGCGGCCGACGAGCCCGCCCCGGAGGCCCGCCAGCCCGTCCTGGTCGGGTACGGGGTCTCCACCGCCTCGACGAAGCGCCGGCCGCGCAAGGCCGCCGACGGTGCGCCCGCGCAGAACGGCACCGCCCCGGCCGTGGCCGTCCAGAACGGCAGCGCGGCCCCGGCCGCCGCCGTCGCGGTACCGGCGCAGCCGACGGGCGAGCGCCCGCTGGCCAAGCCGCCCGTGCGCAAGCTCGCCAAGGACCTCGGCATCGACCTGGCCACCGTGGTCCCCACGGGCGAGGGTGGCGTCGTGACCCGCGAGGACGTGCACGCCGCGGCCGCCGCGGCGATCACCCCGCAGGCGGTGGCGCCCGCCGCCGCCCCCGCGCCCGCCGCCGTGCCGGCCCCCGCGGCCGTCCCGGCTCCGGCCGTCGCCGTGGACGCGTCGGCCCGGGAGACCCGGATCCCGGTCAAGGGCGTCCGCAAGGTCACCGCCCAGGCGATGGTCGGCTCGGCGTTCACCGCGCCGCACGTCACCGAGTTCATCACCCTCGACGTGACCCGGACGATGAAGCTGGTCACCGAGCTCAAGGCCGATCCCGACCTGGCCGGACTGCGGATCAACCCGCTGCTCCTCATCGCCAAGGCCGTCCTCGTGGCGATCCGCCGCAACCCGGACGTCAACGCGTCCTGGGACGAGGCGGCCCAGGAGATCGTGCTCAAGCACTACGTCAACCTCGGGATCGCCGCGGCGACCCCGCGCGGCCTGATCGTCCCGAACATCAAGGACGCCCACGCCAAGACGCTGCCCGAGCTCTCCGAGGCCCTGTCGTCCCTGGTCGCCACGGCCCGCGACGGCAAGACCTCCCCCGGCGACATGCAGCAGGGGACCATCACCATCACCAACGTCGGCGTCTTCGGCGTCGACACCGGTACGCCCATCATCAACCCCGGCGAGTCCGCGATCCTCGCGGTCGGCGCGATCAAGCTCCAGCCGTGGGTCCACAAGGGCAAGGTGAAGGCCCGCCAGGTCACCACCCTGGCGCTGTCGTTCGACCACCGCCTCATCGACGGCGAGCTCGGCTCCCGCTTCCTGGCCGACATCGCGGCGGTCCTGGAGCACCCCCGCCGGCTCGTCACCTGGTCGTAGCGCGCACCGCTCAGCCGAGGGCCGGCCCCCCACCCGGGGGCCGGCCCTCGGCACGCGCCACCTGACGGATCCCGCGGATAACCCCTGGCGGGGCACACCACCCGGTGTGATCATCTCCGGGATGAACTTCCGCGCTGCCACCGCAGACCCCGCAGACCTCGACCGCGCCCTCGGCTACCCGGCCGACGGGCCCGTCGCCGCCCTGACCACCGACCGCGTCCGCGAGGAGCTGGCCGCGCACCGGATCCGTCCCGAATGGATCTGGTTCGCCGAGGACGAGGACGGCCGGATCCTCGCCCGCGCCCTGTGGTGGGGGCGCGCCGACAGCGAGCGGCCCGTCGCCCTCGACTGCCTCCAGGTACGGGAGGACGTCGCCGACCCGGCCGCGCTCGCCGCCGCCCTGCTGGCCGCCGGGCACGCCGCCTTCGGCAAGTCCCCGGTCTACAACATGTCCCTGCCGCGCGGCTGGCGCTCCGACCCCGCGCTGGCCGCCGGCGTGGCCTGGCGGCAGGAGGCCGCGTCCCGGGCCGGTCTGACGCAGGAGGTCGAGCGGCTGCGCTACGAGTGGACCCCGGCCGCCGGGACCGCCGAACCCACCGGGCGCCTCGTCTTCCGCGAGGGCACCGACGAGGAGTTCCTCGACGCGTTCGCCCGGCTCTCCCGGGGCAGCCTCGACCTCAACACCCAGCAGGAGCTGGCCACGATGACCGAGGAGCAGTTCGCCCGGGACGACTTCGCCTTCTACCTCGACTGCCCCGGAGACCGTTCCTGGTGGCGCCTGGCCGACCTCCCCGACGGCACCCGCGCGGGCATGGCCATCCCCTCCGCGACCCCCTACCACCGCAACGTCGGCTACCTCGGCGTCGTCCCCGAGCAGCGCGGCCAGGGCCTCATCGACGAGATCCTCGCGGAGATCACCCGCTTCCACGCCGCCGCCGGCGCCGAACGGATCACCGCCACCACCGACACCGTGAACGCCCCGATGGCCGCCGCCTTCGACCGGGCCGGCTACGAGGTCACCGAGATCCGTCTGGTCCTGGAGCGGCCCGCCGGGACGTGAGCCCGCGGGGTGCGTGAATCCGGGGCGGGTGCGCCCGGGGCGGGTGAATCCGCGGCCCCGGCGCGGTAGCCTCCCGCCCGGGAAAGGGGGGTCCGCGTGCCCATCACCGAGCTCCAGGTGTACTCCGTCGAACGGGCCGACGTCACCGGCGGGGTGTGCCTCGTACGGTGCCTCGGCGGCGCCGCCCGGCCCGGGCAGGTGTACGCCGCCGGGGCGTCGAGGCTCGGGCTGCGCCGCATAGAGGCCGCCGGGCTGGCCGTGCCCTCCGCCGGCGGCGGCCGCGTGGTCCGCGTCCACCTCACGGGCCCCATGGTCGCGCTGCTCGCCCGCGGGCAGGTCCTCACCTCGGTACCGCCCGACGGGCACGCCCTGGAGGAACTGGAGGCCTGGCTGGCCACCGGACCGCCCCTGCTGGAGGAACCGCACCCGCGGACCCTGCGCGTCCTGGCCGCGGTACGGATGCGGGACGAGGACCTCCCCGACGGGGTCCGCCTGCGCTGGGGCCGGGTCGCGCTCGCCGCCACGTACCGCTGCGCCGAGGCCGAGGAGGCGCCCGACCTCGCGCGCGGCTCCGAGCTGGCCGCCGTCCGCAGCTACCTGATCCGCCGGTTCGGCCCCGGACGCGGCGGCGATCCAGCGGGCCTGTGCCGGGAACTGCTGGAGCTGATCGACCTCACCCCGCAGGAGGCCCGGGCCCGGGCCGCCGGCTGGCGCGACCTCCCGCCGCCCCGGATCCTGCACCTGCGCCGCATCAAGAGCCTGATCGCCTGGATGGTCCTCGTACGCCCCCACCTGGCGGCCGACGACCCCCTGGCGGAGGCCGTCGACGCCTGGTCGGCGGTACGGGCCCACCTGCCGTGACCAGTGCCGTGACCGGAAAGGTCCACCGGGTCTAGCTCGCGTTGCCGGCGACCTTGGACGGGGTGATGCGCACGATCACCCGGACGTCCCCGGCGGGCGCTTCGGCGTACTCCTTGCCGGCGCCCGGGCCCAGGTACTCCTCGGCGATGCGGACGGCCACCGCCCGGCCGGCGTCCTCGGTGACGGTGGCGGTGCCGCGGATCTCGGCGTACAGGTAGGGGTTGGCGAGGTCGAACACGGTCAGGCCGACCCGGCCGTCACGCACGATGTTCCGTTCCTTGCGGCGCCCCCGCTCGGTGGAGACGAGGACGTCGTCGCCGTCCCGGGTCACCCAGACCACCGAACTCTGCGGGCTGCCGTCCGGGTTGATCGTCGACAGGACCGCGGGGTGCGGGGAGTCGAGGAGCTGTCGCACGGTGTCGTTCAGCGTGATCGTCATGCGCCCGAGGGTAGTCGGCGCGCCCGGGGCCCCGGAGGGCTTCGCGCAGGCGCCCGAAGACTAAGCCAAGTCCGTTACCGCCAGGGGATGTTGAGCCACGGGCTGGCGGGTTCGGTGGTGAGCGTCAGATGGGTGGCGAGGGAGGACGCGTACCACTCGCCGAACTCCTCCTCGTCGAAGTGCAGGCACCGCCCGAGCGCGTACCCGGCGGACAGTTCCTCCCACGACCGGTACGTGCCGACGGCCGCCTCGCCCGCCCTGACGACGGCGCGCTCGGTGTCCTTCAGGGTGCAGTAGCGGGCCGCGAGGCCCCAGCGGGCCATCTGCGAGGCCCGGCCGAGGTCCCAGCCCTCGACGGAACGCACCCAGCCGTCCTCGGGGAGCAGCCCGTCGGCGCGGAAACGCTGCTCGTAGCGGGTGATCCGGCCGATGAGCCGCCGCACCCCGGCTATCTCCCCCGCGAGCTCGGCGGCGGGCCGCGGCTCGGCGACCGTCACCCCCTCCGGGGTGAGCTTCGGTTCGGTGGCCTGCTCGGCGCTGCGGCGCAGGCCGTACTCGGCGGCGTGCCGCCAGTGCTCCACGTCGACGGGGCCGGCGAAGTCGGAGGCGAGCATCCGGCGCACCCGAAGGGCGAACTCCCAGACGGGGCTGACGACTTCGGCGGCCTGCATGCGCCGCAGTACCTCGAACCAGCCGGCGGCGTCCGTGATCCCCCACGCCTTGCGCAGGCGCTCGCGCTCACGGGTGTAGCCCTTGCCGTGGTAGGCGAGGGCGTTCCAGAACTCCCCGTTGGAGACCGCCAGATGGGCCCCGACGGCCAGGCCGTGCGCGACGGGCCCGTGCAGCGGCCCGCCCGTGTGCAGGGCGTGTACGGCGCCGGGGGCCAGGCCCCAGGCGGGCGCGGCGTCCCAGTGCGCGCGCCAGCGGGCCCGGTCGGCCGGCGTGGTGCTCAGGTACGCCTCGGCGGGCGTGCCCGGGTTCACGGCGAGGTACGCCGGGTCACGCTCGTCCCAGGCGTTCGCGAACCAGGCGAGGCTCTGGCGCAGGAAGACGGTCCCGGGGTCGGGCGCGGGCAGCATGCCCCGGGTGTAGACGGCGAGGCTGCCGTCCCGGGGGGAGGGGTGGAAACGGGCCGTCCGCGGATCGGCGTCGACCTGCGCGCGGGACTGCGGGAGGAACAGTTCGGCGCGGGCGAGGGCGTCGAGGTACCCGGGCCAGTCCCCGCGCGTCTTCGCCCCGTACAGCTCTCTCTCGATCGCGCTCGGCGCCGTCCAGCCATCCATACCGGGACCCTATACGGACGTCCCGGACACCCCGGGGCCCGGTCGTGGCATGGTGCGGCCATGACATCAGCCGATGGTCCCCCCACCGTGTACTGGCGCCCCGGATGCGTCTTCTGCATCAAGCTCCGGGTCAAGCTCAGGCTGACCGGCACCCGGTACCGGCCGGTCAACATCTGGCGCGATCCCGACGCCGCGGCCTTCGTCCGCAGCGTCGGCGACGGCAACGAAACCGTCCCCACGGTCGTGGTCGGAGCGGGTCCGGCCATGGTCAACCCCACGCTCCGGCAGATCCGCGCGGCCGCTGCGGCGGGGCGGTCCGCTCAGTAGGGTGTCCGGCCCGGGGACACGCACCGGGGCGGCGCGGCGGCGGGAGACGGGCATGCGGGGCGGAACGGTGGCGGTCGTCGGCGGGAGCATCGCGGGCTGCGCGTTCGCGGCGGCGGCGGCCCGCGCGGGCGCGGACGAGGTCGTCGTACTGGAACGCACGCGCGGCCGGCTCGCCGACCGGGGCCTCGGGCTGTGCGTCCACGACGAGCGGGCCGCCGAGCTGACCGCCGCCGGGACGCTGCCCGCGGGGATCACCGCGCACCGGCTGGAGCGGCGCCGGTGGGTGGTCCGGGACCCCGGGGCCGAGACCGGGGCCGGGCGCGGGGCCGGGGACGGCGGGCGGCTCGTCTGGGAGCAGCCCTTCCCCTTCCACTCGTACCACTGGGGCCTGCTGTGGCGCGGGCTGCGCGCGGCGACCCCGGAATCGGTGGTGTACCGGCAGGGCGCGACGGTGACCGGCGTGACCGGGGGCGGCGACGGAGCCGTCCTGCGGCTCGCGGGCGGCGCCGTCGAACGGTACGACCTGGCCGTCGGCGCCGACGGGTACCGCTCCGTGGTGCGCGAGGCGCTCTGCCCCGGAGCACGGCCGCACTACGCCGGGTACGTGTGCTGGCGGGGCAACCTCGACGCCGCCCGGCAGGCGGCGGCCGGCGACGCCGACCCCTTCCCCGAAGCGGTGACCACCGTCTGCTTCCCCGGCGGGAGCTGCGTGATCTACCGGATCCCCGGCCCGGACGGACCCCGGGTCAACTGGGTGCTGTACGCCGCGCCGCCCCAGGACGGGCGGCTGCGCCTCGACGACCCGACGAGCTTCCCGCCGGGCGCGCTGACCCCGGAACTCTCCGCCCACCTGCGCGCGTTGCTGGAGCGGGAGTTCCCCGCCTACTGGGGGCGGGTGCTCGCCCTGACCGACCCGGCCGACACGTTCGTGCAGCCCATCTACGACCTGGAGACCGCGCGGAACGCCGGCGGGCGGCTGCTGCTGGCCGGTGACGCGGCCACCGTCGTCCGCCCGCACAACACGAGCGGCGCCGCCAAGGCCCTCCAGGACGCCGCCGCCTTCGCCGCGGCCTGGCGGCGGGCCGACTCCTGGGACGGGCTGCTGCGCGACTACCGCGAGGCCCGGGGCGCGGCCGGGCGGGAACTGGTCGCGCTGGCCCGCCGGCTGGGCCGCGCCCAGGTCGAACGGACCCCGCCCTGGCCGGCGATGACCCCCGCCGAGGTGGCCGCCTGGTGGCAGACCCAACTGGCCGGTGCCCCCGGGATCGGCGGCCGGGCGATGACCCCGTAGGACGGTCGCACGACCTGGACCCCCGGCCTCTGCCCCGGCCCTCTACCCCCGGCCGGCCAGTGCCGCCTCCAGGCGGGCCACGTCCTCGGCGTCCTTCGGCCGTCGGGGGCGGCCCGGGATCCACACCGGCGTCATCCGCTTGATCTCGATCTGCGCGGCCGGGGAGACGACCCGGCACTCCAGGGAGCCCAGCCGTCCCGGCTCCGCCTCCGCCAGCATCCCGGCGGGCCACGGCGTCCCCGCCCACGGGCCGCCGGCCACCACCACCCGGCCCCGGGCGTCCCGGTCGAGCAGGGCGAAGCTCTGCTCCTCGCCGTCGCGCACGAGGTCCAGCTGTTGGCCGTCCGCGCGCAGGACCCGGTACCCGCGGGCGACGAGCGCCCCGGTCAGCCGGCCGGCGTCGCGGGACCAGGCGAACCAGTCGACGTCCTCGTGGTCCCGGGTGATCCGGCCGAGCCAGAAGTCCATGGCCCAGCCGCCCCGCAGCCAGACCTCCACCCCGAGCGCGCGCACCTCCGCGATCATCGCCAACTGCCGTTGTGCCCGTGCGGTGTCCATGGGGGCACCGTACGACCCCCGTGCCACCGAGCGACCGTACGGACCCCCTTGACGGGGTTCCGCGCCGGGGAGACGTTCAGGGGTCTCGCATCGACACGGTTGCAGCCGGGGGGCCGTCATGCCGCAGGAGTCCGTCCAGACCGCGGGGGAGTTGCGGGCGCAGCTCGTGGCGTACGGGGCGAGGTGGTCCGTCAGCGAGCACCTCGCGGACGGCGACCCCGTGCCGAGGCCCTCGCTCGGTCTGGAGCCGGGGGCGAAGCTGACGCCCGCGGCCGAGGCGGGCCCCGTCGACCTGCGGGCCCTCGTCGGGCACGCGAGCGGCAATCCGGACCTCACCCGGCGCAGGGCCGCGCACGAACTGCTGCCGGGGGCGCGGGCGGGCGCGGGCGCCGGGCGGCCCGTCGCCGTGGACTGGCGCGTCCGCTGGGGCGTGCCGTGGCTCACCCGGGTCAAGGACCAGAACCCGTGCGCGTCCTCCTGGGTGTTCGGGGCGACCGCCCTCGTGGAGTCGATGGCCCGGATCGAGCACGGGGTGTGGGCCGAGCGGTCCGAGGGGGACGTCCACGACGGGCTGAAGACGGCCTGCGGACAGGGCGGCGACCCGGAGACCGCCCTGGACTGGATCAAGACGAACGGGGGCCTCGCGGACCCGGACTGCTGGCCGTACGGCACCCCGCCCCCGGGGCTGCCCGCCGAGCGGCGGGACGCCTGGCGGGCCGAGTACACGCCGAGCTGGGACCGGTCGGGGCGGACCGTGCGGATCACCGACTACGTGCGGCTCGGTGACGTCGAGCAGCAGAAGGCCTGGCTGGACGCGGTCGGGCCGCTCACCGCCTGCTTCGACGTGTACGACGACTTCTTCGGGCTCGGCGCCGGGGTCTACCACCGCACCAGCGACCGGCGGGCGGGCGGCCACTGCGTGCTGGTCGTGGGCTACGACGACGCGGCGGGCTGCTGGCTGTTCCGCAACTCCTGGGGGACGGGCCACCACGTCGGCGGCTACGGCCGGATCGCGTACGGCGAGGCGAACGTCGACCACTGGGCCAAGTACGGCCTGCGCGGCACGAACATCGACCCCTGGAGCAAGCGCCGTCTGCACGCGGGCAGCGTCTACGAGAGCGGCAACGGCCGCGCCCACCGCAACTTCGAGATGTCCGCCACCGCGGGCGGGGGCCGGCTGCGGCACTGGTGGCGCGACGGCGACGCGCCCTTCGCCTGGTCCCGGGCGGAGACCTACGCGCACGACGCCTCGGGCCAGCCCGCCTTCACCGGCACCACCTACAACCGGAACATGGAGTCCCTCCACGTCACCACCGGCGGCCGGCTGCGCCACTGGTACTTCGAGCAGGCCGTCCGGGTCTGGCGCGACGGCGGTGCCTTCGGCCCGGGCGACGCGGCCGTCGGCTCGACCCCGGCGTTCATCCAGAGCGACTACGGCAAGCCGGGGAACTTCGAGGTGGTCGTCCGGACCGCCGACGGCCGGCTGAACCACTGGTGGCGGATCAACGGCGCCCCCTGGACGTGGAACGACGGCGGCCGTTTCGCCTCCGGCATCGCCCACTACGGGCCCGCCCTGGTCCAGACCCGCGCCCGCCGCCTGGACCTCGTGGCCGCCCGCGCCGACGGCCGGATGCAGCTGTGGTGGCGGGACGACCCGAACGGTTTCACCTGGCGTCCGGGCGAGGTCTTCGGCGGCGGCATCACCTCCGCGCCCTGCCTGGTCGAGGCCCAGCACGGGGCCGCGGACGAGGACACCGCCGGGAACTACGAGCTGTGCGCGGCCCGGGCCGACGGGCGGGTGGAGCACTGGTGGCGGGGCAACGCGTCGGGTGCGGGCTGGGCCCGGGGCGCGGTCTTCGGGCACGACGTGCTGGCCGTCACCGGGATGCTCCAGGGCAGTTTCGGGTTCAACCTGGAAGTCGTCGTGCTGCGGACCGACCGCCTGCTCCAGCACTACTGGCGGGACGGTTCGGGCTGGCACGAGGGGCAGGTCATCGGCCCGGCCTGAGCACCCCGGGGTCCCGGCGCCCCCGGGCCCGGGCGCCGTGGGAGGAGTGTGCCGTGGAGGTGCGCGCGATCGTGCTCGGCCCCGGGGAGTCGTACACGCTGCGGCTGACCGGCCGCGGGGCGCGCGGGTACGTGTGGACCTGGCGGGTGACGGGCGACGAGGACGCGGTCGCCGTGTCGGAGGCCGACGGCCCGGCGCGGCCGGAGCCGGTGCCCGGCGCGGTGGTGGAGCGGGCGTACCTGGTCCGGGCCGGCGGGCGCGGGGGCCGGGCCCGGATCCGCTTCGCCCAGGTCCGGCCCCCGTACCCGGAGGAGGCCCCGTACGACGAGTTCCTCTTGGAGGTCACCGTCACCGGCGGGCGCTGAGCACCCGGTGCTGCACGGTCTCCAGCGGACCCCGGGCGAAGCGGCGCAGCCACAGCCACGACCCGGCGGCCAGGACCAGGCTCACGGCCGCCCACAGGCCCATCACCCACCAGGGCCCGGTGCCGGCGAAGCGGGTGGCCAGGCCCAGCCCGAAGCCGTAGCAGAGCAGTACGCACAGCGCGTTCTGGGCGACGTAGCAGGACAGGGCGGTCCGGCCGACCGAGCCGAGGGCGGTGACCAGCGGATCCGGCAGCCACAGCCGGTCGAGGGCGATGCCGATGAGGCCGATGTAGCCGACGGCGACGAGCGGGGCGATGCCGTAGCGGTTCAGGGCGAAGAGCTCGTCGCCGGCGAGGGTGGCCGCGGCGGTCAGCGGCAGGCCCAGGCCGAGGCCCCAGGCGGCCATCCGGGCCCGGATGCGGCGGCCGGCGGCGGTGGCGGTGAAGGCGCCGGCGCGGTGGAGCCGGACACCGAACAGGAAGAGGAACACCAGCAGCCCGAAGGAGAAGACGGGCTCGATGCGCAGGGCGGCCGCGTTCTCCAGCCGGAAGAGGACCTGGGCGGGGTAGCTCCCGTCGGCGTACAGGGCGACGGCGTCCGGGTCCGGGCCGGTGGGCCCGGTGCCGGAGGAACCGGACTCGGCGGCCAGGGCGAGGGTCAGCAGCGAGAGCAGGACCAGGTGCAGGGCGCCGGCCGTCCACATGGCCCGGCGCCGGACCTTCTCGGAGCGGGCCAGCAGCCAGGCGACGAGGAGGGCGGTGACCGCGTACCCCATCAGCACGTCCCAGGCGAAGACCAGCAGGAAGTGGACGGTGCCCTCCACGAAGAGGAAGGCGGCGCGGCGCCAGTAGCGGCCGGGCCAGGGGTCGCCGCGGCGGGCGGCGGAGTCGTACTGGATGGCCAGGCCCACCCCGAACAGGACGGTCAGCAAGGACAGGAACTTGCCGTCGGCGAGGGCCCGGAACACGGTCGCGGCGACGTGGGCCGGGGACGGGTCCGCGAGCAGGTCGCCGGAGCCGAGGCCGCCCTGGAGGACGCCCCACTCGGATCCGGGCGAGGAGAAGATCCAGACGTTGGTCATGAGCGTGCCGAGGATGGCGGCGCCGCGCAGGACGTCGAGGAGGGGCAGCCGGGCGGTCCGGGGCGGCGCGGGGGCGAGCAGTGTTTCGGCCATGGCTCCAGCGTCCCGGCGTGCGGGGCGGCGTACGTCCTGCCGGTGGACGAACGCGCGGTACATCCTTCGATGCACACGGCGGCCGGCGCCGTCCACATCCCGGACGGTGCCCGGCTTGCACCCCTGTTGTATCTAAGCTGTGCCCATGCCGACCGCCGCCTCGCCCCTCTTCCCCGCCGTGACCGCCGCCGACCGCGTGTACCGGCACGTCAAGCAGGGGGTGCTGGAACGCCGCTACGAGGGCGGGGTCCTGCTCACCGAGGGCGAGGTCGCCGAGGCCGTCGGGGTGTCCCGCACCCCGGTGCGCGAGGCGCTGCTGCGGCTGGAGACCGAGGGCCTGCTGAAGCTGTACCCGAAGAAGGGCGCGCTGGTGCTGCCGGTCTCCGCGCAGGAGATCGCCGACGTCATCGAAACGCGGCTGCTGGTCGAGGAGTTCACCGTGCGCAGGGCCGTGCCCGCCCCGCCCGCCCTGCTGGAGCGGCTCGCCGCCCTGCTCGCGGAGCAGCGGCGGCACGCCGCCGACGGCGACATCGCCGCGATGATGACCGCCGACCGCTGCTTCCACGCCGAGATCGTGCGCCACGCCGGCAACCAGATCCTGTCCCGCCTCTACGACCAGCTCCGCGACCGGCAGCTGCGGATGGGCGTGGCACTGCTGCACGCGCACCCCGACCGGGTGGAGCGCACCCTCGCCGAGCACGCCGAGATCCTCGACGCGCTGCGCGCCGGGGACGTGGAGGCGGCCGCCGCCGCGGTGCGCGGGCACGTCGGCCGGGTCGAGGCGCTGGTGCGGGGGGCGGGCCGATGAGCGCCGCCGCGGGCTCCGCGCCCTTGGACCCGCCCGGCGGGCGGCGGGCCGTCGCCGTCTGGTCGATCGGCGTCGCCGTGTACTTCGTCGCCGTCATCTTCCGGACCAGCCTGGGCGTCGCCGGACTCGACGCCGCCGACCGCTTCCAGGTCAACGCCTCCGCGCTGGCCACCTTCTCCCTGCTCCAGCTCCTGGTCTACGCGGGCATGCAGATACCCGTCGGCCTGATGGTGGACCGCCTCGGCACCAAGAAGGTGCTCACGCTGGGCGCCGTGCTCTTCACCGCCGGGCAGATCGGCTTCGCCCTCTCGCCCTCGTACGGCATGGCGCTGGCCGCCCGCGCCCTGCTGGGCTGCGGTGACGCGATGACCTTCATCTCCGTGCTGCGGCTCGGCACCCGCTGGTTCCCGGCCCGGCGCGGGCCGCTGATGGCCCAGCTGGCCGGGCTGGTGGGCATGGCCGGCAACCTCGTGTCCACCCTGGTCCTGGCACCCGTCCTGCACGGCGTCGGCTGGGTGCCGGCCTTCGCGGGCAGCGCCGTCGCCGGGCTGGTGGTGCTGGTGCCGCTCGTCCTGTTCCTGAAGGACCACCCCGAGGGGTACGGGACCGCGCCCGTCGCGCGCGGGGCCTCCGGAGGGTTCGTACGCCGTCAGATCGCCGACTCCTGGCGGGAACCCGGTACGAAGCTCGGGCTGTGGGTGCACTTCACCACCCAGTTCCCCGCGATGGTGTTCCTGCTGCTGTGGGGGATGCCCTTCCTCGTCGAGGCGCAGGGGCTGACGCGGACCGCCGCGGGCGGGCTGCTGACCCTGATCGTGGCCTCGAACATGGGCTTCGGGCTGGTCTACGGGCAGGTCGTCGGCCGCCGCCAGGCCGCCCGGATCCCGCTGGCCCTCACCACCGTCGCCGTCACCGCCGTGCTGTGGGCCGCCGTCCTCGTCCACCCGGGGGACCGGGCGCCGATGTGGCTCCTCGTCACCCTCTGCGTGGTCCTCGGGACCTGCGGACCGGCCTCGATGATCGGCTTCGACTTCGCGCGGCCCGCCAACCCCGCCGAACGGCAGGGCACCGCCTCCGGCATCACCAACATGGGCGGCTTCCTCGCCTCGATGACCACCCTGCTCGCGGTGGGCGTCCTGCTCGACGCCACCGGGGACGACTACCGGATCGCCTTCTCCTCGGTCTTCGCCCTACAGCTCCTGGGCACCACCCAGATCCTGCGGCTGCGCGGGCGCGCGCTCGCCCGGGAACGCTCCCGCGCGACGGCTTCCGTACCGGCCGCACCGGCCGCACCGACCGCGGTCCCCGCCGGGGATCCGGCCCCACCCCCGGCCGCCGCCGGGGTCTGACGCGCGGGGCCCGACGCGCGGGCCCGACGCCGTCGCGCGTCGGGGGCCCTACGGGGTCACGGAGAACGCCGCCAGGATGGCCTGCGCCAGCTCCTGGTCGCCCTCCGCCTTCACCCGGTCGGCGACCGTGCGAGGCCGCACCCGGCCCGCGGCGAGGCGTACGTACGTCTCCCAGTCCAGGGTGAGCGTCACCGCCGGGCCGAGCGAGGGGGACTTGTCCAGCGTGCCCCGGCCCGCCGCGTCCACCCGTACGGTCCGCATGAACTCCAGGGGCCCGTGCACGTCCACGACCACCGCCGAGTTCGCGGGCGCGCCCGCCCCCTTCGCGACCACCTTCGGCAGCCCGGACAGCAGGATGTCCCGGGCCACGTACGCGCCCGGGGAGTCCCAGTTCCCCGGCACGCCCAGCGCGGCCCGCAGGTCCTGCTCGTGGATCCACACGTCGAAGGCGCGCAGCCGCAGCGCGTGCTCCAGCGTCACCTGGTCGCCCAGCGGCCCGCGCACCATCGTGGCCGGATCCCGCTTCTCGTTCCGCAGCTGGCGCGCCCGCCGGATGACCGTGTACTCCAGCTCCGAGGTCATCTCGGGAGCGGTGTGGTGCCGGCGGACGTCAACCTGCACTTCCATGTACCGGGTGAACTCGTCCACCACGTGCCGCAGATCGCGCGGCAGGGTGTGGATCGGCCGGGGATCGCCGAGCTGCTCGCACTCGATCCCGATGATGTGTGACACCACGTCACGGACGGACCAGCCGGGGCAGGGCGTCGCCCGGTTCCAGTCGGCCTCGGGCAGCGGGAGGACCAGCTCGGATATCGCCTCGATGGAATGCGTCCACGCGTCGGCATAGGGCTGAAGGCTGGGATGGACGGTCAACGGGACCCCTCGCGTGCTGTTCAGTGGCGCGTTCAGTGGCGCGTTGTGGACTGTGCCCAAAACTACGCCGCCGGTGAGCACCCCGGCAGTGCTTTCGTGTGACGATCGTAGGCCTGAGTCGACGGCTGACAAGCCAGGACGGTGGTACTGTGCGCGCCTCGCTGATCCAAATCGCGGTGAATGAGGGGGAGTCGGTGGCTTCCCGGCGGTCCCGGGTGGCCGAACTCGTACGGGAACAGGCGGGTTCCGATCTCGTCGTGCTGCCCGAACTGTGGACCGTGGGCGCCTTCGCCTACGAGCAGTTCGAGACCGAGGCGGAACCGCTGGACGGCCCCACCTACGAGGCCATGTCCAAGGCGGCGCGGGACGCCGGCGTCTGGCTGCACGCCGGTTCGGTCGTGGAGCGCGCGGGCGACGGCTCCCTCTACAACACCGCCCTGACCCTCTCCCCGACGGGCGAGCTCGCCGCGACCTACCGCAAGATCCACCGCTTCGGCTTCGACCAGGGCGAGGCCGTCCTGATGTCGGCTGGCACCTCCCTGACCACGGTGACCCTGCCGGAGCAGACCCTCGGCATCGCCACCTGCTACGACCTGCGGTTCCCGGAGCTGTTCCGGGGCCTGGTCGACGCCGGCGCGACGACGATGGTCGTCGCCGCGGGCTGGCCGGCCCGCCGCCGGTCCCACTGGACCCTGCTGAACCGGGCGCGGGCCGTGGAGGACCAGTCGTACGTCCTCGCCTGCGCGCTGGCGGGCACGCACGCGGGCGTCGAGCAGTCCGGGCACAGCCTGGTCGTCGACCCGTGGGGCGAGGTGCTGGCCGAGGCGGGGCCGGGCGAGGCCGTCCTCACGGTGGACCTCGACCCGGCGAAGGTCGCCGAGACCCGCGAGCAGTTCCCGGCGCTGAAGGACCGGGCGCTGGGCGTCCGGACCCCGGGGGGCGAGCGGTGAGCACGGCCGACGAGCGGGCGCAGGAGAAGGCCGTCGAGGCGGCGCACGTACCGCACGACCCCGCCCCCGGCGAGCGGACGGCGCGGGACCGGGTGCGCGCGGAAGCCACCGGCATGGCGCACCACGAGGCCGTCGAGTCCCTGGAGGCGGCCCGCGGGGCGGGCGCCGACCCGGCCGTCGTGGCGGAGTGGCAGCGCATCACCGAGCACCTGGAGGCCCACGGCGGCCCGTACGCCCCGGGCGCCGACCCCTTCGCGCAGGGCCAGCTCGCGGCCCGCGCCCACCACGACGAAGGCGCGGGCGACGGGCCCGAAGAAGAGGAAGAAGGGGCCGACGGGGCCCCGTAGGCGCGGCCGCCGACGGCGTCAGGCGGCGCCACCGGCGGCCTCCCCCTCCCCCTCCCCCTCCTTCTCGGACTCCTTCTCCGACATCCGGATCACGCACACGGCGACCGCGATCAGCAGCGCCGCGTCCGCGTCCTCCCGGATCACGTCGACGGCGTAGGTCTCGCGGATCCGGTACCACTGGCGCGAGACCAGCGCGAGCAGCTCCCCCGCGTACTCGATCTTGAACTCGCGCTCCCGGATCCGGCCGCTGACGTCGAGTTCCGTGCCCTCGACCAGGGTCACCCGGTAGTGGTCGCGCAGCAGCGAGAGCCGCTTGCGGCGGATGACCGCGAGCCGCCGCTCGTCGCGCTCCAGCGTCATCGCGTCGCGGAGGGAGAACGCCTTCTCCCGCAGGGTGATCAGGATCCGCCCGTCCGGATCCTTGAGCTCTAGCGTGTCACGCAGGCGCAGCGCCTTCCCGTCGACGAGGAAGGCGTGCCGGCCGTCCTCGTCCTCGATCCAGTAGTCGTCCCCGATGGCCAGCAGTTTGTCCCGAACGAGGTATTTCATGCGGTGATCGCTGCCCGCGATAGGTTGCCGTCATGCCTCTCCTCTACGTGACCGACCTGGCGTACCCGGCGCGCGGCCGCCGCTACGGCGACGAGGACATATTCCTCACCTCCCGGCTCCGCGAGCACTTCCCCCTCGCCCTGTGCCACCCGCTGGACGCGGCGGCCCTGATGGGCGGCTTCGACGCCGTCGTCGTCCGCAACAGCGGCCCGGTCCTGCACTACCAGCAGGCCTACGACGCCTTCCGCACGGCCGCGCTCGCCACCGGCACCCGCGTCTACAACCCGCTCCACGGCCGCGGCGACATGGCCGGCAAGCAGTACCTGATCGACCTCACGACCGCCGGATACCCCGTGATCCCCACGATCGACGACCCGGCCGACCTGCACCTGCTGCCCGAGGTGCCCCTGTACGCGGTCAAGCCCAAGCAGGGCGCCGACTCCATCGGCCTCACCTTCACCGCCGACCCGGCCGGCCCGGCCGGCGAGGTCCTGGTCCAGCCGCGGATCGACTTCGCGTACGAGGTGTCCTTCTACTTCGTCGACGACGCCTTCCAGTACGCCCTGTACGCCCCCGACCCGGCACGCCGCTGGGAACTGGAGCCCTACGCGCCGACCGCCGACGACCTGGCCTTCGCGCGCCGCTTCATCGCCTGGAACACCCTCGCGCACGGCATCCAGCGCGTGGACGCCTGCCGGGCGCCCTCCGGCGAGCTGCTCCTGGTCGAGCTGGAGGACCTGAACCCGTACCTGTCCCTGGACCTGCTCCCGGAGCCGGTCCGGGAGGCGTTCGTGACGGCCCTCGTCAGCTCGCTGCGGTCGTTCCTGGAGTCGGCTCCGGACGCTCCGTAGAACCGCGCCGCCAGGGCCGCAGCAGCAGCCGGCGCCCGGGGACCTCGATCCAGGTGTGCAGGGCCCACGCGAGGGCCAGGGACACGGAGAAGGCCGCGCCCAGGACCAGCAGCCCTCCCGACCACATCGGCAGCTTCGGGTGTCCGCCGAAGAGGTACTCGCCCGCCCTGATCACCAGGATGTGGACCATGTAGAAGGCGAACGAGACCTCGCCGAGCTTCACGCTGATCCGGCCCCGCCAGGGCGAGGGCTCGCCCCGCAGGTCGGCCTGCGCGGCGGCCGCGATCAGCGCGGCGAAGCCGACGATGGTGCAGGCGGTGGTGCGGTAGCCGTAGTCGGCCTGGTAGCTGAGGAAGTAGCCGCCCATGGTCAGCGCGAGGGACACCGTCAGGCCCGGGCCGCGCCAGCGGCCGGAGCGCACCAGCTCGGCCAGGGCGATGCCGAGGAGGAACTCGGGGAGCCGCAGGAGCGGGAAGAAGAAGTCCCGCCAGATGGTGCCGTCGGGGACGTCGGTCAGCTCCATCACCGTGGGGACCGCCACCACCACGGCCAGGCTGAGCGCGGCGAGGGCCGCGGCGGAGCGCCAGCCGAGGCGCCGCAGCGGCCAGATCAGCAGCGGGAAGAGGAAGTAGAAGAACGCCTCGCAGGCCAGGGACCAGCTGACGGGGTTCAGGCCCTGGAAGTACGGCACCTCCGGCACCCAGGACTGGACGAGCAGCAGGTTCGCCGCGAGCGGCCCCGCCTGCGGCATCGTGCCCGGCGCCAGGAACACGGCCAGCGCCAGCGCGAGCCCCACGGTGACCAGGTGCAGCGGGTACACGCGGGCGAACCGGCGCCGCCAGAACCGCACGATCCCGCGGCCCACGGGCGCCGCCGTGGTCGACCAGGCGAGCACGAAACCGGACAGCACGAAGAAGAACGAGACCCCGGTGCTGCCGACGCCGAAGGCGAAGGTGACCAGGTCGTTCGCGCGTCCGCCGAAGTACTCGACGATGTGCACGTGGTAGAAGAACACCATCAGGGCGGCGGTCCAGCGGAGCCCGGTCAGCGAGGGCAGCGCCACCGGCCGCCCGCCCCGCACCCCGGCCGCCGCGCTTTCCGTTTCGGTACCCCGCGCCCCGGGCCCGGCTATGAGATCTGTGGTCGACACGCGCGGCAACCTAGCACGCATGTTCCTTCCGCATTGCGTTCGCAACCATCCCGTCACCGTCCGTGTGGCCGGGATGCGCGCACCTCGTCGCACGGCCGTGACGGGCGGTTCACGCCCGGATGGCAAGCTTGAAGCATGAACGATGCTGCCCCGGCGCCCACCCCCGCGCCCGCGCCCCGACGTGCCCGTGTCCGTGCCCCCGAGCTCACCGGCAAGGGCGGCTGGCTGAACACCGGGGGCAAGGAACTCACCCTCGCCGACTTCCGGGGACGCATCCTGATCCTCGACTTCTGGACCTTCTGCTGCATCAACTGCCTGCACGTCCTCGACGAGCTGCGCGAGCTGGAGGAGAAGCACCGCGACACCGTGGTGATCGTCGGCGTGCACTCGCCGAAGTTCGTCCACGAGGCCGAGCACGCGGCCGTCGTCGACGCCGTCGAGCGGTACGGGGTCCACCACCCGGTGCTGGACGACCCCGAGCTCGCCACCTGGAAGCAGTACGCCGTGCGGGCCTGGCCCACGCTCGTCGTCATCGACCCCGAGGGCTACATCGTCGCCCAGCACGCCGGCGAGGGCCACGCGCACGCCATCGAGCGGCTCGTCGCGGAGCTGGAGGCCGAGCACGAGGCCAAGGGGACCCTGCGGCGCGGTGACGGGCCCTACGTGGCGCCCGAGCCGGTCGCGACCGACCTGCGCTTCCCCGGCAAGGCCCTCCTGCTGCCCTCGGGGAACCTCCTGGTGTCGGACTCCACCCGGCACCAGCTGGTGGAGCTCGCCCCGGACGGGGAGAGCGTGGTGCGCCGCGTCGGCAGCGGCTCGCGCGGGTTCACCGCCGAGAGCTTCAGCGAGCCGCAGGGGCTGGCGCTGCTGCCCGACGGCCGGGTCGTCGTCGCCGACACCGTCAACCACGCGCTGCGCGTCTTCGACCCGGTCTCCGGGTCCGTCGAAACCGTCGCCGGCACCGGCCGCCAGTGGTGGCAGGGCTCGCCGACCTCGGGGCCGGCCCTGGAGGTCGACCTCTCCTCCCCCTGGGACGTGGCCTGGTGGCAGGGCAAGGTGTGGATCGCCATGGCCGGCGTGCACCAGCTGTGGACCTGGGACCCCGAGGCCGGGGCCGTCGAGGTGGCGGCAGGGACGACCAACGAGGGCCTCGTCGACGGACCGGCCGCCGAGGCCTGGTTCGCCCAGCCGTCCGGGCTCGCGGCCGCCGGGGACCGGCTGTGGATCGCCGACTCCGAGACCAGCGCCCTGCGCTACGTCGAAGCGGGCCCGGACGGGTACGCGATCGTCTCCGCCGTCGGCAGCGGCCTGTTCGACTTCGGCCACCGGGACGGCGACGCCGCCCAGGCCCTGCTCCAGCACCCGCTCGGCGTGACCGCCCTGCCGGACGGCTCCGTCGCGGTCAGCGACACCTACAACCACGCGCTGCGCCGCTACGACCCCGCCACCGGGCAGGTCTCGACGCTGGCCACCGATCTGCGCGAACCCAGCGACGCCGTGCTCGTCGGCGAGGACATCGTGGTCGTGGAGTCCGCCCGGCACCGGCTGACCCGGCTGCGGCTCCCCGAGGAGGCCGTACGGGTCGACGCGGTCGCCCACCGCACCCAGCGGGCCGCCACCGAGGTCGCCGCCGGCACGCTGCGCCTCGACGTGGTGTTCCAGGCTCCGGCCGGCCAGAAGCTGGACACCCGCTACGGCCCCTCCACCCGGCTGCTGGTCTCCTCGACCCCGCCGGAACTCCTCGCGGAGGGCGAGGGCCAGGGCACGGACCTGTCCCGGGACCTGGTGCTGAACCCGGAGGTCTCCGAGGGCGTCCTGCACGTCTCGGCGATGGCCGCGTCCTGCGACGACGACCCGGCCAACGAGTACCCGGCCTGTCACGTCCACCAGCAGGACTGGGGGGTCCCGGTCCGCCTCACCCCGGAGGGCGCGACCCGCCTCCCGCTGGTCCTCGCGGGCCTGGACGACCGCTAGTGCCGTGAGACGAGGAAGGGCCCCGCACCGGCCGTACGCCGGTGCGGGGCCCTTTCCTGTCGGCCGGCCGGTACGTCAGCCCTCCAGGAAGGCCAGGAGGGCGTTCGCGAGGAGGTACGGGTCGTCCGCGCCGCAGAGTTCGCGGGCGCTGTGCATGGAGAGGATGGCCACGCCGATGTCCACGGTCTGGATGCCGTGGCGGGCGGCCGTGATCGGGCCGATCGTCGTGCCGCACGGCATCGAGTTGTTGGAGACGAACGTCTGCCACGGCACGCCGGCCCGCTCGCAGGCGCCGGCGAACACCGCGCGGCCGCTGCCGTCCGTCGCGTACCGCTGGTTGACGTTGACCTTGAGGATCGGGCCGCCGTTGGCGCGGGGGTGGTGCGAAGGGTCGTGCCGCTCCGCGTAGTTGGGGTGGACGGCGTGGCCGGTGTCCGAGGACAGGCAGATGGTGCCCGCGAAGGACCGGGCGCGGTCCTCGTAGGAGCCGCCGCGTGCGAAGACTGAACGTTCCAGCACGTTGCCGAGGAGCGGGCCGTCCGCGCCGGTGTCCGACTGGGAGCCGTTCTCCTCGTGGTCGAAGGCGGCCAGCACCGGAATGTGGTCGAGCCGGTCGGCGGAGGAGACGGCGGCCAGGGCGGCGACGCCCGCGTGCACCGACAGCAGGTTGTCCATCCGCGGCCCGGCGAGGAGTTCGCGGTCACGGCCCAGGTAGGCGGGCGGCTCGATCGAATGGACCATCAGGTCCCAGCCGGCCACCGAGCCCTGGGGCAGGCCCTCTTCCTCCTCCAGGAAGGCGATCAGGTCGCCCTCGCGGGCGTCGCCCAGACCCCAGATCGGCTGCATGTGCCGCTGCTTGTCCAGCTTGAGGCCGTCGGTGTTCACCGACCGGTCGAGGTGGACGGCGAGTTGGGGCACGCGCAGCAGGGCGCGGTCGATGTTGACGAGGCGTTCGGTGCCGTCGCGCAGCGTCAGCCGGCCCGCCAGGCCGAGGTCCCGGTCCAGCCAGGTGTTGAGCAGGGTGCCGCCGTAGATCTCGACCGCGACCTGCCGCCAGCCCTGGGATCCGGTGTCCGGTACCGGCTTGACCCGCAGGTTGGGGGAGTCGGTGTGCGCGCCGACGATCCGGAAGGGGGTGTGCGCCGCCGCGCCCTCGGGGACGTACCAGGCGATGAGGGCACCCCCGCGGAGTACGAACCTGCCTCCCGTGCCCGAATCCCAGGCATCCGATTCCGACAACTGCCTGAAGCCCGCCTTCTCCAGCCGCTCGGCCGCGTTGGCCACGGCGTGGTACGGCGACGGACTGGCCGTCAGGAAGGTCATCAGATCGTCGGTGTGTCCGCGGTCGAAGCGGGCGGGAGAGGTCATGTGGTTCACCTTAACGACGGTCGTGTTCGCCATGGCCGGACTGCGGCGGATAGCGGAAAGGTCGAGGAGCGCGGCGTGTGTGGCCCGCAGTCCCTTCGCGATCAGCCCGGCGGACGCTCGAATCTGCGCTGCAGCTGCCTGCGCTCGCCCCGGCGGATGCGCGGGAGCATCTCGGGGGTCTGCGCGGGGCGCTGCGCGCGTCTTTTGCGTCCGGCGCAGAAGATACAGGCCTCGCCGGGAGGAGCATCGGGGTCGATCGGCGCGCCGGGGTGTTCGGAGCACCCCGACGCGTTGCGCGGCCGGGACAGTTCCCGGGCCACGATGAACGCGCGGTGGAGGTCGTCCGCGATGCGCACGAAGTCCTGGTCGGCGGAGCCGAGGGTGAGGTGGAAGCGCTGCTCGTCGATGGTGCGCAGGTAGTGGCGCAGGACGTCGAGGCTGTACGGGGGGTCGGGCACGGGGTAGCCCAGGCGGCGCTGTTCGCCGGCGGCGGGTCCGCTGGGGCGGGCGCCCTGGAGGCGGCGGCCGAGGCGGCGCCGGTCGTTGCAGATGAGGCAGCGGCCCCAGCCTTCGGGTGCCTCGGGGTCGAGCGCGCCGTTGGGGTGTTCGGCGCACCCGGTGTAGCTCTTGGCGGGGGCGAGGCCGGCGGCCGTCTGGAAGGCGACGTAGAGGGCGTCGGCCACGGGGTCGTACTCCGCGGGGTGGGCGCCGTCGTAGAGCTCCTTGACCCGGTCGCCGAGGGCGCCCACGTTCGCCTGGAGCTCTTTGAGGGCGTACGGCCGTCCGGTCGGGACGGAGTACCCCCTGCTGCCGTGCTGCTCCTGTGGACTCATGCCTACGAGCGTCCCACGAACCGCCGACAACAGTGGCCGGACCCCCCTGGGGAGGGTCCGGCCACGGTCCGTACGTACACCGCGTACGAGGGTTTCGGCGGGGCGCGGTGCCTTAGAAGGCGGCCTCGTCGAGGTCCATGAGGGAGTTGTCGACGACCTCGGCCAGCTGGCGCTGGACGGAGACGCCCGGCAGCACCTGGGAGGCGAAGAACTTCGCGGCGGCGATCTTGCCCTGGTAGAAGGGGACGTCCTTCGCGGAGGCGGTCGCGAGCTTCTCGGAGGCCACGGCCGCGCCCTTGAGCAGCAGGTATCCGACGACGACGTCGCCGGAGGCCATCAGCAGGCGGGTCGTGTTCTGGCCGACCTTGTAGATGTTCTTGACGTCTTCGCCGGTGGCGGTGAGGTCGACGATCATCTGGCCGACGATGGCCTCCAGGTCCACGGCGGCCTTGGCGAGGGCGTCGCGGGCGGGGGCCAGGTCGTCGCCGCCGACGGCCTCGGCGAGGAACTTCTTGATCGTCTCGGAGAGGACGTTCAGGGAGGCGCCCTGGTCGCGGACGATCTTCCGGAAGAAGAAGTCCTGGCCCTGGATGGCCGTGGTGCCCTCGTAGAGGGTGTCGATCTTGGCGTCGCGGATGTACTGCTCGATCGGGTATTCCTGGAGGTAACCGGAACCACCGAAGGTCTGCAGCGACTGGGCGAGCTGCTCGTAGGACTTCTCGGAGCCGTAGCCCTTGACGATCGGCAGGAGCAGGTCGTTGAGGCCGATCTCGGCGGAGGCGTCCTCGCCGGCGGCCTGCTTGACCTGGATCTCGTCCTGGACGGAGGCCGTGTACAGCACGAGGGCGCGCATGCCCTCGGCGTAGGCCTTCTGCGTCATGAGCGAGCGGCGCACGTCGGGGTGGTGCGTGATGGTGACCTTGGGCGCGGTCTTGTCCATGAAGTTGGCCAGGTCCGGGCCCTGCACGCGCTCCTTGGCGTACTCCAGCGCGTTGAGGTAGCCGGTGGAGAGGGTGGCGATGGCCTTCGTGCCGACCATCATCCGGGCGAACTCGATGATCATGAACATCTGGCGGATGCCGTCGTGCTTGTCGCCGATCAGCCAGCCCTTGGCGGGGTGCTGGTCGCCGAAGGTCATCTCGCACGTGTTGGAGGCCTTGAGGCCCATCTTGTGCTCGACGTTGGTGGCGTAGACGCCGTTGCGCTCGCCCAGCTCGCCGGTCTCCCAGTCGAAGTGGAACTTCGGGACGAGGAAGAGGGACAGGCCCTTGGTGCCGGGGCCGTGGCCCTCGGGGCGGGCGAGGACGTAGTGGAGGATGTTCTCCTCCATGTCGTGCTCACCGGAGGTGATGAAGCGCTTCACGCCCTCGATGTGCCAGGAGCCGTCGGCCTGCTCGACGGCCTTGGTGCGGCCGGCGCCGACGTCCGAACCGGCGTCCGGCTCGGTCAGGACCATGGTGGAGCCCCAGCGCTTCTCGACCGCGATCTCGGCGACCTTCTTCTGGGCCTCGTTGCCCTCTTCGAAGAGGATGCCGGCGAACGCCGGGCCGGAGGAGTACATCCAGACGGCCGGGTTCGCGCCGAGGATCGTCTCCGCGAACGCCCAGATGAGGGAGCGGGGCGAGGTGGTGCCGCCGATCTCCTCGGGCAGGCCCAGGCGCCAGTACTCGGAGTCCATGAAGGCCTTGTAGCTCTTCTTGAAGGACGCCGGGACGGGCGCGGTGTTCGTGGTCGGGTCGAAGACCGGCGGGTTGCGGTCGGCGTCCTCGAAGGAGGCGGCCAGCTCGTTCTCGGAGAGCTTGGTCATCTCGCTGAGGATGGTCCGCGCGGTGTCGGTGTCCATCTCGCCGAACGGGCCGGTGCCGTACAGCTTGTCGCGGCCGAGCACCTCGAAGAGGTTGAACTCGATGTCGCGGAGATTCGACTTGTAGTGCCCCATGGCGACGGCTCCGTTAAGGCTCGGTGAGACGGGTTCCTCGTGCATACCACTCGGTAACAACATGATGCTACCCGTCGGTAATAAGAGCAACCCTTTGACCGGCGACTGTGACCAGCATCAAGCCAGGAGAACCGGAGCGCCGCTGGAAGTCCAGGCCCGCGGCAGGTCGTCCGCCCGGAGCCCGCCCGGGCCCCGCCCGCCGCCCGGACCCCCCGGGCGGCGGGCGCCGGGCCGAGCGGGACGCCAACGGCGCCCTCGACGCGCAGGACCGGTACGGGACCCGCCGCCGGCCGTGCCGCCGGCCGGCTGAGCCCCGGTCAGGAGGCCGCCGGGGCGCGGTGGCCGGTACCGGCCGGTACGGGTGCGGGCGCTCGGTAGGGTGGGCCGCATGTACGGCTACGACCAGACTCCGGGCGCCCAGCAGCAGGGCTACGCGCAGCAGCCCCCGCCCCAGCAGGGCTACGCGCAGCAGCCGCCGCTGTACCCCGAGCCCTCGCCGCCGTCGCTCGCCGACGCGGTCCGCGCCTTCACCACCGGGTCGCTGTCCGCCGAGGACTTCCAGCAGATCTTCGCCACGTCGAAGGTCTACTGCCCCCGCGGGGAAACCCCCGGGTTCCTGGCCCTGCACAACACGCAGCAGCCGGTGATCCCGATGTTCACCACGCTCAAGGAGCTCCGCCGGTACGCCGGCAAGGAGTCCAAGTACTTCGTCATCACCGGCGCCGAGGTGATCGACCTGCTGCCGACCGGCTACGGGTTCGTCCTCGACATGGAGGGCGACCACCGGATGGTGTTCGACGCCAAGGCGGTCGAGCAGATGGTCGACTTCGCGATGCGCCGCATGTACGGCTGAGCACCGGGCCGGTGGCGGGCGGATGCTGAGGGTGCACTTCACGGCCGAGGACCTGTTCAACGTCACCTTCGCCGCCGAGCCGCTCCCGCTGGTGGAGCTGGCGTCGGCGCTGGCCGCCTGGCAGCGCACCGACGAGCAGGCGGTCTTCGGCCGCTGGCGCCTGCGGGTCTCCCGGGAGCTGCCCGGGAGGGCGCGGCCCCTGCTGGACCTGCTGCGCCCCGACGGGGACAACCCGGAGTTCGTCGAACCGTACGCGCGGACCCTGGACGAGGGCCTGGCGGCCGTACGGGAAGCCGGGCCGCTGCTCACCGCCGCCCAGCTGGGGCGGGCCGCCGCACGGGCCCCCGGCCCCGCCTCCTGGCTGCGCGCGCTGTGGGACCGCGACCGTGAGGCCTGGGACGCGCTCGACGGGGCCCTCCGGGCCGCGCACGAGACGGTCATCGCCCCGCAGTGGCCCCGGATCCGGCAGTCGTTCCGCGCCGACGTCGCCTGGCGCACCCGGCTGCTCGCCACCCACGGCATCAAGGCCTGCCTCGCCGGCACCCACCCCCGCGCCGGCTGGTCCGGAACGGTCTTCGAGGTGGACCTGCCGCCCGACTACGAGGTGCGCCTCGGCGGGCGCGGGCTGATGCTGATGCCCTCGCCGTTCTGGACGGGCCGGCCGCTGCTCGCCGGCCGGCCGGACGGCTCGTACGTCCTGGTGTACCCGGCGATGACCCCGCTGCCGTTGGTGGGGCCCGGGCCGGCGGAGGGTGCGCTGGACGCGCTGCTGGGGCGGACCCGGGCGGCCGTGCTGCAGTCGCTGGTGGAGCGGCGTACGACGAGCGAAGTGGCCCGGGACCTCGCGATCAGCCTGCCCTCGGTCTCCGAGCACACCCGCACCCTGCGGGCTGCCGGGCTGATCACCACGGAACGGGACGGCAGGGCGGTCCTCCACTCGGTCACCGGGCTCGGCGCGGACCTCCTGCGCAGCGGCGGCTGAGCCCGCGCGGCTCCCGGTCCCGGCGGCCCCGGCTCCGGCGACCCCGGCGACCCTTCGGGCAGGCCCGAAAGGTTCGCGGTGCCCCCGTGCGGGGGCGAACATCGGTGCTGCGGGAGTGCGGCGCCGGGTACGGGGGTCCCGGCGGCCGCCCCGCGGGGCCCGGCGGCCCCCGCCTCCTCAGGCCGTCGCGCGGGCGGCGCGGCGGTGGGTCACCGCGGCGACGGCGCACCAGGCGAGGGCGGCCGCCACCGCGGCGGCGGCTCCCGCGGCCAGCACCGGCGGCTCCGGGCGGAAGCCGAGCGCCAGCCGGGTTCCGAAGAACACGAGGACGAAGCCGACCCGGCCGGGCCCGTACACGGGGACGAGCGCGGCCGCGGTCCGCAGGACGGCGGTGGTGACCACTCCGGCCGCGGCGCACACGGCGAGCAGGCCCCACGGGGAGCCCGGGCCCGCGGGCGGCAGGCCGTACTCCTCCGGACCCAGGCGGAAGGACGCCGCGGCCCAGCCGAAGCCCAGCGCGAGCGCGGTGACGCCCACCACCCACAGGGCGTGCCGCCACAGGGGTCCCCGCCTGCGGGTCTCTTCCTGTTCCTCGTCGCCCGTGACGTCGTCGAAGCTGAAGAAGTCCATCACGTCCGGTAGGACGCGCGTTCGGACGCAATGGTTGGGGCCCCGGGGGAATTGACCCGGGGTCCTTTCCGTTGAGGGCGGGTGTGGCAGAAAGTTCGAGTTTCAACTAAACTCGACGCAGAAGGAGGTCCTGACCATGCCCGCAGTGACTGTTGAGAACCCGTTGGCCCTTCCGCGCGTGGCCGAGCCGCAGACGGCGGCCCCCCGCAAGGTGCTGGCCGTGAGCACGGCCCCGGGTGGATTCGAGGGCGAGGGGTTCCCGGTGCGCCGCGCGTTCGCCGGGATCAACTACGAGTACCTCGACCCGTTCATCATGATGGACCAGATGGGCGAGGTGGAGTACGCGCCGGGCGAGCCCAAGGGCACCCCCTGGCACCCGCACCGCGGCTTCGAGACCGTCACCTACCTGATCGACGGAACCTTCGTCCACCAGGACAGCAACGGCGGCGGCGGAGTCATCAACGGCGGCGACACCCAGTGGATGACCGCCGGATCGGGCCTCCTGCACATCGAGGCCCCGCCGGAGTCCCTCGTCGTGTCGGGCGGCCTCTTCCACGGCCTCCAGCTGTGGGTGAACCTCCCGGCCTCCGACAAGATGATGCCCCCGCGCTACCAGGACATCGGCGGCGGCCAGGTCCAGCTGCTGACCACCCCGGACGGCGGCTCCCTGCTCCGCGTCATCGCCGGTGAACTGGACGGACACCAGGGCCCGGGCATCACCCACACCCCGATCACGATGATCCACGCGACCGTCACCCCGGGCGCGCAGATCACCCTTCCGTGGCGCGAGGACTTCAACGCCCTCGTCTACGTCCTGGCCGGGCGCGGCTCGGTCGGCCAGGAACGGCGTCCGGTCCAGAAGGGCCAGACGGCCGTCTTCGGCGAGGGCGGCTCCCTCACCGTCCGGGCGGACGAGTCCCAGGACTCCAACGCCCCCGACCTGGAGGTCGTGCTGCTCGGCGGCCGCCCCATCCGGGAGCCGATGGCGCACTACGGGCCGTTCGTCATGAACAGCAGGCACGAACTCCAGCAGGCCTTCGACGACTTCCAGGCGGGCCGGCTCGGCCGGATCCCGACGACGGAGCGCACGAAGTAACGGGAGTGCGGGTACCCGGAGCCGTACGGGTACCCGGAGCGGTACGGGCCCCGCGCGAGCGAGGCCCGTCGCCGGTGGACGGTCAGGGGCCGCCGGCCGGCCGGCGGGTCCCGTCCGCCGCGTAGTGCTCGCGCAGTTCCGAGACCACGCCGAAGACGGCGGCGGTCAGCGGGACGGCGAGGAGCATGCCGAGGATCCCCGCGACGCTCGCCCCGGCCGTGATCGCCAGCAGGACCACCACGGGGTGGACGTGCACGGTCCGGCTCTGGATCACGGGCTGGAGGACGTTGCCCTCCAGCATCTGCACGGCGAACACCACGCCCAGCACCCACAGCGCGATCACCCAGCCCCGCTCGGCGAAGGCGACGAGGACCGCCACCGCGCCGGACAGGAAGGCCCCCAGGTAGGGGATGTAGGCCGTCACGAACACCAGCGCGCCCAGGCCGGCCGCCCCCGGGACGCGCAGCACCAGCAACCCCGCGGTGATCACGACGGCGTCGATCAGGGCCACGAAGGTGGTCCCGCGCATGAAGCCCTCCACGGCCTCGAAGGCCCGCCGCCCCATGGCCTCGATCATGTCGCCCGCGCCGGCGGGTACGAGCGAGCGCAGGGTCCCGGCCGCCCGGTGGGAGTCGCGGAGGAAGAAGAAGACCAGCAGCAGGGCGAGCAGCGCGGTCGCGAGCAGCTCGACGACCACGCCGAGCCCGGTGACCAGTCCGGAGGCGGCGGTCCCGCCGAACTTCGCGAGCAGCTCCTTCGAGTTCGCCGCCAGGTCCTGGAGGGAGGTGCCGAGCGTGCCGAAGTGCTCCGCGAGACCCGCGCCCGCCCGCCGCAGCGACTCGACGATCTGATCACCCGTCCGGACGAGCGCGAGGACCAGGACGTACGCCGTCCCGCCGATCACCGCGACCACGGCCAGGCAGGTCAGTGCCGCCGCCAGGGACCGGCTGACCTTCATCCGGACCAGCCGCCGGTACAGCGGCCCGAGCAGCGCCGTCACCAGGAGCGCGAGCAGGACGGGCGTGACGGCGCTCTGGAAGACCATGCACAGCCACACCCCGACGGCGAGGACCCCCGTGACCAGCAGGACGACCGCCGACCAGGCGGCGAGCCGGCGCACCGGTTCGGGCAGCAGGGGGGTCGGCATCGCCGGTCCGCCTTTCCGTGGGGGCCCGAAGGGGATCCGGGGAACCCCTCGCCGTCAGGCTGCCGGGTCCTCGGCCGGGTCCTCGGCCGGATCGCCGGGATCCTGATCGTCCCGGTCGTGCTGATCCTGCCCGGTTTCGGCCGTGATGTCCCGGTCCGGCTTGGACCGTTCGTACAACTCGAACCAGATCGACTTGCCCTCGCCCCGCGGATCGACGCCCCAGGTGTCGGCCAGCATCTCCGTGAGCAGCACCCCGCGCCCGCTCGACGCCATCTCGCCGGGCTGCCGCTTGTGGGGCAGCTCGTCGCTCCCGTCGGCCACCTCCACGCGCAGCCGCCGCGCGCCCAGCTCGCCCACCGCCTCCGCGACCAGCAGCGCGTCCCCGTCGGTGTGCATCAGTACGTTCGTCACCATCTCGGAGACCATCAGCACCGCCGAGTCCACCTGGTCCGCGTCCGCCCAGTCGTGCAGCAGCTCCCGGACCTGCCGGCGCGCCCCCGCGATCCGCTCCGGCTCCGCCTGGGCCACGGTCAGCATCGTGCGCCGGGCCGGCCGCGCCGGATGCGGCGACGGGGTCCCGCAGCCGAGGCCCGGGCCCTCGCGGCACAGCAGCACCACGGCTATGTCGTCCTCGCGACGGTCGGCCAGCGGCCCCGTGGTGTGGTGCGAGGAAGGCCCGTGCACGGCCTGGACCAGCAGGTCCGCCATCCGCTCCAGGTGCGCCGCCCCGGCGGAGTCGCCGCCCGGGTCCTCCGGGGGCTCGGTCTCCAGGACCGCCCGCAGCCGCGCCCAGCCCGTGTCCAGGTCGTGCCCGCCGGTCTCGATGAGCCCGTCGGTGCACAGCATCATCGTCTCGCCCGGCTCCAGGGTGAACCGGGTCGTCGGATAGTCGGTGTCCGGGACGATCCCGAGCGGCAGCCCGCCCGCCGTCGGCCGCATCAGGACCGTGCCGTCCGCCATCCGGATCGCCGGATCGGGATGCCCGGCGCGGGCCACCTCCAGCGTCCCGGTCTCCGGGTCGCACTCCACGTACAGGCAGGTCGCGAACCGCGGGCCGGCGTCCTGACCCGACTCCTCCTCCGTCTCCTGCGTGGAACACAGCCCGACCAGGAAGCGGGAGGCCCGCGACAGCACGGCGTCCGGCCGGTGGCCCTCGGAGGCGTAGGCCCGTACGGCGATCCGGAGCTGGCCCATCAGCCCGGCGGCCCGTACGTCGTGCCCCTGCACGTCACCGATGACCAGCGCGAACCGGCCCGACGGCAGCGGGATCATGTCGTACCAGTCGCCACCGACCTGGAGCCCGCCGCCGGTCGGGACGTAGCGCGCCGCGATCGCCATCCCGGGGATCTCCGGGCCGAGCTGCGGCATCATCGACCGCTGGAGCCCGGTCGTGAGCTCCCGCTCGGATTCGGCCACGCCGGCCCGCTGGAGGGCCTGGGCCAGCATCCGGGCCACCGTCGTCAGCACGGACCGCTCGTCGGGCGAGAAGGACACCGGATGCTTGAAGGCGGCCATCCAGGCCCCCATCGTGCGGCCGGCCACGATCAGCGGCAGGAAGGCCCAGGAGATCCTGCCGAACCGCTGGGCGAGCGGCCAGGTGGCCGGAAAGCGCCGCTTGTAGTCCTCGGGGGTCGGGAGGTAGATCGCCCGCCCGGTACGGACGACCTCCGCGGCCGGATAGTCCGTCTCCGTCCCCATGTCCGAGAAGGGGGCCTCGGCCCCGGGACCGTGCCCGTGGTGCCCGATGATCGACAGCCGGTCGCCCTCCAGCCCGAAGACGGCGAGCCCGTCCGGGCTGAAGCCCGGCATGGACAGGGAGGCCGCCACCCGCAGCACCTCCGACGTGGAGCGCGCCTCGGCCAGCGCCCGCCCGGCGTCCAGCAGGAAGGCCTCCCGGGAACGCCGCCAGTCGCCGGTGATCGGGGTGTGCACGGCGGTGGTCCCGGGCTGCGGCTCGGCGATCTCCTGGATGGTGCCGATCAGCTCGTAGTCGATGCGGCCCTCGGGCGTGCGGTTCTCCATCGGCTTCGAGCGGCTGCGCACGGTGCGCAGAACCCGCCCGTCCTCGTCCATGATCCGCAGGCGGGCCTCCGCGAGGGTGCCCTCGGCGACCGCGAGGTTGACGATGCCGTTGACCTCGTTCCAGTCCACCGGGTGGAACCGCGACCGCACGGCGACCTCGGGCAGGACCACCGGCTCCGCGGGCAGCCCGAGCAGCCGGGCGGCCTCGCCGTCCAGGGCGACCGTCCCGGAGGCGTTGTCCCATCGCCACAGACCCGTCGCGATGGCTGCCAGGACGTCCTCGGTGCGCACCCGGCCATCTTTACAGGTCATCCCACGGACGTGCCTCTTCAGCGCCCTGGCCGGACCCTCTCCGGGCGCGCCCGCGCGGTCCCCCGCCCGGACGGTAACCTTGGGACGGTTGAATCCACCCTGGTATCGCGTAGAACTGGATGACTGATGCATCGGTACAGGTCCCACACGTGCGGCGAGCTCCGTGCTTCCGACGTCGCCTCCGACGTCCGGCTGAGCGGCTGGCTGCACAATCGTCGAGACCTGGGCGGCATCCTCTTCATCGATCTGCGTGACCACTACGGCATCACGCAGCTCGTCGCCCGCCCCGGCACCGCGGCGAACGAGGCGCTCAGCAGCGTCACCAAGGAGACCGTCGTCCGGATCGACGGCAAGGTCGTCTCCCGCGGCGCCGACAACGTGAACCCCGAGCTCCCCACCGGTGAGGTCGAGGTCGAGGTCACCGAGGTCGAGGTGCTCGGCGCCTCCGCCCCGCTGCCCTTCACGATCAACACCGATGACGGGGTGAACGAGGAGCGGCGCCTGGAGTACCGCTTCCTCGACCTGCGCCGCGAGCGCATGCACCGCAACATCATGCTGCGCTCGGCCGTCATCGCGTCGATCCGCTCGAAGATGGTGGCCCTCGGCTTCAACGAGATGGCGACCCCGATCCTCACCGCGACCTCCCCCGAGGGCGCCCGTGACTTCGTCGTCCCGTCCCGCCTGAACCCGGGCAAGTTCTACGCGCTGCCGCAGGCGCCGCAGCAGTTCAAGCAGCTGCTGATGATCTCCGGCTTCGACCGGTACTTCCAGATCGCGCCCTGCTTCCGCGACGAGGACGCCCGCGCCGACCGTTCGCCGGGCGAGTTCTACCAGCTCGACGTCGAGATGTCGTTCGTCGAGCAGGAGGACGTCTTCCAGCCCATCGAGCGCCTGATGACCGAGCTCTTCACCGAGTTCGGCAACGGCCGCGAGGTCACCTCGCCGTTCCCGCGGATCCCGTTCCGCGAGTCGATGCTGAAGTACGGCAACGACAAGCCCGACCTGCGCGCCAAGCTGGAGCTCGTCGACATCACCGACGTGTTCGAGGCCTCGGAGTTCAAGGCGTTCGCCGGCAAGCACGTGCGCGCCCTGGCCGTCCCGGACACCGCCGCCCAGCCGCGCAAGTTCTTCGACGGGCTCGGCGAGTACGCGATCTCGCTGGGCGCGAAGGGCCTGGCCTGGGTCCGCGTCGGCGAGGACGGCGCCCTGACCGGCCCGATCGCCAAGTTCCTCACCGAGGAGAACGTCAAGGTCCTCACCGAGCGTCTGGGCCTCGCGGCCGGCCACGCGGTGTTCTTCGGCGCGGGCGAGTTCGACGAGGTCTCCAAGATCATGTCGGGCGTCCGTGTCGAGGCGGCCAAGCGCGCGGGCCAGTTCGAGGAAAACGTCTTCCGCTTCTGCTGGATCGTCGACTTCCCGATGTACGAGAAGGACGAGGAGACCGGCAAGATCGACTTCTCCCACAACCCGTTCTCCATGCCGCAGGGCGGCATGAAGGACCTGGAGGAGAAGGACCCGCTCGACATCCTGGCCTGGCAGTACGACATCGTCTGCAACGGCATCGAGCTGTCCTCCGGCGCCATCCGCAACCACGAGCCCGAGGTCATGCTGAAGGCCTTCGAGATCGCCGGTTACGAGGCCGAGACCGTCGAGCGCGAGTTCGCGGGCATGCTGCGCGCGTTCCGCCTCGGCGCCCCGCCGCACGGCGGCATCGCCCCGGGCGTGGACCGCATCGTCATGCTGCTGGCCGACGAGCCGAACATCCGCGAGACCATCGCCTTCCCGCTGAACGGCAACGCCCAGGACCTGATGATGGGCGCGCCGACGGTGCTGGAGGAGTCCCGCCTGCGCGAGCTGAACATCGCCCTGCGCAAGCCGGTCGAGACCAAGGCCTCGGAGCGGCCGATCTCCGACGCGGTCGTGCCGGACGCGGGCTCCCCGCGCGGCTGACCCCGTCACGCACGAAGGCGGCGCCCCCTCCTGGTGGAGGGGGCGCCGCCCTTTGCGCGGTGCCGCCGTCAGAAGCGGTCGAGCACGCCCTTGAGGAGCGCGGCCGAGGACAGCTCGGCCGGTGCGGGACCGGCGTGGAAGAACCCGGCGTTCTCGGCGTCCAGCTTGCGCAGGAAGTCGAAGGCCTTCGCGTCGTGGTCGCCGAACGCGACGAACTGCCAGTGGACGTCCGGGGCGGTGGTCGCCGCGTCGGCGATCGCCTGCCGGGCGGGCTGGCGGTTGTCGGGCGCGCCGTCCGTCTGGAAGACGACCAGGGCCGGGCCCGAGCCGCCGTCCTTCTGGTACCGCTCCAGGACCGCCTCGACGGCCACGTGGTAGCTGGTGCGGCCCATCCGGCCGAGCTCGGAGTGCCGGGCCTCGACCCAGGCCGCGTCGTGCGCGTCCAGGGTCAGCTCGGCGGTGCCGTCCACCTCCGTGGAGAAGAACACCGTGTGGACGGTGGCCTCCTCGTCGAGGTGCGCGGCCAGCGCGAGGGCGTGGTCGGCGAGGTGCTGGGCACTGCCGTCCTTGTAGAACCCGCGCATCGAACCGGAGCGGTCCAGTACGAGGTACACCTTGGCCCGCGCCCCGGCCCGCTCCTTGCCGCGCAGCACCTGGCCGGCGGCCTTGTACGCCGCGTTCACGCCGGGCGCCCGCCGCCGTACGGCTGCCGCCGCGACGGCCGGCCCGACGGCCTCGCCTTCGGCCTCGGCCGGAGCCGCGTCCCCGGCGGCGGCTTCCGCTTCCGCTTCGGGTTCGGGTGCTGCGGTGACCGGCTGGGCGGCTGCGGCTGCCGCTGCCACGAGCACGGGCTCCGCTTCCGCGGCGACCGGCTCGGCGGCCGGCTCGGCTTCCGGTTCGGTGGTGGCATCGGCGGCCACGAGCGCGGGCTCGGCCTCGACTTCGGCGTCGGTGGCGTCGGCGGCCGCCGGTACGGGCTCGGCCTCCGGCTCCGCTTCGGCTGCCGCCGGGGCCGGTTCGGCGTCGGCGGCCGGAGCCGCCTCGGCGGGCGCCCCGACCTCCGGGGCGGTGGTCTCGTCGGCCGGGTCCGGAGCGGCCACTTCGGCCTCGGCCTCCGGGAGCGCGACAACGGCCTCGGGCTGGACCTCGGGCTCGGCCACGACGGTCTCGGCCACGTGCTCGGCCACGACGGTCTCGGCCTCAGGCTCGGCCACGGCGGCTTCGGCCTCAGGCTCGGCCACGGCGGCTTCGGCGTCGGGCTTGGCTTCGGGCTCGGCCACGACGGCCTCGGGCTGGACCTCGGCCACGGCGGTTTCGGCTTCGGCTTCGGCCGCGACGGTCTCGGCTTCGGGCTCCGGGGTCACGGCCTCCGGCTCGGCTGCGGCCACGGTGGCGGCCTGCGGCTCGGGCTCGGGGGTCGCGGTTCCGTCCGCGGCCGGCGGCTGCGCCTCCGGGTCGCGGGGGGAGTGGTCGCCGCCCTGGGGGGTGACGGGACGGCGTGCCTCCGGGACCGTCGGGTCCGCGGCGGGCGCGGGGGCGGTCAGGAGGGTTCCCGGCTCGCGGTCCCGCGGCGCGGGCTGCGGCGGAACGGTCGGATTGTCGAAGGACGCCGCCACCAGTTCGGCGGCCACGTCCAGGGGGGTGCGTTCAGTTTGGCTAGGAACGGCCGCCGAAGTGGCGTCCGACGTTTCCGGAACCGGTTCCGCAGACCGTCCGAACACCTTGCGCAACAAGCTCCGAATACCCATGGGCCAGGCCTTTCGCATGAGTGCGTGCGTCATTTGTCCGTGCTGCGCGGTTGATCCCTGCCCAGAGTGGACACGTAAGGTTATCGGCCGCTCGGCTGGATCTTCGGCAGGGTCGCCTTTCGTGGCGCCCGGCTGTCCAGGCAAGCGCGCGCCCGGACGAACTCCCCCTCCGCCGTGCCGGGTTCATTCAGCGTTCATCCCCGCGCCGCCGCATCGGCGCAACCCGGGCCTAGCGTCACGGCTGGATTCGTTCCGACACGCTGTCGGCACCGTGCACCTTCCGGAGGACACCTCGTGCGCAAGCTCCTGCCGCTCATCGGCAACCCGCATGGGAGCGGCCGTTCCGCTCTCACCTGCCGCTACCGCTGTGGCTACGCCTGCTTCCACGAGGTGCCCAACACCAGTGACAACGAGTACGCGGGCGATGTCATAGCCCGTGCCTACTCCCGTCGCTCGATGCTCCGCTCCGCCGCCGTCGTCACGGTCGCGACCGCCGCCGGCACGGCCGTCACCCTCGGGGCGGGCGGCGGCCAGACCGCCAACGCCACCCCGTCGGCCGAGGCCCAGCACGGCGGCGGCGAGGCCGCCCGCGGCCTGCGGTTCGCGTCGGTCGCGCCGAACACCAACGACAAGGTCACCGTCCCCACGGGCTACGAGCAGAACGTCGTCATCCGCTGGGGCGAGCCGATCGTCAAGGGCGCCCCGGCGTTCAACGCCGACCGGCAGACCGCCGCCGCCCAGGCCGGACAGTTCGGCTACAACAACGACTTCCTGAGCCTGCTCCCGCTCGGCGGCGACTACGAGCGCCAGCAGCTCCTCGTGGCCAACCACGAGTACACCGACGAGATCCTCATGTTCAAGGGCTACGACCCGGCGAACCCGACCCGCGAGCAGGTCGAGATCGCCTGGGCCGCGCACGGCCTGTCCGTGGTAGTCGTCCAGGAGGACCACCGCAGCGGCAAGCTGACCGCGGTCTCCCGCCACCAGCTGAACCGCCGCCTGACGGCCACCAGCGAGTTCCGGATGACCGGCCCGGCCGCCGGCGGCGCCCTGCTCAAGACCTCCGCCGACCCGACCGGCAAGAAGGTCCTCGGCACCCTCAACAACTGTGCCGGCGGCACCACCCCGTGGGGCACCACCCTCCACGGCGAGGAGAACTTCAACCAGTACTTCGGCAACGCCGGCCTGGTCACCGACCCCACACAGTCCGCCCGCCTGAAGCGCTACGGCGTGACCGCCGGTGCCACCGAGCGCAAGTGGGAGCGGTTCGACAAGCGCTTCGACGTGGCCCAGGAGCCCAACGAGTCCCACCGCTTCGGCTGGGTCGTCGAGCTGGACCCGTACGACCCCAACTCCGTGCCGCGCAAGCGCACCGCGCTCGGCCGCTTCAAGCACGAGGCCGCACAGCCCCGCCTGACCGAGGACGGCCGTCCGGTCGTCTACATGGGCGACGACGAGCGCTTCGACTACTTCTACAAGTTCGTCTCGTCGAAGCAGATGAAGAAGGGCAACTCGCGCGCGGCCAAGGAGCACAACCTCACGCTGCTCGACGAGGGCACCCTCTACGTCGCCAAGCTCACCGGTGACTCCCCGGCCGACCAGTTCGACGGCTCGGGCAAGCTGCCCGCCGACGGCGAGTTCGACGGTTCCGGCGTCTGGATCAAGCTCGCCACCGGCAACGTCTCGCACGTCGAGGGCATGACGGCGGAAGAGGTCTACGTCTTCACGCGCCAGGCCGCGGACAAGGTCGGCGCGACCAAGATGGACCGCCCCGAGGACGTCGAGCCGTCTCCGCGCACCGGCCGCGTGTACGTCGCGCTGACCAACAACACCGACCGCGGCAAGCCCGGCAAGGAAGGCGCCACCGAGCCCAACCCGCGCAACGCGAACAAGCACGGCCAGATCCTGGAGCTCGCCGAGAACTTCGACGACCCGGCGGGCGACGGCTTCGCCTGGCGGCTGTTCCTGGTCGCGGGCGACCCGAACGACCCGGCCACCTACTTCGCCGGTTTCCCGAAGGACAAGGTCAGCCCGATCTCCTGCCCGGACAACGTGGCCTTCGACCCGCACGGCAACCTGTGGATCTCCACGGACGGCAACCAGCTCGGCTCCCACGACGGCCTGTTCGGCGTCGCGACCGCCGGTGACCGCCGTGGTGAGCTGAAGCAGTTCCTGACCGTCCCGCGCGGCGCCGAGACCTGCGGCCCGCTCATCCAGGACAAGCGGGTCCTCGTGGCGGTCCAGCACCCGGGCGAGATCGACGGCGCGTCCGTCGAGAAGCCGCAGTCGGTGTGGCCCGACGGACCGGGCAAGATCGTCCGGCCCGCCGTGGTGTCCGTGTGGCGCAAGGACGGCCGCAACATCGGCGTCTGACGGCCCGAGTTGATCCGTGAGCGGGGTCGTGTTTCACGTGAAACACGACCCCGCCGCGTTCAACTCCCCTCCGCCAGACGCCCCACCGGCAGCCGGAGCGTGCTCACGGCACCTCCGTCGGGGGCGTTGGAGAAGGTCAGCGAGACCTCCAGCACCGCTGCCTGGCCGACGGCGATCGTCAGCCCCAGCCCGTGGCCCCGGCCCCGTCCGGGGTCCCCGGTGCGGAAGCGTTGCGGACCCTGCTCGATCAGCTCGTCCGGGTAGCCGGAGCCGTGGTCGCGGATCACCACCACCGGCCCCTCGACCGTCACCTCGACCGGCGGCCGCCCGTGCTTGTGGGCGTTGACCAGCAGGTTGGCCACGATCCGGTCCAGCCGTCGCCGGTCGGTGAGCACCACCGAGTCCCGCACCACCTCGACCGAGGCGGCCAGACCGGTCCCGGCGACGGCCCGTTCGACAGCCCGGCCCAGCTCCACCCGGGACAGTTCCGCCCGCTCCACCCCGGAGTCCAGCCGGGAGATCTCCAGCAGGTCCTCCGTGAGCAGGTGCAGGGCCTTGAGCCGGTCGTTGATCATCTCCTTCGGGCGGCCCTCCGGGAGCAGGGCGGCGGCGGCCAGCGAACCGGTCAGCGGGGTGCGCAGTTCGTGCGCGACGTCGGCCGTGAACCTCTTCTCGGCCTCCAGCCGGTCCTGGAGCGAGCCGGCCATCAGGTCCAGGGCCTGGGCCACGTCCCGCACCTCGTCGCGGTGGCGGGAGTCGTCCCCGCGGACGGGGAGACCCACCCGGGCGTCCAGGTCACCGGCGCTGATCCGGCGGGCCACGGCCGCCGCCGTCGCCAGCCTGCGGCTGATCCGGTCGGCCAGGAACAGACCGGCCAGGGCCACCACGCCGGCGGCGAGGGCCGAGGACGCGAGGATCGCGGCGTCGATGTCGCGGAGCCGGTCGCGGGTGCCCTCGTACGGGATCCAGACCGCGAGGGCCTTCTTGTCGGCGGGCCCCGCGCCCCACATGACCGGCTCGCCCCGCAGTTCGCCGACCATGCTGCCGGTCTGCCCGCGCGCGACGAGATCGCGCAGCGGTACGGGCAGGGCGGGCGGATCGAGGGCGACCGCGATGTCACCGTGCGCGGTGCCGTACTCGTAGTGGCCGAGGGCGTGGTCGAGGTCCCGGTACACGTCCTTGCGGACCTCCCCGGAGATCTGCCGGGCGACCACGTTGTGCACCAGCACCCCCAGCACGGCGGCGACCGCGCAGCACACCAGGGTGGTCGTCAGCGCGATCTTCCAGCGCAGACTGCTCAGCGCGCGCATCGTGACCGGTCCTCGCCGAGGGGGGTGTCCGTGAGACCGGCGCACTCGTCGAGGGTGAGCTGCGACAGGTTCATGATCCCGGCGTCCGGGTCCCACACGTAGTCGGAGACGGAGATGTAGTCCGGGTTCGAAGTCGGCTCCCGTACCGCGAGGTGCTCGGCGGCCACCTCCACCCCCTCCAGGACCCCGCGGCGGGACAGGATCCGGGTGATGTCGCCGTCCGCCCCCACGGTGTAGACGCGCAGCTCGCTGAGCCGGCCGTCGATGTCGAGGGCGGTGATCAGCTCCTCCTTGCCGTTGCCGGTCATGTCGTGCAGGACCGGGGGCCGCACGGGGCAGTCCGGGCCGCCGTCCGGGGCCTCCGTGCACAGCGCGACCCGCTGTACCGCCCGCGGGTCGACCAGGCGGCCCGTCCCGCCGTCCTGGGCGGTGGCGGCGGTGACGTCGGCGCGTACGACGTCCACCGCGTTCACGCCGCGCATGCTGCCGGTGGTGACCTTGGGCAGGCCCGGCACGACCGCGGCCGTACCCGGCGACTGGCCCGGGGCGGGGGGCTCGGGGCGGATGTCCCGCCACAGGCTCTGGGGGGAGTGGACGGTGCCGAGGTCGCCCGCGTCCTGGAGGCCCTCCACGTCGGCGCACCCGGCGGTGACCGCGAGGAACACGGCGACGGCCGGGAGGCGGGAGCCGTGGGGGCGGCGCCGCGGAGGGGAGGGCCTCATGCCCCGATGCTCCCCCCACGTCCGCCCCCGGGCCCGAGCGGTGACCCGTTGGAGTGACCCCTCCCACCGCGCGGACCCCCTCCCCGCTCCCGGAACCACAGCGACGCCGACCGGCTGCCTACCCCCGCCCCACGGCCTGCCGCTGCGCGGGGCGTTCCCCCACCCACCCTTCCCCCGTTCCCGCCTCAACGCCGACGCGACAGCAAAGCCCCCGGGGCCTCCGCCCCAAACCCCCACGCCTCAAACGCCGGCGGGTCTGAAGCGGTCCGGGATGCCGGGGCTCCGCCCTGCACACGGCGCGCCAAACACAGCCAGAACCGGAGTGACCGAACGGGGCCAGGCCCCTGGGGCTCCGCCCCAGCCCCCGCGCCTCAAACGCCGCCGAGGCTGGATATGGCCAGGATCAGCACCGCGAGGCCCCGTTAGGCCGGCCAGGCCTGGGCAGTGGGGCTGAGGAGGCTACGGGCCAGGGAACGGTCCCGGGCCGGGGGCGGGGACGGGGTGGGGGGTCGGCCGGGGCTCAAACGTGATTTGTTGGCGCCCTGTCCCGCCCGGCAAAAGGGACCCGGAACAGGCGCCATAAATCATGCCCGCCCCGGACGACCCCCCACCCCGGCCCCGACCCCGGCCCACCGCAGCCCCCCACCGGCCCCGACCCCGGCCCCACCCGCAGCCCCCCACCACGGGAACGGCCCCGCCCGCAGCCCCGGCGGGCCGGGGCGTTACGGGGACGGGTGGGCGATGGCTCGGGCTGCGGCTATTTCGTGGTGGACCGGGGAGAGGACGCTGGAGGGGGGCGGCCCCGGGGGGACGTCCACGCGGATCGGGGTCACACTGCCGCGGACGCCCTCGGAGAGGGAGCGCAGCTCCCGGGTCAGGCTCTCGACGTCCTCCGCGGCAGGCGGCTCCGCCCCGTGGTTGACCCGGACCCGAGCGGCCGTCGTCGCGTCGACGATCCGCTCCACGGCGACCACCAACGGCCACCACGCCGCCGCCCGCGCCCCCGTGGGCGGCGGCTCGGTCAACGCCCGCTGGAACTCGCTCCGCACCCCGGACAGCTCCCGGTAGATCCGGCGCCGGGCATGGAGCCGGGCCTGCCGGGCGGCCCGCGCGGCCGCCTCGTCGGCGACGGGCGCGAACGCCCGTTCCAGGTACCGCGCCGCGTCGTCGACGGAGTCCGCGAGCCGGTCTCCGAGCCGGGTGCGCCAGCTCTCGGGCCACAGCAGGTAGCCGGCGACCAGAGTGATGGCACAGCCGATCAGGCTGTCGAGCAGCCGGGGCCGGATGAGGTCGAAGCCCTGGTGGTTGAGCAGGTCGGACAGCAGCAGGATCACGGGGGTGATCGCGGCGGTCTGGAAGGCGTACCCCTTCGCGGAGAACCACGGGATCAGCGCGGCGAGCACGAACATCACCGGTACGTCCCACCACCCCCGCGGCACCTCGGAGAGCACCGCGGCGGCGAGCACCAGCCCGGCCGCGGTGCCGAGCGCGCGCAGCAGGGCGCGGGAGAACACGGAGCCGAAGTCCGGCTTGAGGACGAAAGTGACGGTCAGGGCGACCCAGTAGGAGCGTTCGACCTCGACGACGGACACCAGCGACTGGGCGAGGCCGATGCACAGGGCGAGCCGGAGCCCGTACCGCCAGGAGGCGGAGGACAGCATCATGTCGCGCACGGCCCGCCGGGCCCGCACGCGCAGGGCGGCGGGCCGGCCGAGCCGGTCGTCGACGTTGCGCATGTCGGGGTCGGTGACGTGCACGATGGCCGCCGCGTGCCGCAGCGCGGAGTCGATGGCCCGTTCGGACTGGCTGTGCGGGGACGGGAGGTCGAGCACGGGGGTTCCGGTGCGGCCCTCCTCGACGGCCGCGGCCAGTTCCCGTACGGCCGCCGGGACCTCGGGCGGCAGCGCCCGCCCGCGCAGGTGGGCGGCGGGGGCGGCCTCGACGAGCGGGATGAGCACGTTCAGCTGCGCGAGCATCCGCACCAGGGAGGGGCTGCGTCCGTGGACGCGCGCGCGGCGGCCCAGCACCAGGTCGTACGCGTGGTTCAGGGCGAGGGTGAGGTCTCGGCGGCGGTCCTCGTACGCGGATCCGCCCGCGGCCTCCAGGCTGTCGGCCAGGGCCCGGTAGGCGGACGCGACGGCGGTCCGTTCCGGCCGGCGGCCGCGCAGGGGCCAGCCCAGCAGGGTCAGGGCCAGGACGAACAGCCCGCCGGCGGCGAGCAGCAGAGGCGCCGTCCACCAGGGTTGCGGCAGGGGCAGCCCGGCGCCGACGACGGCGTTGAGCAGGAGCAGCAGTCCGGACACGGAGGCGACCGTGCCGATCGAGGAGATCATGCCGGAGACGAGGGCGATCAGGGTGAGGACGCCGACGGCCAGCCAGCCGCGTCCGAAGACGAGGGTGCCGAGGGCCACTCCGACGGCGCCGAAGAGCTGCGGGACGGCGATGTTGAGGACGCGCATCCGGTAGGCGTCGGCGGTGTCGCCGATCACCCCGGACAGGGCTCCCATGGAGACGAGCGCGCCGTATTCGGGTTCGTCCAGGGCGAAGCCGACGGCCAGCGGGACGGAGAGGGCGACCCCGGCGCGCAGGACGGCGGCCCAGGGGACGGGGGCGGTGGTCGGCCGCAGGCCGGCGAGCAGCCAGGCGGGGGGTGTCAGCGGATTCGGCCGGGGCCGCCCGGACGGTATGTGCTCGGTGCGTCGTTCGGTGGTCATTCCGCTTCCGTGTCGCCGCTCGCGAATCGGTTCTTCTGGGGAGTTCTGCGGAGGATGGGTACGTTCCGAGCTTATGGGGTGCGGCGTAGCCGACCCGTCAGCCATGCGCCGAGTGCCGCGGCGAGGCCGACGGCGAGCAGGATCCAGGCGGCGGTCCGCAGGTACGCGGTGAGGGCGTCGTAGACCGCGGCGGCGGCGGGCCGGTCGACGTCGGCGGGCAGGTCGTCGAGGGCGAGGCGGCGGCAGAGGCTCACCGCGATCCACAGCAGCACGGCTCCGACGGCGACCCCGATGCCGGTGGCGAGGACGGCGTGCCGGCGCCGGACGGCGACGGCGATGGCCGCCGCGGCGAGCACCAGCGTCAGCAGGGGGAGCCAGACACCGGCGATCTGGAGCATGTGGAAGCCCTTCCGGAGCGCGGCGAGGTTGTCGTACTCCATGACCTTCACGGACAGGTGGGTCTCGGGGATGCGGTCGGCGAAGGGCACCTCGTCCCCGACCAGTTCGCTCTTGACCTGCGCGATCACGGGGGCGAGGTCGATGGTGAGGGCGTCGCCGTGGCCGGTGGTGAGGGCGTTGAGGAAGGCGGCGTGGGCGGCGCGGTTCGCGGCGTCCCAGGCGGTCCGGTAGGCGGTGGTTCCGGCGAAGGAGCGCAGGGCCTCCGCGATCAGGGCGTCCACTCCGCCCTGGAAGGGGCCGGCGTCGATCTGTCCGGCGAGGGCGCGTCCGGCCTGGGTGACGACGACCTCCTGGACGGCGGGGTCCTCGGCGAGGGGGGACATGGCCGCCGTGTAGCGGCCGGCGTCGCTCAGCTCGTGGTCGGCCCAGTACGCGACGGCGCTCGCGGGGACGAGCAGGGTCACGAGGACGATGAGGGCCGCCGAGAGGAAGGTGCGCACGTCACCAGGGAAAGGCGGGGCGCGGGGCGGCGCCACCGTTGTTGCTGCGAGTGGGTGGCGTGCTCCGGCCGTCGCGGGTTTCCCCTGGTCCGGCCGGGTGATCCACTTGCCGGTCGGGGGTGGCGGGTGTGCTCTGGAGGATGGAAGAGAGGAGCCCCGCCATGGCACATGCGGCACCTACCGTCTCCCGGCGGCACCGCCCGGCGAGGTCGGCCGACGCCCACCACGTCAGCAAGAGCGCCCTGCTCCGTCCCCTGCTGGCCGGCCTCGTGTACGGGGTGTGGGCGGCCTTCATCAAGCGCCAGATGGGCCCGGTCGACGCGGGCAACGTCTTCTACGGGATCCTGTGCGGCGTCATCTTCGCCGCGATCATGTTCGCCCTCGCCCGGGTGGGCCCCCGGCTCAAGCGGGAGGTGCACGCCGCCGCGTACGGCGCCTTCCTCGGCATCGCCGCGGGCTATCTGCACAGCCTGACCAACGAATCCGTGCTGCGTGCCACCGCGGTGGGGCTCTTCGTCGGCATCGGCGTGGGACTCGTCGCCTTCTACCGCTACTACACGCGCGAGCCCTGATCCGGCGGCCGCTCCGCCCGGGCCCCTGAGCCCCCGGGCGCCAGGCTTCTCCCGGTCCGTCGGTCCGGCGCCCGCGTTGCTTCCGGCGGGCGCCGGACCGGCCGCGCCGGCCGGGGTTACGCGGCCGTATCGGGCGTCGCCACGGGCTGCTGGTGTTCGCTCTCGGACTTGGCCTGGGCTTGGGCCTCGGCGCTCACGGCCTGCGGTGCGGGCCGTTCCGGCTGCCGCGCGGGCGGGGTGAAGCGGGCGGCCTCGGCGCGGAGCATGGCGTTCAGGGCGGCGTAGGGGTCGATGGGCATGGCGGAACCTCACGGTGGTTCGAGGGGAGTGTGGGGGTGCGCGCTGCTGCTCGGCCAGCTCAGCAGCGCAGGACCACACTCCGAACCGCCCTCAGCGAGGTGGCCGGTCCGGTCGTCCCGTACGAGGTGACCCGGGACCTCCCGCCCGTGTGTTTCACGTGAAACACCTCGGGGGGCAGCTGCCGTACCGCCGGCAGCGCGCGGGACTGCGCCCGCAGGGCGGCTCGGGACTCGGGGTCCGAGGCCGGATCCGACTGCCCCTCGGTGGGTTCGGCCGGGGCGGTGGAGGCGGGGCGGGACTCGGCCACCGTCGCCGCCGCGGGACCGGCGCCGAACAGGCACAGCAGTACGACGCAGGCCACTGTCAGGACCCTCGCCGGCACCGCTCGTGCGAATCGCGCACCGCTCATGCCCCGCTTTGTGCCCCGACACACCGGAGGACTCCCCGCCGGAGCCCGAGAAGCCCCCGACCGGGGGACGAAGACACCCCCGTCGGCAGACAGGCGGCAGCGGCGCTACCGGCCGCTACAGCGGGCGGGCAGGCCAGTCCAGCAGCCGTGCCCCGATCGCCGCCGTCTGGAGGGTGTACCGGTCCACCGGGTCCCCGGGGTCGGCCCCCGTCAGCCGGTGGATCCGCTCCAGCCGGTACGTCAGGGCCCTTACGCTCAGGCCCAGTCGGCGGGCGGCCTCCGCCGATACGCACCCCGAGTCGAAGTAGGCGGTGAGCGTGTCCAGCAGCGGTCCGGCCCCGCCCCGGCCGGCCCGGAGCGGGCCCAGCACGCTGACCACCAGATCGGCCATCGCCGCCCGGTCCCGGGCCAGTACGGGGAAGACCAGCAGGTCGGCGGAGTGCAGCACGGGCCCTTCGAGGCCGAGCCGGTCCGCGAGGTCGAGCGCGCCGAGGGCCTCCTCGTACGAGGTCACGACCCCGCCCGTGCCCGGGTGGGGCCGGCCGATGCCGACGAGGCCGCCCGCGGAGGCGGTCGCGCGGGCCTGCTGGGCGAAGTGGGCGAGCACGTCGTTCCGGTCGCCCGGTGTCACGAGGATCAGCCGGCCGTCCTTGGTGGCGAGGAGGAAGGCCGTGTTCCCGAACCGTTCGGTCAGGGCCAGTTCCATCTGCCGGATCGCGGGCCCGGTGTCCTCGTACGCCTCGGGGCCGCGGGCGACGGCGACCGCGTGCTCGTGCGCCGGGTGCAGTCCGAAGCGTGCCGCGCGCTCGCCGAGGCGGCCGGGGTCGCCGCGTCCGAGCAGCAGGTCGTCGATGAACTCCCGGCGGACGGCTTCCTCCTGGCGGACCGCCAGGACGAGGGCCCGCTCGTACCCCTCGGCGAAGGCGTCGACGCTCTGCTCCACCGCCGCCATCACGTGGTCCGGGGTGACCCGGCCGCCGAGCGCCGTCCGGGTGGCGGCGAGGTGGGCGCCGACCAGGCCCCGCAGGCCGAAGCCTGCTTCGGCCGCCTTCTCGCCGAGCTCCCGGCGGGCGTCGAGTTCGTCCCGCCCCGGGAGGCGGCCGGTGCCCGTGACGCCTTCGAGGATCCGTACGTACCCGGTCAGATACTCCTCGGGTATGTCCTGCCCAGACGTCACACCAGCCCCCGCGTTTCACTCGAAACCCCCATTCTCACCCGACGGGAGGGGTGCCTTCCCGGGGACGGCCCGGGAGGTCGGGTAGGGACCGGGTCCGGGCCCTGGAAGCCGGACCGGACTTCTGAACCAGCGCTTCGGCGGCGGTGACGACTCCTTCGAATAGCTCACACCACGACGAAGACCACCGCCGCCGCCCCCATGAGCGCGGCGGCGAGGTGCATCGCGGGATGGCCGTGGTCACCGAACCAGAGCTGGCGGGCGAGGCCGCCGAGCGCGGCCAGGGCGGTGATGACGCCGATCTGGGCGAGCAGGGTGGCGGCGGTGAAGGGGGCCAGGAGCAGGAGTAAGGAGTTCAGCCAGAACGGGGTGGCGCCGGTCCAGCCCCGCCATTCCCAGATCGCGGTATGCATGTCCCGGCTCCCACCCTCAGCACCCTCGGCACGCGCGCATCGTCCGCACCACGGGTGTCACGCGTGACTCGCTCAACTCGTCGGCTGTACAGCCTCCTTGGGTGCGGCGGTCGGGGCAATAGCGCGTTCGGCTAGAAACGCGAAGGCCAGGCCGAAAGTCGCCCACAGGGTGGTCTGGATGGCCAGCGAGGCCAGCCTGAAGTCCCAGATCAGCGCGGCCGGGAAGCCCTCGGGGATCTCGTTGATCCCGGGCAGCAGGGCGTACGAGAGGCCGACTGCCGCGATGAACGCGAGCCCGGCGACGACCGAGGCGTTCCAGTTGCCGAGACCGGGCGCCAGGCGCCGGCCCAGGATCAGCGCGCCCGCCGCCAGCAGCGCGCTCAGGGCGATCATCAGGAGGTAGAGGGCGGTGCGCCGGGCGGCGGTGTCGGGGTCTCCCACGGCCGGCGGGTTGGCGGGGTATTTGAAGAACGGCACCAGGGTGACGACGACGAAGAGGGCGCCGGTGACGAGGGTGGCCGTGGCCCGGGTGCCGAAGCGCCCGATGCGGCCCAGGGCGTAGCAGAAGACGAGCGCGGCGATGCCGCCGAGCGCGACGGCGAACAGCAGGACGCCGGTGCCGAGACCGGCCGTGGCCTGGAGGGCCCGGCTGACCGGCGGTTCGTCGCCGTGGTCGTGGCCCACGGCGGCGCCGGCCTCTTCGATGGCGATCGCCGCGTCCACCTTGGACTCGCCGAGGAGGTAGGCGACGAGGAACGCGGCGACGCCGGCGAGCAGACCGGCGAGCATGCCCCGGACGAGCAGGACGCGGGGGGAGATGGGGTTCACGTGGGTTCCCTTGCGCGGGTGGGGACGGCTGATCAGCGGGAGGTGATCAGTGGCAGGGGAAGCCGAGCAGGTGGCGGCCGTCGTGCAGCCACTCGTGGATGGTCTCGCCCTCGAAGAGGGCGGTGGCGCCCTGCTCGACGCCGACGAAGTAGAGCAGTACGAGGGTCAGCACGCCCGCGAAGACGGCCCAGGGGGCCAGTGCGGAGAGGGAGATCGGGGTGATCGCGGCGGGAGCCGTCGTGGGTACGGCGGAGTGAGCCATGGCAGAACCTCCAGGGGGAACACGCGTCCCGGTCAGTGGTGCTCGAACCGAAGGTGGCGGGTCTGACTTCTCCCCTCCATCGTGCGAGGGGATTCACAGTGGCGCGACCGTGCCGGAGTTTCACCGGTGCTTCCGTCATACCTTCGTCATGTCGTCGAGAACGTACCGCGCGGGTGGCCGGAACGCCACGGCGCGCACGCGCCCTCTCGCGCGCTGGTCGGAGCGCCCTACGCTCCCCCCATGCCCTCCGTACGCGTGCACCTGACCACCCCGCCGCTCGGCCCGGACGCCCGTCAGGGCCGGTTCGGACACGGGGATCCCTGCCCGGGACACGAGGGCCTGGCCGGGCCCGCCACGGGCGCGTGGGCCGGGCGGACCCTGGAGGAGGTCGCCGCCGAGGACCCGCAGGCCGTCCGGAGCTGGCTCACCGACCCGGAGTACGCGCCTCCGGGCGGTGGGGAGTCCGTGGCCGCCCTGATCGCCCGCACCGGGGCCCACCTGGCCGCCCTGGAACCCGGCCGGCACCACGCCGTGGTCGCGCAGGCCGTCGTACGGGCGGCCGTGGTCGCGGCGCTGGAGCTGCCGGCCGCCGCGTTCTGGCGCCTCGACGTCCGGCCGGACACCGTCACCACCCTCAGCGGGCGCGCCGGCCGCTGGAACCTCCTGGTGGGCCGGGACCGGGACCCGGAGTAGCCCGGGCAGCGCCACGGCCCGGACCCCGCGACGCGGTCCGGGCCGTGGCGACCGAAGGGGGCCTAGGCGACGATCCAGTCGGACGTGGCGATCACCGGCTGCACGCCGTCACGGTGGATGGTGCCCTCGATCAGGCCGTACATCCGGTCCGCCGCGAAGTAGACCTCGTTGTCGTTCTTGAGGCCGAAGGGCTCCAGGTCGACGAGGAAGTGGTGCTTGTTGGGGAGGTTCAGCCGGACCTCGTTGACCTTCGGGCAGTTGTCGAGCACCCGCTCGGCCATCTGGTTCAGGGTCTGCTGGAGCGAGTAGGAGTACGTCTCGGCGAAGGCTTCCAGCATGTGCTTGCGGACCTTCTTGTACGACTGGTCCCAGTCGTACTGCGGGTCGTCGGCGGCCAGCGCCGAATGCGCCCAGCGCGAGGTGACCTTGGTCGCCAGGATGCGGTCGTACGCCTCCTGGAGGGTCGTGTACTTGTCCTTGATGTAGCCGTGGAACTCGGAGTTCGTCGAGTTCATCACCGTCAGGTCCTTCAGACCCGAGATGACCTGGAGACCCGTGGTCTCGCTGTAGGTGATCTGCGCGGTGCGCACCTCCTGGCCCTTGCGGACGAAGGAGTGCTGCTCCTTGCGCGTCGGGACCGGGATGCGGTCCCAGACGTACTCCTCGATGCGGATCTGCGCCTCGCGGATCGGCTGCTGGGAGGAGACGAAGTGCTTGGCGAGCAGGATGCCGAAGGCCTCGGGGGAGGCGATGCCGTGCTCCTTGCCGAAGGCGTACACCGTGTTCTTGGTGGTGTCGGTCGGCAGGCAGTTGGCGTTGTCGCCGGTCAGGTGGACGTCGCGGAACTCACCACGGAGCGCGACCGAGACGTTGAGGTCGCGGATCTCGTGCCAGGAACCGTCGTTGCCCTTGCGGGTGACCTTGACGATGCGGTTCTCGGCCTTGCCGTACTGGTTCTGCGCCAGGACGTGCTTGCTCATGCTGTCTTCCTTCGGGTCTCGGGAACACGGAGTCCGGTTGTCTGGATCCCGTACGCCCGGCGTCCAGCGCCCGCCCGTTGAAGGACGTCCCGCTCCCCGCCGTTCGGCCCCGTGGGGCCGCCCCGGGACTGACGTGCATCCCGGTCCGTAGGTGCTTGGGCCCGCAGGTGTCGTTCGCTGCGGTTCCTGCACGGATTGCAGCATGTGTACGGCGGGTTAACCACCGCGCGAATCATCCGAACACCGGCACCCACGGATTGGGCGACCCCACAAACCCGCAGGTCAGACCATGTGTGCGTCGGCGACGCTGAGGGCCTCGTCAAGGATTCCGAGGCCCTTCGCCACGTCCTGGGCGGAGATGTTGCAGGGCGGGGCGACGTGGATCCGGTTCCCGGCGGTCAGCGGCCACAGGCCGCCCTTCTTGCAGGCCGCCCCGAACTCCGCCATCGGCGCGTTGTCGCCGCCGGAGGCGTTGTACGGGACCAGCGGCTCGCGGGTCTCCCGGTCGCGGACGAGTTCCAGGGCCCAGAAGGTGCCCATGCCGCGCACCTCGCCGACCGACGGGTGCCGCTCGGCGAGCGCCCGCAGGCCCGGACCGAGCAGTTCCGAGCCGGTGCGGGCGGACTGCTCGACGATGCCCTCCTCCGCCATCGTGTTGACCGTCGCGACGGCGGCGGCGCAGGCCAGGACGTGACCGGAGTACGTCAGACCGCCCGGGTAGGGCCGGCGGGCGAAGGTCTCGGCGATGGCGGCGGAGATGGCGACACCGCCGAGCGGCACGTACCCGCTGGTGATGCCCTTGGCGAAGCAGAGGAGGTCGGGGGTGACGTCCCAGTGCTCGGCGGCGAACCACTTACCGGTGCGCCCGAAACCGACCATGATCTCGTCCAGGATGAACACGATCCCGTAGCGGTCGCACAGCTCGCGCACGCCCGCGAGGTAGCCGGGAGGCGGGACGAGCACGCCGGGGGCGCCGCCGACGGTCTCCAGGATGATCGCGGCGATGGACTGCGGGCCCTCGAAGACGATGGTGTCCTCCAGGTGGCGCAGGGCGCGCGCGGACTCCTCGGCCTCGTTCGCCGCGTGGAACGGCGAGCGGTACAGGAACGGTCCCCAGAAGTGGACGACACCGGCGGTCGCGCTGTCGTTGCCGAAGCGGCGCGCGTCACCGGTCAGGTTGATCGCGGTGGACGTGGCGCCGTGGTACGACCGGTAGGCGGACATGACCTTGGGCCGGCCGGTGTGCAGCCGGGCCATCCGTACGGCGTTCTCCACGGCCTCGGCGCCCGCGTTCGTGAAGAAGATCTTGTCGAGGTCGCCGGGGGTGCGCTCGGCGATCAGCCGGGCCGCCTCGGAACGGACGTCCACGGCGAGACCGGGGGCGACGGTACAGAGCTTGGCGGCCTGCTCCGCGATGGCGGCGGCGACCTTGGGGTGCTGGTAGCCGATGTTGGTGTAGACGAGCGCACTGGAGAAGTCGAGGTAACGGTTGCCCTGGTAGTCCCAGAAGTACGAGCCCTCCGCCCCGGCCACGGCGAGCGGGTCGATGAGCTCCTGCGCCGACCAGGAATGGAAGACGTGCTTCCGGTCGGCGTCTTTCACTGAGGCGAGGGCAGCGGCTTCTGCGTTCATGTACCGAGGGTAGTTGTCCAGGATGTGGACCCCGGGGTGCCTCCGGTCCGGCGTGGCCGGAGCTTCGGGGCGGGGCGCTGACTTGACGGATCGCGGGCCCGGGCCTCGCCCCGGCGGCGGACGGCGGCCTACTTTCACGGCAGCCGCTCCACGGGGGAGACCGGTGGAACGTCCACGACGGGACCCTTCGCTCACCGCCAGGGAGCGAAGGGTTCTTCGTGCCGTTCGGCGCCCCCTTCGCCGCGGATCTTCCTGCTCCACGCCCTCTTTGTGCCCATTCGGGACTGATTTTCGGCGCTCGGCCGGTACGACGGGCGGCCCCGGCGTGTTCTCGTGGAGCAAAGCATGGGATTGTCCGAGGCGGGGCCGGGTAGGTGCGGCGCCGAGGGGCAGGGCGGAGACGGGAGAGCCGGTGGCGGAGCAGACGCGGAGGCTCGTCCTGGGCGGCGCCACGACCGGGGTCGTGACCCGGTGCCGGGACTTCACTCGCAGGGCCCTCGACGACTGGCTGTGGCCGGACGGTGCGGAGGAGACGGAGGATGCCCTCCTGCTGGTGTCCGAGGCGGTCACGAACGCCTGCCTGCACGCGGGCGGGCCGCGTGAACTGGTCCTCCGGCACAGCCCCGGACGGCTGCGGGTCGAGGTCAGCGACGACAGCGACGAGCCGCCGCGCGCGCGGCCGGCGGAAGTCCGGTCGCGTCCCGGAGGACACGGGCTGATCCTGCTGGCGCGGCTCGCGAAGGGCTGGGGCTGGGAACCTTCGGCGGACGGCCGGACCGGCAAGACGGTCTGGCTGGAGGTCACCGCCCCGGGACCGGCCCCCGAGCCCGGTCCGGGCGGCTGACGCGCCGGGCACGCATCTACCGCGCTACGCGTCCGTTCCGCCGGCTACGCGCATGTGAGCCGGGCTACGCGTCCGTGAGGAGGCCGCCGCGCAGGCGGGTCAGGGTGCGGTTCAGCAGCCGGGAGACGTGCATCTGGGACAGGCCCAGCCGGTCCCCGATCTCGGACTGGGTCAGTTCCTGCCCGAACCGCAGCGCCAGCAGCGCCCGCTCCCGGTCGGGCAGCCCGGCCAACATCGGCTTGAGGGACTCCAGGCACTCGATCGTGTCGTACGCCGGCTCCTCCTCGCCGAGCGAGGCCCGCTCGGCGACCGGGTCGCGTTCGGTGTCCTCGGGCGCCGGGGCGTCCAGCGAGCGGGCGGAGTAGGCGCGGGCCGCCTTCTGGCCCTCCGAGAACTCCTCCGGCGTGACGTGCAGCCGCTCGGCCATCTCCGCGTCCGTGGGCTCGCGCCCGAGGTCCTGTTCGAGCGCGTCGTGCACCTTGGCGGAGTCGATCCGCAGCTCCTGGAGCCGGCGGGGGACCTTCACGGCCCAGCTCGTGTCGCGGAAGAACCTCTTGATCTCGCCGGTGATGGTCGGCATCGCGAAGGTGGTGAACTCGACCCCGCGCTCGGGGTCGAACCGGTTGATGGCCTTGATCAGGCCGATCGTGCCGACCTGGACGATGTCCTCCATCGGCTCGCTCCGGCCCCGGAAGCGCCGGGCGGCGTACTTCACCAGGCTCAGGTTCAGCTCGACGAGGGTGTTGCGGACGTACGAGTACTCCGCCGTGCCCTCGTCGAGCGCGGCCAGCCGCTGGAACAGGGCCACCGAGAGGGCCCGGGCTTCGTGCGTTCCGACGTCGGTGAGGTCTGTACGGTCCATCGCTCTGCGCTCTCCTCCGACGGTGTGGTCCCGTGGGCGGGGCCGTCGTCCTGCGCGGTCGCTGTCCAGGGGGATATACCCGCCTGAACCGCTGGATACCCGCATATTTTTTCGACACGGCATGCCGTTTCACGTGAAACAACGGGCTGACCAGCAGCGACACGACCTACGGCGGGGGCGTGACCGCCTCGGCATAGAGCCGGAACAGGCGCGGGCCGTCCGGGTCCGCGGCCGACCGGAGCCGGGCCCAGGCCGTAGCCGCCGCCGCGCGCGCCACAGCGCCCGGCCACGGGTCCGGCAGCAGCTCGGGCGGCAGGAGCGGGTCCGGGAGCATGGCCTCCCCGAAGGCGGCCGCCAGGGTCACCGCGTGGGCGAGAGGGGCCCCCGGGCCGTCGGCGGGACCGGGGCCCGGGGAGCCCGCGGCGAGGGCGTGCAGGGCCGCGTACCGCCCCGCGATCTCCTCCAGCGGCCACAGCCGGGCCGCCAGGGCCACCGGATCGGTGGTTCCGCCCACCGTGAGGTCCCGGCTGCTCAGGCAGGTCAGCCCGTCGCTGACGCCCAGTTCCGCCGCGCGGGCCCGTACGTACGCGCCGATGTCGTTCGGGGTGACGTACAGCCCGCCCTGCACGGGGGCGGCGCCGAGCGCGGTCAGGGTGTCCCGCAGTGCGTCCCGGGCGGTCCGGGCCGATTCCGGGACGGCGAAGGCGTACAGGTGCCAGACCCCGTCCCACGGCTCCAGCCCGCCGTCCTGCCGGTAGGCGTGCCGGACGAAGTCCACCTCGGGGACCAGTGGCAGACCGGCCGCCGCCGCGTCCGCCGCCCCCGTGAGCCGCAGTACGGCCCGCCGGCCGCGGCCCTCCTGCGTGAAGCGGCCCTCCGCCGCGAGCCGCTTCACGCACAGCCGCACCTGCTGGTCGGTCATGCCGAGCGCGGCCGCGACCTCGTACAGCTCTGCGGCGTCCACGGAACCGTCCTCGCGGACCAGCGCGTGCACCACGAGCCGCGTCGGAACCACGGGCCCCGCCACGGCACCGGGCCCCTCCACTGGCCCGGTCGTTTCCACCGGTCGTCCCGCGCTCATCGGGCCGCCACCGCCTTGTGCATCGTCGTCACGGCTCCGAAGCCCAGCACGTCCCGCAGCCACGGCGTGCGCCGCACCCGCGCGGCCGTGAACCCGCGCCGCTCGTACAGGGCCCGGGCGCGGGGGTTCTCGGCGATCACGTCCAGCCGGATCCGTCGGCAGCCCCGTTCGGCCGCCACCTCCTCGATCCCGTCGAGGAGCAGCCCGCCGATGCCCCGCCCGCGCGCCGCGGGATCCACGGCGATGCCGTCCATGACGAGCTCGCCACGGGCCGGGGTGCGCTCCAGCAGCGCCAGCAGGAACACCCGGTACAGGCCCCTGACCTGCCCGTACTGGGCCCTGACGGCGGCCGCGTCGCCGCCTACGAGGCCCCGTCCGGCGAGCTGGTAGCCGGCCACCCCGAGCACGCGGCCGTCCTCGGCCAGGGCGGTCAGGGCTCGGTCCCGGTGCAGGTGGGCGGCGATGAACCGGCGCCCCGCCGCGGCCGGGCCCAGCGCGGCGCCCAGTTTCCGGCCGAAGGCCTCCCAGTACAGCTCGGCCACCCGCTCCTCGGCGCCCTCGGGCACCCCTGGCCGCACCCGGGTGCGGCCGCTCTCCGTCGTCATGGGCACAAGCGTAATACGTTCATTGACGCTACGATCGTTTTCTGAATGATAGATACTGTGAGCCGACCGGGACCGACCGAGAAGGAGGGGCCATGCGCAAGGCCTTGACCGTCACCCTGGCCGCCGTCGTCCTCGTGGCCGCCGCCCTCACGGGCGTCGTGCTCTGGCAGAACAGCTACGACCTGCGCGAACAGCGGGTCACGGTCCCGGCCGGCGGCCGGGAGCTGCCGGGGGTGCTGGCCACCCCCGACACCGGCTCCGGCCCCTTCCCGCTCGTCGTGTTCGTGCACGGCGACGGGGAGGCGGACGCCACCCACGACGGCTTCTACCGGCCCTACTGGGAGGCCTTCGCCCGTGCCGGGTACGCCTCGCTGTCCCTCGACAAGCCCGCCGACTGGCTCTCCCAGTCCATGGACGACCGCGCCCGCGAGACGGCCGACGCCCTCGCCTGGGCCCGGACCCGCCCCGGGATCGACGGGGACCGGATCGGCCTGTGGGGCGCCAGCCAGGCCGGATGGGTGATGCCCAAGGTGGTGGCCCGGGTCCCGGCGCCGGGCGTGGCCTTCGTCATCGCGGTCGGCACGGCCGTCAACTGGCACCGCCAGGGCGAGTACCACCTGCGGTCCGAGCTGCGTGCCGAGGGCGCCGGCCCCGAACGCACCGCGGCCGCCCTGCGCGCCCGGGAGACCACCCTGGAGCTGCTGCGGCGCGGGGCGACGTACGCGGAGTACCGGTCCGGCCCGGACGCGGATCCGGACCTGAGCGCCGCCCGCTGGACGTTCATCAGCCGCAACCACACCGCCGACGCCCGCGCGGACCTGCGCGCGATGCCCCCGGTACCGGTGCTGCTGCTCTCCGGCGCCGACGACCTCAACGTGGACGGAGCCGAGACCGAGGCCGTCTACCGGGAGCTGCTCGCCCCCGGCACCCTCACCGTCCGCCGCTATCCCGCCGCCACCCACGCCCTCGTCCGCACCCCCGTCGAGCGCTCCTCCTGGCGGCTGACCCTGACGGCCCTGTTCGCCCCGCGGGCCCTGTTCCCGCCCGGCCTCCTCGCCGACCAGCGGGACTTCCTGGAGCAACGGCGGGGTGGGTAGGCCGTCGGATCGGTCCGTTTCAGCGGCGGGGCTGGAAGAGGGCCGGAACCAGGGAGGCCGCCATCAGGGCGACCACCCAGACGTAGGTCTCCCGGAAGGCCGCGGCCAGTGCGGGAGCCGAGGCGGCGCCGGCCTCGACCAGTCCCCCGGCCCCGGCCGCGGACGTGGTGAGCAGGACCGACAGCAGCGCCGTACCGGCGGAACCGGCGATCTGCGAGTTGATGTTGATCAGGGTGGAGGCCGCCGGTACCTGGGCGGCGGCGAAGCCCCGGGTGGCGCCGGTGACGGTCGGCATCATCGTCATGCCCGCCCCGGCCCCGGCCACGGTGAGCGCGCCGACCAGTTGCCAGTAGGGAGTGCCGGCGCCGAGCCGCAGGGTGAAGAGCCCGTACCCGAGGACCGCGAGCACGATCCCGGCCGGGACGACGCGCCCGGCGGGGATCCGGTCGGTCAGCCGGCTCGTGACCTGGAGGGCGACCCCCGTGGCGATCACCTGCGGCACGCCCAGCAGCCCGGACGCCGTCGCGCTTTCGCCCCGGACCAGCTGGTAGTACATCGGCACCAGCATCATCGCCCCGAAGTAGGCGCCGGCGAACAGGGCCAGGGTGCCGATCCCGCTGGCGAAGGCCCGCACCTTCAGCAGCCGCAGGTCCAGCAGCGGGGCACGGGTCGTCAGCGCCCGTAAGACGAAGCCCAGCACCAGGGCCGCCCCCACCACGGCCGGCACCAGCGCCCCGGCCGAGGAGAAGTCGCCGTGCTCGCCGCCGGTGGCCAGTCCGTAGATCAGCGCCGCGAGTCCGGTGGAGAGCAGCACCAGGCCGAGGACGTCGAGGCGGCCGGCCGCACCGACCGCCTCGCGGGGTAAGGTCCGCGCGGCGAGCACCAGGGCGAGGATGCCGACCGGCACGTTGATGAAGAAGATCCAGCGCCACGAGGCCGCGTCGACCAGCCAGCCGCCGAGCACCGGCCCGACCAGCGGTCCCACCAGTACGGGAAGGCCCAGCAGGCCCATCATCCGGCCCTTGTGCTCCGGGGCGGAGGCGTTCAGCACCATGGCCATCCCCAGCGGCACCAGCATGCCGCCGCCCAGCCCCTGGAGGACCCGGAAGGCGATCAGGGTCTCGATGGACCAGGCGAGGCCCGCCAGGGCCGAACCGACGCCGAACACGGCCATGGAGAGCATGTAGAGCCGCTTGGTGCCGAACCGGCCCGACGCCCAGGCGGTGACCGGGATGACGGCCGAGAGGGCCAGCGTGTAACCGGTCGCCGTCCACTGGAGGGTGGCGAGCGGGGCCTGGAAGTGCCGGGAGAGCCCTCCGAGGGCGACGCCCAGGACGGTGGTGTCAAGGACGATCATGAACGAGCCGAGGATCACCACCACCGCGATCGCCGTGGGGGACGGTTTCGGCTGGGAGGGGGCGGGTGCCCCGATGGCGGTCAGGGGCGTGTGCACGGTGTGCCTCCTCGTCGGTCCCGCAGGGGCGGCGCGGCCGCCCCTGGATCTCCGTACCACCCGAACACCCGGTACTCGGGCGGCGGTGGACGGCCGGTGTTTCACGTGAAACACCGGCCTCCGACACCGCGTTCACGGCCGGGGGCGGTGGCGGCGGGCCGACACCCTAGGCTGCGCTCCATGGAGTCCTACACGATCGGCCAGGCAGCCCGGCTGCTCGGCGTGAGCAGCGACACCGCACGCCGCTGGGCGGACGCGGGCCGCTTCCCCACCCGTCGCGAGGGCAACCGCCGCATCGTCGACGGGCCGGACCTGGCGGTGTTCTGCGTCGAGGTGGCCCAGGAGGGCGCCGAGGGCGAGGACGCCCCGTACACGTCGGCTCGCAACGCCTTCCCGGGGATCGTGACCGGGATCAAGCTGGGGACGGTCAGCGCGCAGGTGGAGATTCAGGCCGGCCCGCACCGGGTGGTGTCCCTGCTGACCCGGGAGGCCGTGGAGGAGCTGGGCCTCGCGGTCGGCATGCGCGCCACCGCCCGGGTGAAGTCGACCAGCGTCTTCGTCGACCGCACCTGACCGACCCGCGCGGAGACACCCGTCCGCGCGGGGAACACCGCCCCCGCCCGGACCCCCCGCCCCGACCCCGCCCCCGTCAGGCGTACGCCCCCGCGCGGGCCGCCGCCAGTGCCGCCAGTGCCGCGCGGTCGGCGGCGGCCTCGTCGAGGGGGGCGGCGGTGGTGAGGAAGCGGTAGTACAGCGGGGCGGAGACGGCCCGGATGACCTCGGAGGGGTCGGTGCCCGGCGGCAGTTCGCCCCGCTCGACGGCCTCCCGTACGCAGGGCGCCCATTCCGCGACGCGGACCTCGTAGAAGCGGTGCAGGGCCTCGGCCGTCCTCGGGTCGCTCGCGGCCGCCGCGATCACCGCCTTGAACAGGGGCCCCTGGCGGGGGTCGGTCAGCGTGCGCCGGACGAGGGCCGCGTTGGCCGTGAGGTCGTCGAGCAGGGAGCCCGTCTCGGTGCGGGGCAGCGACTGTTCGGCCATGTCCGTCAGCAGGTCGGCGACCAGTCCGGCGACCGTGCCCCAGCGGCGGTAGACGGTGGTCTTGCCGACGTCCGCGCGGCGGGCGATCTCTGCCAGGTCCAGAGCGTGGAAGCCCTGCTCGGCCAGGGTGTCCCCGGCCGCCCGGAGCACGGCCGCCCGGACCCGGGCCGTCCGGCCCCCGGGTCGCACGGTCCCCGGCTCGGCAGGTTCGGGTTCGGTGTCTCCCCCGGTCCCGGTGTTCCCCCCGGGCGCGCTCGACTCGGCCGGCTCGGCGGCATCACTCGAAGCCATAACGGTTCTCCGGTTCCATTAGCGATGGTCTCCTGTTACGTTGGGATCACCTTAAAGGGTCTGCGGTGCCATTACTGCTTTCTGGAGGGATCCGTCATGGAATACAGGCAGCTCGGAACGTCCGGTCTCAAGGTCCCCGCCCTGAGCTTCGGGGCCGGCACCTTCGGTGGCAGCGGCCCGCTGTTCGGCGCCTGGGGCACCACCGACGCGCAGGAGGCGCGCCGCCTCGTGGACATCTGCATCGAAGCCGGCATCACGATGTTCGACACCGCCGACGTGTACTCGGAGGGGGCCTCCGAGGAAGTGCTGGGCCAGGCGGTCCGGGGACGCCGCGACCAGGTGATCCTGTCCACCAAGGCCGGCCTGCCGACGGGAGACGGTCCCATGGATGCCGGGACCTCCCGCTCCCGCCTGATCAGGGCGACCGAGGACGCCCTGCGCCGCCTCGGCACCGACTACATCGACCTCTTCCAACTGCACGCCTTCGACGCCGCCACCCCCGTCGAAGAAGTGCTGTCCGCCCTCGACCAGCTCGTCCGGGCCGGCAAGATCCGGTACGTCGGCGTCTCCAATTTCGCCGGCTGGCAGCTGATGAAGTCCCTCTCCGCCGCCGACCGGCACGGCTTCCCCCGCTACGTGGCCCACCAGGTCTACTACTCGCTCGTCGGCCGCGACTACGAGTGGGAGCTGATGCCGCTCGGCCACGACCAGGGCGTCGGCGCCGTCGTGTGGAGCCCGCTGGGCTGGGGCCGCCTCACCGGAAAACTGCGCCGGGGTCGCCCGCTGCCCGAGGGCAGCCGCCTGCACGACACCGCCGACTACGGACCGCCGGTGGACGACGAGCACCTCTACGACGTCGTCGACGTCCTCGACGAGGTGGCCCGGGAGACCGGCCGGACCGTCCCCCAGGTGGCCATCAACTGGCTGCTGCAACGCCCCACCGTCTCCTCCGTCATCGTCGGCGCGCGCAACGAGGAGCAGCTCCGGCAGAACATCGGCGCGGTCGGCTGGTCCCTGACGCCCGAGCAGGCGGCCCGCCTCGACGCCGCGAGCCACCGGCCGGCGCCGTACCCGTACTTCCCGTACGAGCGCCAGGAGGGCTTCGCCCGCCTCAACCCGCCGATGACCGGGACGCGTTGACCGCGCCCTGCCTCGCGGACCGCGACCGGCGCCCCGGCCCCTCCCGCGATGTGACGCGGGTCACGGGAATGTCCGGCCGGTCCGCGCACTCTTCCCCCCGACACACCGTCAAGGAGGAAGCCGCCATGAGGATCCCGCGGACCGGGCCCGCCGGCCCCCCGTCCGGCCCACCGCCCGCCGCCCCGGGCGGCGCCGGCGCGGCCGCCCGCCCCGATGCGGCCGCGCTCGTACGCTCCGCCCAGCGCGGCGACCGCATGGCCGTCCAGGAGCTGCTGGACCTGCTCACCCCCTACGTCGGGCGGCTGTGCGGCCCCATCGCCCTCCAGGACGGCGCGGACGCCACCCAGGAAGCCCTGATCGTGATCTTCCGGAACATCGGCCGGCTCCGGGAACCGGCGGCCCTGTTCGGCTGGGTCCGGGTGATCGCCGTACGGGAGGCCGTGCGCATCGCGCGCGCGGGCGCCCGCACCGTCCCCGACCCGCTCGACCAGGTCCCCGCCCGGGACGACCCGCAGCTCGCCGCCGACGTCCGCGACGTACTGGAGCGGCTGTCCCCGGACCACCGCGCCGTCCTGGTCCTGCGCGACCTCGAAGGGCTGGACGAACACTCCGTCAGCGCACTCCTCGGGGTGCCCGAACCCACCGTGCGGACCCGCCTCTTCCGGGCCCGGCGCAACTTCCGGAAGGCGTGGGAACGTTGAAGGACTCCTGGCCCGTCGCCGAACTCGACGCCGTCGGCAGGCTCCGGGTGGTCGCCCGCACCACCCCCGGCGCGGCCTACGCCGAGGACCGCCTCGCCGCCCCCTTCGACCGGGTCTGGGAACTGGCCCGGGACCTGGAACACCAGATGCCCCGCTTGGTCACCGACATCGGCGAGTTCACCGTGACGGCCACCGCCGGCGACCGTCTCGAAGCCCTCGCCCGCAGCCCCCTCGGCCTGCGGACCCGCTTCGACGTCGTCCTGCGCCCCGGCTGGTGCCTCATGCAGAGCCGCTTCGTCCTCGGGGGCATGGCCGCCGTACCGGACGGCAACGGAACCCGCTTCGCCTTCTTCGGCGCCCTCCGCCTGCCGGCAGCCCGGCAGCCCGGGATCCGGACGGCCGGGGTCCGGCTGGCCGGCCGGGCGCTGGCGCCCCTGATGGAACCCCTCGGCGCCAGGGCGCTGCGGCGGTTCGCCGACCAGCTGGACCCGGGGACCACCGACCGCTGACCGAAGGACGGACGGACCAACGAACCAACGGACCAACGAACCAACGGACCAACGAACCAACGGACCAGGGGACGAACGGACCAGCGGACCCCGGACCAGCGGACCCCGGACCACCGACCGGTTCAGCCCGGGAGGACCGCGCCCAGGTCGATCCGCGCCAGCCGCTCGGGGTCGGTGAGGATGTCGAGCGCGGTGATCCGGCCGCCCTGGATGGTGAACGCCATGACCGACAGCGGCTTGCCCTGCGCCATGGAGACCACGCCGGGCGTGCCGTTGACCAGCGCCGGGTAGGCGGATTCGGCGAACCGGGCGAAGGCGATCGCCTGGGACGCCACGTCGGCCGCGCCGCGCCGCAGCAGGCTGGGCAGCAGCGCGCCCCCGTCGGACCGGGCCACGATCCCCGGGTCGAGTACGGCGACCAGGGCCTCGAAGTCCCCGCCGCGCGACGCGGCGAGGAAGGCGTCGACGACCTCCCGGCGCCGGGTCAGGTCGCTGTCGGGAGCGGGCGCCGCGCCCTGGACGCGGCGGCGGGCGCGGCTGGCGAGCTGGCGGGTCGCGGCGGGGGTCCTGCCGAGGACGGGCGCGATCTCCTCGAAGGTCACCGCGAACATGTCGTGCAGGACGAAGGCGAGCCGCTCGGCCGGGGCCAGGGTCTCCAGTACGACCATCAGGGCGATGCCGACCGAGTCGGCCAGCAGCACTTCCTGCTCGGGGTCGATCCGGTCGGGCCCGCTGACGACCGGGTCGGGCAGCCGAACCGGCTGGTCACGGACCTCCAGCGGCTCCTCCCGCCGGGTGGTGCGGGAGCGCAGCATGTCCAGGCAGATCCGTCCGACCACCGTGGTCAGCCAGCCGCCGAGGTTGTCGACGGCGCCGGCGTCGGAGCGGCTGAGCCGCAGCCACGCCTCCTGGACGGCGTCCTCCGCGTCGCCGAGCGAGCCCAGCATCCGGTAGCCCACCGCCCGCAGGTGGGGGCGGTGCTCCTCGAAACGCCGTGCCAGCGCGTCGTTCTCGTCCATCCGTCACACCCCGTCGTGATCCGTCGCCCGTTCCGTCGGACCGATGCCCCGGTCCGCCCGAGGACGGTAACCGGCGGTCCGCGGGCGGGGCGCGGAGATTTCCCGTACGGCCGCCGGAAGCAGGGGGCGGGGACGGTGCGGGGGCTCAGCCGGTGTCGTCGTCCGGCCGTCCCGCGGCGCGGCGGTACTCGGCGTTGATGCGCTGTGCCTCTTCGAGCTGGTCCTCGAGGATGACGATGCGGCAGGCGGCCTCGACCGGAGTGCCCTGGTCGACGAGTTCCCGGGCGCGGGCCGCGATCCGCAGCTGGTACCGCGAATAGCGGCGGTGCCCGCCCTCGGAGCGCAGCGGGGTGATCAGCCGGGCCTCGCCGATCGCGCGGAGGAAGCCGGGAGTGGTCCCGAGCATCTCGGCCGCGCGCCCCATCGTGTAGGCGGGGTAATCGTCGTCTTCCAGTCGGTCGCCGAGCGGGTTGTCCGCCGTCATCCGCACCTCCTCCGGGAACGTGTCGGGGCCCCGGCGCCGTACGGCACCGGGGCCCCGAAGGAAATTCAACACCATCCGCAGGTTCCGCCGTCGCCCCGCCCTCGGGGCGGCGTCGGCGTCCCCACCTGCGGGCGGGTCCGGTGGATCAGACGGAGACCGGTGTTCCGAGCGCCGCCGCGGCCCGCTGGAGGGGGGTGAGGGCGGGTGCGGGCGCGGGCTCGCGGGGGAGGGTGCGGCAGGTGAAGCCGAGCTGGGCCATGGCCCGTACGACCTCTCCGGCGCTGAAGTCGCGGCGGTCCTGGCGGGTGACGACCTCACCCACCTGCATCACCGGGTACTGCCGGCGGCCGATGATCACGGACTCACCGGTGACCGGCTCGGGCTTGACGCCCTTCATCGTTTCCAGCACGCCGCTCTTGGTCAGGTCGAAGGGGAAGCGGGCGATGACGCAGCGCATGGGACCTCACAGGTGGAGAAGGGGGACGGGCCGGACGGGACTTCGACGACGGGAACCGGGGCGTTCCGCGGCCTCAGGCCGCGGCGCCCAGCGGGGACTGCCCGGGCTGCCCGGACTGTCCCGACTGCGCGCGGGCCGGACGGCGCCGTGCCTGCGAGGGGCGGCCGCGCCCGCCGCGGGAGGTGGCGCTGCGCGGGGTGCGCTCGGCCGGCGGGGCGGTGATGACCACCGGGACGCCGGAGGGGGTCCGGGCGCCCGTGATGCGGTTCAGCTCGGCCTCGCCGGAGCGGACCTGGGTGACCGTGGGGCTGATCCCGGCGTCCGACATCAGGCGGGTCATGGCGCGCCGCTGCTGGGGCGTGACGAGGGTGACGACGCTGCCGGACTCGCCGGCGCGGGCGGTGCGGCCGCCGCGGTGGAGGTAGTCCTTGTGGTCGGTGGGCGGGTCCACGTTGACGACCAGGTCGAGGTTGTCGACGTGGATGCCGCGCGCGGCGACGTTGGTGGCGACCAGCACGGTGACGTGCCCGGTCTTGAACTGCGCCAGGGTGCGGGTCCGCTGGGGCTGCGACTTGCCGCCGTGCAGCGCGGCCGCCCGGACGCCGCTGTTCAGCAGGTCCTGGGTCAGCCGGTCCACCGCGTGCTTGGTGTCCAGGAACATGATCACGCGGCCCTCGCGGGCGGCGATCTCGGTCGTCGTGGCCTGCTTGTCGGCGCCGTGGACGTGCAGCACGTGGTGCTCCATCGTCGTGACGGCGCCCGCCGACGGGTCGACGGAGTGCACGACGGGGTCGTTCAGGTAGCGGCGGACCAGCAGGTCGACGTTGCGGTCCAGGGTCGCGGAGAACAGCATCCGCTGACCGCCGGGGCGTACCTGGTCGAGCAGGGCCGTGACCTGCGGCATGAAGCCCATGTCGGCCATCTGGTCGGCCTCGTCGAGGACGGTGATGTCCACCTGGTCGAGGCGGCAGTCACCCCGGTCGATGAGGTCCTTCAGCCGGCCGGGCGTCGCGACGACGACCTCGGCGCCGCCGCGCAGCGCCCCGGCCTGCTTGCCGATGGACATGCCGCCGACGACGGTCGCGAGCCGCAGCCTGATGGAGCGGGCGTACGGGGTGAGCGCGTCGGTGACCTGCTGCGCGAGCTCGCGGGTGGGTACGAGGACCAGCGCGAGCGGCTGCCTGGGCTCGGCGCGGCGGCCCGCGGTACGGGCGAGCAGGGCCAGGCCGAAGGCGAGCGTCTTGCCGGAGCCGGTGCGTCCGCGGCCGAGCGCGTCGCGGCCCGCGAGGGTGTTCGGGAGGGTCGCGCCCTGGATCGGGAACGGCACCGACATTCCCTGCACGGTGAGCGCCGCGAGCAGCTCGGCGGGCATGTCGAGGTCCGCGAACGCCTCGACGGGGGGCAGCGCGGGGGTGATCGTCTTGGGCAGGGCGAACTCCCCCTGCACGGAGTTGGACCGTCGGCCGTATCCGCCGCTCGGGCGTCCGTAACCACCGCTGCGGGCGGGGGCCGCCGAACGGGTGGGGGCGGACCAGGAGCCGCCCGGGTTTCCGGTGCGGGTGCGGGCGCGGGAAGAGCGTTCATTCGTACGGGTGCGGTTCATGCGGAACCTTCCTTGATGTGGCGCGTATCAAGGAATTCCCGCAGCGAGAAAACCGCGCGGAGAATAGCGAGAACGGGCCGTGTGGGAAAAGAAAATGGGGGGCGGGCCGAATGGGCCGGCGGTCGGGCGGGTCGCGGGGGCTCGTACGGAATTCTCATCCGGAGCCGCAGGTCCGCGTGCCGTGCCGAAAAAGGACGAGCCGGGGCCCGCACCCCAAGGTGCGGGACCCGGCTCGTCCTGTGCGCGTGCGTCAGGCGGAAACGATGTTCTCGGCCGTCGGGCCCTTCTGGCCCTGCGCGATGTCGAAGTTCACCTTCTGGCCTTCCTGGAGCTCGCGGAAGCCCTGGGAGGCGATGTTCGAGTAGTGGGCGAACACGTCAGGGCCGCCACCGTCCTGCTCGATGAAACCGAAACCCTTTTCGGCGTTGAACCACTTCACGGTGCCAGATGCCATGTCAAATCTCCTTCGGGGCAGTGCCCGGAATCCGCACTGTGCGGATTCCGCGTCGCCGCGATGATTGCCCCGTCCGGAAAAAAGCACCGGAAATACAGAAGTGCTTCCACCTGCACGAAGCGGGTGGAGGCACTTGGAGTTTTTTGGGAACCACAACTGCAACTGGTAACGACAGTAGCACGGTGGGAGCGGCTTGGTGGGGTGAATAATTCCGGCGGGTCGTATGCGTGAGAAATGTTCACAGGGCGTCGTGTTTAATTCTCACGCGGCGGCGACAGATATCGGTGCCGCCCGGGGTGAGTGTTTCGCGCGGCGCCGCGGACCGCCCGTGGGGCGCGCGGCATCCGGGGCGACTCCGAACGGTGGGTGTCCGGGCGCGGCGCGTGTCGATCGATACGGATATTGGCATATGTACTGACAAGTCCCGTACGTCTGCCCTGTCTCGTTGAGGAAGGCCCCTCCATGAAGCGTTTCCCGGTGATCGCCGCGCTGTGCGTCAGCGCACTGCTCGGTCTCAGCGCGTGCTCCTCGGACGACAGTGACTCGCCCGCCGCTGAGGCCAGCAAGGCCACCCAGACCGCGGCCGAGCTCTGCACCAACCTCGCCGCGCTGAAGGCCGACAACGCCAAGCTGAAGGCCCTGGACCCCGCCAATGCGACGAAGGACCAGGTCAAGTCTGCCGTCGACGCCGTCCAGCAGGACTGGGAGAACGTCAAGGAGAACACCGCCGCCCTCAAGGAGGCCGAGCGCGCCGCGGTGCAGGCCTCCGCCGAGGACATCAAGAAGTCCTACGAGGCCATGCCGGGCGACACCACCGGCAAGGACGCCCTCACCCAGCTCCAGCCGAAGATCCAGACCCTCGACGAGACCACGACCGCCGCCTCGAAGGGGCTCCGGTGCTGACCGTCCCCCGCGCGTGAAGGCCCCGCCCGGCTCCCCGGGCGGGGCCTTTCCCCACCGCATCCCCACCGCCATCCCCACCGTCATCCCCACCGTCATCCCCGCAGGCCGTCACCCCCGCAGCCCCGCCGTCACGTCCCTCCGGCCGGCGCGGGCACCGCGGCGGACGTCTCCCGCCCCGCGGGCAGCAGCTCCGTGACCACGAAGGCGACCACGGCCGCCAGGATCACGACGGGCATCATCGCCGGACTGCCCAGCAGCAGTACCACGAGCACCACACTGCTCACCGGCAGCCGCAGCATGGTCGCCGTGGCCGCAGCCGCCCCCGCCGCCATCCCGGCGGCGATGCCCAGGCCCGGCAGCGGTGCCAGCAGCAGCCCCGCCGCGGCGCCGAGGAACAGCGCGGGGAAGACGGGGCCGCCGCGCAGACTGCCGAGGCAGAGCGTGTAGGCGGCGCCCTTGAAGGCCAGGACGGCGATCAGCGCGCCGACGCCCCAGGCGTGCGGATCGGCGGCCAGCGAGGCGAGGGCGGCCTGCCCGGACAGCGCGGCCTCGGCGGGCGAACGGCCGGTGACCAGGGCGTAGAGGGCGGCGCAGGCCGCCGCGCCGAGGGCGCACAGCACGGTCCGTACGAAGGTCCGCCCCGCCACGTAGCCGGCGACGGCCCGGGCGCCGGCCGCCACGGGGTGCAGGGCGAGGGCGAAGACCGCCCCGACGGCCACCGCCCAGAACACGTCCGGCACGTCCAGCCGGGGCGCCGGCGCGTACAGCTCCAGGGACAGGTTCCCGGTGCCCAGTCCCGTCCAGCTCCCGAGCCCCGTGAACACCAGGAACCCGACGCCGCTGGACAGCAGGGCGGGCAGCATGACCGCGAACAGCCTCGGTCCGCCCACGCCCGCCACCTCGATCAGCAGCACCGCGGCGATCAGCGGGTTGCCGAAGATCGCGGACATGGCGGCCGCGGACCCGGCCGCGCCCAGCAGGGCCAGGCTCTGCGGGGTCGCCGGTGCCTTCGACAGGTCCCGGAACAGCAGGGCCAGGCCGCCGCCCAGGGCGATCAGCGGGGCCTCGGGCCCCAGGACGGCGCCGAACGGCAGGCACGCCGCCGCCGCGAGCAGGATCCCGGGCAGTGCGGCCGAGGAGGCGCCTTCCGTGTGCAGCCCGGCCCCGGGCACGTTCCCGCCCGCACCGGGCAGGCGCGAGGCGACCAGGCCGACGGCGGCTCCGGCGAAGAGCAGCAGCGGCAGCGGCCACCACCAGGGCGGCGCGGACCAGCCGAAACCCTCGGGCAGGTCCGCCCACAGGGTGTGCTCCAGCTCGTGCAGGGCGACGAGGAACCAGAACGCGGCGAGGGACACCGGGATGCCGATGAGGGCGCACAGGACCAGCGCCTTCAGGTATCCGGGGCTGCGGAGGATGTGCCGCAGGACCTCCGCTTCCTCCGGCTGCCCGCCGGTCGGCGGGGGCTCGTGAGGGGCGGGTCCGGACGGGGGCCGCGGCTCCGGCATGGATCACTTCCTTTCCGCTCCCTCGATCGTCCACCCGGGTGGTGCCGCCCGCCGCCGGAGCGCCCGCAGCCGTCGCTCACGGCTCGTCCGTGGGCTCCCGCGACGCGGCGCGCTCCTTGCGCCGCATCCCGATCCTGACCGCCCCGAAGAGCGCCTTGGCGATCAGTCCCACCACGATCAGGTCGGCGATCATCTGCACGGTGGTCAGGACCCGGCCGGTCTGGGTGACGGGCACGATGTCCCCGAAGCCCACGGTCGCGAACACGGTGACCGTGAAGTACAGGGCGTCGGTCCGGTTCAGCTGCTCCGAGAAGGAGCCCGGCTCGTTCCGCGCCAGCAGGAAGTACGCCACCGCGAAGAGCAGCAGGAACAGCGGCACGGCCGTCGACAGCGCCTCCACGGCGCGCAGCCGCGGATGCCGCGCGTGGGTGATGGCGAAGACCTGCCAGACGACCAGTGCGCCGAACAGGCTCAGGCCGACGATCAGCAGCAGCAGGGCGCCGAGGTCGGTGTCGCGGTCCAGCGGGGCCACGTAGAACAGCCAGGTGAGCAGGGAGACCGAGGCCGCGGAGCGCAGCAGGGGTCCCACGAGCGAGCGGCGCAGCTGCCGGGCGGTGGTGGGCAGGTCCCGGTACGGGTCGGGCGGCCCGGATGCCTCGCGTTCCATGGCTTCAGGAGAAGCCGCCGGAGCGCCCCGCGCGACCGGAGCCCCCGGGGACGGTGCGGAGCGGCCGGGCGGCGTCGCCGCGGACCCCGCGCGACGGCCGCTGGAACAGCGCGCCCGGCCGGCGCCGTTCAGGGCCCGGCACGGGCCGCCCTCCCGTCCGGGCCGTCGGTCCGGCCGGAGGCCGCCAGCAGGGCGAGTACGGCGAGCACGGCGAGCAGGATCAGTACGAACAGCAGGACCGTGAGCACCGTCGGGTGGTTCCACAGCGCGAAGACGACCGCGAGGACGGCGACCGCCGTGGCGGTCACCCACCGCCGGTTCGCCTCCACCCAGGTCCCGGCCCGCCCGGCGTGGACCCCGTGGGCGGCGCCCCAGCGCGCGGTGGAGTCGGCCGTGCGCTCGGCCCGGCCGCGCACGCCGCGCGCCAGCCGGCCGGGTCCGGTCAGGTAGGCGCCGAGCGCGACGACGACCCCGAGCACCAGGGCGGTCCGCAGGGCGACCCGCAGGAACCGGACGAGCGTGTCGAAGATCGCCGCTGCCGCGGCCGGGGACTGCACCTGGGCGGGGAGGTGGTCGAGGTAGTAGCGGCGTACGACGACCAGGGCGATGCCGATCAGCAGGCAGGCGGCGGCCGCGCACAGGGCGGTGGTCACCAGGGCCCGGCGGCGGCGCCGGGCGAGCAGGACCCCGGCGGCGGCGAGGGCGACCGTCAGGACGGGCAGCCAGTTGCCGACGACGTCGAGGAGGTGGACCGCGCCCCTGATCTTCTCCAGCTTGTCGGACTGGAAGAGCACCATCTGCTTGTCCACGGCGGGGATCTTCTCGGCGGGGGAGAGCCCGGCGTCGACGAGGTCCTTCTTGACCGTCTCCACGGCCGTGCCGACGTCGAGGGTGACGGTGCCGCCCTCGACCTCGACCGCGCCGCGGCCGTGGCCGGTGAGCGCGTGCACCACGGCCCCGTGGGCGGCGCGGTTGGCCCCGGTCCACACCCGCTCGAACCGGTCGCCCTCGACGAAGCGGGTCGCGATCTTCGAGACGGCCTGGTCGGCGGCGGAGTCCAGCTGCGGTCCGAGTGCCTTGACGGCCGTACCGACCCGCGGGGGCAGACCCTGGGACTCCAGCCACTTCGCGATGTCCGCGGTGATCTGGGCCCCGTCCACGCGTACGTCGGCCGCCTCGGTGATGCGGTGGACGGCGGCGTCCTGGACCGCCGGGTCCGAGGCGAGGGGGGCGACGGTGGACACGTAGCGGCGGGTGTCCAGCACGATGTCGTGCACCCATACGGTGACCAGGGACAGGGGGACCAGCAGGCACGCGAGGGTGATCAGGACCGCCGAGAGCGTGCTCTTCACGATGCGCCCCGCCCGCGACGGGCCCGCCGCGGGGGGCCCGGACGGCACGGGCGACGGCTTCGGCGACGGCTCGGGCGACGGCTCGGACGGCAAGGTCATGGCACTCCCGGGAACGACAGGGGCGGAAAGCCGCCTCCTGCCATTGGGCACGCGCCGCCGCGCGCCCCGCGACTCCGGTTGGGCCCATCGGGTGCACCCCCGCCCGCCGGGGGCGGGGTCCGGTCAGCCGCGTCCTCTCGTGTGCGGGGGTCAGCTGTCGTCGGAGCGGGGCAGTCCGGGCGGCCTCGGCAGGGGTTCGCTGAAGCGGTACGCCGCGATCCGGGCGTCGTGCTGGGCGTTCAGCAGGTGGATCCAGCGCATTCCGACACCGGTCGCGATGATCATCAGTGCGATGAGGACGAGGGTTTCCACGGTGCTCACCTCCAGGTGTTCCCGGGCAGCGGGAGTGCCCGTCGGCCCATCGGGTTCCCGAAGGGGGACATGCACGCCCCGCCTTCGTCCTCCCAGGTGGCTTCCCGGCGCCCCGAGTCACGGATGCCGCGCCCGATGACGGCTTCGTTGGCCATCAGCACGCCGGCGGTGAGGGCGCTGCCGGGGATCGAGGCGGCCGCCAGCAGGCGTGCCGCGGCGGCCGGTCCGGTCTCGGGAGGGATGACGAGCAGGTCCCAGCGGCCGACGGTGTAGGAGAGCAGGATCAGCTTGTCGGGGTCCTGCTCGGTGAACCAGCCGACGTGCACGGTGCGCCCCGCCACCTGGACCCTGCGCGGGACGACGGGCCACCGGGCGGGGTTGACGGTGACGCGGGTGACGCGCCCCCAGGGCCCGTCGAGGGCCGCGGTCAACGCGGGCAGCTCGGTTTCGAGGTCACGGGAGTACGGCCACCAGGCACCGTCCAGCTGCCCCGCGAGGGCGGTCTTCGGCGTGAGCGCGAGCCGCGCCCGGACGAGGGGGGACACCGGGCGGGAGCCGGTGCGGTCGAGGATCGCGGTCATGTCGCGGACCCGTCCCCGGGCCGTTCCGTGAACGGCCCGGTGCAGTGATCGCCGGAAACGACGTCCGCGTGGGAGCGGGTGTGCGAAATACTCCCGGTCCCTCCACGGTACTCCGCTTCCCGGCCCGCGACCCCGGTCCTGACCAGCTATTTTCCGGCGGTCCCTGGCCCCGCGGCCGGGGCGGCCGGAGTACGGTGAAACGACGGGGGCATCCCGGGAACGCAGCGGACGGGCTGCCGCCGCACCGCACCGCACCGCACGGCACCGCACCGCCCCTTCACCGCACCCCACCCCACCGCATCCGCACCACGCCGCTCCGCGAGACGGGCGAACACCATGGCCGCACCCGACGTCCCCGCTTCCTCCCCCGCCCCCGTACCTCCCCCGGCCCCGGGGCTCCTCCCCGACGCGATCCACCGCGCGGTCGAGCCCGGCGCCGCGCTGCTCCGGCTGGAGACCACCCACGCCCGCCAGGGCGTCCTGGACGGCGCCTGGTGGCCGCGTTCCAGGCACGTCGAGACCGAACTGCCCGCCCTGATCAGCGCACTTACCGGGTACCTCGGGCCCGTCACCCGGGTCGCCCTGGACGCCACCGCCTGGCAGGGCATCCCCACCCGCCTGACCGTCGACGGACGGGTCGTGCACCTCGACTCCGACCCCGTCGGCGACGACACCGTCCTCATCACCCGCGGCGACAACGACCACTTCGCGCTGCTCGTGGTTCCCCCGCACACCACGGCGGACGCCGCCCGCGAGGCGATGGCCCGCGCCGTCCGCGCCGACAACATCACCGGGGCGACCCAGATCCTCCTCGCCGCACCCGAAGCCCCACGGCTATTCGGCGGTGGCGCCGGCAGTGGGGAGTGAGAGCCCGTAGATCTGGTTGAGGACGGTCGGCAGCAGGGCGTTGGCCGTGGTCCGCCCGTCGGGGGTCAGGGTCAGGTTCGCCCAGACCACGAGGGTGACGTCGTTCTTCGGGTCGTGCCCGATGAACGAGTTGAAGCCGGGGAGTTCACCGCCGTGGTAGTACATCGCCGCGTCCGGTCCGAAGCGCTGGTACGAGATGCCGTACCCGTACTTCTGCCCGCCGGGCGGCGCGGCCGGGTCCTCGTCCTGGAGGCTGTCCAGCCACTGCCGCTGGGAGGCGGGGTTCAGGACCTTGCCCGTCACCAGGGCCCGGATCCAGGTGGCCAGGTCGTCCGCGGTGGAGACGGCGCCGCCGGCCGCGTGCGCGTAGGAGGGGTTCTGGTGGGTGTAGTCCACGGGCCGGAGCCTTCCGGACCGCGCCGCCGCCTGCATCCCGGCCGGGTAGGGCTGGTCGATCAGCGCGTACGCGGTCCCGCCGTACATGTAGCCGTGCGCGTACGGGCTCGGCAGGGCGGTGTCGTGCATGCCGGGAAGCGAGGTCGCCGCCAGCCCGAGCGGGGCGAACAGCCGGTCCCGGAACTGCTCGGCCAGGGGCCGGCCGCCGGCCTTCTCGGCGACCAGGCCCAGCAGCGCGTAGTTGGTGTTGCTGTACTCGTACGAGGCGCCGGGGGCGAAGTTCGGCGGCCGCCGGAACGCCATGTCCAGCATCTGCCGCGGCGTCCAGGCCTTCGCGGGGTCGGCGTCCATGGCCGCCGAGAGCTCGGGCGCGTCGGTGTAGTTGTACAGCCCGCTACGCATCTTCAACAGCTCGGTGAGGGTGATGTGTTCGCCGTTCGGCACTCCGGTGACGTACGAGGACACCGGGTCGCCCAGCGCGAGCTTGCCGTCCTGGGCGAGCAGGTTGATCAGCGCCGCGGTCATGGTCTTGGTGTTGGAGGCGATCCGGAAGTGGTCGCGGGTGCTCGGCGTCGTGCTCGTGTCGAGTTCGCTCGTGCCGGCGACCGCGCGGAAGGTGCCCTGCGGGGTGCGGACCAGCACCACGGCTCCGGGGATCATCAGCTTCTTCGCCGTGGCCGCGACGGCGGCCTGAAGCGCGGCCGGATCGATGGGCTCCGGGGCCGCCCGTACGGAGGCGGGGGCACTCACCGCCGCCCCGGGCGCGACGGCGGCCCCGGCCCCCGCGGGCAGCGCACCCGCCACGACCAGGAGCGCCGCACACGGAGCCAGCAGGGCGGTACGGCGTACACGGCGGCCCGGGGAGTTCCTCATGCCGACATCACACCCAAAGTAGGAGCATTCAACTATTCCATACGTGCCCCATCCGGAACATTCCGGGCGCCTCGACCTGCTGACCGGGCCCGGCCGCGCGTCAGGACCGCGAGGGTCAGGGAGCTCGGCGTCGAGACCTGAAGGCGGGGACGGGGTTGGCCGCGCCGTAGCCGAACGCCCCGGCGAGGAGGCCGGCGGCGAGCAGGGCGAACCCGTGGAGGAATCGCATGCGCATGCGCATGCGCGTGGGTCAGTCCCGTCCGTCCCGCCCGTTCTCCGTCCACGGCCGGAGCTTCTCCGGATTGCGGACCGCCCAGATGCGGGTGACGCGGCCCTCGGCGAGGCTGAACGCCGCCACGGTCACCGTGACGCCGGAATGCTGGGCGACCAGGCCCGGCCGGCCGTTGACCGTCCGTTCCAGGAGGGTCAGTCCGGGAGCCTTGTCCGCGATGTGGATCAGGTACTCGGCGATGCGCCCGCTGCCCTCGACCGGGCGCAGGACGGTGCCGACCATGCCGCCGCCGTCGGCGGTCATCGTGGCTGCGGGGTCGAGGAGACCGACGAGGGCCTCGATGTCCTTGGCCTCCCACGCCTCCTTGAAGGCCCGCACCACACCGGCCTGTCCGGCCGCCGGGGCCGCCGGGGCCTCCGCGGCGTGCAGACGCCGGCGGGCCGAGGACGCCAGTTGCCGGCAGGCCGCGGGAGTCCGGCCGACGATCTCGGCGACCTCCGCGAAGGGGTAGCGGAAGACGTCGTGCAGGATGAACGCCACGCGTTCGGCCGGCGTCATCGACTCCAGTACGACGAGGAAGGCCATGTTCACCGACTCGTCCAGGGTGATCCGGTCGGCGGGGTCGGCCGGTTCGGCGCCGCCGGTGCCCGTCCGGCCGCCCATCCACTCCGTGCGGTCGGGCAGCGGCTCGGGTATCCAGGCGCCGACGTAGCGCTCGCGCCGGGCCCGCGCCGAGCCGAGCACGTCGAGGCAGATGCGGCTGGCCACCGTCGTCAGCCAGGCGCCGGGCGATTCGATGGCCTGCTGCTGTTGCCGTGACATCGCGTACCAGCGGGTGTAGGTCTCCTGGACGGCGTCCTCGGCCTCGGCCAGTGAACCGAGCAGCCGGTAGGCGAGGTTGATCAGCTGGCGCCGCTCGTCGACGACCGCGCTCAGCCCCGGCTCGAACCGGTCGTGCCCTGCCTCGGGTGGGGTGCTCATGGTCTCGGCCGCTCCCTGGTTCTTGGTCCGCTTCGGCTCTCGGTACTACGACGAGACACCGCACCGGATTGTGAGCCCTGCGCGTCGCCTCACATTTCGCGGGGCCACGTCGTTGGAGGGTCGACACAGTGACGATCCACCGCCGCGAGGCAGAAGAGGGGGCCGCGCCATGGCCACGCAGACGACGGCAGTACCGGGCCGGCTCACGTTCCTTCAGGGCGCGATAGCCGTACAGACCTTGGCCATCTTCTTCCAGGCGGCGACCGCCGGACTCCTGCTGTCCTCGTCGGTCGGCGCGACGCTGCACGACGTCGGCTCCCGAGTGATGTACGGCGCGTCGATGCTGTACGTACTCGCCGCGGTCCTGGCGTGGCGGCCGGGCGGCGGCTCGCCCCGCCCGGTCCTGTACGCCTCCGGGTTCCTCGTCCTCGCTTCGGTGCAGGTGGTCCTGGGCATCGCGCACGTGCCGTCGCTCCATGTGCCCCTGGGCATCCTGATGTTCGGCCTGAGCGTGCTGGATCTGGGCCTGGTGCTGTCCGCCCGCGTGCGCAAGTGAGATCAGGCCGCCGCCTGCGTCCGTGCGCGGCCGCGGGTCTGCGTCCGTACGACACGGCGGCGCCGGGACGGCAGGCCCATGGTGGGGTGGGCGACGCTCCAGACCGCGCCCTTGCAGATCAGTTCCTTGAAGCGGGCGGCCATACGGCCCGTCATGACCTTGTCGACCGCCCGGTCGTCGGCGGTGACGGTCTGGATCAGGCCGTCCCTGCGTCCGAGGGAGACGCACTGCTTGGAGTACTCGATGGAGGTGTGGGGGACCTTGGCGCCGGTGAGGCGGGCGGCGATGGCGTCGGCGGCCTGCCAGGCCATGGGGACGCCCGAGGCGCAGGACATGCGCAGCGGCTTGTCGCCCGGGCCGATCGCCATCGCGGCGTCACCCACGGCGTACACGTCCGGGTGGGACACCGAGCGCATCGTGGTGTCGACCACGATCCGGCCGCGGTCGGTGACCTCCAGGGCGGTGGCCCGGGCGATCGGGTGGACGGCGAAGCCGGTGGTCCAGACGGTGACCTCGGCGGGGACGGTCCGGCCGTCGGCGGTCGTCACGCCGTCCGCTTCCACGGCGTCGACCGCGGTGTGTTCGTGGACGGTGATGCCGAGCTCGTCCACCACCTTCCGCAGGTGGGCGCGGCCCTTCTCGGAGAGCCAGTCGCCGAGGGCGCCGCGGGCGGCCAGGGCGACGTCGAGGTCCGGGCGGGCCTCGGCGATCTCGGTCGCGGCCTCCACACCGGTCAGGCCGCCGCCGACCACGACCACGGGCCGGCCGGCGTCCAGGGCGGCGAGGCGGTCGCGGAGACGGAGGGCGCCGGGGCGGCTGGAGACCTCGTGGGCGTGGGCGGCGGTACCGGGGACGCCCCCGTCGTCCCAGCCGCTGCCGAGGGCGTAGACCAGGGTGTCGTACTCCAGTTGCTCCCGGTCGGGGCCGTGCGCGGCGGCGGCCGTGACCGTCACCGTCTTGCGGTCCACGTCCACGGCGGTGACCTTTCCGAGCTTCAGCTCCACACCCGTGCCCGCGAACATCTCGCCGAACGGGCGGGGCCTGAGGTCCTGGCCGGCCGCGATCTGGTGCAGCCGGACGCGCTCGACGAAGTCGGGCTCGGGGTTGACGAGGGTGATGGTGACGTCCTCGTGGTGCAGCCGCTTGGCGAGGCGGCCGGCGGCGACGGCACCGGTGTATCCGGCTCCGAGGACGACGATGCGGTGCTCCATGTCCGTGCTCCTGTCAGGAAGGTGAGGCTGTCCGGCGTGGTGACGTCCCTTGAACCGGACAGCCCCCCGATCCCTGACAGGATCGGAACGTGACCTGCGTCACACCCTCTCAGAGGGTGTGGAGCGGGCCCTCCCCGTGGTCCGTGGCGGCCCACTGCCCGGTCGCGCGGACGAGCTTGTCGGGGTTGACCTGGCTGCGGACCGCGGCGATGCCGTCAGCGGTGACCTCCAGGCAGGTGATCGCGACGACCCGGCCGTCCACGACCGCCACGACGGCGGGCCCGCCGTTCGCGGTCGTGGCGTAGATCTCGGGCGCGCCGCCGACGTGGGCCCGCTTGGCCGCGCTCGGCTTGAACAGGCCGCGCAGGAAGGTGGCGACCGCGAGCGCGCCCTCGAACGCCTTCGCGCGGGCCAGGACCTTTCCGCCGCCGTCGCCGACCGAGACGGCGTCCTGGGTGAGCAGGCGCACGAGGGGTTCGGTGCGGCCGGTGGTCGCCGCGGCCAGGAACTCCTCGACGATCTTCCGGGCGGCGGCCCCGTCGATCTCCGTGCGCGCCTTGCCGTCGGCGACGTGCTTCTTGGCCCGGTGGTAGGTCTGCTGGCTGGCGGTCTCGCTGATCTCCAGGATCTCGGCGATCTCCCGGTGCGTGTGGTCGAAGGCCTCGCGCAGTACGTACACCGCCCGCTCGCCCGGCGACAGCCGCTCCAGCAGGACGAGGACGGCGTACGACACCGACTCGCGCTGCTCGGCGGTGTCGGCCGGGCCGAGCATCGGGTCCCCGGCGAGCAGCGGCTCGGGCAGCCACCGGCCCACGTAGGTCTCGCGCCGGGCGCGTGCCGAAGTGAGCGCGTTGAGGCACCAGTTGGTGAGGACCTTCGTCAGCCAGGCCTCGGGCACCTCGATCCGCCCGACATCGGCCGCCTGCCAGCGCAGGAACGTCTCCTGCACGGCGTCCTCGGCCTCGCTCGCCGAACCGAGCAGCCGGTAGGCAATGGCCTCCAGCCGCGGCCTGGCACGCTCGAACCGGTCCACGTCACTCACGCTCAAGGCCATGCCCGCGATCCTAGGCGCCCCGAAGCCAAAGCACCCCGGTACCCCGGCCCTGGGCGGGACGGGCCGCAGAAAACAAAAGCCCCAGGTCGCTGACCTGGGGCTTTGCTATGGAGCGGATGACGGGAATCGAACCCGCGCTATAAGCTTGGGAAGCTCATGTTCTACCATTAAACTACATCCGCACAGGCGGTCCAGTTGCCTGGATCCGTACCGTTGCTCACTGTACCCCATGATCGACCCGCGGTGAATTCTCCCGCGTGGGGGCGTCGCGTCACGGGGGCAGGGGGGCGCGTGGGGGCGGGAGTTGGGGCGTAACGTAGGGCACCGGGCGGCGGCTGGAGTGGCGGCTGGAGCCAGGTCCCGAACATCCCCTAATGTGGCGATTCATCGCAGTACGGCTCGTTGGGGAAAGGGACTCGATGGAGCACACCGTCGTCCGTTGTGCCGAAGGGCACGTTTTCAGTACCGCCTCGTTTCCGCTCCAGCACCTCGGTGCCGGCCGGATCGGGCCCGGGCGGCTGCTGAGGTGCCCGCGGTGCGCGCGGCTGAGGCATGCGGTGCCCGTGGGCGGCGTCAAGCGCTGACCGGGGAGTCCGGGCGGGGCGCGCGGGCCGGCTCTCGATTGGGGGTGGCCCGGGCGCTCTGCGTATCCTCGGGACGTGCTTCTCTCCGACAAAGACATCCGGGCCGAGATCGACAGCGGACGGGTTCGCATTGACCCCTTCGACGAGTCGATGGTGCAGCCCTCCAGCATCGATGTGCGTCTCGACCGGTTCTTCCGGGTCTTCGAGAACCACCGTTACGCCCACATCGACCCCGCCGTCGAGCAGCCCGACCTGACGCGCATGGTCGAGCCGGAGGGTGACGAGGCGTTCATCCTCCACCCGGGCGAGTTCGTGCTCGCCTCGACGTACGAGGTCATCACGCTCCCCGAGGACATCGCCTCCCGCCTGGAGGGCAAGTCCAGCCTGGGCCGCCTGGGTCTGGTGACGCATTCGACCGCCGGGTTCATCGACCCCGGCTTCTCGGGTCACGTGACCCTGGAGCTGTCGAACCTCGCCACCCTGCCGATCAAGCTCTGGCCGGGGATGAAGATCGGGCAGCTGTGCCTGTTCCGCCTCAGCTCGCCCGCGGAGTTCCCGTACGGCAGCGAGCGGTACGGCTCCAGGTACCAGGGGCAGCGCGGGCCGACCGCCTCGCGCTCCTTCCAGAATTTCCACCGCACCCAGGTGAGGCACGAGGCATGAGTGACGGAGTACGCGAGAACCTCGACTACGAGGGGTTCGGTCGCGCCGTGCGCGAGCTGGCGCAGACGATCGCCGATGACGGCTACGAGCCCGACATCATCCTGAGCATCGCCCGCGGCGGGGTCTTCGTCGCCGGCGGGCTGGCGTACGCGCTCGACTGCAAGAACATCCACCTCGTGAACGTGGAGTTCTACACCGGCGTCGGCACCACGCTGGAGATGCCGGTCATGCTGGCGCCCGTGCCCGAGGCGATCGACTTCACCAACAAGAAGGTGCTGATCGCCGACGACGTCGCCGACACCGGCAAGACGCTCAAGCTCGTCCACGACTTCTGCCTCGGCCACGTCGCCGAGGTGCGCTCCGCCGTCATCTACGAGAAGTCCCACTCCCTCGTGAAGTGCGAGTACGTGTGGAAGAAGACCGACGAGTGGATCAACTTCCCGTGGTCGGTCGAGCCGCCCGTCGTCAAGCGCGAGGGCCAGGTCCTCGACGCCTGAGCCGCCGTTCCACGAGCCCGCAGTCTCACGGGCCGCAGTTCATGACGAAGGGGCCCGCCGCGCCGACCGCGCCGCGGGCCCCTTCGTCGTGACGTCAGAGCGTGCCGAGCTTGATGATCGACAGCAAGGCGATCAGCTGGATGGCGGAGGCGCCGAGCGCCTTCTGCCACGGCAGGTCGTGCGACTTGCTGATCAGCGACGTGAAGAGGGCGCCGGCCGCGAGCCAGGTGATCCAGCCCAGCACCTGGACCACCATGTTGTCGCCGCCCAGGAACACCGCGAACAGCAGGCGCGGCGCGTCCGTGATGGTCATGACCAGCATCGACAGCCCGACCGTCGGCTGCCACGCGCCGTCGCCGCCCAGCTGCCGGGCCAGCGTGTGCGTGACCGCGCCCAGGATGAGGCCGCAGATGACGAAGGCCAGCCCGGTGCTGAGGACGATCGGGATCGCCTGGGTGAGGGTCGCCTTTATGGCGTCCTCGCGGGCCTTGTCGAAGCCGAAGACCGCGAGCATCCCGTAGAGGAACGTCACGATCAGCGCCGGACCCCACACGGCGTAGTCGCGCATCTGGTGGAAGGTCGGCCCCGGGCGCATGACGATGCCGCGCAGGAGCTCCTTCCAGTGCAGCCGGGGCCCGACGGGGCCGGCCGCGGCCGCGCCCGCCTGGTAGGTCGGGCTCTGGCTGTACGGGTCCTCGCCGAAGGAGAAGGCCTGGGTGTGGCCCGGGTTGTTCGCGTACGAGGGCTCGTGCGGGCCTCCGTAAGGGGCCTGCGGCGGCTGCTGCTGGCCGTACGGGTCGAAGTACTCGGGCTCCCCGTGGCCCCCGGCGGCAGGCTGCTGAGGCCAGTGCTGCTGAGGGGGCGGACCCGCAGGAGGGTAGGGCTGCTGACCGTACGGTGCCTGCGGCGCTTGCTGCTGCTGACCGTACGGCTGCTGCCGCGGGGGTTGCGGGGGTTGTTGCGGGGTGCGGTTGTTGTCCCGGCCGCGTCCGATCCTGAATCCAGCCACGTGATCGAAAGTACCTGCTCGGCGGGCCGAGGGTGGCAGGGGCGCCCGAATAGGCGGCCTTTGCGGCTGAGCTGTGACATCCCCTAGGGGATGCCCGGACGGGGGGCCGGTGGGTGGTTTACGTGGCTGCGCGGCAGTCTGCGGGGGTTCGTTACGTTGCCGACGGAATGCCTACATATCGGGCCCGTAGCTTCGTCGGTGTCGTCGCCACGGAGTCACGAACGAGCAGGAAAGAGCCCGCACCATGCGCAGCACCCGCCGCACCACCCTTCGTACCGCCGCCGTCTCCGCCGGGGCGGCCGCCGTCCTGGCGCTGCCCGTGGGGTCCGCCTTCGCGGACTCCCCGACGGCTCCGGAGCCCGAGGTGCTGCCCGGGATCGAGCAGCCGGCGGTGGACCCGACGGCCCCGCCGGTGACGCCGCCGGTGACGCCTCCGGTCACCCCGCCGGTGACGCCTCCGGTCACCCCGCCGGTGACGCCTCCGGTCACCCCGCCGGTGAAGGAGCGGGTGTACGTCACCACGGTGAAGCTGGCCGACGGTTCCGTCGCCAAGGTCTACAAGTCCGGCGACCGCCGCTTCGAGGCCGACGTCTTCGCCGGCGGCACGAAGGTGGGCACGCTGGTCAGCGAGAACGGCCGGTCGACGAACGCGTCGCACAACGGCCTCCACGTCACCCTGCACGGCAACGGCACCGTCACCTCGTGGGTCGAGGGCGGACGGAAGCCGGCCGACAAGGCCGAGAAGCCGAAGCCGCAGCCGAAGCACGAGGTCAAGAAGGAGAACTCGGTGCGCCTGACCATGCCGGACGGGCGGATCGCGAAGCTCGTCGACGGCCACCGCGGCAAGCGCGTGGAGATCTTCATGCCGAACGGGAACTTCCTCGGCGCGATCGACATGAAGCACCCGAGCGCGATGAACGACGGCTGGACGTACAAGCTCGTCCAGGACGGGAAGCGGGTCAAGTTCGTCGTCATCGACGGGAAGCGCGGCGGCGACAGCTGGGTCTACGACTTCGCCACCGGCAAGCTGATCGAGAAGTACACGGTGGAGAAGGAGAAGGCGACGGGGAAGGCGAAGCCCGCCGCGCTGGTCGAGCCGGTCGGGAAGAAGTCCGAGTCCGACGAGCGGATCGTCCCCAAGGGCGGCGTGAACGCCGGAGCCGAGGGGGTCGCGCGGCACGGCGACACCCCGGCGCTGGTGGCCGCCGGCGGCGGCATGGCCGCGGTGGGCGCGGCCGGACTGGGCTTCGCGATGCTGCGTCGCGGCCGCGGCTGACCCCGCCCCGCCCCTGACCAACGGAACGGCCGGACCCCTGACGGGGTCCGGCCGTTCCTGCGTGCGGTGGGGCGAAGCTACTTGACGCCCTTGGCCTCCGCGCCGCCCGAGTCCTTGTCCGCGTCCGAGTCCGAGGCCCTGCCCTCGTCCCCGTCCTCGGCCTCAGCCTCGCCGTCGGCAGCCCCCTCGGTCTCCGCCTCGGCGGCCTTGTCCTCGGCCTCCGCCTCGGCGGCGGCTTCGGCCACGGGCTTCGCCTCAGCGGCGTCCTCGGCTACGGGCTTCGCCTGAGCGGCGGCCTTGCTCTCGGCTTCCGCCTCGGCGGGGGCCTCGGCCACGGGCTTCGCCTCAGCGGCGTCCTCGGCTACGGGCTTCGCGTCGGCGGCGGCCTTGTCCTCGGCTTCCGCCTCGGCGGGGGCCTCGTCCTTGGCCTTCGCTGCGACCCCGGGTACGTCCTTGGTCTCCGACCCGAGGGCGGCAGCAGCAGCGGGCTTCGCCTCGGTGGCTTCAGCCACGGGCTTCGCCGCGGCCGCGGCCTTGTCCTCGTCCTCGGCTTCGGCCACGGGCTTCGCCTCGGGGGCGGCCTCGTCGTCCTTGGCTTCCGTCTCGGCAGCGTCCTCGGCCGCGGCCTTGGCGGCGGCTTCGGGCTTCGCCTCGGCGGCGGCTTCGGACTTGGCCTCGGTCTTGGCACGGGCCGGCTCGGCTGCGGAGGCCGGCTCGGCTTCCGCTTCCGCATCCGCCGTGGCCTTGGCTTCCGCCTCGGCAGCGGCAGCCGCAGCGGCCTTCGCCTCGGCCTCCGCCTTCGCGGCGGCCTCCGCCTCCGCCTTCGCGGCCGCAGCCGCAGCCGCCTCTTCCGCCTCCTGCGCGGCCAGCGCCTCCGCCAGTTCCTCTTCCGTCGGCTCGGGGGCCTTCACCGATTCGAGGAGGAGTTGGGCGACGTCGACGACCTGGACGGTTTCCTTGGCCTTGCCGTCGTTCTTCTTGCCGTTGACGGAGTCGGTGAGCATGACGAGGCAGAAGGGGCAGGCGGTGGAGACGATGTCCGGGTTGAGGGAGAGGGCTTCGTCGACGCGTTCGTTGTTGATGCGCTTGCCGATGCGTTCTTCCATCCACATGCGGGCGCCGCCGGCGCCGCAGCAGAAGCCGCGTTCCTTGTGGCGGTGCATTTCCTGCTGCCGCAGGCCGGGTACCGAGGCCATGATCTCGCGCGGGGGTGTGTAGACCTTGTTGTGGCGGCCGAGGTAGCAGGGGTCGTGGTAGGTGACGAGTCCGTCGACGGGGGTGACCGGGGTGAGGCGGCCTTCGTCGATGAGGTGCTGGAGCAGCTGGGTGTGGTGGATGACCTCGTACTCGCCGCCCAGCTGGGGGTATTCGTTGGCGATGGTGTTGAAGCAGTGCGGGCAGGTCGAGACGATCCGCTTGGCGGACTTGGGCTTCTTCGTCGCGGGGTCGTCGTCGTCCTCGCCGAAGGCCATGTTCAGCATTGCGACGTTTTCCTGGCCGAGCTGCTGGAACAGCGGTTCGTTGCCCAGGCGGCGTGGGGAGTCACCGGTGCACTTCTCGTCGCCGCCCATGATCGCGAACTTGACGCCGGCGATGTTCAGGAGTTCCGCGAAGGCCTTCGTGGTCTTCTTGGCGCGGTCTTCGAGGGCGCCGGCGCAGCCGACCCAGTACAGGTAGTCGAACTCGGAGAGGTCTTCCGCGTCCTTGCCGATGATCGGGACGTCGAAGTCGACTTCCTTGGTCCACTCGACGCGCTGCTTCTTGGCCAGGCCCCAGGGGTTGCCCTTCTTCTCCAGGTTCTTGAGCATGGTGCCCGCCTCGGAGGGGAAGGCGCTCTCGATCATGACCTGGTAGCGGCGCATGTCGACGATGTGGTCGATGTGCTCGATGTCGACGGGGCACTGTTCGACGCAGGCGCCGCAGGTGGTGCAGGACCACAGGACGTCGGGGTCGATGACGCCGTTCTCCTCGGCGGTGCCGATCAGCGGGCGTTCGGCTTCCGCCAGGGCTGCGGCGGGGACGTCCTTGAGCTGTTCGGCGGTGGCCTTCTCGTTGCCTTCCATGTCCTTGCCGCCGCCCGCGAGGAGGTAGGGGGCCTTGGCGTGGGCGTGGTCGCGCAGCGACATGATCAGGAGCTTGGGGGACAGCGGCTTGCCGGTGTTCCAGGCGGGGCACTGGGACTGGCAGCGGCCGCACTCGGTGCAGGTGGAGAAGTCGAGGATGCCCTTCCAGGAGAACTGCTCGACCTGGGACACACCGAAGGAGTCGTCCTCGCCCGGGTCCTCGAAGTCGATCTCCTTGCCCCCGCTGGTCATCGGGAGCAGCGCGCCCAGCGCGACCGCGCCGTCGGCGTTCCGCTTGAACCAGATGTTCGGGAAACCGAGGAACCGGTGCCAGGCCACACCCATGTTGGTGTTCAGCGAGACCGTGATCATCCACGTGAAGGAGGTGACGATCTTGAGCGCCGCGAAGAAGTAGGTGAGGTACTGAAGCGTGCTCAGGCTCAGCCCGTCGAGGGCCGCGATCAGCGGGTACGAGGCGAAGAAGCCCGGCTCCCAGCCGTCGACGCCGTGCTGGGCCCCCTCCAGCGCGCGCAGCGTCATGATGCAGATGCCGACGATCAGGATGACGGACTCGACGAAGTACGCCTGGCCGGTCTTGGAGCCCGTGAAGCGGGACTTGCGGCCCGCCCCGCCCGGCCGGTTCAGCTGCCGGATCACGATCAGGGTCAGGATGCCGAGCACGGTCATCAGTCCGAGGAACTCGGTGAAGATCTCGTACGGCAGCCAGTCGCCGATGATCGGGATCAGCCAGTCGGCCTGGAACAGCTGGCCGAAGGCGTTGACGATGGTCAGCAGCAGCGAGAAGAAGCCCACGGCCACGAACCAGTGCGCCACGCCGACGATGCCCCAGCGGTTCATGCGGGTGTGGCCGAGGAACTCCTTGACCAGCGTGACGGTGCGCTGCGTGGGGTCGCCGGTGCGCGTGCCCGCGGGCACGGGCTGGCCGAGGCGCACGAAGTGGTAGATCTGTGCGATGGCTCGGCCGAACAGCGCGACGGCTACCACCGTGATGACCATCGAAACGATGATCGCGGCGAGTTGCATGGAAGGGCTCCTCGGGCGGGACTTACTAAGCGGTAACTTATTGAGTCAAGGCTTGAGGTTACCCATTCCCCGCGTCGCAATGTAGGCGCGCGTGCGGTGATCTGTGTCGCTCAGGCTTGCCTCTGTCGGTAGGCCGCCCGGGGCGTCTGAGCGAGGATCGCGAGATCCATCCCCAGCCAATGGCTCTCCACATAGTGCCGGTCGAGCAGGGCCATCTCCTCCCAGGGGAGGTCGGAGCGTGCGCTGACCTGCCACAAACCGGTCATACCGGGGCGCACGAGAAGCCGCTCCGGGCGGTCCGTACCGCCTTCCGGGCGGGGGCCGACCAGGGACATCTCCCCCCGCACCACGTTCAGCAGCTGCGGCAGCCCGTCCAGCGCGCAGCGCCGGACCGCCGCGCCGACCCGGCCCGCACCCTCGGTGCGCAGCCGCCAGGTGCGGAAGGGCCGCCCGCCGAGTCCGGCGGCCGGGGTCCGTACGAGGACGCCCGCGCGGCCGGCCGCGTACAGCAGGGCGGCGGTCAGCAGCAGCGGGAGGGCCGTCACCCCCAGGAGTACCAGCGCTCCGGCGAGGTCGAGCACCCGCTTGGCGGGCGGCCTGGCGGGCAGGGTCCACCGGGCGGGGAGCGTCAGCAGCAGGGGCATGCCAGCACGGTGCCGGAAGGCCCCCGCGCCCCCGGCGCGCCGCGCGGCGCGGTTCCCCCGCTCGGCCCCCGCCCCGCGCGGGTTGCGCGTAAGGAAGGCCTAAAGGTTGAGCCCCCTCGACTCAGCTCTGTTGACGGACGGGCGAAGGTGGGGCATTCTTGAGCCTGTTCCACTCAAGTCAGCTGGAGGAATCAAAATGGCACGTGCGGTCGGCATCGACCTGGGCACCACTAACTCCGTCGTCAGCGTTCTCGAAGGCGGCGAGCCCACCGTCATCACCAACGCCGAGGGCGCCAGGACCACGCCGTCCGTCGTCGCCTTCGCCAAGAACGGCGAGGTCCTCGTCGGCGAGGTCGCCAAGCGCCAGGCGGTCACGAACGTGGACCGGACCATCCGCTCCGTCAAGCGCCACATGGGCACTGACTGGAAGATCAACCTGGATGGCAAGGACTTCAACCCGCAGCAGATGAGCGCCTTCATCCTGCAGAAGCTGAAGCGCGACGCCGAGGCCTACCTGGGTGAGAAGGTCACGGACGCGGTCATCACCGTCCCGGCCTACTTCAACGACTCCGAGCGTCAGGCGACGAAGGAGGCCGGTGAGATCGCGGGTCTGAACGTCCTGCGCATCGTCAACGAGCCGACCGCCGCCGCCCTGGCCTACGGCCTCGACAAGGACGACCAGACCATCCTCGTCTTCGACCTCGGTGGCGGCACCTTCGACGTCTCGCTCCTTGAGATCGGCGACGGCGTCGTCGAGGTGAAGGCCACCAACGGTGACAACCACCTCGGTGGTGACGACTGGGACCAGCGCGTCGTCGACTACCTGGTGAAGCAGTTCGCCAACGGTCACGGCGTCGACCTCTCCAAGGACAAGATGGCGCTCCAGCGCCTGCGCGAGGCCGCCGAGAAGGCGAAGATCGAGCTGTCCTCCTCCACGGAGACCTCGATCAACCTGCCGTACATCACGGCCTCCGCCGAGGGCCCGCTGCACCTGGACGAGAAGCTCACGCGCGCCCAGTTCCAGCAGCTCACCGCGGACCTCCTGGACCGCTGCAAGACCCCGTTCCACAACGTCATCAAGGACGCCGGCATCCAGCTGTCCGAGATCGACCACGTGGTCCTGGTCGGCGGCTCCACCCGCATGCCGGCCGTCGCCGAGCTCGTCAAGGAGCTCACCGGCGGTCAGGACGCCAACAAGGGCGTCAACCCGGACGAGGTCGTCGCCATCGGCGCGACCCTCCAGGCGGGCGTGCTCAAGGGTGAGGTCAAGGACGTCCTGCTCCTCGACGTGACCCCGCTGTCCCTCGGTATCGAAACCAAGGGCGGCATCATGACCAAGCTCATCGAGCGCAACACGACCATCCCGACCAAGCGGTCGGAGATCTTCACGACGGCCGAGGACAACCAGCCGTCGGTGCAGATCCAGGTCTACCAGGGCGAGCGCGAGATCGCGGCGTACAACAAGAAGCTCGGCATGTTCGAGCTGACCGGCCTGCCGCCGGCCCCGCGTGGCGTCCCGCAGATCGAGGTCTCCTTCGACATCGACGCGAACGGCATCATGCACGTCACGGCCAAGGACCTCGGCACGGGCAAGGAGCAGAAGATGACCGTCACCGGCGGCTCTTCGCTCGGCAAGGACGAGGTCGACCGCATGCGCCAGGAGGCGGAGCAGTACGCGGACGAGGACCTGCGCCGCAAGGAGGCGGCCGAGTCCCGCAACCAGGGCGAGCAGCTCGTCTACCAGACCGAGAAGTTCCTCGCGGACAACGCGGAGAAGGTCCCGGCCGACGTCAAGACCGAGGTCGAGACGGCCGTCACCGAGCTGAAGGACAAGCTCAAGGGTGACGACGCCGCCGAGATCCGCACCGCGACCGAGAAGCTCGCCGCGGTCAGCCAGAAGCTCGGCCAGGCCATCTACGCCGACGCCCAGGCCGCCCAGGCGGCCGGTGGCGCCGCGGGTGACGCGGGCCAGGCCAAGGCCGACGACGACGTCGTCGACGCGGAGATCGTCGACGACGAGAAGCCGAAGGGTGGCGCTGCCTGATGTCGGAGGAGACCCCGGGCTTCGACGAGAAGCCCGAAGTCCCCGCCGACGGCACGCCTGACGACGCCGCCGAGCCGAAGGCCGCCGACTCCTCCCCGGAGGGGGAGGCGGCCCCGGCCGGGGACTCCGCAGCAGCAGATGTGGCTCTGCTGGCGCAGCTGGACCAGGCCCGTACCGCGCTCTCCGAGCGCACCGCGGACCTCCAGCGGCTCCAGGCGGAGTACCAGAACTACCGTCGCCGCGTGGAGCGGGACCGGATCGCCGTCAAGGAGATCGCGGTCGCGTCCCTGCTGACGGAACTCCTCCCGACCCTGGACGACATCGGCCGGGCGCGGGAGCATGGCGAACTGGTCGGCGGCTTCAAGTCGGTGGCCGAATCGCTGGAGACCGCCGCCGCCAAGATGGGGCTGCAGCAGTTCGGCAAGGAGGGCGAGCCCTTCGACCCGACGATCCACGAGGCCCTGATGCACTCGTACGCGCCGGACGTCACCGAGACGACCTGCGTGGCGATCCTGCAGCCGGGGTACCGGATCGGCGAGCGCACGATCCGCCCCGCGCGGGTCGCGGTGGCCGAGCCCCAGCCGGGCGCGGCTCCCGCCGCCAAGTCCGAGTCCGCAGACGGCGACACGCCGTCCGACAAGGACACGGATGCCCCCGACAAGGGCTGACGTCCACCATGTAGGGAACCGAGAGGAGGGCCACCGGGGATGAGCACGAAGGACTTCGTCGAGAAGGACTACTACAAGGTCCTCGGTGTCCCGAAGGACGCGACCGAGGCCGAGATCAAGAAGGCGTACCGGAAGCTCGCGCGCGAGTTCCACCCGGACGCCAACAAGGGCGACGCCTCGGCCGAGGAGCGCTTCAAGGAGATCTCCGAGGCGAACGACATCCTCGGCGACGCCAAGAAGCGCAAGGAGTACGACGAGGCCCGCGCCCTGTTCGGCAACGGGGGCTTCCGCCCCGGTCCGGGCGGGGGCGGCGGCTCGTTCAACTTCGACCTCGGCGACCTCTTCGGAGGACAGCAGCAGGGCGGTCCGGGCGGCGGCTTCGGCGGCGGTCTGGGCGACGTCTTCGGCGGTCTGTTCAACCGCGGCACCGGCCCCGGCGCGGGAACCCGCGCCCAGCCGCGCCGCGGCCAGGACATCGAGTCCGAGGTCACGCTCTCCTTCACGGAGGCCGTGGACGGCGCGACCGTCCCCCTGCGGATGTCCTCGCAGGCCCCCTGCAAGGCCTGTTCCGGTACCGGTGACAAGAACGGCACCCCCCGGGTGTGCCCGACCTGCGTCGGTACCGGCCAGGTCTCGCGGGGCAGCGGCGGCGGCTTCTCGCTGACCGACCCCTGCGCGGACTGCAAGGGCCGCGGCCTGATCGCGGAGACCCCCTGCGACGTCTGCAAGGGCAGCGGGCGTGCCCGCAGCTCGCGGACCATGCAGGTCCGGATCCCGGCGGGCGTGTCCAACGGCCAGCGGATCCGGCTGCGCGGCAAGGGAGCTCCGGGCGAGCGCGGCGGCCCGGCGGGCGACCTCTACGTGGTCGTCCACGTCGACACCCACCCGGTGTTCGGCCGCAAGGACGACAACCTGACGGTGACGGTCCCGGTGACCTTCGCCGAGGCCGCGCTGGGCGCCGAGATCAAGGTCCCGACCCTGAACGGCCCCGCGGTCACCCTGAAGCTCCCCCCGGGCACCCCGGGCGGCCGTACGATGCGGGCCCGCGGCAAGGGCGCGGTCCGCAAGGACGGCACCCGCGGCGACCTGCTCGTCACGGTGGAGGTCACGGTCCCGGCCGAACTGTCCGACAAGGCCCGCGAGGCCCTGGAGATGTACCGCGACGCGACGGGGGCCGAAGACCCGCGCGCCGCGCTGTTCGAGTCCGTGAAGGGAGCATGAGATGGACGGCCGCCGCAGGAATCATTACCAGCTGACCGACGACACCCCGGTCTACGTGATCTCGGTGGCCGCCCAGCTCTCGGGCCTGCATCCGCAGACCCTCCGCCAGTACGACCGCCTCGGCCTGGTCTCCCCGGACCGCACGGCCGGCCGCGGCCGGCGCTATTCGGCCCGGGACATCGAGCTCCTGCGCACCGTGCAGGCGCTGTCCCAGGACGAGGGCATCAACCTCGCGGGGATCAAGCGGATCATCGAACTGGAGAACCAGGTGGCCGCGCTCCAGCAGCGCGTCGCCGAACTGTCCTCGGCCGTGGACGGGGCGGCCGCCGCCCTCCAGGCCCGCGAGGCCCAGGTGCACGCCTCGTACCGGCGCGACCTGGTCCCGTACCAGCCGCCGCAGCCGGGCAGTGCCCTGGTCGTCTGGCGGCCCAGCCCCAAGCGCCCGCTCGACTGACGGCGCCGCGCGGCACGCGACAAGCGGGAAGGCCCCGCCCGGAACGCTCCGGGCGGGGCCTTCCCGTGTCCGGCCCCGGCGGCGGGCCCGGAGGGCCCCTGACGGCCCCTCACGGGCCCCTCAGGGCTCCGGGAGCGGCGGCGGGCCCGAGGAGTCGCGCAGGATGCCCGACTGGGCGATGAGGAAGCCGAGCTGGGCGCGGCTGCCGCTGCCGAGGGCGGTGGCCAGCTTCGCGATGTGCGCGCGGCAGGTCCGTACGTTCATGCCCAGCCGGCGGGCGATCGCCTCGTCCACGTGCCCCTCGACGAGGAGTTGGGCGATGGAGCGCTGCACGCCCGAGATCCCGTCGGGCATGTGCGTGTACGTGACCTCCTGGCTCAGCGGTACGGCGCGCCGCCACAGCTGCTCGAAGACCTTGATGAGGTAGTCGACGAGCCCGGGGTGGCGCAGCTCCAGGGCCACGCGGCGGTCGTCGCTGACGGGGATGAAGGCGACGGTGCGGTCGAACACGATCAGCCGCTCGATGAGTTCTTCGAGGGTGCGGATCTCCACCTTGCCCGTGGAGATGCGGTCGACGTAGGCGAGGGTGCCCTGGCTGTGGCGCGCGGTGTGCTGGTAGAGGGTCCGGATGCTCACGCCGCGGTCGATGAGCGGGGCGTCCCGTTCCAGGGCCTCGCTGAGGGCGAAGGAGGGGCGGGCGCCGCCGGGCTGGACCGTCAGCATTTCCGTGTGACACTCGGCGGTGGCCAGGTCGAGTGCGGCGTTGATCTGGTCGAACCCCTCCAGCACCGTGATGGCGTGGGTGTTCGCGGGGTTTTGCGCACTGATGGTCAGGAACGGCTCGAATGCATCGGTGAGGTCCACGGCACTGCGCCGACGGTCCTGGATCTCCCGTTCGAGAGGATGGAGACGCTGCGCCAGGGCGACCGCCGGGGGAACCGCGCGGAGCTGGTTCGCGTCATCCGGGTCGGGTCGCAGCAGAGCGAATTCGAGCAGGCAGGGGACGTTTTCCACCTCGCTGCGAGGTACCCGGCCGGCGCTGAGCGCCGCCGCGTAAAGTCGTGCCCCCTCGTCGCACATGGACGTGACGGGGTGGGGATGTGTCGGGTTTGTGTCGTTTATGGGCAAATCTCCACCCCCCAGGGTCCTGAACATGCAAGAACATGATGCATCGTCCCTGTGGCCGTAACGTGCCTGAATGAGCCATGGTCTGACGTGCGGGGGAGAGGATTCCATCAAGTGAGGACGAAGCCGACCATGTACAAGAGAATGCTTCGCTCGGCGCTTGCCGTTGTTTTCTCCGCTGTTGCGGTTTTTGGGGCAGTCAGCGCCGTCAATGGCGATGCGGGGAGCGCTCTGGCCAGTGACAGCGGCTGGAACATCGTGCCGACGGGTCCGACGGGCAAGACGGACAGCGGTTGGAACAGCGCACCGGTGGACAGCGGTTGGAACACCGCGCCCGCCGGGCAGGCCGGAGAGCCCGACAGCGGCTGGAACACCGCACCCGTGAAGGCGCTCTGATGACCCCCGACGACCGAGACTTCCGACGCGAGATGGCCTCGGCGTACCGGTCCGGGTGGCAGTTCATCGATCTCGCCACCGCCATTCCCTACGCCGGCGATTCGTTGATGGTCACCCTGTTCGGCCAGCCGATCGTCGTCGTGCGCGAGGAGGACGAGGACGTCCGCGCCTACCGCTGCCTGCGCCGCCCCCGGGGCGCACCGCAGCCGGTCCGCTGCGAAGTGCGGTACGGCATGGTCTTCGTCAACCTCGATCAGCGCGACCACCAGCTCTTCGAACCCGACATCACCGCCGCCACCCCCCGCAGTGCCTGAAGCGATCCCCCCGTCGTTGCAGATCGCTCAGGTGCTTCCCCCACACAACGGCGCCATCGTGGACCTGACCACGATGGCGCCGTTGTGATGTCCGCGTCCAGTGGTTGAACCGGACAATCAACAGGCCGTGTTCCGGTCCCGGCCCAGGTCCCCGCGGCCCTGGCCCCGTCGTGCCGGACCTCAGGCCCGGCCCATCGCCCGGTCGAGGGTGATCTCCATGACCACCCGGTCGGGGTTGGGCGAGGGCGTCCGCCCGTAGCGCTCCGCGTAGCGCTCCACGGCCTCGGCGACCGACGCCGCGTCGGTGCGGATCACCGCCCGGCCCTCCAGGGTGGCCCAGCGCCGCCCCTCCATCTGGCACACCGCCACCCGCGCCGCGCCGTCGGGCGACGCCAGGATGTTGCGGACCTTCTTGCTGTGCCTGTTGCTGATCACCCGGGCCAGCCCCGCCACCGGGTCGTACGTCACGCCCACCGGCACCACGTGCGGGGTGCCGTCGGGGCGCGGGGTGGTCAGGGTGCAGACGTGCCGCTCCCGCCAGAAGGCGAGGTACTCGGGCGTCGGGTTGAGTACGTCATGGGACATGGGCCGAAGAGTACGCAGGAAGCGTGCACGGCTCTGCCTTGAGTGGAATAGACTCAACTTTGCAGACGCTGTAGCTGTCAGAGTTACGCACCCCGTCGGAGAGGAGAAGCCGAGAGTGGACGCCGAGCTGACCAACAAGAGCCGCGACGCCCTGAACGCAGCCACCAGCAGGGCCGTGAAGGACGGCCACGTCGACCTGACCCCCGCCCACCTGCTGCTGGCCCTGCTCGCCGGCGAGGACAACGAGAACGTCACCGACCTGCTCGCCGCGACCGACGCCGACCAGGCCGCCGTCCGAGCGGGCGCCGAACGGCTCCTCGCCGCCCTGCCCAGCGTCACGGGTTCCACCGTCGCGCCCCCGCAGCCCAGCCGCGACCTGCTCGCCGTACTCGCCGAGGCCGACGCCCAGGCCGGCCGGCTCGGCGACGAGTACCTCTCCACCGAACACCTCCTCATCGCCATCGCCGCCAAGGGCGGACCGGCCGGTGAGGTCCTTTCCGCCCAGGGCGCGACCGCGAAGAAGCTGCTGTCCGCCTTCGAGAACGCACGAGGAGGACGGCGGGTGACCACCCCCGACCCCGAGGGTCAGTACAAGGCCCTGGAGAAGTTCGGCACGGACTTCACGGCAGCCGCCCGCGAGGGCAAGCTCGACCCGGTCATCGGCCGCGACCACGAGATCCGGCGCGTCGTCCAGGTCCTGTCGCGCCGCACGAAGAACAACCCGGTGCTCATCGGCGAGCCCGGCGTCGGCAAGACCGCCGTCGTCGAGGGCCTCGCCCAGCGCATCGTCAAGGGCGACGTCCCCGAATCCCTGAAGAACAAGCGCCTCGTCTCCCTCGACCTGGGTGCGATGGTGGCCGGCGCGAAGTACCGCGGCGAGTTCGAGGAGCGCCTCAAGACCGTCCTCGCCGAGATCAAGTCGAGCGACGGCCAGATCATCACCTTCATCGACGAACTGCACACGGTCGTCGGCGCGGGCGCCGGCGGGGACTCCGCCATGGACGCGGGCAACATGCTCAAGCCCATGCTGGCCCGCGGCGAACTGCGCATGGTCGGCGCCACCACCCTCGACGAGTACCGCGAGCGCATCGAGAAGGACCCCGCGCTGGAGCGCCGCTTCCAGCAGGTGCTGGTCGCCGAGCCCACCGTCGAGGACACCATCGCGATCCTCCGCGGCCTCAAGGGGCGCTACGAGGCCCACCACAAGGTCGTCATCAACGACAGCGCCCTCGTCGCCGCCGCGACCCTCTCCGACCGGTACATCACCTCGCGCTTCCTCCCCGACAAGGCCATCGACCTCGTCGACGAGGCCGCGTCCCGGCTCCGCATGGAGATCGACTCCTCGCCCGTCGAGATCGACGAGCTCCAGCGCTCCGTGGACCGGCTGCGCATGGAGGAACTGGCCCTGAAGAACGAGTCCGACCCCGCCTCCCGCGAACGCCTGGAGCGCCTGCGCAAGGACCTCGCGGACAAGGAGGAGGACCTGCGGGGCCTCACCGCCCGCTGGGAGAAGGAGAAGCAGTCCCTCAACCGGGTCGGCGAACTCAAGGAACGCCTCGACGACCTGCGCGGACAGGCCGAGCGCGCCCAGCGCGACGGCGACTTCGACTCCGCCTCCAAGCTGCTCTACGGGGAGATCCCGACGCTGGAGCGCGAGCTCGCGGAGGCCACCGAGGCCGAGGCCGAGGCGTCCAAGTCCGGCGCGGCCAAGAACAGCATGGTCAAGGACGAGGTCGGCCCCGACGACATCGCCGACGTCGTCGGCGCCTGGACCGGCATCCCCGCCGGCCGCCTGCTGGAGGGCGAGACCCAGAAGCTGCTCCGCATGGAGGACGAGCTGGGCCGCCGCCTGATCGGCCAGGGCGAGGCCGTGCGGGCCGTCTCCGACGCCGTGCGCCGCACCCGCGCCGGCATCGCCGACCCGGACCGCCCGACCGGCTCGTTCCTCTTCCTCGGCCCCACCGGCGTCGGCAAGACGGAGCTGGCCAAGGCCCTCGCGGACTTCCTCTTCGACGACGAGCGGGCCATGATCCGCATCGACATGTCCGAGTACGGCGAGAAGCACAGCGTGGCCCGCCTCGTCGGCGCCCCGCCCGGCTACGTCGGCTACGAGGAGGGCGGTCAGCTCACCGAGGCCGTCCGCCGCCGCCCCTACAGCGTGGTCCTGCTGGACGAGGTCGAGAAGGCCCACCCCGAGGTCTTCGACGTCCTGCTCCAGGTCCTCGACGACGGCCGGCTCACGGACGGCCAGGGCCGCACCGTGGACTTCCGCAACACCATCCTGATCCTCACCTCCAACCTGGGCAGCCAGTTCCTGACGGACCCGGCGACCTCGGCGGAGGACAAGAAGGCACGCGTCCTGGACGTGGTCCGCGCCTCCTTCAAGCCCGAGTTCCTCAACCGGCTCGACGACCTGGTGGTCTTCTCCGCGCTCAGCAGGGACGAGCTGGCCCACATCGCCGAGCTCCAGATCGGCCGGCTCGCCAAGCGGCTCGCCGACCGCCGCCTCACCCTCGACATCACCCCCGCGGCGCTGGCCTGGCTGGCGGACAAGGGGAACGACCCCGCGTACGGGGCCCGGCCGCTGCGGCGCCTGATCCAGACCGCGATCGGTGACCGGCTCGCCAAGGAGATCCTGTCGGGCGAGGTCAAGGACGGGGACACCGTACGCGTCGACGTGGCCGGGGAAGACCTGCTGGTCGGACGGGCCCTGTAAGGACCGTCGGCGCTTACCCCGGTCCTACTCCTGTCCGCCCGGAGCGGATCGCGCGTGCAGGGGTGGACACGGGGTAGGCGCGATGGGGGAGGATGGCGGTATCCGCACGAAGGGAAGTACACGGTGAGCATCGACCCGGCCTCGATTCCGAACTTCGGAGGGCAGCAGCCCGATCCGCAGGCCACAGGACCGGCGGGCCCCGTCGTCCCCGACCAGGACCTGGTCAAGCAGCTCCTGGAGCAGATGGAGCTCAAGTACGTCGTCGACGACGAGGGTGACCTCGCGGCGCCGTGGGAGGACTTCCGCACGTACTTCATGTTCCGCGGCGAGGACGAGCAGCAGGTCTTCTCCGTGCGGACCTTCTACGACCGCCCCCACGCGATCGAGGACAAGCCGCAGCTGCTGGAGTCCATCGACGACTGGAACCGCCGCACCCTGTGGCCGAAGGTCTACAGCCACACCCACGACGACGGCTCCGTCCGTCTGATCGGTGAGGCGCAGATGCTGATCGGCACCGGCGTCAGCCTGGAGCACTTCGTGTCCTCCACGGTCAGCTGGGTCCGCGCGTCCATCGAGTTCGACAAGTGGCTCATCGAGCAGCTCGGACTGGAGAAGGAAGTCGACTCCGCCGAGGGCGACGACAAGAAGGACGAGGGCGACAACTAGTCGCCCCGCCGGTCGCCCCGCGGCCGCGCACGACGAAGGGCCCGCCCCCGCTTCCCGGGGGCCGGGCCCTTCGCCGTGTCCCTAGAGCCGTGCCGGGCGTCGCGACCCGGTGGACCTTTCCGGTCACGGCACTAGAGCCGGCGCAGCCGTTCCACGGCGTCCTGGAGGACCTCCGTGCGCTTGCAGAAGGCCCAGCGGACCTGGGTGGCGCCCGCGGCCTTGTCGTCGTAGAAGACCTGGTTCGGGATGGCGACCACGCCGCAGCGGTCCGGGAGGGCGCGGCAGAAGGCCAGGCCGTCCTTCTCGCCCAGCGGGGAGACGTCCGTGGTGATGAAGTACGTGCCCTGCGGGCGGAAGACCTCCAGGCCGGCGGCCTCCAGGCCGTCGGCGAGCAGGTCGCGCTTGGCCGCGAGGTCCGTGCGGAAGGCGTCGTAGTAGGCGTCCGGCAGGGCCAGGGCCTCCGCGACGGCGTACTGGAACGGCCCCGACGCCACGTACGTCAGGAACTGCTTCGCCGACCGCACCGCCGAGACCAGCGCCGGCGGCGCCGTCACCCAGCCGACCTTCCAGCCGGTGAACGAGAACGTCTTCCCCGCCGAGGAGATGGTCACCGTCCGCTCGCGCATCCCCGGCAGCGAGGCCAGCGGGACGTGGCCGCCCTCGAAGACCAGGTGCTCGTAGACCTCGTCCGTGACGACGAGGAGGTCCCGCTCGACGGCCAGCTCGGCGATCGCGGCCAGCTCCTCGCGGGTGAGGACCGTGCCCGTCGGATTGTGCGGGGTGTTCAGCAGGAGCAGCCGGGTGCGCGGGGTGATCGCGTCCCGCAGGGCGTCCAGGTCGGGTCGGAACAGCGGCGCGCGCAGGGTGAGCGGGACGCGGACCGCCCCGGCCATCGCGATGCAGGCCGCGTACGAGTCGTAGAACGGTTCGAGGGCGATGACCTCGTCACCCGGCTCCAGCAGGGCCAGCAGGGACGCCGCGATGGCCTCCGTCGCACCCGCCGTGACGAGCACCTCCGTGTCCGGGTCGTACGCGAGCCCGTAGAAGCGCCGCTGGTGCTCCGCGATCGCCGTACGGAGCTCCGGGACGCCCGGCCCGGGCGGGTACTGGTTGCCCCGGCCGTCGCGGACCGCACGCACCGCCGCCTCGGCGATCTCGGCCGGGCCGTCGGTGTCGGGGAAGCCCTGGCCCAGGTTGATCGACCCGGTGCGGGCGGCCAGCGCCGACATCTCCGCGAAGATCGTGGTGCCGAAGGCCGCCAGACGGCGGTTGAGGAAGGGGCGGCTGCTGCTCGCGGATCCGGTCATGAGCGCCATCCTGCGGGCAACCTCTGGAGTTGCTCAAGTGCGCTTTCGGGCGCGCGGCCCGGGGGCATCCCTCCAGCACGCGGGACGAAGGGGATCCCGCGCCCCGGGGAACCGGGGTGTCGAAGAGGAGGCGGGGGCCATGGTCCTGGTCTTTGTTCTGGTGCTGTCGTTCGTGGTGCTGGCCTGCGCCTTCGCGTGGGGCGCGCTCGCGCGGAAGAAGCGGGCCGCAGGGTACCGGCCGCACTCCTCCCGGTCCTCCTCACGCGGCCGGTCGGGTGACTCGGGCTCCGCGAGCTGGTGGGCCGCGGGCGGCGCGGGCACGACGTCCTCCTGCGGATCGTCGTCCGTCACCTGCGGGTCCTCGCCGTCCTCGCCGTCCTCCTGCGGGTCCTCGTCCTCCTCGTGTGGCGGATCCTCGTCCTCCTGCGGTGGCGGAGGCGGCTGCGGATCCAGCTGACCTTCCCGGAAGGCCGGGCGAGGAGTGTTGAACAGGGCGCCCGGCGGGGACAACTTCCCTCGGGCGTCTACTTGTTCGGCCCGGCACTACGGCGTACGGGCGGCATGTTGTTGAACACGTGAACCGAGTAGCCCCCGGGGGGATGTAAACCCCGTCAAGTTGGGTAAAAACGCTGTGAGTGCCGTGCCTTTCATGATTCCCTCGGTTGAGTAGACCAGTCCTCGGACCTCCCTGGACTTCCTGTGGACCCGTGCCGGTGTCCCCCCACCCGTTGACTACCGCTGGCGGGCCCCGGCCCATCTCCCTCGCGCGTTTGCGGAGCCGACTCATGCTCACGACCCTCCAGACCACCTATACCGACACGCGTGCCGCCGATCTCGCCTGGGCCCTCGGACGGGACCGGCTGCCCGCCCTGGCCGTACTGAACCTCCAGCTCGCGGACGCGAAGGTGGAGCTGCGCCTGCTCGGGGCCTCTCATCAGGTGCTCCTGGAGGAGGGTGAGGTCCTCTGTTCCGAGACCGTCGCGTGCATGCCCGGAAGCAGTACCCCGCTTCCGCTCGGCGTGGCCAAGCGCGTCGGGGACTGGGAGTACGAGTTCGCCGCGCGCGTCGAGAACCTCTCGCGCGGCTCCTTCGCCGGCCGCGCCCAGGAGCTCCTCGCCCTCGTCGCGGACCACCCGAACGGGCTAGCGGGCACCTTTCCCGGCAGCCCCCACGCCTTCACCGCCATGCTGGCCCAGCGCTACGAGGGCCAGGTCCGCTGGCGGACCTGGCACGCCTACCCCCAGGAGGGCCAGCTCGTCGCCACCCGCACCCGGGTGGGCGTACGCATGGGCGCCGCCGTCCCGACCTAGGCCGCGCGTCTGCGGGCGGGGCGGGGGGCGTTCGGGTCCGCATTGCCGCACCGTTACGCCAACTGGCCCGATCCGGGGGGTACTTGCACCCATGTGGGTGACAGGGTGTCGGTGGGCGGTGACGTACGGTTCGCTTCATGATCGACCGTTCCGCCCCCCGCGGGGTGCTCCCGGCGCCGGAGCCGCGGGGCGTGCAGACCGTCCCGGCCGCCCTGCCCGTACAGCCACGGACCGGCCGACTCCTCGTCCTGGCCACCGTGTTCGTCTGCGCCGCCTGCGGGCTCGTGTACGAGCTGGAGCTGCTCGCCCTCGGCTCCTACCTGATCGGCGACTCCGTCACCCAGGCCTCCGTCGTGCTGTCCGTCATGGTCTTCGCGATGGGCGTCGGATCGCTCCTCGCGAAACGGCTGCGCGGCCGGCCCGCCTTCGGCTTCGCCGCCATCGAGGCCGCGCTCGCCCTCCTCGGCGGGCTCTCCGCCATGGCCCTGTACGCGAGCTTCGCCTGGTTCGGCGAGTCCCGGCCCGCGCTCGTCGCGTTCTCCTTCGGGATCGGGGTCCTCATCGGCGCCGAGATCCCGCTGCTGATGGTGCTGATCCAGCGGATCCGCCGGCAGGACGCGGGCGGCGCGGTCGCCGACCTGTTCGCCGCCGACTACGTGGGCGCCCTCGCCGGCGGCCTCGCCTTCCCCTTCCTGCTGCTCCCGATGCTCGGCCAGCTCACCGGCGTCATGCTCACGGGCACCGTCAACGCCCTCGCCGGCGGCGGACTCGTCCTGTGGCTGTTCCACCGCGACCTCAGCCCCCGCTGCCGCTGGCTCCTGATCGCCGCGAACGCGGCCGTCCTCGTCGTCCTCGGCTCGGCGACCCTCCTCGCCGACGACTTCGAGCGGGTCGCCCGCCGCGCCGTCTACGGCGGGGAGGTACGGGTCGCCGTACAGACCGAGGTGCAGGAACTCGTACTGACCGGGCCCCCCACCGGATCCCCGCGCTCCCTCGACCTGTACCTCGACGGACGGCTGCGGGTCAGCGGCTACGACGAGTACCGCTACCACGAAGCGCTCGTCCACCCCGCGATGACCGGCCCGCACGCCCGCGTCCTGATCCTGGGCGGCGGCGACGGACTGGCCGCCCGCGAGGTGCTCCGCTACCGGGACGTCGCCTCCGTCACCGTCGTCGAGCTGGACCCCGGCGTCGTCCGGCTCGCCCGCACCGATCCGATGCTCTCCGCGCTCAACGCCCGGGCCCTCGACGACCCGCGCCTCGCCGTCGTCACCCAGGACGCCTTCCGCTGGCTGCGCGGTCCCGCGGCCAGGGACCGGTTCGACGTCATCGTCTCCGACCTCCCCGACCCCGGCATCACCCCCAGCACGAAGCTGTACTCACAGGAGTTCTACGGGCTCGCCGCGCGGGCCCTGAACCCCGGCGGGCGGATCGCCGTCCACGCGGGCGCCCTCACCACGCGGACCCGCACGTACTGGACCGTCGACTCCACACTGCGCGCCGCCGGCCTGCTCACCACCCCCTACGGCGCGGGCGGCCGCCTCTCCGGCTTCGCCGCCGGACCCGACCGCACCCTCGGCGGCACCGGCGCGCCGCCACAGGACTGGGGCTTCGTCCTCGCCGCCCGCGAACGGGCTCCGGAACTGCGCGTCGACCAGGCCACCCCGGCCCTGCGCGCGGTGTCCACGCGGGCCCTGCGGGACGCGGCCCGGGACGCCGCCCGGACCCGCGTGCACGGCCTGCCGCCCTCCACGCTGCCGCACCCGCGCTACTCCTGAGCAGGGAGGACTGTCGTGTCCGTGTGCACGGGCGGGTCTCGTCGGTAGGCTCGACCGCATGGAGCATCAGGTGTTCGTTCCGGTCCCGGCGGAAGACCTCCGCGCCGTGCTGCGCGACCCCGCCCGGGTGGCGCGCTGCGTACCCGGGCTCCAGCAGGACGCCGACACCGCGGCCGGGCCGCCGGCCGGGCGGCTCAAGGTACGGGTCGGCGGGCACACCGTGACCTACCGGGGTTCCCTCACCGTCACCGAAGGGGGACCGGACCGGTTCACCGCCGAGGGCGAGGGCACCGAAGTACGGGGCCACGGCACCGTCAAGCTCTCCCTCGGGCTGCGGCTGACCCCGGACGCGGACGGGACCCGCCTGGACTTCACCGGCGCGGCCACCGCCGACGGGAGGGCCGCCGCCTTCGCACCGGCGGCCACCGCCGTCGCCGCCCGCCGCCTGCTGGACCGGCTCGCCGCGAACCTGGCCGCCGAAGCCGCCCCGGCCCCGGCCGCGGCCCCCGAGACCTGGCTGCCGGAGACCGACCCGCACGATCCCGTCGCCGAGGCGGAAGAGGCCGCCGACGACGACGCCACCGATGGCGGCGCCGAGGCCGACGGGCCCGCGGACGAGGTCACCGCGTCCGTCTTCGACACCGACGTGCCGCCCCCGTCCCTCGACCCCTTCCTCGCGGGCGACTTCCGGGACGCCGACGGCCCGGCGCAGGCCGCCGCCCGCCCGCCGGCCGAAGCCGCCCACGCCCGCCGCACGATGATCGGCCGCAGCGCCGAGGAGGTCGACCACGCGCCCCCGCGCGGCCGCTACGCTCCCGTCCCGGCCCCCTCCACCGTCACCGCGGGCGGCGGCCTGCGCTGGGTGGCCCCGGCCGCGGCCCTCGCCATCGCCTCGGCCGTCGTCGTCGGACGGGCGTTGCGCCGCCGCCGCTGACTCGCCGTAGGGTCGCCGTATGAGCACGCAACTGAGCGCCGGCGGCGCCGACATCACCATCGACCAGGAGAACGGCTGCCGGATCAGCAGTCTGCGCGTCGACGGGACCGAGCTCCTGCGCCAGGGCGCGCACTACGGGGCCTTCCCGATGGTCCCCTGGTGCGGGCGCACCGCGGACGGCCGGTTCCGCGACGGTGCGACGGTCCATCAGCTGCCCCTGAACCACCCGCCGCACGCCATCCACGGCCTCGGCCGCGACACGTCCTGGCGCCGCGCCGGGGTGACCGGCACCCGGGCGGCGTTCACCTTCGACCTCGCCGAACCCTGGCCGTACGCGGGCCGGGTGACGCAGGTCTTCGAACTGTCCGAGGACGCGCTGACGCTCACCATGGGCGTGGAGACCTACCAGGACTCCTTCCCCGCCCAGGCCGGCTGGCACCCGTGGTTCAACCGCACCCTGACGGCCGGCGGCGCGGAGGCGCAGATCGCCTTCGAGCCCGCCTGGCAGGAGGAGCGCGGCGCCGACCACCTCCCCACGGGCCGCCGCGTCGAGCCCACCCCCGGGCCCTGGGACGACTGCTTCGGGATGCCCGACGGCGTGGACGTCACCCTCACCTGGCCCGGCGAGCTGGAACTGAAGGTCACCGCCCGGACCGAATGGGTGGTCGTCTACGACGAGCAGCCCGAGGCCGTCTGCGTCGAGCCCCAGTCCGGCCCGCCGAACGGCCTGAACACCGCCCCGCTGCTGGTCACGCCGGTCGACCCGCTGGAGGTCTCCACGACCTGGACCTGGCGGCGGCTGGCCTAGGCCCCATTTAAGCTCGGGGGCATGACTGACGTACGCGATGCGCTTCTGCAGCAGATCAAGGACAAGGCCGTCGTGCACGGCAAGGTGACCCTCTCCTCCGGCAAGGAGGCCGACTACTACATCGACCTCCGCCGGATCACCCTCGACGGCCAGGCCGCCCCGCTGGTCGGGCAGGTCATGCTCGACCTCACCGCCGACCTCGAATTCGACTGCGTCGGCGGTCTGACCCTGGGCGCCGACCCGGTCGCGACCTCGATGCTCCACGCCTCCGCCGCGCGTGGCCAGCGCCTGGACGCCTTCGTCGTCCGCAAGGCCCAGAAGGCCCACGGCATGCAGCGCCGCATCGAGGGCACCGACGTCAAGGGGAAGCGCTGCCTGGTCGTCGAGGACACCTCGACCACCGGCGGATCCCCGCTGACCGCCGTCGAGGCCGTCCGTGAGGCCGGCGGGGAGGTCGTCGCCGTCGCCACCATCGTGGACCGCGGCGCCGCGGACGCGATCGCCGAGGCGGGCCTGCCCTACCTCACCGGCTACCAGCTCGGGGACCTCGGCCTCGCCTGAGTACGTTCCGGGCATCTCGGATCGTGGTCGGGCCCCGCTCGGAACCGGAACAACTGGTGACGAAGGTCCTCAGAAGTCCCCGTCTGGGCCCTGACCTGCTGCTTTGCGGTCGGGTGCGGTGTTTCACGTGAAACACTGCGCCCGGCTCACCCCGCACGGGGTGACCGGAGGGGTGGAGTGTCGCGCCGAGTCTGGAAAGATAGGCGCGACGATGACGTCGCCCCCAGGTCAGGGCCCGCAATAAGCACACTCCCCGCACATCCAAGGAGCGGACAGATGCCCATCGCAACCCCCGAGGTCTACAACGAGATGCTCGACCGGGCGAAGGCAGGCAAGTTCGCCTACCCGGCCATCAACGTCACCTCGACCCAGACCCTGCACGCTGCCCTGCGCGGCTTCGCGGAGGCCGAGAGCGACGGCATCATCCAGATCTCCACCGGTGGTGCGGAGTTCCTGGGTGGCCAGTACAACAAGGACATGGTCACCGGCGCGGTCGCCCTGGCGGAGTTCGCGCACGTCGTCGCCGCCAAGTACGACATCACGGTCGCGCTGCACACCGACCACTGCCCGAAGGACAAGCTGGACGGCTACGTACGTCCGCTCCTGGAGGTGTCCGCCGAGCGCGTGGCCCGCGGCCTGAACCCGCTCTTCCAGTCGCACATGTGGGACGGCTCCGCCGAGACCCTGGCCGACAACCTGGCCATCGGCCAGGAGCTGCTCGCCAAGGCCGCCGCCGCGAAGATCATCCTTGAGGTCGAGATCACCCCGACCGGCGGCGAGGAGGACGGCGTCACCCACGAGATCAACGACGAGCTGTACACCAGCGTCGACGACGCGCTGCGCACCGCCGAGGCCCTGGGCCTGGGCGAGAAGGGCCGCTACCTGCTGGCCGCCTCCTTCGGCAACGTGCACGGCGTCTACAAGCCGGGCAACGTCGTCCTGCGCCCCGAGCTCCTGAAGGACCTCCAGGCCGGTGTCGGCGAGAAGTACGGCAAGTCCTCGCCGTTCGACTTCGTCTTCCACGGCGGCTCGGGCTCCACGGCCGAGGAGATCGCCACCGCGCTGGAGAACGGCGTCGTGAAGATGAACCTCGACACCGACACCCAGTACGCCTTCACCCGCCCGGTCGCGGACCACATGTTCCGCAACTACGACGGTGTCCTGAAGGTCGACGGCGAGGTCGGCAAGAAGTCCACCTACGACCCGCGCACCTGGGGCAAGCTGGCCGAGGCCGGCATGGCCAAGCGCGTCACCGAGGCCTGCGCGAACCTGCGCTCCACCGGTACCAGGCTGAAGTAGTACCGAAGACCTGAAGGGGTCCGCCGGTCCGTCTCGGACCGGCGGGCCCCTTCGTGCGTGCGCGCCCGCCTGCGTGCCCGACGTGTCCGAGGTGCCCGAGGTGACATGCGGCGGTGGACTGCGGCCCCGTGATGGTGTGAAATCTACTCTCAGAGAAACGTACCCGCGGTTATGTAACCCGTCGGGGCAGGAGAGGCGACACGTCATATGAGGACAGAGCGACCCCAGGTGAAGCAGGACCGGGCGGTGCGCACCCGTCAGGCGATCCTGGAAGCGGCGGCCGTGGTCTTCGACGAGCAGGGGTACGACGCGGCCAAGCTCTCGGACATCGTCAACATCGCCCGGGTCACCAAGGGGGCGCTCTACTTCCACTTCGACTCCAAGGAGGGCCTGGCCCAGGCCGTCATCGACGCGCAGAACGAGCAGCAGCCCACCGTCCTGCCCCAGGAGTACAAGGCCCAGGAATTCCTGGACATGGGCATGGTCTTCTCGCACCGGATGCGGCACGAGGTGCTGATGCGGGCGAGCGCCCGGCTCACCCTGGACCAGGCGGGCCGCAACCTCGACAAGGCGGCTCCGTACACGGCGTGGATCGACCTGCACGTCGCCGTGCTGGAGGAGGCCCAGCGGCGGGGCGAACTGCTGCCGAACGTCGACCCGCTGGTTCCCTCGCGGATGATCGTGGGCTCGTTCGCGGGACTGAACACCATGTCCCACACCCTGGGCCTGGACCTGGAGGAACAGGTCTCGGAGCTGTACACGTACGTGATGCCGAGCGTGGTGGTCCCCGCCGTGGCGATCCGGCTGGACACCGCTCCCCGCCGGGGCGCGCGGGCGCTGTACGGCCCGCAGGGCGTGCACGCGTGCAGCAAGGGCTGCCCCGGCGGCGTGCCGTCCGGGGGCTCGCCCCTGGAGGAGATCCCCGCATAGGGCCGGACCCGACCGGGCCGGACCGGGACGGACCGGGCCGGACCGCCCTCGCTCGGCCGGCCGGACCGCCCTCGCCCGGCCCGCGGATGTCCCCCGATCCGGTGTTTCCCCTTCCAAAAAAGATCCTTCCGGGTATTATTTTTGTCGCTCAGCTGCCCAGGGGGAACACTGTGGACATTGAGGTACTCGGAGAGCCGCGGGTCATCGAGAACGGTGTGCCCATCACGGCCCCCACGCCGGAGTCCCGGCACGTTCTGGCGGTCCTCGCCGCCTGGCCCGACCGGGTGGTGCCGGTTTCCGTCCTCGCGGACGAACTCGCCGGCCACACCCCTCCCGAGAACGCCCGCGCCGTCCTGCACACCGCCGTACGCCGCCTGCGCGAGCGGTTCGAGGAGGCCCTCGGGGCCGGTTCGGTACGCACTCCCGACACCGTGCTCTCCACCAGATCCGGCGGGTATCTTCTCGACACCGGCGGCGGCCGCTCCGACGCCCAGGAATTCGCCCGCGAGGCGGGCGCCGGCTACCGCGCCATGGAAAGCGGCGACTTCGAGCGGGCGGCCCTCAGACTGCGCCGCGCCCTCGGCCTGTGGACCGGCCCCGCCCTCGACGGCATCCCCGCCGGCGCCTGGCTCGGCACCCGCATCGAGGTCCTCGACACCGAACGCCTCTCCGTCCTCGGCCAGTGGGTCGAAGCCGAACTCGCCCTCGGCCGCCACCGCGAACTGCGCCTGGAACTCGCCGGAATGCGCGGCCGGGGCCGCCGGGCCAGCGAGTACCCCGGCTGCCCCTACCTGGACGCGCTGCGCATCGCCGAGGAACGCGTCGAGGCACTCCGCGCGGAGTGCCTCGCCCCCCAGGTCACCCTGGCCCACCCCGCCCCCCGCCTCACCCTGGCCCGTCCCGCTGCCCGCCTCACCCTCGCCGGAGCCGCCCGCTGCTGACCGGCGCCCGGCCCGCCCCGCCCGACCACCGCCTGCTTGACCCTCCGCCGCACGGAACCTAGGTTCGGGACGCGGGACAAACTGGCTGGTCGGACGGGGGGCGGCAGATGCACGGGGGCGACGCAGGGGCACGGGGAGCACCGGGGCCACTGGCCGTACTGGAACTGCTCGCGGCGGAAGCCCCGCAGGGCCGGTACGACACCCTCCTCGACGAGGCCCGCCGTGCGGGCGCCGGGGACGCACACCTCGCGGAACTCGGCCGGGCGGTGGAACTGGCCCGTGCCGTACGGGCGCACGCGCGCCGCAGCAAGCAGCGCGAGGCCGCCCTCACCGCCCTCGTCGACACCGCGCACGACCTGACCTCGCCCTACGACATCGACGGGCTGCTGCGCCTGATCACCCGTCGGGCCCGGCGCCTCCTCGGCTTCGACATGGCCTGGCTGTCGCTGTCCCGCCCGGACGGATCCGCGTACGTCCGCACCTCCGAGGGCGAGACCACCGCACTGAACGCGGGGCTCGAACTGGGCACCGGCCGGGGGCTCGGCAGCATCGCACAGGAGCGGCGGAGCCCGGTGTGGACCGCCGACTACCTCGCCGACCCCGGCATCGTGCACGCCCCCGGCATCGACGCCGTCGTGGCGGCGGAGGGCCTGCACGCCATCATCGCGGTACCGCTGAGGCGTGGGGACTCCACCCTGGGCGCCCTGTACGGATCCGACCGCTCCGTACGGCAGTTCACCCCGGACGAGGTCGGGATGCTGCTCTCCCTCGCCGACCTGGCCGCCGTCGCCATCGAGAAGGCCCGGCTGCTGGAACAGACCCGGGACGAGGTCACCGAACTGGAGGCCTTCGGCTCGCGCACCAACACCGCGCTCACCCGGGTCCGGTACCTGTGGGAGTGTCACGCCCGGCTCGCCGGCCTGGTGCTGGACGGAGCCGGACTGGCCACCCTGGCCAGGGCCACCGCCGACGCGCTGGACGGCGTGCTCCAGGTACGCGACCCGGGCGGCCGGCCGCTGACCGCCACCGGCGAGCTGCCCGGCCTGGACGAGGATTCGGTGGCCAAGGGGTCCATGCAGGCCCTGACCGACCGGCGGCCCGTACGGCTGGCCGGAGAGCTGTGGCTGGCCCCGGTCCTGGCGGGCGCCGAGGACCTCGGGGTGCTGCTGCTCTGCGCCTCCGCGCCGCTCGCCGACGAGGACGTACGGCTGCTCCAGCTGGCCGCCCAGTCGGTGGCCTCGCTGATGCTGATCCAGCGCGGCACGGTCGCCGCCGAGGGGCCCGTCCACGACGAACTCCTCGCCGACCTGCTGGAACGGCCGCACTCCGTCGACCTGCACCTGCTCGAACGCACCCGCCGCCTCGGCATCGACCTCGACCGCCCGCACGTGGTGATCGTGGCCCGGCCCGAGGGCGGGGAACTGGGCAAGGCCGTCGCCTGGGCCTCCTCCTACGCGTACCGGATGGGCGGGCTCAAGGGCGTGCGCCGGGGCTGCATCGTCCTCGTCCTGCCCGGCACCGACGCCTCGGCGGCCGCGCACCGGGCCTCCGGCGAACTGTCGCCGCTCCTCGGGCACGCCGTCTCCACGGGCGCCGCCGGCCCGACCGGCGGCCCGGGCGAGGTGGCCCGCGTGTACGCGGAGGCCGTGCGCTGCCTCGACGCGCTGACCGCCCTCGACGGGGCCGGCGGCACGGCCTCCCTGCGCGAACTGGGCTTTCTCGGGCTGCTGCTGTCCGCCGACCACGACGTGGAGGCCTTCATCGCCTCGACGATCGGCCCCGTCCTGGAGTACGACACCGACCGCATGACGCGGCTCACCCGCACCCTGGACGCGTACTTCGCCTCCGGGGGCAGCCCCACGCACGCGGCCGAGGCCCTGCACGTGCACCCCAACACGGTGTCGCGGCGTCTGGAGCGGATCGCCGAACTCCTCGGCGCGGACTGGCAGAAGCCCGGCCGGGCCCTGGAGATCCAGATGGCCCTGCGCCTGCGCAAGGCCCGTACGGTCCTCCACGACCGCCGCGTCGCGGGTGGCCGGCCGGAGTAGCCGGCCACCCGTTCCTACGCGCTCCCGCGGAGCCGTGTTCCCGTCACCGCCCCGTCCCCGTCAGTGGTCCATCGCCGACAGGGCACGGGCCGCGTGGGCCACCGACGCCAGGGTGACGTGCCGGTGCCAGCCGGGCAGGGCACGTCCGGCGAAGTCGCGCAGACCCGCCTCCTGACCGCTGTGCTCCGCCGCGAAGTCCACCCGGCGGCCCTGCTTCGTCAGCCGCAGCAGCGGGCCCACGGGGAGCCGTACGAGGTCGGTGACCCACAGATCCGTCGGGGGCCGCCGCGGGTCGGTCCATTCGCCGACGAGCAGCAGGTGGCGGCGCCGGGCCGGCGACGGGTCGGGCATCATCACCCGCACCGCGACGGCCAGGGTGCTGCGGTGGCGGCCCCCCGGGTGCCCCGGATCGGGATCGGTCCACTCCACCGGGGTGCACAGCCCCTTCACCGACTGGAGGATCTCCCTCGCGGTACGGACCCCCGCGCCGTACCCCGGCAGGGCCGGATCCGTGACCAGCAGCGGGGTCGCCGCCGCCGCCCGGGCGATGACCGGCAGTCCCGCCTCCGCGAAGCGGTTCATCGTGGACCGGGTGCCGATCTGCCGGATGTCGAGCACCACCGGGCGCGCCCCGCCACCGCCGCGCCGCACCGTCTCGATGACGGCCGCCGCCGCGGACTGCTCGTACGCGGCCTGCGCGGCGTGCTCGTCGAGCGCGTCCGACGGCCCTTCCGCGTCGGGCAGGAACATCCGCCACCCGACCGGCGTCACCAGCCCGGACGACGCGAACCAGGTCCCGAAGGCCTGCTGCCCCCGGAACATCTGCCCCTGGTGGGGGTCGAACCGGTGCGCCGCGCCCACCGAACGGTCGCCGCCCTTCGGGATCGCCATCGGCTGCGCCACCCACGCGGTCAACGGGGTCGACGCCTCCAGGAACGCGGAGAGGGAGGCGCGGATGGGCTCCCAGTCCCAGGTGGAACTGGAGATGAAGTGGTGCATGCTCTGTTCCGCCGCCGCGCCCCCGACCTGGCCGGCGATGCCGCGCATCGACTTGCGGCCCTGGAGGGCGAGCAGCCCCTGGACGTACTGCCGGCCCTTCTCCCGCTGGTCCTTGCGGCGCAGCGAGGACAGGACGGCGGCGCACAAGTCGTCGGCCACCTCACGGGCCGGGTCCCGCCGGCGCGGCCCCGCTTCCGTCCCCGCTTGCGTCCGCGTTCCCGTTCCCGTCTTCGTGCCCGTACCCGTACCCGTACCCGTCCGTGTCTCCGTCGCCGTTCTCGTCCCCGTGTCCGTTCCCGTGTCCGTTCCCGCGTCCGTCCTCGTCCTCGTCACCGCGGCCGGCCCGGTTGCCGGCCTCACGGCTGTACTGCTCATGACCGCTTTCACGACATGCCCCCTAGACGTGCATCGACTGCACCCCCACCGTCCGTCCTCGACCCCGCGCGCGGGGAGGTGCGCCCGTCACCGCACTCGGGCGGAACGTGGTGGGGTCCCCACCACCACCGCCCCGGCGCACCGCGACTTGACGGACTGCCGGAACGGACGTGGCCGCTCCCCCCGGCATCCGGCACGGTCCTGTACGAGGGGCCCCGGTCAGGCCCCCCACGAGCCGCGGTGCCGGGGCCTGCCCCCCGGCACCGCACCGGCGCCGCGGGGCGCCCGGCGGGGGCGTCCACGGCGGAGGGGTGACGGGGTGGTGCAGTTCGGCGTCTTCTCGATCGGCGATGTCGCGCCCGACCCGCTCACCGGCCGTACGCCGACCGAGTACGAGCGGATCAAGGCGATGACGGCCATCGCCGTCCGGGCGGAGGAGGCCGGCCTCGACGTCTTCGCCACCGGGGAGCACCACAACCCGCCCTACGTGCCCTCCTCGCCGGCGACCCTCCTCGCGTACGTCGCCGCCCGCACCGAGCGGCTGCTCCTGTCCACCGCCACCACCCTCGTCACCACCAACGACCCCGTCCGGATCGCGGAGGAGTTCGCCCTGCTCCAGCACCTGGCCGACGGCCGGGTGGACCTGACGCTGGGCCGCGGCAACACCCCCAACGTCTACCCGTGGTTCGGCCAGGACCTCCGCGAGGGCCTCGCGCTCGCCCGCGAGAACTACGCCCTGCTGCACCGCCTCTGGCGGGAGGAGGACATCGACTGGAGGGGCCGCTCCCGGGCCCGCCTCGACGGCTTCACCTCCACGCCCCGCCCGCTGGACGGCGTACCGCCCTTCGTCTGGCACGCCTCGGTGCGCTCGCCCGAGACCGCCGAGCAGGCCGCGCACTACGGCGACGGCTTCTTCGCGAACAACCTCTTCGCCCCCGCCGCGCACTACGCCCGGCTGGTGGACCTGTACCGCACCCGGTACGCCGACCACGGGCACGGCACCGCCGAGCAGGCCGTCGTCGGCATCGGCGGCCAGGTCTTCGTACGGGCGCGCTCGCAGGACGCGGTGCGCGCGTTCCGCCCGTACTTCGACCATTCGCCCGTGTACGGGGGCCGCGAGTCCCTGGAGGAGTGCACGGCGCGGACCCCGCTGGCCGTGGGCAGCCCGGACGAGGTCATCGAGAAGATCCTCACCTTCCGGGAGGCCTACGGGGACTACCAGCGCCAGCTGTTCCTCGTGGACCACGCCGGGCTGCCGCGGGAGACGGTGCTGGAGCAGATCGACCTGCTGGGGGAGCGGATCGTCCCCGTCCTGCGGCGGGAACTGGCCTCGGCCCGCCCCCCGGCCTGCGTCCCGGCGCCCCGACACCCGGCGGCGGCCGCGGTGCCCCGGCACGGGGGCGCCCCGGCGGCACAGGCCGACCCGGCGGCCGTGGCGGCCGCGGTGCCGCACCCGGCGGCGGCGGTCCTGTCCGGGCTGTGACGGCCCCTCGGTGACGGGCCGCCCGGCCCGCCCGGCCATCGGCCACACTGATCCCATGTCGATTCACCAGAACCTGCTCGGGGGCCCCGCCCCCACCCACCTGCCCGACGAGCCCGCGCCCCGCGAGGCGCTCGCCGCCGGGACCGACCCGGCCGAGGTGGCCGCCGCGCACCCCACGTCCTCCCTCGCCTGGGCCGCCCTCGCCGACCGGGCCTTCGCCGCCGGCAACACGGTCGAGTCGTACGCCTACGCCCGCACCGGCTACCACCGGGGCCTGGACGCCCTGCGCCGCGCGGGCTGGAAGGGCCACGGCCCGGTGCCGTGGGAGCACGAGCCGAACCGCGGCTTCCTGCGCGCCCTGAACGCCCTGGCGCGCGCTGCCGGCGCGATCGGCGAGAAGGAGGAGTACGAGCGCTGCTCGACCTTCCTGCGGGACTCCTCCGAGACCGCGGCGGACACGCTCGCATAACGGGCACCCCGACTGCCCTAGAGGGCTTCCGGATCCCCTGTTTATGATGCGAGCAGGGGACCGGGGCTCCACTTACCTCACCGGAAGGAGCGGACCGCTACCCGGAAGCACGTGTCGAGGAGACAGAAATGTCGCACGCCCTTGATGCCTCCGGAGCCGGTTCGGACACCCCGAACCTCGACTTCGCCGGCACCACCCCCTACGAGGACTACGTCCAGGCCGACGTCCTCACCCACCTCCAGCACCTCCGCTCGGACGACCCCGGCGAGATGGTCTTCCTGGTCACGACCCAGGTCATGGAGCTGTGGTTCACCGTCATCGTCCACGAGTGGGAAACCGCCGCGCGCGCCCTGCGCGAGGACGACATCCCCGTCGCGATGGACGCGCTGAAACGATCCCTCCGCGAGCTGGAGGCGCTGAACGCCTCCTGGCGCCCCCTCGCACAGCTCACCCCCGGCCAGTTCAACGCGTACCGCTCCGCCCTCGGCGAGGGCTCCGGCTTCCAGTCCGCGATGTACCGGCGGATGGAGTTCCTGCTCGGCGACAAGTCCGCGTCGATGCTCGTCCCGCACCGCGGCGCCCCGCGCGTCCACGGCGAGCTGGAGAAGGCCCTCCACGAGCCCAGCCTCTACGACGAGACCCTGCGCCTGCTCGCCCGCCGCGGCCTGCCGGTCCCGCAGCAGGTCCTGGACCGCGACCTGGCGCTGCGCTACGAGCCGTCCCCCGAGGTCGAGGCCGTCTGGACGGCCCTGTACAACGAGCCCGCCGGCGAGCACGCCGACCTGCACCGCCTCGGCGAGGTGCTCACCGACGTCGCCGAGCTGGTCTGGCGCTGGCGCAACGACCACCTCGTCGCGACCCGGCGCGCGATGGGCGCGAAGACGGGCACGGGCGGCTCGGCCGGCGTGGCCTGGCTGGAGAAGCGCGCGACGAAGAACGTGTTCCCCGAGCTCTGGACGGCCCGCAGCCATGTCTGACACGCACCCGATAGCGGGCTCCGTCCCCCATCCGGCGGAAGACGCCCTCCGGGAACGCGCCGCCGGCCTCGACGCCGCCGACGGGCTCGGCAAGCTCCGCGACCGCTTCGCCCTCCCCGAAGGCGTCGTCTACCTCGACGGCAACTCCCTCGGCGCCCTCCCCGCCGCAGTCCCCGACGCCGTCACCGACGTCGTACGGCGCCAGTGGGGCGAGCTCCTCATCCGCTCCTGGGACGAGAGCGGCTGGTGGACCGCCCCCGAGCGGATCGGCGACCGCATCGCCCCGCTGATCGGCGCCGCCCCCGGCCAGGTCACCGTCGGCGACTCCACCAGCGTCAACCTCTTCAAGGCGCTCGTCGGCGCCGCCCGGCTGGCAGCGCCCGGCCGGACCCGGATGCTCGTCGACGCCGCCACCTTCCCGACGGACGGCTACATCGCCGCCTCCGCCGCTCGGATGACCGGCCTCGACGTCGTCGCCGTCGACCCCGCCGACGCCGTCTCGCAGATGACCCCCGACACCGCCGTGGTGCTCCTCAACCACGTCGACTACCGCACCGGCCGCCTCCACGACCTGCCCGCCCTCACCGCCGCCGCGCACGCGGCCGGCGCGCTCGTCGTCTGGGACCTGTGCCACTCGGCGGGCGCCCTGCCCGTGGGCCTCGACGCCCACTCCGTCGACCTCGCGGTCGGCTGCACGTACAAGTACCTCAACGGCGGCCCCGGCGCCCCGGCATACATCTACGTGGCCGAACGCCACCAGGGCGCCTTCGACTCCCCGCTGCCCGGCTGGAACAGCCACGCGGAGCCCTTCGCGATGAACCCGGCCTACGAGCCGGCGCAGGGCGCGGCCCGCGCACGGGTCGGCACCCCGGACATCCTGTCCATGCTCGCCCTGGAGTCGGCCCTCGACGTCTGGGAGGGCGTGGACGTCGACGACGTCCGCGCCAAGTCCCTCGCGCTGACGGACTTCTTCCTCGAATGCGTCGCCGCGTACGTCCCCGAGGGCCGCGTCGAGGCGGTCACCCCGGCCGGACACGCGGAGCGCGGCAGCCAGGTCTCGCTGCGCACCGAGAACGCGCGCGAGGTCATGACCGAACTCATCGCGCGGGGCGTCGTCGGGGACTTCCGCGCCCCCGACGTCCTGCGCTTCGGGTTCACCCCGCTCTACGTCGGATTCGCCGACGCCGAGCGCGCCGCCCGCACACTGGGTCACATTTTCGGGTGACGCGGTAGCGAAACGTCACAGCAGTCGGGCGGGCGGGGCTACGGCCCCGCCCGCTCCAGCGAAGCGCTGTCCGGCCACTGGACGGCGGGTTCTAGCCTGATACGGTCCCGCTCTGCCGGAATACCGGAACACCAGTCCCCGCTGTCACACGCGTTACCGAGAGGTTGAGCCGATGACGGACCCCGCAGTCGAACGGGACGCCGCCGAGGCCGCCTCGGCCTTCTCCCACCCCCCGGTCGACCCCGACGCCACCGCCGCGTACGGGGAACACCCCGACCAGGTCATCGACTTCTACGCCCCGCACGGCGACGGCACCGGACCCGGCACCGCCCCCCTGGTCGTCGTCCTCCACGGCGGCGCCTGGCGCGCCCCGTACGACCGCCGGCACATCACCCCGCTCGCCGGATTCCTGGCCCGCCAGGGCTTCGCCGTCGCCAACGTCGAGTACCGGCGCGGCAGTTCGATCCCGCACCAGGGGACGGGACCGGCCGTCGCCGGCCGCTGGCCCGAGACCTTCGACGACGTCGCCGCCGCCATGGACGCCCTGCCCGCCCTGACCGCGGCCGCCCTCCCCGAAGCCGACCCGCGCCGCACCGTCGTGACGGGCCACTCGGCGGGCGGCCAGCTCGCCCTGTGGGCGGCCGCCCGGCACGTGCTCCCCGCCGGCTCCCCGTGGCGGCTCCCCTCCCCGCCGCTGCTGCGCGGCGTGGTGGCCCTGGCCCCGATCGCGGACTTCGCGGTGGCCGAGGAACTGGAGGTGTGCGGGGGCGCGTCCGCGCAGCTGCTGGGCGGCGCGGAACACTGGGCGGAGCGGCTGCCCTTCGCCGACCCGGCGGCGCTGCTCCCGACGGGCATCGCCACCGCCGTCGTGCACGGGCGGGAGGACATCGTGGTCCCGCACGCGGTGGCGGAGTCGTACGTCGCCGCCGCCGCGAAGGCGGGGGAGATGGTCGGACTGACCCTGCTGGACGGGGTGGGCCACTTCCCCCTGATCGACCCGGCGGCGGACGCCTGCGCGGTGGTCTCGGAGGAGATCGCACAACTGGCTTGGTAGGGGCGGAGGCTGCGGGTGGGGCGGGGCCCCGGGTGGCTACCGCGGGGCGGGCTGCGCGGGCCGGGCGGCGGACGGCCGGGAGGGGCCGGGGGCCGATGCCCTCGGGAGGGACCCCGGCGGCCCGGTCAGTCCGAGTGTCCTCCCGGGCCGGGGTCCGGCGTCAAGGGCGCTCCCTGCGGTCGCGTCGCTACGCGATGGCCTGCGGCCACCCTTGACCCCGGCCCCCGTCCCGGAACGACACAGACTGTCCGGGCCGCCGGGGGGAGGGGGCCTGGCGACAGGACCGTGGCGGGCTGGGGCCCGTACCTCCCCGACCGCCGCAGACACGCACACACGCACGCATCTGATCGCTACGCACTGCGGCTCGGTTCGGCGTCCACCCCCGCCGCATCTGCCTACTGCCCCCTCTTGACCCCGTCCAGGTCATCCGTATCTGCCTGCTGACTCCTCTTGGCCCCGTCCAGGTCCTCTGACTGCGCCTGAGGTTGGTCAGGTCGGCGTGATCTGTGGTCAGACGCATCGCGGCCCCGGACGGGCGGCGGACGCCGAACCGAGCCGCAGTGCGTAGCGATCCGGTGCGTGTTTATGTCCAGCCACAGGCTGCCGTCGGACGCTGAGCCGACTCGCGGTGCGTAGCGATCGGCTGCGTGGGGAGGGCCGGTCGGCATGACTGCGGGGGAGGCGGTGCAGCCGGTCTCCGGTGGGGGTTGGGCGGGACGGGCCGGAAGAGGGAGAAGGCGTCCCCCTGGGCGTCCTTTTGTTGGGGCCGTCCGCCAGGCAGTAAATGCCTGCCGGTCCGGGCCGGTCGGTCAAGGGTGGCCGTAGGCCATCGCGGAGCGACGCGAACGTAGTGAGCGCCCTTGAGGGGCCGGACCGGACCGGTGACACCCTCGTCTGGTGGACGGCCCCAACACCCGGGCTGACCGGCCCCGTCCAGGTGGTACCCGGCCCTCAGGCCCCCGGGTCCCACCGGGATCCCGCCCCCCGACTCCCCCCTCAGCCCCACTGCTCGTCGGCGAGGGAGGTGACCGGCTGGGGCTTGCCGATCAGGGCCAGGGCGATGAAGAAGTTGATCTGGCCGATCGCGATGGTGAGGGTGGCCAGCGCCTTCTCGTCGTAGTGCTCGGCCGCCCGCGCGTACAGCTCGTCCGGGACGCGCTCCTTGCCGGTCGGGGCCGGCTGGAGGACGGCCTCCACCAGGGCCAGCGCGGCCCGCTCGGCCTCGGTGAAGTACGGGGCGTCCTGCCAGGACGACACGGCCGTGATGCGCTCCTCGGACTCCCCGGCCTTGCGGAGGAAACCGGTGTTCAGGACGGTGAGGTAGGTGTTGCCCACGATCTGGCCCGCGCGCAGGTGGACCAGGCTCATCGTGGCGCGGGGGACCGAGCGGTTGCCCGTGGCGCGGAACAGGGCGGCGCTGACGTCGTTCAGCTCCGGGACGAAATCGCCGGGATTGGGCATCCGCGAAATGGAGGCGGAGGTGGGGGCGGGAGTGGAGGCGGATGCGGAGCTGGAGGTGTTCGTCATGGCTGCTGCTCTCCTTCGTCGTCGTCTACACAGCACTGACGGACGGCGCGGCAGGAGTGTGACAGCTCCGGGAAAGACATTTTTCCGGAGTGGCGGAAAGTGCCCGGGGAACGCCCTGGAAGCGCCCTGAGGAAGCCTGTCCTCCGCCTCTGTGGCCTGCCAACATCTGGGTATGCAGGGGGACTTGGGAGAAATCAGTGTCAACCGTGACCGGATGCTCGTCCGGCGGTACATGGAGCCGGACGGCGCGTCCGTGCTGGACGACCCGTACGTACGGACCCTCCAGGCGGTCCGGTTCTGGGGCGGGCTCGCGACGGCGCTGCTGGTGAAGGTGCCGATCGCCGCGAACGAGAACAAGTACCTCGCCGTCTGGGCGCTGGACGGGCTGCTCAAAGTGGCGCTGACGCCGGTGCTGCTGCTGGTCAGCGTGCCGCTGGTCGTGGGCCTGTTCATCGGCGCCGCCCGGCCCGGGCACCGGGGGCCGATGCGGGCGAAGCTCCGCGGGCCGCTGACCGCCGTCGGGGCGCTGCTGGGGCACGTCGTGCTGGTGGCGGCGGGGGTCGTGCTCATCGTCCTGGTGCCGCAGACCGTCGGCAGCTGGTCGGCGTGGTCGTTCGTGTTCATGGCCGCGGCCATCGTCGTGGGCATCGGCATGGCCGCGCGGGGCGTCGCCTTCATCTGGTTCGCGGTGCCCGCGGTGTCCCGGCACATGTTCCGCACGGTGGAGGTCCACCAGGCGCTGCCCGCGCTGCTGACGGTCGTCCTGGCCTGGGAGTTCGTCATCCAGAGCGTGTTCTACTCCGTCGGGAGCTGGCCCGCCGACGCCTGGACGCTGCCCGTCGGGGGTGCGGTGGCGACGACGGCCGTGGCCGCCTTCGAGCTGTTCCGGCTCCACACCCGGCACGGCATCACGTTGCGCACCTACTCGGCTCCGCGCCGGTGGACCTCGTAGCCGCTCGACCTGGGTCGACACGGGCGGCCGGGCGGGAGACGATGGGAACGACGGACGTTTCCGGCCCCTCGGTCGCCGGGCCGGTGCCGTGCGGCCCGTGAGGGCCCGCACCTCTTCGGGACGTTCTCCCGGTCCTCCGCGACCCCCGTCTTTCCGTCTCTCCCTTACGGGAGGAAGCACCATGAACCTGAACCGACGTACGCGCCTGATCCTCCTCGCGCCCGTGATGGCGGGTTCCCTCGCCCTCGGATCCGCCGCCCTCGCGGGGGCCGCGGTCCCCGCGGCCGTTCCCGCCGCCACCTGCTCCACGTCGGGCGTCCTGGCCGACGGCACGGTGAACATCTCCGGCGGCGGGTTCCAGCCGGGGCCCGCCTTCCTGCAGTCGTCCACGGGTGACGGTGCCGGGTTCAGCATGAATCCGGACGGCACCTTCAACATCGCCAAGGCGAAGGACGGCCAGTACTCGGTCCAGCAGGGCTCGACGGTCACCAAGTGCAGCGGCGGCAGCGTGGCGGCCGTGCAGGCCGGCGGCACCACCCTCAAGGCCGGCATCGTCGCCGGCTGGGACGCCGTCAAGGGCAACTGCGACGCGAAGGCCCCGCCGCAGTCCAACCAGCAGTTCAGCCAGGGCTGGAACAAGGGCGCGGCGGTGGCGAAGGAAGCCTTCTGCTGAACCTGCTGAACCTGCTGAACGCGGTCTCTTCCTCAGGGACCGCTGTCACTTCTTCGGGCACATCTGGCGGTAGGCCTCGTCGTACGCGACGTCGTAGCCGACGCGGTAGCCGTTCTGGTACGCGGTGATCAGCACGTTCGGCGTCGCCGGCGGGACCAGGTTCGCGTGCTCCCGGGTGCAGGTCAGCCTGGCGTCCTCCTTGCCCCAGGTGGTTCCCGCCGCCTGGCCCGCGGCGGCCATGCTCTGCGGTGTCTGCGTCTGCGGGGGCGGCTGCTTCTGCGCCGGGGGCAGCTGCGGCAGGTCGCAGTTCCGGTCGTAGGTGTGCTTGTAGGCCTGTTCGTAGCCGTCCACGTATCCCTGCCGCTTCCCCTGCTCGAACGCGTTGGGGTTCACCGGCGACAGCGGGGGCGGGAGCTTCTGGCACTGCTTGCCGTTCGCGTAGCCGGCCGCCACCCCCAGCCTGAAGCCCTCCCGGCAGCCCAGGTGGTACGGGTCCGCGGGCTGGCTCAGGAGGTGACAGATGGCCGGGGCGGCCGGAGCGGCCGGGGCGGCGGCCGCGGCGGCCGGAGCGAGCGCGAGCAGGGCGGCGATCGGTGCCGCGCCGAGGGCGGTGAGACGTGCTGTGCTGCTACCGGTCATGGCCGTTCCCGTGGGTGTCGTCGGCGACCGTGGCTACCTGGAGCGGGCGTGTCCGCATCCTTCGCGCCGCTTGGCGGCGGCCGGTGAAGGGGGACGCCGGGGCGCGTCGCTCCGTTCCCATCGTCCCGCTGCGCGCCGGTGGTGTCGACCGGGGGTCCGGCGCCGTCGGTCGCGGTCGGTCGCGGGGGAACGCCCGAGCGGGGCAGTCGCGGACGTCGCGGCTGCCCCGCTCGGGGGTGGTGCGGTGTTCGTGCGGGCGGGGCCTACAGGAACGAGTTGATCTCGATCGTCTCGGTGCGGCCGGGGCCGACGCCGATCGCGGAGATCGGGGCGCCCGACATCTCCTCCAGGGCCTTGACGTACGCCTGGGCGTTCTTCGGGAGGTCCGCGAAGGTCTTGGCCTTGGTGATGTCCTCGGACCAGCCGGGGAGGGTTTCGTAGATCGGCTTCGCGTGGTGGAAGTCGGTCTGCGAGTACGGGAGCTCCTCGACGCGCTTGCCGTCGATCTCGTACGCGACGCAGACCGGGATCTCCTCCCAGCCGGTCAGGACGTCCAGCTTGGTGAGGAAGAAGTCCGTCAGGCCGTTCACGCGGGTCGCGTAACGGGCGATCGGGGCGTCGAACCAGCCGCAGCGGCGGTCACGGCCGGTGGTGACACCGCGCTCGCCACCGATGCGGCGCAGGGCCTCGCCGTCCTCGTCGAAGAGCTCCGTCGGGAACGGGCCGGCGCCGACACGGGTCGTGTAGGCCTTGAGGATGCCGATGACGCGGCTGATCTTCGTCGGGCCCACGCCGGTGCCGGTGCAGGCGCCGCCGGCGGTCGGGTTCGAGGAGGTGACGAAGGGGTACGTGCCGTGGTCGACGTCGAGCAGGGTGCCCTGGCCGCCCTCGAAGAGCACGACCTTGTCCTCGTCCAGCGCGTTGTTGAGGATCAGGGTGGTGTCGGCGACGTAGCCCTTGATCTGGTCCGCGTACTGGAGCATCTCCTCGACGATCGCCGAGGCCTCGATCGCGCGGCGGTTGTACAGCTTCGCGAGGAGCTGGTTCTTGCCCTCCAGCGCCGCTTCGACCTTCTGGGTGAGGATCGACTCGTCGTACAGGTCCTGGACGCGGATGCCGATGCGGTTGATCTTGTCCGCGTAGGTCGGACCGATGCCGCGGCCGGTCGTACCGATCTTGCGCTTTCCGAGGAAGCGCTCGCCGACCTTGTCGAGGGTGACGTTGTACGGCGTGATCAGGTGCGCGTTGCCGCTGATGAGCAGCTTGGAGGTATCGATGCCGCGCTCGTTCAGGCCGCGCAGCTCGGAGAGCAGGACGGCCGGGTCGACGACGACACCGTTGCCGATGACCGGGGTGCATCCGGGGGAGAGGATGCCGGAGGGGAGAAGGTGCAGTGCATACTTCTGGTCGCCTACGACGACCGTGTGGCCGGCGTTGTTGCCACCCTGGTAGCGCACCACATAGTCAACGGATCCACCGAGCAGGTCGGTGGCCTTTCCCTTGCCCTCGTCACCCCACTGAGCTCCGAGCAGCACAAGAGCGGGCACAGGCGTACACCTCTTCCGGATGGGGCATGTCCAAGGTCAGGGGGCGTACGACGATGTACACCGCAGGCTGAGCCGTCGGACCGGTACCCCGGAATAGACGAAGGCCCTGGCGCAATAGCGCAAGGGCCTCTTGCACAAAGATGCTACCCGAGGAAGGACCGAGGTGTCGGCTCCAGAGCCCACCATGAGCCACGCGGGCGCGCCGGTAGGCGGCCTGCTCGTGCTCGTCGACCCGGTCGCCCGCCGTCTTGACGGCGAGTCCGTGCGAATCGCGAAGGATGTGTTGTCAGCGGGAGCGGCGGCGAAAATCTGCCTCCCGGATTCGCAGGAGGAATTTGCGCGGGCACTCGCCCGCCGGGGCCATCGGCGGCCCGTGATCGTGGGTGACGACGGTGCGCTGGTGCGTGCCGTGGGGCTGCTGCACCGGGAGCGGGGGCTCGGGGACGGCGCGCTCTCGCTGGTTCCGGTGGGCCCGCCGGGGTCGCTGGCACTGGCCGGGGCGCTGGGCGTGCCGCTGTCGGCGGTGCCGGCGGCGCGGGCGGCCCTGGACGGGGTGACGCGGCCGCGGGACCTCCTCGTCGACGACAGCGACGGGGTGGTGCTGGGCGGGCTGCGGATCCCGTCCCCGCCGCGGACGGTGCCGGTGACGCGGTGGGGCGGTACGTACCGTTCGCTCCTGCGGACGCTGCTGCCGAGCCCGGCGGCGCCCGCGGCCCGGCGGGTGCACCGGCTGCGGGTGGAGGTCGACGGGGTGCTGCTCGTGGACCTGGACCAGCCCGTGGAGGACGTCTGCGTGCGCACGCCCGAACCGGGCGGGCCGGCGGAGGTGGTGGTCCGGCTGTCGGGCGCGCCGCCGCTGACGGGCCGGGCCCGGACGGTGACGGTGTCCGGGGCGGACTTCCGGTACCGGGCCAACCACGTCCTGTCGGGCCCGGTCCGGCGGCGCACATGGACCCTGCGGACGGCGGCCTGGCACCTGACCCTGCCGCGGGGGTAGCGGGGTCCCCCGCCGGGTGGGCTGGGTGGGGTGGGCTGGGTGGGGTGGGCTGAGTGGGCTGGGCGGGCTGGGTGGGCGCCGCCCAGCCGTCACCTCGGGACGTAACGGTTCACATCAGCTCGTACCAGCTCACTCACATCGGTTCGAGCACCGAGAGGACGTTGCCGGCCGGGTCCCTGAACCAGGCGATGGGCGGCCCCTCCTCGGCGCGGACGATGCCCTTGTCGTCGGCGTCGAAGCCGGGGTAGCGCTCGAAGGTGACTCCGGCGGCCGTGAGCTCGTCGACGGCCCGCTCGACGTCGGGTACGGGGAAATTGAGGATCGTGAAGCCGGCGGGCTCGTGGTCCTCCTTCGGGTAGACCAGCACGCTGGTGTCGCCCGCGAGGTGCAGGAAGAGCATGCCGTTCTCCTCGGATACGCGCAGGCCGAGCGTGCCGCCGTAGAACTCCTTGGCCTTGGCGATGTCGTCGACCGCGAATCCGCTGAACGCCTTGGTGTCCTGGAACATGATCAGTCCGTTCGTAGACGTGCCGGATCCCCTTCCCATCGTCCCTCCGGAGGCGGCGGCCCGCCGTGCGGGGACCGGGGTGCGGTCCGGGGGCGGGTGTGGGGGCGGTCCTGCGATGCTGGTGTGCATGACAGATCTTGTTGCGTCCGACGGCGCGGTCTCCCCGCGGATCACCGCCCTGGAGTGGGGCCGGATGGAGGTCGACGGGCTGGCCCCGAGGAAGGACTTCGCCCTGTACCCGGGCGGCGGCCGCCCCTGGGACTGGGCCGAACACGGCACCCGGCACGACCCCGGGATCCAGCCGGGAGACGTACGCGACCTGCTCGACCGGGGCGCCGAGGTGATCGTCCTCAGCCTCGGCATGGACCTGCGGCTGCGGGTGCCCCCGCAGACGCTGGCCGTGCTGCGGGAGGCCGGGGCCGAGGTGCACCTGGCGGAGACCCGCGAGGCCGTTGCCCTGTACAACGCCCTGACCGGCGGGCGGCGGGTCGGCGCGCGGCGGGTCGGCGGGCTCTTCCACTCGACCTGCTGACACGGGACGGCCGTTCGGAATTCGGCGGTACGGGCGAACCGGGCGGGCCGCCCGGCCCTGGTGGCGCACCTCAGTGGCCCCATCCGTAGGCCCCGTTCACCGTCTGTGCCGAACGGCTGACGGACCGTCCGGTGCGTGGCAGCGTGGACCGCGCCCGCCACGACCGACACCCGAGGGGGACCCGTGCCCAAGTACGCCAAGTCCGCGGAAGAAGCCGACCAGAACCTCAAGGACTACTGCGAGGAGATCGGGTTCGACCCCGAATGGGTTCCCGTCGGCAAGTGGGACCTGTCGGTCGGGATCGCCCAGGATCCCGAACTCGGCTTCGAACAGGCGCGCAAGACCATCGACAGCGACCGGGAGGACATGGTCAAGGCGGGCGCGAAGGACGCCCGCAAGGCCAAGCTGGCGGGGGACCCGAGCGGTCTGCTGGCCGCCGTCGCGTCGCACTACAGCCTGAAGGACACCCTCGTACCGACCATCCTCAAGCAGTGCGCCGCCGCCTACGTGGGCGGGGAACGCGTCAACCTCGGCCTCGGCGGCTCCGCGATGGACCGGGACGCGTACGCCGAGCTGCGCGACGAGTGGCGCCGGGCCTCCGGGCTCGCCGGGGGCGGGATCTTCACCGCGTTCGTCAGTCACGAGCCGCAGGACAAGGCCGCGCTCGGCAAGGGCGCCGTCGGCGGGACCCTGGCCCGGCGCAAGGTCCAGGGGAACCTCCTCGTCAAGATCAACGGAGTGCGGTTCAACATGCACGTCGACATAGGCGACTAACCGGCCGGCGGGCGGGCGCGGCTGAGGGGTGTGTGCCGAGGGCCGTGCTCTCAGAACTCCACGAGCAGCTCGCGCAGGCCGCGGATCACGTACCCGTCCTGCCACTGGGGCTCCCGCACCAGCCTCAGTGGCGGCAGGCCCGGCTCCAGCAGCGCCCCGAACGAGGCCGCCAGCTCCAGCCGGGCCAGCGGTGCCCCCAGGCAGTAGTGGATACCCGCCCCGAAGCTGAGATGCGGGTTGTCGACCCGTTCGAGGTCCAGTTCCTCCGGGTTTGTGAACCGTGCGGGGTCCCGGTTCGCGGACCCGAAGAGCAGTGCGACCTCGGCCCCGCGGGGGATGAGAGTGCCTCCGACCTGGATGTCTTCGAGAACCCAGCGCTCGAACAGCTGGAGGGGCGTGTCGTAGCGCATGAGTTCATCCACAGCTGTGGACAACTTTTTCGGATCGGCCGCTCCGGAGCCCGCACGGAGGGCCGCGAGCTGATCCGGATGGCGGAACAGGGCCCACCAGCCGTTCACCGTCGTATTGACGGTCGCCTCGTGCCCGGCGTTCAGCAGCAGCACGCAGGTGGAGATCATTTCCTGCTCGCTGAGCCGGCCCTCCTCATCGTGGGCGGCGATCAGTCCGGAGATCAAATCCGTCCCGGGGCGTTCGCGGCGCTCCGCGATGAGCTCCCTCAGGTACGCGCTGAACTCCACGCTCGCCGCCACGGCCCGCCGCGCGGTCTCCTCGTCCGGCCGCAGCTCGTACATCCCGCAGATGTCCGCCGACCAGGGGCGCAGCAGCCCCCGGTCCGCCGGCGGGATCCCGAGCAACTCCGCGATCACCGCCACCGGCAGCGGTTCGGCGACGGCCGTCAGCAGGTCCCCGCCTCCGGCCTCCCGCAGTCCGCCCACCAGTTCCCGGGCCAGCCGCTCCACCTCCGGTGCGAGCCGCTCCACCGTGCGCGGTGTGAAGGCCTTCGCGACCAGCCGCCGGACCCGTCCGTGCGCGGGATCCTCCAGGTCCAACAGGCCGTTGTCGTTGAGCACGTGGAACGGCTCGTGCTCAGGCGGCGGAGCCTGCCGCCCGAACTCCTCGTGGGAGAAACGGTGCAGGTATGTCCGGCCCAGCCTGCGGTCCCGCAGCAGCCCGTTCACATCGGCGTAGTGCGGCACCAGCCACTGCCCGGTCGCCTCGGACCACACGGCCCGGCCCCGCTCCCGCAACTCCCGGTAGGCGGGGTACGGATCGGCTACGAACGCGGCGTCCCACGGATCGAATCCCATCCTCGAAGACTAGGTCGTTTCCCCCGTCGAGGACCGGCGAAATCCCACCGCGGCCAGGTCTCCCGTACTGCACCTGCCGGGTCCGGCCCGCGGGTCTGGTACCGGCTGGGAGAGGACGCTCTCGCCCGCGTGGGCTCGGGGGCCGCGCGGGCCGTCGCGACGATCCCCCGTCGGCGGTGACGCGCGGACAGCCCACACCGGGCGGGCATGCCGGGCCGGTTCGGGACCGGTCCGCGTCCGCGCACCTTCGCAGCGTCGTTCCCGCCGTCCGTCCTGGTGGCTGCACTGCCCCGCAGCCTTCGCAAGCTGGTGGCGGCACCCCACGCGAATCCCCAGCAAATTCGAGCAGCGAACCCCGGCGCGGTGAACTGTGCGAATCCGAATCCAACGCCTCGGCATCCACGGTCACCGCCCAGCTCTCCGTTCCCCAGCAGGCCGGCGAGACGGGCGTGAAGTCGGGAGACGTGAAGTTCACCCTCACCTGCCAGTGAGCACTACGCCGGAGTCACCAGTCGCGTCTCGTAGGCGAACACCGCCGCCTGAGTCCGGTCCCGGAGACCCAGCTTCACCAGGATCCGGCTGACATGCGTCTTGATCGTGGACTCCGCGACCATCAGCCGGTCCGCAATCTCGGCGTTGGACAGGCCCTGGGCGATGAGGACCAGCACCTCCGTCTCCCGCTCCGTCAGTTCCGTCACCCCAGCCGGGTCGGCGAGCCGGGGAGCCTCCGACAGCTTGGAGAACTCCACGATCAGACGCTTCGTCACCGAGGGGGCCAACAGCGCCTCCCCGGCGGCGACGACCCGCACCCCGTCCGCGAGCTGCCGGGCGGACGCGTCCTTCAGCAGGAACCCGGACGCGCCCGCCCGCAGCGCTTGGTACACGTACTCGTCGAGGTCGAAGGTGGTCAGCACCAGGACCTTCGCGTCCGTGTCGGCGGCCACGATCTGCCGGGTCGCCTCCAGGCCGTTCATCTCCGGCATCCGGATGTCCATCAGCACCACGTCCGGCCGCAGGGCCGCGACCTGGGCGATGGCCTGCCGGCCGTCGACGGCCTCGCCGACCACCTCGATGCCGTCCATGGCGTTCAGCAGAACCGAGAAGCCCTCCCGCACCATCATCTGGTCATCGACGATCAGAACCTTGATCGTCATGCCGACTCCGCCTCGGGCTCCGGACGGCTCCGCACCGGTATGAACACCGCGACCTCGTACCCGCCGGCGGTGGTCTCCCCGGCCGTCATCTCACCCTCCAGCATCGCCACCCGCTCCCGCATCCCGGTGATCCCGTGCCCCGCCCCGGGCGAAGGGCGGACATCGCCGACCGGCGGACCGTTCACGACCCGGACCCCGAGGCCGCCCAGCACGTAGGACACCTCCACCCCGGCCACCGCACCCGGCGCGTGCCGCAGGCTGTTGCTCAGGGCCTCCTGGATGATCCGGTACGCCGACAGCTCCACACCCTGCGGCAGATCCCGCACCGCACCCGTGACCGTCTTGTCGACGCTCAGACCGGCCTCCCGCACATTGGCCAGCAACCCGTCCAGCGAAGCCAGCGTCGGCTGCGGGGCGTCCGGCGCCTCGTAGTCCGCGGAACGGACCACCCCCAGCACCCGGCGCAGCTCCGTCAGCGCCGACACCGCGTTCTCCCGGATCGTGACGAACGCCGCCTCCAGCTCCGGCGGCGGATTCTTCACCCGGTACGGAGCCGCCTCCGCCTGGATCGCCACCACCGACATGTGGTGGGCGACCACGTCGTGCAGCTCCCGGGCGATGGTCGTCCGCTCCTCCAGCAGCGTCCGCCGGTCCCGCTCGACAGCCGTGACCTCCTGCTGCGCGGTGACCTCCTGCCGCGCCTCCCTACGGGTGTTGCGCACGGTGACGATCAGCAAGGTCACCGCCGACGCGAAGGCCATCGGGGCGACCTCCCCCGAATCGGAGGATCCGACCAGGATCGGCAGGATCGTCCCGAACAGAAGCGTGATGACCCACATCCAGCCGGCGACCCGGGGACGGGTCCGCATCGCCACGGCGGTGATCGTGGCGAGATAGGCGACGAACGTGCTCGGCGACCACGGCCAGGTCAGATCCCGGTCCTGGAAGACCGACAGGACGGCCGTGCCGGCCAGCGCCACCCAGAACGCACCCACCGGCCGCACCAGGGTCATCAGCAGCGGCGTCGCCGCTATCAAACCCATCACCAGGTGCCCCACGGGCATCCCGCCGCCGCCGTCGGCACTCGCCATCAGGACCACGAAGAACGCCGTCGCGCATATCGCCGTATGGGGCAGGAAGGCCGCCTTCGCGGCCAGCCCCTTCGACAGCCGGCGGGTCAGCGGCCCGTCCGTGGGCATCGGCGGAAGCGGCCGGTAGACGAAGGCGTCGGTGATCAGGTCCTCACGCAGGCTCTGCATGATTCCCGAAGCCATCCGCAATTCGGGCGGCCGGGGGGTGGCCCCGGTGGTCGTGTCGGTCATACACAAACCGTAGGTGGGGGCCACCGTCGTCCGCGTCGCCAGTGAAGGGGATTTCTCCGGGTCCCCCTCAGGTACTACACCGGTCCGTCAGTAGCCCGACGGACGGACCAGACCCGTCTCGTACGCGAACACCGCCGCCTGGGTGCGGTCCCGCAGGCCCAGCTTCACCAGGACCCGGCTCACATGCGTCTTCACCGTCTGCTCCGCCACGATCAGATGCTCCGCGATCTCCGCGTTCGACAGCCCCTGCGCGATCAGCGACAGCACCTCCGTCTCCCGTTCCGTCAGCGCGTCGATCCGCGCCTTCGACGGGGCCCGCGGCGCCCCCAGCCGGGAGAACTCGGTGATCAGCCGCTTCGTGATGTTCGGCGACAGCAGCGCCTCACCGCCGGCTACCACCCGTACCGCCTCGGCGAGCTGATCCGCCGAGGCGTCCTTGAGCAGGAACCCGGAGGCGCCCGCGCGCAGCGCCTCGTACACGTACTCGTCGAGGTCGAAGGTGGTCAGGACCAGCACCTTCACCGCCGAGCCGGGAGAGCCGGTGATGACCGAGGTGGCCTCGATCCCGCCCATCCCCGGCATGCGGATGTCCATCAGCACCACGTCCGGACCCAGCTCGGCGACCTTCGCCACGGCGTCCGCACCGTCCACGGCCTGGCCGACGACCTCGATGTCGGGCTGGGCGTTGAGGAGCACGGTGAAGCCCTGCCGGACCATCATCTGATCATCGGCGATCATCACCCTGATCGGAGTGCTCATGCGTCCTTCTTCTTCGTCTCGGAGGAGGACCCGCCCGGCGGATCCATGGGGAGCACGGCGCTCACCTCGTAACCGCCGTCGGGCCGCGGGCCCGCGGCCAGTTCGCCGCCCAGCATGCCCGCCCGCTCGCGCATGCCGAGCAGCCCGTGTCCGGTCCCCGGAGAGGGCGGGGCGGCCCGGGTCGGAGCGGTGTTGGCCACGCACACGTGCAGGTCGCGCGGCCCGTACGCGATACCGACCTCCACCCGCGAACCCGGCGCGTGCCGCAGGCAGTTGCTCAGCGCCTCCTGCACGATCCGGTACGCGGTCAGCTCGACCCCCGGCGTCAGCGGGCGGCGTATGCCCGCCGTCTCCGAGGTGACCTGCAAGCCGGCGCCCCGCACGTTGTCGACGAGGCCGTCCAGGTCGGCGAGGGTCGGCTGCGGGTGATGCGGATTGGCCGGATCCGCCGACTGTTCGGACCGCAGGACGCCCAGCACGCGCCGCAGTTCGGTGAGCGCTTCCAGAGCGTTCTCCCGGATGCCCGCCAGGTTCTCCTTCAGCTCCTCGGAGGGGCTCTCCACCAAGTGCGGGGCGACCTGCGCCTGGATGGAGATCACCGACATGTGGTGCGCGACCACGTCGTGCAGTTCCCGGGCGATCCGGCTGCGCTCCTCCAGCAGGGTCCGCCGGGCCCGCTCCTCCACGGCCACGTTCTCCTGCACGACCAGCTGCCTGCGGGCCAGCCGCAGCGCGCGCAGTACGGATCCGAGGAGTCCGACGAACCCGAAGACGAGGGTCGTGGCGGGGAGGTTGTTCCCGGCCTGGACAGGCATGAACAGGGTCTGCGCCAGGCCCGAGAAGGCGGCGGTGAGGGCGACGACCGAGGCGGTGACGCGGGCCGGCACGCGCAGTGCCACCAGCAGGATGACGAGGGCGAAGGCCACCATCTCGCTGGGCAGCCAGGGCCACGACTCACCCTGCCGCACGTGGTCGTGGGTCATCCAGGAGATCAGACCGGCCGTGGCCAGGCCCAGCCACCAGCCAGCTATCGGGCGGAAGAGCGCGACGGCGATCGGTCCCCAGGCCATGATCCAGGCCAGCACCGGGAGCACACCGCTGAAGCGGTAGGCCTGGGTCAGCTCGAAGCTGGTGCTGTACCCGAGGAAGGCGGCCAGGACCAGGACCAGCCCGTGGGGCAGCCGGGCCAGCCACCGCGGCCGGGACATCCGGGGCAGTGGGTCGCGTCGCAGGGTGAAGAGCTCGGAGGCCAGACTCCCGCCCTTCGCGGGGACAGCGGGCGGAGGCGCGTCCAAGGACGCGGGCTGCTTGCTCACGCGGGTCAGCCTAGGCATGGGCGATCTCCTCGACGGGGGCAGGGCGGACCTGAACGTTCTTCAGACCCGAACTCAGGGCCCGAACTCAGGGCCCGGACCCAGGGCCCGGACCCGGGCCCGGGATTCGGACGGCCCGGGGTCCGGGCCTGGACTCGGGATGCGGACCGGGGATCCGGACCTGGACCTGGATCTGGGATCCGGACTCGGTCCGGGGCTCGGGGGCTGGTCCCGGGCTTGGGGCCGTTTTCGACCCGGGCTTGGGGCCGAGCCGGGGCCCGGATCCGGGGTCAGGGCCAGCGTTGGGGCTGGGCCTTGAGCTGAGGACTGGGCCGGGCGTGTGCTCGGGGGTCGGTCTTGGCGACAGGGCTGGGGTCGGGTTCAGGGACGGGTGCGGGCCCAGGCACAGGGCTGAGCTCGGGGCAAACGCGGGGTCGGGGCCAGGCCCGGGCTGGGCCGGGCTGGGACGGGCCGGAGCGGTACGGGGACGGGGCGGGGTCATGGTTTGGGTTAGGGGCGGGGGGTGGTCGCAGTCGGTACGGGTATCGGCGGGGGCGTGGGTATCGGCACGGTTCGGACGGGGCGCGGGGTTGTGCGAGCGGGCCCGGACGTGCGCGGCAAGGTGCTGCCGGGCGGCGCCGTGCGCGGGGGCCGGGGTCGCTCATGGGCGCGGAACGCGGCCCAGCAGACGGCCAGCGCCGCCGCGAACACCGGGAGCCACAGCAGCCGGGCCCCGATCCAGGACACCGAGCCCGGCACGGTGTGCAGCCCGGGCAGTCCGGAGGAGAACGACAACCCGACGGCGGTGACGGCCATCATGGCGGTCTGGTGCCAGAGGAAGACGGTCATCGCCGACATGTTCAGCAGCGCCACCACAGCCCAACTCCGGGGCCGGCTCAGGGCCCGCGCCAGCGGTGCGCGGAGGAGCAGGGCCAGGCCGCACTGGGCGAGACCGAAGGTGACGGCGGCCAGCGTGGGCGGGTTCAGATTGGAGACCGCCGCCCCGGGGACCCCCACCATGGACGCCGGGTATCCGCACCACAGGACCAGGGCCGCCGTGGTGGCCGCCCCACCGACAGCCAGGAGCACGGCCCGACGGAGTCCGGTGAGCAGGCCCCGGGACCAGGCGATCCCTGCGGTGTAGGGGACGAGCCAGCCGGCCGCGAGGTTGATCCAGCCGGTCCACTCGGGCCCGCCGAAGCCGAACCGCCACACGTCCACGCCCACCACCACGGCCAGCGGGACCACCGGGGAGAGCCGTGCGACGAGCGGGGTGGCCGCGGTGAGCGCGGCGAACACCAGCAGGAACCACAGCGGCGACCACACCAGCTTGAGCAGCGTCGTAACGGTGTCCAACTGAGCCCCGCCGAGCAGCATCCCGCCCGCGGCGAGGGCCCACAGGCCGAGCACCGCGGCCACCGGCCGGAACAGCCGGCCGAGGCGCTGCCCGACCCAGGTGCCGTACGGGACCTCGCGTGCTCGCGCCGAGGCGAGGCTCCGGGCCGCGACGTGACCGCCGACCAGGAAGAACACGGCCAGGGTCTGGAACACCCAGGAGACCGGGGCCAGCCAGGGCATGTGAGCCAGCGGGCTGCCGGTCTTGAGGCCACCCTCGGCGGTGGTGGTCAGCGCGGTGACCAGCCAGTGTCCGAGGACCACCCCGAGGATCGCGAGGGCCCGCAGGGCGTCCACGGACCGGTCCCGGTGGTCGGGGGTGGCCCGGTCGACGCGGTCCACGAGGGCGGACCAGCGGGCGGAGAGCCTACGCACGGCGGGCCTCCACGGGGGTGGCCGGAGAAGGGCCGGCGGGAGACGGGGGGCCGAGGACGATGCGGGCCAGGGCGTCGAGGGAAGCGGTGCCCGGCTTCAGGTAGTCGCTGTGACCGGCGGAGCCCGCGTCGAAGGCCTGCGCCCCGAACGCCGGGTCCACGGGATCGGTACCGAACCCGAGCGGTCCGAGCCGCACGTGGGGGACCCCGCCGATCCAGTCCTCGCTGCCCCGCCCGGCCCAGACCCGGGCCCCGGTCGGCAGGTCGGCGGCGGCCCCGGCCCCCGTGCCCGGGCTGCCGAACAGGGCCATGTCGGTCACGCCGGGTCCGGTCTCGGTGCGGGCGCAGACGACGGAGCCGTAGGAGTGGCAGAGGAGCGAGATCCGGGCCCCGTCGGCGGTCAGGGTCCGCAACCGGGAGAGGAAGGGGCCCAGTTCGTGGGCGGCCCGGTCGGCGCGCCGGGCGGTCAGGACGGTGGTGCTGACCGTGCCCGGGGTGTCATACCCGAGCCAGGCGATCACGGCGGAACGCGGATGATCGGCCTGGAGGCGCTGCTGGAGGGCGAACGCCCCCTCACGGAAGCGCTGGTAGGTGTCCAGGGTGGTGTCGGAGCCGGGTACCAGGACCGCTATCCGGTCGGCGGTGTCCAGGTCGCCGAGCACCTCGACGGCGAGCCCCCGCCCCCTGCCGTCGAAGGCGAGGAACCGGGACGCGGAACCGGCCCGCTCCGCCCCGTCGGCTGAAGTCACGGCCATGGCCCGGAGTTTCGCGGCCCGGTCCCCGCGGCCCGCGTCCTGCGCCATCCGGGCCGCCTCCGCCAGGTTGCCGAGGTTGGCGGCGTACCTCTCCTGCGCGCTCGCGGAGTCCGCGAAGGCCAGGGGCCCGGGAGCGGGCACCAGCGGGGACGCGGCGGCGGACACGGGGAACGCGACGGCCGCGGCGACGAGGCCGGCCAGCAGAGTACGGCGGATGCGGCTGCCCTTGCTCATGACGCGTTCCCTCTTCCCTGTCCTGCGGTCTTGACCGGGCAAGCACCCGCTCTGGTACCGAAGTTAGGGATCAAGGACCCTCGTCGGCGTCACGCTACGGAGCCGCCTTCGCGCGTAGCTCTCAGGTATGACGAGCCCTACCCGAGAGCCATCCGCAGGCCCGTGTCGAGCGTCTGCCGAGGCTGCCGCGCCCGCCGGGCCGTCCGTTAGGGTCCGGGAATGACCAAGATCGACTGGCGAAAAGACCGCATCGGCAGCGCGCACCGGGGGGAGAACCCCACCGTCCTGCGCCGCCTCGACTCGGGCTTCGCGGCCATCGGAGACCGGCAGTTCCTGCCCGGGTACACCGTGCTGCTCACCGACGACCCCACCGTGACCCGGCTCTCCGAACTGCCGCCGGCGCGCCGGATCGCATACCTCACCGACCTGGAGCGGCTCGCCGAGGCCGTCGAGCGGGCCTGCGCGCGCCTCGACCCGGCCTTTCGCCGCGTGAACATCGAGATCCTGGGCAACACCGACCCGTACCTGCACGCCCACATCTGGCCGCGCTACGACTGGGAGCCCGACGACATCGTCCGGCGGCCGGTCTGGCTCTACGAGGACGAGGAGTTCTGGCGCGGAGACCGGTACGCGCTGGCTCCCCGCCACGACGCGGTACGCGCCGCCATCGCCGAGGAGCTCGACCGGCTCGTGGGGTAGCCCGCCTGTTGGGGGAGGGCCCTACGCGGGAGCTACGTCGTCGACGTCGCCACGCGCACGCCGAAGCCGATCAGGACGATGCCCGTCACCCGGTCCATCGTCCGGCGGACGCGCGGGCGCGCGAAGTACTGCCGGGCGCGGGACAGCACGTAGACGTAGGTGCTCAGCCAGGCCACGGTCAGCAGGACGTGGACCAGGACCAGGAGCGCCATTCCCGCCGCCGGGGGCAGGCCCTCCGGGGCGAGGGTGGGCAGCAGGCCGGTGTAGAACACGGCGATCTTCGGGTTGAGGGCGTTGGCGACCAGCCCGGTCCGCCAGGCGCCGGCCGTTCCGCCGCGCTCGCCCCCGCCGGCGGCGCCGCCCGTGCCCGGCTCGCTGCTGGTGCCCGGCTCGGTACCCATGTCCGCTGCCGGTTCCGTGCCCGCGCCCGGCCGGCGCAGGGACTGGATGCCGAGGAAGCACAGGTACGCGGCCCCCGCGAGCTTCACCACCAGGTACACCTCGGCCGAGGCGGCGAGCAGTGCGGCGAGCCCGGCGACGGTCAGGGCGCCCCAGAGCAGCAGCCCGACGGCGATCCCGCCGACCGTGCGCAGCCCGTCGGCCCGCCCGCGCGAGACGGCCCGCCTGGTCACGATCGCCATGTCCGGTCCGGGTACGACGGTCAGCAGGGCCAGTACCCCGGTCGCGGCGACGAGTTGTGTGAGCACGCGGCTCAGTCTGCCACCAGCGGCTCGACGTATCCGGCTCTCCAGCGGGGTGCCGGGTCCTGGCCGGGGCTGGTCCAGTACTCGCGGGCGCCGACGATCTCCCCGTCCCGCACGGTCCACAGGGACACGGCCCGGTAGAGGACGTGGTCCTCGGGTATCTCCACCTCGGTGACGACGAGATCCCCGTCCGCGAGGATGCGCAGGACCTCCACCGGTCCGGTGGTCCTCTCGTCCGCGCCGCCGTCCGCGACGCCTTCGTCACGGAGGACGGCGATGAAGTTGGCCCGGCCGACGATGCGTTCGCCGCTGACCGGCCATTCGATGACGGCGTCCTCGGCGATGAGCCCGGTCACGCCGTCCCAGTCGCGTGCCTCGATCCGCTCCCACAGTTGTGCCACTACCCTCAACGGCTCCATGTGCCGCAGTGTGCGACGGGCCGCTCGCACGCAACAAGCTTTGCTTGCAGGCTTATTGACTTCGACACAATCGACCGGTGGCTACTCCCGGTGATACGTGAGAGGGGGAATCGATGCCTCCTCCAGCTCGCGCCGGAGGGTGCCGTCGGGCAGCAGGCGCAGTCGGCTCGGGCTGCCGGACGTGCAGGTCGGAGGGTGGCCGGAGACGACGGCGGAGGCGTCGAGTTCCACGGGATCGGGGGCCTTGCGCAGGGGCGCTCGCCAGGAGCAGACGTAGCCCGGGTTCTCGACGCGCAGGGTCATGACGGGGTCGCCGACGGAGCCGGGAGCGAGGGTAAGGCGCCAGGTCGAGGTTCCGGAGGTGGCACGCCAGGTACCGGTGTACGCCTCGGGCAGTACGCCGGGGGAGGTTCCGGCGGGGCTTCCGGTGGGAGGCGCGCTCCGGCTCCCGGCCGAAGGGACGTCGGACTGCGGGCCGCCCACGCCGACGGCCGGGGACGGCACGGGGGAGCGCGGCGCCGGGTCGGTGCTCATGACGGCGTACACCGTGCCGCCGGCCGCTATGGCGACGACGACGGCGACCACCAGCAGGAACACCGTCGACGCCGTGTGCGGGCGGGACGAAGCTTCGGGGGCGGCCGGCGCGTAGGCGTACGTGGCGGGCTGGGGCCGGCGGGCGGGAGCCGGTGCGGGTGTGGGCGGGGGCGGCGGTGCCGGTGCGGGGTCGGGTGCGCGGTCCGGGCCGCCGTCCTCGCGCTGGAGGAGCTGGGCGGCGTGCCGCCCGAGCTGTGCCACCAGCGGCGCGGGAAGCCAGGGCTCCGAGGTCCGTTCGTCGGCGACGGTGTCCCCCGCGCCGATCCGCGCCAGGATCGCCGCCGGATCCGGTCGCGCGGCGGGATCCTTGTGCAGGCAGTCCGCGACGAGTGCGCGCAGGTCCGCCGGCACGCCGTCCAGATCCGGTTCCGCTTCGATGACGCGGAGCAGGAGGCCGGCGCCGCCGCCGGGGTGCTCCGCGTCCCCGAAGGGCAGCCGGCCGGTGGCGGCGTAGGCCAGGACGGCGCCGAGGCAGAACACGTCGACGGCGGGGGTGACGGGCCCGCCGAGCACCTGTTCCGGGGCCATGAAGCCGGGGGAGCCGATGAGTTCGCCGGTCCGGGTGAGGCCCGCGTCGGGGCTTCCCGGGGGTCGCTGCGGGGGCCGGGCGATGCCGAAGTCGATGACGCGGGGGCCGTCGACGGTCAGCAGGACGTTGGACGGCTTCAGGTCCCGGTGGATGAGTCCGGCGCGGTGGATGTCCTGGAGGGCGCGGGCCAGACCGGAGGCGAGGATCCGCACGGTGCGGGCGGGGAGGGGACCGAAGTCGTGCGCGACGGCCTGGCGCAGGCTGGGACCGGCGATGTAGCCGGTGGCGAACCAGGGGACCTCGGCCTCGGTGTCGGCTTCGAGGACGGGGGCCGTCCAGGCCCCGCCGACGCGGCGGGCGGCGGCGACCTCGTGGCGGAACCTGCTGCGGAACTCCTCGCGGAGGGCCAGGGCGGGGTGGACGAGCTTCACGGCGACGGTACGGCCCCGGTCGGACCGGGCGAGGTACACCTGGCCCATGCCGCCGGCGCCGAGGCGGGACAGGAGACGGTAGGGGCCGATGTGGTGCGGGTCGGCGGGGTGCAGCTGTTCCATCGCCGGGTGGTCCTTCCCCCTGACACTGGCCGGACGGGCCGAGCGTAATGCGGTGGGCTCCGCAGGGGGAGGGACGGTTCCGGCCGTGGGGGCGGTTGCGGTTGGCCTGGCCGGCCGGGATCCGGATGCGGGTGCGGCGCCGTTGCCGGGTGGCGCTGCCCCCGGACCCCCGTGCCTCAAACGCCGGCGGGGCTGGGTGGTGCGGCGGGGCTCCAGGCGCGAGCGGGCTGTGCGTGGCCGGAGCCCGGCGGGCCGGAGCCCGGAGGGGTGGGGCTGGATGGGCCGGGCTGCGTCCGCGCCTGCGGATGCGGGTGGGGCGCCGTTGCCGGGGGCGCTGCCCCCGGACCCCCGCGCCTCAAACGCCGGCGGGGCTGGGTGGTGCGGCGGGGCTCCAGGCGCGAGCAGGCTGTGCGGGGTCGGGGCCCGGCGGGGCCGGACGTGCCGCTGGCGCGAGACCGGGTGTGCGGGAGGTCCGGTGAGGTCGCGAGGCCGGGTGTGCGGGAGGTCCGATGGGGTCGGGAAGCCGGGTGTGCGGGAGGGCCGGGGGGTCAGGAAACCAGGTGTGTGGGAGGGCCGGTGGTGTCGGGAAGCCGGGGTCAGGGGCGTGAGGTGATGGTCGTCAGGGCCGTCGCGAGGCGTTCCAGGGTTCGGGCCGTTTCCGCGAAGGCGGTTTCGCCCAGTTCCTCGGCGAGGCGGGTGGCGAGTGCGGCGTGGCCGGGGTTGATGCGGGCGATCGCGGCGCGGCCCTCCTCGGTCGGGCGCAGCAGCTTCGCGCGCCGGTGGGCCGGGTTCGGGACGTACTCGGCGAGTCCCTTCGCGGCGAGCAGGTCCGCGATGCGCTGCACGCTCTGGCGGGTGATGCCCATGGACCGGGCGATGCCCGCGACCGGCAGCGGTTCCCGCAGTACGGCGCCCAGCACCTGCCACCACGCGGCCGTCAGCCCGGCCGGGCGGGCCAGTTCCTCCGAGATGGCGAGGAACTGGCCGTTCAGCTGGAACACCCCGAGCGCGGTGCGGCTCAGCAGGTCCTGCCGCTCCCGAGGGGAGAGGGGGGACGCGGGGGACGGTCCGGCCGCCTCCCCGAGGGGCAGTGGTTCAGGCATCGCCGGCCTCGCCCGCCGCCATCAGCACCGGGTACGCGCTCTCGTCGGAGTGGTGGAAGAGCCGGTACCAGGCGTCGAGTACGTCCGGCTTGTACACGTCGAGGCGGGCGAAGACCTCGCGGGCGAAGGCCACCGGCTCCGTCGGGCCCGCCGTGATCAGGTCGCCGTCGGTGACGGCGTCCGCGTCGACGTACTGCCCTGCGCCGCCGTAGCCGGGCTGTTCCGCCAGGTAGAAGGAGACCGCGCTGGTGTGCCGGCGGTCGTCCAGCAGGCCTTCCCGGGCGAGCCCCGCCGTGGCTCCGCAGATCGCCGCGACCGGTACTCCGGCCGCCAGGAACTCGCGGGCCTTCGCCGCGAAGGGGGCCAGGTCGTCACCGGTGTCCCACAGCGAGGCGCCCGTGAGGATCAGCAGCGAGGAGTCTTCGGGCCGCAGTTCGGCGAGGGAGAGGTCGGGCTGGACGCGGAGGCCGCCCATGGTGGTGACCGGCAGTCCGGCGGCGGGGCCGACCGTACGGACCTCGTGGCCGCGCTGGGTGAGGTGCGCGGTGGTGTGGCCGGTCTCCCAGTCCGCGTAGGTGTCGTAGACCGCGAGGTGGACGGGCTTGCGGGGGGTCTCGCTCATGGTGCTCGCCTCCAGCTGTGTAGGGCCGTACCGGGCCGATGACAAGAGACTGTCATTTCGACAGTGTGCTGTCAATGGGGGGAGTGGTGGGCGGCGGGCGGACGCGGTCGGCAGACAGACTGCCGAGGGCGGCCCCCCACCCCCATACAGTCCGCCGATGTCCCTTCCCACCTGCGCACTTCTAGCGTGACCGCATGATCCCTCATGTCACCGGCGCGACCGTGAAGGCCGCCGACCGCGCTCACGTCTTCCACTCGTGGTCCGCCCAGGCCCTGATCGACCCGCTCGCCGTCGCCGGTGCCGAGGGGTCGTACTTCTGGGACTACGACGGGAACCGCTTCCTCGACTTCTCCTCCCAGCTCGTCAACACCAACATCGGCCACCAGCACCCCAAGGTGGTCGCGGCCGTGCAGGAGCAGGCCGGCCGGCTCTGCACCCTCGCCCCCGGCTTCGCCGTGGACGTCCGCTCCGAGGCCGCACGCCTCATCGCCGAGCGGACCCCCGGGGACCTCGACAAGATCTTCTTCACCAACGGCGGCGCCGAGGCCGTGGAGAACGCCGTACGGATGGCCCGTCTGCACACCGGCCGCCAGAAGGTGCTGTCCACCTACCGCTCCTACCACGGGGCCACCGCCGCCGCGATCAACCTGACCGGCGACCCGCGCCGCTGGCCCTCGGACACCGCCTCGGCCGGAGTCGTGCACTTCTGGGGTCCCTTCCTCTACCGCTCCCCCTTCCACGCCGCCACGGAGGCCGAGGAGTGCGAGCGCGCCCTCGCCCACCTCGCCGACACCCTCGCCTTCGAGGGCCCGCAGACCGTCGCCGCGATCATCCTGGAGTCGGTGCCCGGCACCGCCGGGATCATGACCCCGCCCCCCGGCTACCTGGCCGGCGTGCGCGAGCTCTGCGACCGCCACGGCATCGTCTTCATCCTGGACGAGGTCATGTCGGGCTTCGGCCGCACCGGCAAGTGGTTCGCCGCCGAGCACTGGGACGTCACCCCGGACCTGATCACCTTCGCCAAGGGGGTCAACAGCGGGTACGTCCCGCTCGGCGGCGTCGCCGTCTCCGCCGCCATCGCCGAGACCTTCGCCACCCGCCCCTACCCGGGCGGACTGACGTACTCCGGGCATCCGCTGGCCTGCGCCGCCGCCGTCGCGACGATCAACACGATGGAGGAGGAGGGCATCGTCGCGAACGCCGCCCACATCGGGGAGAACGTGATCGGTCCGGCGCTCGCCGAGATCGCCGAGCGGCACCCGTCGGTCGGTGAGGTCCGGGGCCTGGGGACCTTCTGGGCCCTGGAACTCGTACGGGACAAGGAGACGCGCGAGCCGCTCGTGCCGTACAACGCGGCGGGCGCGGCGAACGCGCCGATGGCCGAGTTCGCGGCGGCCTGCAAGGCGTCCGGCCTGTGGCCCTTCGTCAACATGAACCGGACGCACGTCGTTCCCCCGTGCACGGTCACGGAGGCCGAGGCCAAGGAGGGCCTCGCGCTGCTCGACGAGGCGCTGACCGTCGCCGACCGGCACACCACCGGAGGCTGAGCGTCCGTATAACGGTCGGTATATCCGCATACCGGCCACGAACCGTTCGGTTTCGGCCGCGCTGCCTGGCCTAAGGTGTCCGAAGTTCTATGGAGGAGACGGACCCCTATGCCAGGCAGCGGAGGTGTCACCCGCAACACCCTTCGGCAGCAGATCGCGGACGCACTGCGTGACGAGGTGCTCGCGGGACGTCTCCCGCCGGGCACCGAGTTCACGGTCAAGCAGATCGCCGAGCAGTACGAGGTCTCCGCGACCCCGGTGCGCGAGGCACTCGTGGACCTCGCCGCACAGGGGCTGCTGGAGTCCGCCACGCACCGGGGGTTCCGGGTCCGCGTCTACTCCGTCGACGACTTCCGGGGCATGATCGAGGCGCGGACGCTGATACTGGACGGCATCTTCCGCCGGCTCGTCGAACGCGGTACCGCGCACGGGTCCGGCGAAATGCTGGTGTCCGTGCGGCGCCGGGCCGAGGAGGCCCGCCGGGCCGCGCAGAGCGGTTCGCTCGAAGTGCTGATCGGCTACGACCTGCGGTTCTGGCGGGAGCTGAGCGGGCTCGTCGGCAACACGTACATCTCCGAGTTCCTGCACCGGATCAGGGTGCAGTGCTGGGTCTTCTCCGTGCCGTACCTCCAGGGTGCGCCGGAGCTGCGGACCGCGCTGTGGGACGGGCACAACGAGCTCGTCGACGCGGTGACGCTGGCGGACGCCGACGAGGTGCGGCGCATCGTGCGCGCGTACAACCAGCACGGGCTGGACTGGGCCGCCGGGCTCTGAGCGCGGCGTCGCGTCACGTCGGGGCCCCGGTCTTTGCGCACCCCTTCGCGGAGCGTGTCCGGCACACTACGCTGACCGGATCAGTGGCAATCGACACGACTGATCCGACTGATCGGAGCCCGCGTGGCCTGTGACCTGTGGCTGGTCCCCCTTGTCGATGTGCTGTGCCACAGCCCCGACAATCCCTTCGCGGAGGAAATCGCCTCGTACGACAAGGCGCTGGGCGAGGCGGGGCTGCCGTCCGTGCCCGTGTTCGCGTACATGCCGGGCCTGAGCGGGGACGTGGCCCCGGTGGCCGGCTTCGACTACGACGCCCTGCACTTCCTGCGGCGGGCGTACCTGCTCCAGATCTGCGGGCTGCCGGTGACGCCGGTGGACGAGCTGGGCGGGGACTACGAGCAGCTGCTGGAGATGTTCGAGCCCACGGCCCAGCAGTCGCACCTGGTGTGGCACTACGACCACGCGGGGGCCTACGTTCCGGTGGACTTCGCGGCTCCGCTGGCCAACGAGGAGCTGCTGGCCGGGGGCGGGCCGCTGGGGTCGGCGCAGGGGCTGCTGCGGGAGCTCGTGGTGGTCGCCCCGGCGATCGGGATAGACCCGGGGAACCCGCCCGCCGCGCCGGCGCCGCCGGGGCGGCCGACGTCGCTGGAGGAGTCGGCGGGGCCGATCCCGTACGACGAGAGTCCCTTCGCGCGGGAGCGGCACGTGTGGCTGGGGCTGCATGCGGCGGCTACGCGGAGTCTGGGGCAGGGGTCGATGATCATCTTCAGCTGACGCCGGGTTCCGGTGGCGGGTGGGGGTGGGGGTGGGTGTTGTTCCCGGGCCGGGCCGGCCCGGTGCCGGTGGCTGTGGGCCGCTGGGTCGGTGGGGCGGGTGCGGGGGGTGGTGCCGCTGCGCGGTGCAGCTCCCCGCCCCGCCCTTCCTCCGTTCCCCGGGCTCCGCCCGGACCCGTGCGGGTGCGGCGCCGCTGCCGGGGGCTCCGCCCCCGGACCCCCGCGCCTCAAACGCCGGCGAGGCTGGGATGGGGCGGCGAGCCCGGGACCCGCCTGTGCCGGCGGGGCTGGGGTCGGCGGCGAAGCCGCAGCCCGCGCGCCGGCGGGGCCTGCGGCGGGCGGCGAGCCCGGAGTCCGCGCCCTGCGGGGCCTGCGGTGGGCGGCGAGCCCGGGACCCGCCTGTGCCGGAGGGGCTGGGATGGGGCGGCGAAGCCGGAGCCCGCGCGCCGGCGGCGAGGCCGGCCCGCCTGCACCGGTGGGGCCGGAGTGGCAAGGCGGGCCGGAGCACGCACGTGCCGGCACCGGTGGGGGTGGGCGGCGAGCCCGGGGCACGCATGTGCCGGCGGGGCAAGGCAGGCCGGAGCCGCCCGTACCGGCAGTGGTGGGGCGGGGCAGGCCAGAGCCCGCTCGTACTGGCAGTGGTGGGGCGGGGTTCAGCGGGGTTGTTCCGGGGGGCGTTGGCGGGGCATGTTCGGGCGGGTGCCCGGGGGGAGGGGGAAGCGGGTCGGGGGGATGCCGGGGTCGGGGCGGCCCGGGGAGCCGGCCAGGGACTGCATCACCAGCGGGGCCGGGCCCGCGCGGAACTCGACCATCCAGTCCGCGGTCTCCGAGCGCACGAGCTCCGTCACGTCCTCCGAGAAGCGCCGCAGCACGGTCAGGCAGCGCTCGGCGGCCTCGCTCGCGGTGCCCTCGGTCGGGCCCAGGACCTCCCGTACGTTCTCGGATGCCCAGTCGAACTGCAGCGTCTGGAGGCGCCTCTGCACCGCCTGCGCCGTCGCCACGTCCCGCATCCACCCCGAGGTGAGCCCGAAGAACCGGTCGCAGGCCAGGCAGGCGGCCGCGAGCAGCAGGCACAGGTACCCGTAGGAGGCCGCTCCCGGGATCGAGCCCGTCAGCTCCAGCAGCGGCATCGCGGCGCCCGTGACGGCGCCCGCGGCCGCGCCCGCGCGCAGGGCCCGCGCGCCCCGGCGCTTCCACGCCCGGTCGGACAGGTACCACTCGGCGGTGCGCAGCGCGTCCGCCTCCACCCGCCGGTAGAGCTCGTCGAGCCGCTCCGCGGGTTCGCCCCAGTCCCCGAGCGGGAACGGTCGGCCGGTCAGGTCGCCGTCGCCGTCCTCTGCGGGATCCCGGGGTGGCCCCTCGGGCTGCATCTCCGGCTGACTCACCCGGCACTCCCTCTGCCTGCGCTGACGTGTGGTGGTGCGCGTGTGCGTAATGGTGCGCATGCTCTTCCTACCTTCGAATGACACGCGATGGACGACGAATCCCCGGTTTTCCGCCCGCAAGGAGGGCCCCATCAGGTCCGTGCACGTCCCGTCTCTCACTCGAAAGAGTTGGTCCTCCCGGCGTAGGGCGCGGCGCGCGGGGAGCACGTAGGCTCGGATTGACCAAGCGTTCCTACGGTGACGGAGTGAGTGCCCAGTGATTCCCGGTGGTGGCCAGCCCGACATGCAGCAGCTGCTCCAGCAAGCCCAGAAGATGCAGCAGGACCTCGCCGCGGCCCAGGAGGAGCTGGCCCGGGCCGAGGTCGAGGGCCAGTCCGGCGGCGGGCTGGTCAAGGCGACCGTCACCGGTTCCGGTGAACTGCTGGCCCTGGTGATCGACCCGAAGGCCGTGGACCCGGAGGACACCGAGACCCTGGCCGACCTGGTCGTCGCCGCGGTGCAGGCGGCCAACGAGAACGCGCAGGCGCTCCAGGAGCAGAGGATGGGCCCGCTCGCCCAGATGCTGGGCGGCGGCAGCGGCATCCCCGGCCTGCCGTTCTAGCCGTTCCTCCGCAGTCCGGCACATCCCCCATACCGAGAAACCCGACCGAGAGAAGGCAGTCCGTTGTACGAAGGCGTGGTCCAGGAGCTGATCGACGAACTGGGCAGGCTGCCCGGCGTCGGGCCCAAGAGCGCGCAGCGGATCGCCTTCCACATCCTGCAGGCCGAGCCCACCGACGTCCGCCGCCTCGCGCACGCGCTGCTGGAGGTCAAGGACAAGGTCCGGTTCTGCGCGGTGTGCGGGAACGTGGCGCAGGAGGAGCGGTGTGGCATCTGCCGCGATCCGCGCCGCGACACCACGGTCATCTGCGTGGTCGAGGAGCCGAAGGACGTCGTCGCGATCGAGCGGACCCGTGAGTTCCGGGGCAAGTACCACGTCCTCGGCGGCGCGATCAGCCCGATCGAGGGCGTCGGCCCGGACGACCTGCGGATCCGCGAGCTGCTGACGCGCCTGGCGGACGGCACGGTCACCGAGCTGATCCTGGCGACCGACCCGAACCTGGAGGGCGAGGCGACCGCCACCTACCTCGCCCGCATGATCAAGCCCATGGGCCTCAAGGTCACCCGCCTGGCCAGCGGGCTCCCCGTCGGGGGAGATCTGGAGTACGCGGACGAGGTCACGCTGGGGCGGGCCTTTGAAGGAAGGCGACTTCTCGATGTCTGACGCAACGCTGCACGCCCTGGGTCAGGACCCGGACGACTTCGCCGCCTCGATCGCGGACCAGATCGAGTCGTTCATCGTCGCGGTCACCGAGGTGGCCAAGGGCGAGGACCCGGACAGCGCCGTTCCCTTCCTCCTGCTGGAGGTGTCCCAGCTGCTGCTGGCGGGCGGCCGGCTGGGCGCGTACCAGGACGTCCTGCCCGAGGAGCGCTACGAGCCCGACCTGGGCCCGGAGCCGGACGTGGACGACCTGCGCGAGCGGTTCGCGATCATGCTGGAGCCGGTCGACGTCTACTCCGAGGTGTTCGACCCGTACGAGCCGCGCAAGGCCCCGGTCCCGCACCGGATCTCCGACGACCTGGCGGACGTGGTCGCCGACCTGCGGCACGGCCTCATCCACCACCAGGCGGGCCGGATCACCGAGGCGCTGTGGTGGTGGCAGTTCTCGTACTTCACCAACTGGGGTCCGACGGCCTCGGCCACGCTCCGGGCCCTCCAGTCGCTGATCTCGCACGTCCGGCTCGACCAGCCGCTGGCCGCCCTGGACGGGCTGGACACGGACGAGGACCTGACCGAGGACGACCTCGCGGAGCAGGCCGGGCGGGTCATGGCGGAGGAACTCGGCGGGCTGGGACGTACCTGAGACGGTGCCCCGCGGCGCCCGCGGGGCAACCGGTCCGATGATCTTTTCGTCTCATGATGTGGCACGGAGCGGTCGTATCCCGGCCGCTCGTTAGACTGCACCGGAAATGAGACGGACCGAGCGAGGAGCGCACGTGGGCCTTGTCGTGCAGAAGTACGGAGGCTCCTCCGTAGCCGATGCCGAGGGCATCAAGCGCGTCGCCAAGCGGATCGTGGATGCCAAGAAGAACGGCCACCAGGTGGTCGTCGTGGTTTCCGCGATGGGCGACACTACGGACGAGCTGATCGATCTCGCCGAGCAGGTATCACCGATGCCTGCCGGGCGTGAGTTCGACATGCTGCTGACCGCCGGAGAGCGGATCTCCATGGCCCTGCTGGCCATGGCGATCAAAAACCTGGGCCACGAGGCCCAGTCGTTCACCGGCAGCCAGGCGGGCGTGATCACCGACTCGGTCCACAACAAAGCGCGCATCATCGATGTGACGCCGGGCCGTATCCGCACCGCGCTGGACGAGGGCAACATCGCCATCGTCGCCGGTTTCCAGGGCGTGTCCGCGGACTCCAAGGACATCACCACCCTGGGCCGCGGCGGCTCGGACACCACCGCCGTGGCGCTGGCCGCGGCGCTGGACGCCGAGGTCTGCGAGATCTACACCGACGTCGACGGCGTCTTCACCGCGGACCCCCGCGTCGTGAAGAAGGCCAAGAAGATCGACTGGATCTCCTCCGAGGACATGCTGGAGCTCGCGGCCTCCGGCTCCAAGGTGCTGCTGCACCGCTGCGTCGAGTACGCGCGCCGCTACAACATCCCGATCCACGTCCGCTCGTCCTTCTCCGGACTGCCGGGCACCTGGGTCAGCAACGAGAATCCGCAAGGGGACGCGCAGGTGGAGCACGCCATCATCTCCGGAGTCGCGCACGACGTCTCCGAAGCCAAGATCACGGTCGTCGGGGTCCCGGACAAGCCGGGCGAGGCCGCGGCGATCTTCCGCGCCATCGCGGACGCCGAGATCAACATCGACATGATCGTCCAGAACGTGTCGGCGGCCTCCACGGGCCTCACGGACATCTCCTTCACCCTCCCCAAGGCCGAGGGCCACAAGGCCATCGACGCCCTGGAGAAGGCGAAGGGCCAGATCGGCTTCGACTCGCTGCGCTACGACGACCAGATCGGCAAGATCTCGCTGGTCGGCGCGGGCATGAAGACGAACCCGGGCGTCACCGCGTCGTTCTTCCAGGCGCTGTCCGACGCGGGCGTCAACATCGAGCTGATCTCCACCTCCGAGATCCGCATCTCGGTCGTGACCCGCCAGGACGACGTCAACGAGGCCGTCCGCGCCGTGCACACGGCCTTCGGACTCGACTCCGACAGCGACGAAGCCGTCGTCTACGGCGGCACCGGACGATGAACCAGCCCCGGTCCTCCGGCCCGGCGCTCGCCGTGGTCGGGGCGACCGGAGCGGTCGGTTCGGTCCTGCTCCAGATCCTGTCCCAGCGGGCGGACGTCTGGGGCGACATACGCCTGATCGCCTCCTCCCGCTCGGCCGGCCGCGTGCTGGCCGTGCGCGGGGAGGAGACCGAGGTGATCGCCCTCACCGAGGACGCCTTCGACGGCCTCGGGCCGGGCGACGTCGTGCTCTTCCTGACCCCGGACGAGGTCTCGGCGCGCTGGGCCCCCGTGGTGACCGCGCGCGGCGCCGTCGTGGTGGACCAGTCCGCCGCCTTCCGGGACGACCCCGAGGTGCCCCTGGTGGTGCCCGAGGTGAACGGCCGCGCCGTACGGATCCGGCCGCGCGGCATCGTCGCCGGCCCCGACTGCGTGACCGCCGCGATGATCGCCGCGCTGGGCGCGCTGCACGCCGAGTACGGGCTGGCCGACCTGGCCGTCTCCTCGTACCAGGCCGCCAGCGCGGCCGGCCGGGCCGGCACCGAGGCCCTGCGCCGCCAGCTGGCGCTCGTCGCCGGAAGCTCCCTCGGGGAGCAGCCCGGGGACGTCCGCCGGGCCGTCGGTGAGGACACCGGCCCCTTCGCGGCCCCGCTCGCGCTGAACGTCGTGCCCTGGTCCGGTGAGCTGCGCGAGGACGGCTGGTCCTCGCACGAGCTGGCCGTACGGGCGGAGACCCGGCGGATCCTGGACCTGGAGGCGCTGCCGGTCGCGGTGACCTGCGTACAGGTTCCCGTCGTCACCGCGCATTCCCTGACCGTACGGGCCCGCTTCGAGCGGGAGGTGGACGCGGTGCACGCCCGGGAGATCCTGGAGGCCGCGCCCGGGGTGGTCCTCGTCGACGAGCCGGCGGCGGGGGAGTTCCCGACCCCGGCGGACGCGGCCGGAACGGATCCGGCCTGGGTGGGACGGGTGCGGCGCTCGCTCGACGACACCCGCTCGCTGGAGTTCTTCGTGTGCGCCGACAACCTGCGCAAGGGCGCCGCCCTGAACGCCGCCCAGATCTCGGAACTGATCGCAGGTGAATTCGCGTAAATCGCTTTGTAGGATCGGTGGCGATCCCTTGATCAAGGTGATGGCCCGACTGCCGCCTGGACAAACGGGGCAACCGGGAAGAGCGGGTACGCATGAGGGCAACGGGAAAATCGCGAAGGACTCTGCCCCACGCGTACAACCCTGACGGGGGGACGCGTGTCATACGGGCGTGGCAGAGGCATTGCTCGACTTCGCCGTCGTACCCGCACGCACCGGAATCGTCCCGTCGCGGCGGCGCACCGGCACACCCGGCGGCTTCCCCGTGATCGTTCCCGTCCCGCCCGCCGGCGCCCCGCCCGCCACGCCCTCCGCCCTGCCGACCCCGGGCGGCCGCGTGCCCTCGCCGCGTGACGGCGCGGCGGACACGGCTGCCGCGGGAGCCGCGGGAGCCGAGGCGGCCGCCGCGCAGCCGGTCGTAGCCGGGACCACGGTCGACCACCTCACCGAGACCTACCAGGCCCACTACCGCTCGCTCCTCGGCCTGGCGGCCCTGCTCCTCGACGACACGGCCTCCTGCGAGGACGTGGTCCAGGAGGCCTTCATCCGCGTGCACTCGGCCCGCAACAGGGTCCGGGATCGGGACAAGACCCTGGCCTATCTCCGCCAGACCGTCGTGAACCTCTCGCGCTCCGCGCTGCGCCGCCGCATCCTCGGGCTGAAGCTGCTGTCGAAGCCCATGCCGGACATGGCGAGCGCGGAGGAGGGCGCGTACGACCAGCTGGAGCGCGACGACCTGATCAAGTCGATGCGCGGACTCCAGCGCCGCCAGCGCGAGGTCCTGGTGCTGCGCTACTTCGCGGACATGACGGAGGTCCAGGTGGCCGAGACGCTCGGCATATCGCTCGGCTCGGTCAAGGCGTACGGTTCGCGGGGCATTGCCGCGCTGAGGGTGGCGATGGAGGCTGCGCAGTCATGACGGACGACCGGAACAATCCCACGGACCCGGCCGGGCAGGCCGGGCCGGCCGGTGAGGAACAGGCGCTACGCAGCCTGCTGGCCGGGGCCGTACAGGGCCTGGAACCCGCCGAGGGCGCGCTGGAGCGGCTGCGCCACGCCGTGCCGGCCCGCCGGGCCCGCAAACGGCAGGCCCTCGTCGCGGCGGCCGCGGCGGCCCTGCTGGCAGGGACCGCGATTCCGGCGGCCCTGCACCTCGGCGGCGAGCAGGGAACCACCACCGACCGCCCGGCCATGGCCGGGCACGGCGAGGCGCAGAAGGGCAAGAGCGGAGACCCCTCGGAGCCGCGCCACAACGGCGCCGGAGCCGGGGCCCAGCCTGAGTCGACCCGGTCCGTCGGCCAGGCCCCGCAGGACGGCACCGGAGACCGGCCGGCCCCCCAGGCAGGCGGCTCCCCGTCCGGTGGCGTCACGGCCGGCCCGGACGGTACCGGAGCCACCGCCGGCGCGACGACGGGCACCGGCCCGGGCCCGGCCCAGCAGCCCCCGGTGGCGGCTCCCGGCGCGCCCGCCTGCACCGGCGAGCAACTGGGTGTGCGGGGCAGCGCCCGCGCCCCCGAGAGCGACGGCAAGGTGTACGGCAGCTTCCAGGTCACCAACGTCTCGGCGCGCGGGTGCACGGTCACCGGCCCGGACACGGTGACGGCGGCCTCGCTGGCCACGACCCCGCCGGCGCAGGGGCCCGCGGTGGCGGTGACGTCCCACACGGAGGGGGACCCGGCGAGCGGGCTGCTCCCCGACCCGTCGGCCGAGACGCCGATGGTGGTGCTCCAGCCGAACGCCGCCTACGAGGTGCGCTTCGCCTGGGTGCCCTCGGCGCAGTCCTGCCCGGCCGCGACTCCCGGCCCCTCCGCCAAGCCCGCGGAACAGGGCGGCCCGGCGCAGGCCCCGGCGGGCGCGGCGGACCAGGAGCGGGCGGCGGCCGGTACGGACGCGGCGGTGGACCCGCTGAGCGGTACGACGGCACCGGACCCGGCCGGCGTGGAGGTGTCCCACACGCCCGGCACGCCGGTGGCGGGGGCCCCGGTCACGCAGACCACGATCCCGGCGGCCTGCGGCGGGACGGTCTACCGGACGGGCATCATTCCGCAGGCCGCGCCGTAGCGGAGGCGGTGGCCGGCACGTCGGGGGCGGCGGCGTCCGAGGCCGCGGCTTCCTGCGGCAGCAGGCCGGCCTCGGCGTCCCGCAGGGTCTCCACCTCGCGGCGGTACAGCCGGAACCACATGAAGAGCACGAAGGCGACGAAGACGAACCACTCGCCGGTGTAGCCGAGGTTCTGGAAGGCCTTCAGGTCCAGACCGGTGTTGTTCGGCGCCTTCGCGGGCACCGGCGCCATCCCGCCCACGGGCGTCTGCACCGTCAGCCAGGCGTCGTAGAGGGGGTCGGACACCAGGTTGACCAGCGTGGCCGACCCGATCACCCCGAGCTGCCCTTCCGGCAGCCCGCCCTGGGAGTGCACGCCCTTGGTCCCGGAGTTCTCCGAGGACTGCAGGGCGCCGGTCACCTCGACCCGGCCGGCCGGCGGTGCGGGGGCCTTCGCCGGGTCCGCCGCCCCCGGCAGCCAGCCCCGTACTACGGGGACGCTCTTGCCGGAGTCGGTGCGCAGCAGGGTCAGTACGTAGAAGCCGTCGCGGCCGTCAAGCCTGCGCTCGGGGACCAGGAGCTGGCGGCCGTACTCCCCGGCGGTGGACGCCAGGCGTCCGGAGGTCTCCGTGTCCACCGGCAGCAGCGAGTCCAGCGGGGCGGGCGCCTGGTCGGCGGGCCGCTCCGCGGTCGCCTCCCGGTGGCTGCCGACGCGGTCCTCGAAGCGGCCGAGCTGCCAGGACCCCATGAACAGGCAGAAGGGGATGGCGAGCGCGACGAAGACGTTGATCCCCCACCAGCGCGGGGTCAGGAGAAACCGGTGCACGCCACCACGGTACGGGGGGCCGGGTCCCGCCCGGCCCCCGGGGCTCGGGCCGGACCCGGTCCCGGCGGCCCCGGGGGCGGGGAGCCCCTCAGGCGGAGCTCCTCACCCGAGGTGCTTCAGGGCGAACTCCAGGTCCATGCGGACCTGCTTGATGCGCTCCTCGACGACCAGCGAGCCGTGTCCCGCGTCGTAGCGGTACACCTCGTGGACCGCGCCGCGGGCGGCGAGGCGGTCGACGTAGTTGTCGATCTGGCGGATCGGGCAGCGCGGGTCGTTGACCCCGGCGGCGATGTGGACGGGAGCCTTGACGGCGTCGACGTACGTCAGCGGGGAGGAGGCCTCGAAACGCTCGGGGACTTCCTCCGGGGTGCCGCCGAAGAGGGTGCGGTCGAGGGACTTCAGGGCTTCCATCTCGTCGTGGTAGGCCGTGACGTAGTCCGCGACGGGTACGCCCGCCAGGCCCACGGCCCAGGCGTCGGGCTGGGTGCCGAGCCCGAGCAGGGTCAGGTACCCGCCCCAGGAACCGCCGGACAGGACGAGGCGGGCCGGGTCGGCGAGGCCGGAGGTCACGGCCCATTCCCGGACGGCGGCGATGTCCTCCAGCTCGATCAGGCCGACGCGGTGCTTGAGGGCGTCGGTCCATTCCCGGCCGTAGCCGGTGGAGCCGCGGTAGTTGACGCGGACCACCGCGAAGCCGTGGTCCAGCCAGGCGGCCGGGGTGGCGAGGAAGGAGTCGCTGTCGTGCCAGGTGGGCCCGCCGTGGATCTCGAACACGGTGGGGAAGGGTCCGTCGCCGTGGCCGACGGGGCGCTGGGCGAGGGCGTGGATCCGCCCGCCGGGGCCCTCCACCCACACGTCCTCCACCGCGACAGAGCCGGGCGGCCGGAAGCCGGGCGGGTCGAGGACGACGCCGCCCGCGGTGGAGCGTACGGAGGCCGGTTCGGCGGCCGAGGACCACTGGTACTCGACGGTGCCGTCCGGGCGGGCCGTCGCTCCGGACACCGATCCCGGGGGCGTGTCCACCCGGACGAGTTCCCGCGCGGCCAGGTCGTAGCGCCACAGCTCACTGCGCGCCTCGAAGCTGTGCGCGATGAGCAGGGCGGACCCGTCCGGGTACCACTCGGCGCTGACGTCGCCGGGCAGATCGATCGCGAGGTCCTCCTGGGTGCCGGTGGTCACGTTCCAGACCATCGGTTCCCAGCGGCCGCGCCGCTGGTGGCCGACGAGGAGGCGGGTGTCCCCGGCGACGGGTGCGAAGCCGAGGACCTCCAGGCCCAGCTCCTGCGTGCCGTCCCGCGAGTCGTCGAGCTCGGCGACGGTGGCTCCGTCGAGGGTGACCACGCGCAGCGCCGAGTGCATGGCGTCGCCGTGCTCGGTGTGCTCGATGGCGATCAGGGTGCCGTCGCGGGAGAGGTCGCCGACGCCGGCCGATTCGCGGTGCCGGTAGATGACGGCGGGGGCGCTGCCGTCGGGCCGTACGACGTGGATCGTCGATCCGTCCTCGTCCGTGGACCGGCCGACCACGGCGGTGCCGTCCCGGCCGATGGCGAGGCCCGCGGGATAGGAGGGCTCCAGGCCGGGGGTGGCGGGTTCGTCGGGGCCGCCCGCGAAGGGCTGCCGGACCCAGGTGCCGAACTCGTCGCCGTCGGTGTCGGAGAACCACCAGATCCACTCGCCGTCGGGGGAGAGGGTGCCGTCGGTGGTGCCGTTGGGCCGGTCCGTGGCCTGCCGCTGGGAGCCGGTGGCGCGGTCCCAGGCGTAGAGCTCGTAGGTGCCGGTCGCGTTCGAGACGAAGAGCGAGCGGTCCGGGGCGTCCTCGGCCCAGTCGGGCAGGCCGACGCGCGGGGCCCGGAACCGCTTCTCCCAGTCGGGCATCTCTCGCGTTCCGTGGGCGTCGCCGGGGGTCAGGTCGCTGTCGCTGGTCATGCCCTCCATTCTTGCCGTACCGGCGGTGGTGACGCGTCGAGATGCCGAGCGGCTGGAACGGGCGCAAGGTGGTGGGCGTACGCCGATCGCTTTCGAGAGGGTGTTGATCATGGCGAAGAAGGCGCGCACCGGTCACCACGGCCACCAGGATTCCGAGCGTGCGATGGCGAAGAACACGGCGGCCGAGGCACGTGCCAAGGCGGCGGTCAGGGACGTCCAGTCGATCGCCGCGAAGACGCGGGGCATGCAGCAGAAGGCCCAGGCGAAGCGTGGCTGAAGCCCTCCGCTCCCGCATGCTTGTTTCACGTGAAACACGACGACGCGTGCGTACGCTGGCCGCATGCGGATGATCGTCCGGGGTGCCCGGCTGCTCCACACACCAGGTGACGGCCTCTCCGACGTGGAGGTCGGTGAGGACGGCCGGATCGCGCGCGTGGTCCCGTACGACGACCAGAAGGAACCGCCCGCGACCGGCGTGCTGATCGAGGCGCACGGCGGTCTGCTCACCGCCCCCTTCGTCGAGCCCCACATCCACCTGGACACCGCCCTGACGGCCGGGCAGCCGCGCGCGAACGCCTCCGGCACCCTCTGGGAGGGCATCGCCTGCTGGAGCGAGCGCAAGAAGACCCTGAGCCGCGAGGACGTGATCGGCCGGGCGACCGAGGTGCTGCGCTGGCAGGCCGCCAACGGCGTGCTGCACGTACGCACCCACTGCGACGTCACCGACCCCTCCCTCACCGCGCTCGACGCGCTGCTGGAGGTCCGCGACCGGGTCCGGGACGTCATGACCGTGCAGATCGTCGCCTTCCCCCAGGAGGGCATCGTCTCCTTCCCGGGCGGTGCGGCGCTGTTGCGCGAGGCGGTGGCCCGCGGCGCGGACGTGGTCGGCGCGATCCCGCACTTCGAGGACACCCGCGAGGACGGGATCGCCTCGCTGCGGACCGCCTTCTCGCTGGCCGAGGAACACGGGCTGCGCGTCGACGTCCACTGCGACGAGATCGACGACGAGCAGTCCCGTTTCGTGGAGACGCTGGCGACCCTGGCCCTGCGCTCGGGCCTGCGCGACCGCGCGACCGCCTCGCACACGACCGCCATGGGCTCCTACAACGGCGCCTACGCCTTCAAGCTCCAGCGGCTGCTGTCGCGTTCGGGCATCAGCCTCGTCGCCAACCCGTTCGCCAACCTCAACCTCCAGGGCCGGTTCGACGCCTATCCCAAGCGGCGCGGCCTCACCCAGGTCAAGGAGATGCTGGCGGCCGGGGTCAACGTCGCCTTCGGCCACGACGACGTGATGGACCCCTGGAACGCGCTGGGCACGGCCAACCCGCTCCAGACCGCCCTCGTCGGCGTCTACGCCGCCCAGCTGACCGGCGCGGACGAGATCCCGCTCGCCTTCTCGATGGTGACGGACCGTGCGGCGCGGGTCCTGGGGCTCGACGCCTCCGAGTACGGGATCCGGGAGGGCGCCCCCGCGTCCTTCGTGCTGCTTCCCGCCCCGACGCCCGAGGAAGCCGTCCGCCGTCAGGTCCGGCCCCGGTACGTCGTCTCGCGCGGCAGCGTCCTCGCCGAGACCCGGCCGCAGCCGGCCCGGCTGAACTGGCCGGGGGAGCCCCCGTCGGAAGTGGACTTCACCCGGGCACCCCAGGCACCCCGGACACCCCAGGCACCCCGGGCGCACGGGTGACGACACGACGTCGACGACACCGCCTAGGGTGCGGCCATGACGTGGACCCTTCACAACCTTGACTCCGGCCCGGCCCGTTCCGCCTTCGAGATCGCCTCGGAGTACGCGGACGCGGCCCTGCTCAACCACTCCGTCCGCTCCTACGCCTTCGCCGCCGAGCACGCGCGCGTGCACGGCATCGCGTACGACGCGGAACTCCTCTACGTCAGCGCCCTGCTGCACGACCTGGGCCTGACCGCGCCGTTCGACAGCCACACCCTGCCCTTCGAGGAGGCGGGCGGGCACGTGGCCCGGATGTTCACGGCCGGGCTGGGCTGGGCGCCGGCCCGGCGGGCACGGGCGGAAGAGGTGATCGTCCTGCACATGCGGGACGACGTCGACGCCGCCGAGGACGCCGAGAGCCACCTCCTCCAGGTGGGCACCAGCGCCGACGTCTCGGGGCTGCGCGTCACCGACTTCGACCCGGGGTTCACGGCCGGGCTGCTGGCCGCGTACCCGCGCCTCGGTTTCGGCGCGGCCTTCCTCGGGCTGGTCGAGGACCAGGCCGTGCGCAAGCCGCAGTGCGCCGCCGCGGCCTACGTCGCCGGCGGCGCGGCGAAGCGCATCGCGGCGAACCCCCTGGACCACTGAGGCCCCGGCCGGACCCGATCCGCCCCGGCCCCGGCCCGTCGCGAAGGCCCGGGGCGAAGGCCCAGGGCGAAAACCCATCGCGACGGCCCATGGCGAAGGCCCAGGTCACCGACCTGGGCCTTCATCGTGCGGTGTCGGAGCGCCGGGAGGAGGTCACCGCGGCCGCCCGGGCTACACGGCTACGGCGTGCTCGACCGCTTCCAGGGGCCGGTCCAGCTGGAACTCGCGGTGCAGCAGGTCCACGGCCCGCCCGCAGTGGGCCTTGGCCAGCGTGAACGACGTACGGACCTGGGAGGTCGACACCGAGTAGGCCTCGATGCCCGCCTCGCCCAGCGCGGCCAGCATGCGGCCCGTGGTCCGGGGCTGGCTCAGCAGGCCGGCTCCGACGAGGGACACCTTCGCGACGCGCTCGTGGATGTCGGCCTCGCACTCCAGCCGGGCGAGCACCTCGCGGAGCGCCTCCACGTGGCCGCGCGCGATGGTGAAGTCCCATCCGTAGCCGATGTCCCGGTCGCCGACGCGGGCGACGAGGTCCACGGCGACGGAGGCCTCGGCGAGGGCGGCGAAGAGCTCCAGCCCGCGGTGGGCCAGGCTGCCCGGGTGGATCACCACGCGGGCCACGTCGGTGTCATGGGCGATGCCGGTGACGGGCTGGGCGTTCTCGAGCACTTCTCCTCCAGTTTCATCGGAAATGACGGTGGTGCCGGGCGCGTCGGAGAACGCCGAACGCACGTGGATGCTCACGCCCGCCCGCGCCGCGAGTTCGACGGACCGCGGGTGGAGCACGCGCGCCCCGGAGTAGGCCATCTCGGCCATGACGCCGCTGCCGATCGTGCGCAGCAGCCGGGCGTCCGGGGCGATCCGCGGATCGGCGTTGTAGACGCCGTCCACGTCGGTGTAGATCTCGCAGGTCGTCGCCCCGAGCGCGGCGGCGAGCGCGACGGCCGTCGTGTCGGATCCGCCGCGGCCGAGGGTGACCACGTTGCCCGCGGCGTCGACGGCCTGGAAGCCGGCGACGACCGCGACCGTTCCGCTGCGGAGCACGTCACGGAGCCGGGTGCACTCGATGTCGGAGATGCGGCCGTCCCCGTGGTGGCCGAAGGCGGCGATCCCGGCCTGTGCGCCCGTCAGGGAGGTGGCGGGTACGTCCATGCCGTGCAGGGCGATGGCGAGGAGGGCCGCCGAGGCGACCTCGCCGGTGGAGAGCAGTTGGTCCATCTCCCGGGCCGCCGGCGCGGTCGAGGTCGACCGTGCGTCCGCCACGAGTTCGTCGGTGGTGGAGCCGCGTGCCGAGACCACGACGACGACCGGGTGTCCCGCGGCGTGGATGCGGGCGATCCGCTCGGCCACCGTCCGCATGCGCGCGGGTGTGGTGCCCATCGAGGTGCCGCCGAACTTCAGGACGCGGATCGTCTGCTCGGGCGCGGGTACGGGTGCTACTGGGCTGTGCACCGGGCTTCTCCTTCTCAGGCCGTCGAGGCGACACCGCTGGGCTGCGCCGCGGCGTCGTCGGGGAGCTGGGGACGTTCGCGCTGTACGGGAAGGCCGGCCGGAGGCGCCGCGGCCGCTGATGCGGGTTCCGGCGCGGGCTCCGGCGCGGGCGGGGCGTCCGGCGCCGCCGCGGGAGCCGTGGTCCGGGTGGCCCCGGCGCCGCGCCGTGCGCGCCGGGTACGCGCTCCGCGTGCGGACGGGCCCGCGCTGCCCCGGGTCGCCATCAGAACCCCGGCCAGCAGGATCGCGACGCCGACGAGCTGCTCGGCGGAGGGGTCCTCGCCGAAGACGGCCGCGCCGAGCGCGACCGCGCCGACGGGCTGGACGAGGAGCAGGGTGCTGGTCAGCGCGGCGGGCAGGGCGGACAGGGAACGGGATATCAGCAGCCAGCCGACCACCTGGGAGGACAGGGCCAGCAGGAGCAGCCAGCCCAGGGACGGCCACGGTGACTCGATGTGGGCGTCGCCGATGAGGAGGGAGACGACCCCGGCGCCGACGGCCGCGCCGAGGGTCGCTTCGTAGAGGGGCGCGATGATTCCGACGTCGCCGCTCTTCGCGGTGGTCTTCCCGGCGGCGCGCAGGATCAGGATGTAGCCGGCGTAGAAGAGGGACGTGCCGGTGCCGAGGAGCACTCCGAGTGCCGGGCTGGCACCGTAGGTGTCGCTGCCGAACACTCCGGCGATGAGCGCCACGCCCACCAGCATCGGCGGCAGGGCGATCATCAGGGACCGGGCGGGCCGTTCGCCGAGCACCGCCCAGGCGATGAGGGCGACGAACAGCACCTGGAGGTTGCCGAGGACGGTGGCCAGGCCGGCGCCGACGGCGTTGATGGTGTGGCTCCACATCATGAGGTCGCCCGCGAGCGCGAGGCCCGCGAGACGGGCGAGCCAGCGCGCCTTGCGGGGGAGCGGCCGGCGGCCGGCCCGCTTGCGGTCGGCGACCATCAGGGCCCAGAGGACCGGTACGGCGAGGGCGCAGCGGAAGAAGGCGGCCATGCCCGCGGTCGTGTCGGCGAGCCGGACCATGGGCGCGGACGCGGCGATGAAGCCGGCTCCGGCCAGTACGGCGAGCATGGGACGCCGGGACGCGGCCGATGCGGGAACGTGCGCGTCGGCGTTCGTCATGCCAGGACGTCCAGTGCCTGGGTGATCGCGTTGCTGACGTTGATCCCGGCGTGGTCCAGCAGGTACTGCTCGCCGCCGACGAGGTCGTAGTGGATGTCGGGGACGCCGATCCGCCGCACGGGCGGGCCGCCGATCTCGGCGACGACCTCGCAGACGGCCCCGCCGAGGCCGCCGACGGCGCGGTGGTCCTCGATGGTGACGACGACCTCCGCGACGGCGCTCGCGTCGAGGAGGGCTGCCCGGTCGAGGGGCTTGACCGTGTGCATGTTCAGGTGTCCGGCGCTGATGCCCTTGGTGGCGAGTTCGCGCGCGGCCTCGGCGGCGACGAGGTTCGGGTAGGGGCCGGTGGCGACGAACAGGACCCGGCCGGGCTCCCGCAGGACGCGGGCCTTGCCGAGGACGAACTCGGTGGGCTCGTCGTAGAGGGTGGGGGTGGCCATCCGGCCGAGCCGCATGTAGGCGGGGCCGGGGTCGTGGGCCAGGGCCACCGTCGCCTGGACGGTCTCCCAGGCGTCGGCGGGCGCCACCACCGTCATGTTCGGCAGCATCCGGGTGACGCCGATGTCCTCCAGCGAGTGGTGGGTCGGGCCGTAGTGGCCGGAGGCGAGACCGGCGTGCGTGCCGACGATCTTCACGGGGAGGTTCGCCCCGGCCACGTCGATCTTGATCTGTTCGAAGGCGCGGGCGATGGCGAACGGGCTCATCCCGTTGGCGAACACGGGCCGCGCCGCCACCGTCATGCCGGCGGCGACGCCGATCATGTTCTGTTCGGCGATGCCGAGGTCCACGTACTGGCGGGGCAGTTCCTTCGCGAAGTGGTCCTCGTAGTCCATGTCGGTGGCGAGGCAGGCCAGGAGCGGGTTCTCGCGGCCGAGGGCGAGCAGCATCATGGCGTAGGCGTCGCGGCTCTGGATCGTCGAACGGTTCTCCCAGACGTGGTCGAAGACCTCCGCCACGGAGCGGTGGGTGGCGATGTCCGTGCTCATTCCTGCTCACTCTCCAGTGCCGCGAGCGCCAGCCGCCGTGCGTCCTGGCCGAGGGTCGCGGAATGGCTCTTCTTGGTGTCCTGGAGGCCGGGGACGCCCCGGGCCTTGACGGTGGTGGCGATGACGGCCGTCGGCCGGCCCGGTTCCACGGGCCCGTCCAGGGCCTTCCTGATCTGTTCGTGGTCGTGTCCGTCGATGGTGAGGACGCGCCAGCCGAAGCTCGCCCACTTGTCGGTCAGGGGCTCCAGCGCCATGGTGTCCTCGGTGCGGCCGCTGATCTGCCAGCTGTTGCGGTCCACGATCGCGATGAGGTTGTCGGCCCCGAGGTGGGCCGCGGCCATGGCCGCCTCCCAGTTGGAGCCCTCCTGCAGTTCCCCGTCGCCGAGGATCACGAAGGCCCGCTTGTCGTACCCGTAGCGGCGTCCGGCGAGGGCGACGCCCAGGCCCAGCGAGAGCCCGTGGCCCAGCGCGCCCGTCGAGAACTCGACGCCGGGGAGGCGCTTCATCGGGTGGCCGCCGAGCCGGCTGCCCTCCTCGGCGTAGGTCGCGCACTCCGACTCCGGGATCACGCCCGTCGCGGCGAGCGCCGCGTACAGCCCGGCGGACGCCTGTCCCTTGCTCAGGATCAGGTAGTCGCGGTCGCCCGGGGACGCTTCGCCGGCCGGCTGCCGCAGCACCTCGCCGTAGAGGACGGCGAGCAGGTCGGCGATCGACATGCTGCCGCCGATGTGGACGCCGTTGGGCGAAGCGCTCATCTCGATGACCAATCGCCGGATGTCCACGGCGAGTCGTGTGGCCACGTCGTTCGGTGGCGCCTGTGTGAGCATGGTTGATCCTTCCGAAGCCGTCTGCTTCCGGTTCATCGCCCGCTCAGCGAGTCACATCCCGGTCCGTTGAGCAGGAGTCCGCGCAGTTGCCGTCGCGGCGTTCCGCGACCAGACGACCGCTATAACAAACCAACTGGGCTGTTTTGTCAATCGGCCTTTCGGTGGCGTGGCCGGATCCCATAAGTCTTTTGTTTCAGGCATGTGTTGGCGGACTTCCCGCACCCCTCGGATGACCTGGCCCTTCCCGTCCGCCGGGTCAGGCGGAATCCCTCCGCGGCCCTGTCCGGCTTTCGCCCCCACTGTCCACCAGGTGGACGATCAACCCCCAACAGGCAAGGTGATAACGCGCGTTCACCTGCGATGTGGATCGGAGAGTGACTGGAGAACCGCTCTTTCGCAGCTGCCCGAAAGTGCCATCCGGAGGGCACTTCGAGCAACGCGGTGCTGCCCGGTACGTACGTACCCGGCCACGCCGGCGCCGGACCCCCCCGGGGCGCCCTCGCCTCTGGCGTGCGGGTTCATCCCATTTCCCTTTCCAGGCCAAGAGTTGGAATCCGGCCAGCGCCTCGCGGACCGGTCCGGAATTGCCGCTCTGGGCCCCCGGATTCCCGGTCTGGAACCGTCTTGACAAAACCAAATGGTTGGTTTTTTCTTCGTGTGGCTGGTCGTTCGCCCCACGGTGCCGAAGCCCGGTATCCGCTCGGCCGGCGTCGCCAACTGTTGGTCATCTGCCGATCCAAGGGATCGATCCAAAGGATTGTGAGGACCTGATGAGTGAACTGTCCGAAGGCGTGTGGTCCGAGCCGTGGAACCCCTCCGGCGAAGCGGCGGCCGGGGCCGGCGAGCGCCCCGTGGGCGTCCTGGTCGACGCGTACGGCACCGGCAACTACCTGCCGGCCGCCTTCAACAAGTACGGGATCGACGTGGTCCACCTCCAGGGCTCGCCCGAGAAGATCGCCCGCATGCAGACCTGGGAGCGGTCGAGCTACGTCGACGGCCTCACCTACTACCCGGACGGAAGCACCGAGCTCGCGCTCAAGGAGCTCCAGCCCGCGTTCGTCATCCCCGGCCAGGAGCCGGGTGTCCGCCTCGCGGACCAGCTCAGCGAGGCCCTGGGCCTGCGCACCAACGGCACCGGGCTCTCCGAGGCCCGCCGCAACAAGTACAAGATGATCGAGACGGTGTCCGCCGCCGGACTGCGCACCGCGGCCCAGCTGGTCACCCGCGACGCCGATGAGGCCGTCGCCTGGGCCGCGGAGAGCGGCTTCTGGCCCTGCGTCGCCAAACCGCTGTCCTCCGCGTCCACGGACGGGGTCTTCATCTGCCGCGACGCCGACGCGCTGCGCGCCGCGTTCCCGTCGATCCTCGGCAGCACCACCGTGTTCAACGGCACGAACACCGAGGTCCTCGTCCAGAGCTTCCTGGAGGGCACGGAGTACATCGTCGACACCGTGAGCGTCGACGGCCGCGCCTACGCCTGCGGCGTCTGGCAGTACGAGAAGCGCGTGCTGCCCAACGGAAAGCCCATCTACAACCGCGACATCCTCGTCGACCCGGCCGACCCGGTCGCCGTCGCGCTGATCGACTACACCCGCGCCATGCTGAAGGTCCTGCGCATCGACAACGGCCCGGCCCACACCGAGGTGATCATCACCGCGGACGGACCCGCCCTCGTCGAGGTCGGCGCCCGCGTCAACGGCCACCTGCACCCCGCCTTCCACGACGCCTGCCTCGGCACCAACAGCGCCGACCTCACCGCGATGGCCTACGCCCGCCCCGACCGCTTCCTCGCCCAGTACGCCGACCGCGTCTACCGCAAGCACCAGCCCGCGGTCGTGTACAACGCCCCCACGGTCCTCCACGGCGAGGTCCTCTCCGTCAACCGGTCCCTCGTCGAGGAGATCCGCCGCCTGCCCTCCGTCGTGGACCTCGTCGTCAAGCGCCGGCCCGGCGACGTCATCGTCCCGACCGAGGACCTGCTCACCAGCCCGCTGCGCGTCTTCCTGACCGCCCCCGACCAGGCCACGGTCGACGCCGACTACCGGTTCATCGAGTCCGTCCGCGAGTCGCTGTACGAGGTCCGGCCGGTCCGCTCCCGGGTCGCCTGCGGAGTGGTGTGATGTCCGCTCCGAAGACCGCCGCGCCGCACAAGCCCGGACTGCGCGAGAACATCGCGGGCCTGCGGCCGATCGCCGGCCTCCTGGCGACGGTGGCCCTCTCGCGCAGCGCCGTCGTCCTGTACCCCTTCTACGGGGTCTACCTCGCCACCGAGCGGCACGGCCTGTCCGTCGAGGTGATCGGCCTCGTCGTCGGCATGTTCGGCGTCGGCGCCCTGATCGCCGGCGTCGCCAGCGGCGCCCTCGCGGCCCGGGTCCGCGAACAGCGGCTCGCGGTCGTGGGCCTCGCCGGCGTGGCCGTGATCGTCCTGGTCATCGCGATGACCACCGAGCTGTGGATGCTCGCCGTACTGACCGCCCTCTGGGGCTTCTGCTACGAGCTGGTCAACCCGATTGCCTACACCCTGGTCGCCCGGGTCATGCCGGAGGCCCAGCGCCGGTTCGCCTTCTCCGCGGTCCGCCTCGCCATCAACCTGGGCATGGGCATCGGCCCGGTCATCGCCGGCATCCTCTTCAACGTCAGCCCGGGCCTGCTGCCCTGGGGAACCGCCATCGGCTACGTGGTCTCCGCGTTCATCCTGGCCCGCGCCCGCATCACCGCGGGCTCCGCCGCCGACGCCACCGAGGACACCACCGCCACCGGCGTCGCCGACGCCGGGCCGGGCCGGGACGGCGTGCGCTTCTGGAGCTTCATCGCGGTGACGACCCCGATCCACCTCGCCTACGCCCTGCCGTCCACCGTCGCCAGCGTCTACGTCATCCACGTCCTCGGCGAGTCCGCCGCCTGGGCGAGCGCGATCTTCGCGGTGAACGCCTTCCTGGTCCTCACCGTCGAGATCGCCCTCAACCACGCGATGCTCGACCTCACCCGCCGCACCAGCCTCCTCATCGGCTACGCCTGCGCCATCGTCGGCTTCGTCCTGATGGGCTTCGGCTCGTACCAGACCTGGCTGCTGCTCGTCGCGACGGCCGTCTGGACGGTCGGCGAGATGATCGTCTACCCGGTGATGCCCGACCACATCAGCGCCATCACCCCCGACCGCCTCCGGGTCCGCAACATGGGCTTCTACACGGCCCACTTCAACCTCGGCGTCGTCCTCGCCCCGCTGATCTTCCTGCCCCTCGTCAGCGGCATCGGCCCGGTCGCCTCCTGGTCGCTCGTCGGCGGCGTCCTGCTGACCGGCCTGATCGCCACCGCCGCGATCAGCAACTCGCCCCGGATCTGGGGCCACGAGAAGACCCCCCAGCCGGCCCCCGTCCCCGTCCCGGCCGGCACGTAACCGCGCACCCGATCCGCCCCCCCCACGACGCACCCCCCACCGGCCGGGGCCCCACCCGAAGCCGGCCCCTCCCCCCACCCGGACGCGGCCCGAACCGCGCGGCACGGCACGACAGCGGCGCTCTGCCGATCCCCGCCCCCGACGAGAGAAACGGATTCCAGGTGCACCCCGACCACGACACCGGTGCGAGCGACGCGCTCCCGCTGAGCGGACGCATCGGCCGAGGGCCGAGCGAACTGCTGCGGGAGGAAGTCCTCGACCCCCAGTTCCGATACGAGGCGGACCACCTCCTCCCGCACTACATCGCCATCGAGCAGGCCCTGGTCGCCGAGTACCTGCGCATGGGTCTCGTCACCGCCGACCAGGCCGCCGAACTGGACGGCCTGCTCGGCTCGGCGACCCGCGAGGAACTCCTGGCCGGCCGGGAGGCGAGCATGTCCGACATCGCCTTCTCCCTGGAACGCCACGTCGAGGCGCGGCTCGCCGAGCCCATCGCCGCCTGGCACGTGGACCGCAGCCGCAACGACCTCCAGTCCTGTGCCCAGCTGATGAACGGCCGCGCCCGCCTCGTCGAAGCCGCCGGCACGCTCCTGGAATTCGGCCGGGCCGCACACCGCCTGGCCGCCCGCCACGCCGACGACCCCATGCCCGGCTACACCCACCTCCAGGCCGCGCAGATCATCTCGCCGGGCTTCTACCTCGCGGCCCTTTCGGAGCAGGTGCTGCACACCGCGCGCCGGCTGCTCGCCACGTACGACGGCATCGACGCCTGCCCCCTCGGCGCCGGCGCCATGGCGGGCCAGGAACTCCCCTGGGACCGCGACCGGCTCGCCGCCCTCCTCGGCTTCGGACGGGTCCAGCCCCTCGCCCTCACCTCGGTCGCGTACCGCGGCTGGGCCCTGGAGATCACCGCCGAGTTCGGCGTCTTCGGGGTGGCGCTCAGCCGCTTCACCACCGACCTGATGGCCTGGGGCAGCAGCGCCTACGGCTACCTGGACCTGCCCGACGAGCTCTCCGGCATCTCCTCGGCCATGCCGCAGAAGAAGAACTACCCCGTCCTCGAACGGATCCGCGGCAGGTCCGCCCACCTGGCCTCGTGTCACCTGGACGCCGTCCTCGGCCAGCGCAACACGGCCTTCTCCAACTCCGTCGAGGTCTCCAAGGAAGCCGGCTCACAGCTCTCCGTCGCCTTCGACACCTTCGGGAGCGTCCTGCGCCTCGCCACGGCGGTACTCGACCACGTCCGCTTCGACACCGAGCGCATGGCCGCGGCCTGCGAGAAGGAGTTCCTCGGCGGCTTCAGCCTGGCCAACGCCCTCACCCTCACCGAAGGCGTGCCCTGGCGCCGCGCCCAGGTGATCGCCGGCCGGTACGTCGTCGCAGCCACCGGCGCCGGCCTCGCCCCGGCCCAGACCGACCCGGCCCTGCTGAAGCGGGCCGCGGCAGAGCTCGGCTTCGACCTGAAGGCGCCGGAATCGGTGCTGGCGGGCGTCTTCGACGTACGACGCGCCCTGCACGCACCGCGATCCGAGGGCTCGGCCCGCCCGGACGCGGTCGAGACCGTGCTGCGCGCACAGGACAAGGAATTCGAACGACTGGGCGCCGCATGGGCGGCCCACGACCGGACCACGCGTGGCGGAGAAGGAGGAAACGGTGACCGTGCAGGCGTACACACAGGAGCTTGAGGGACTGGCCGGGGAGACGGGTGCGCTGCTCACGCGCAGCGCCGGCGTCGGCAGGGCCTTCGGTACGTTCGGAGAGCTCCTCCAGGGCGTACTGCCCGGCACCGGGGAGCACTTCATGGTGACCTCGCCGGTGGCGGCCTGGTCCACCGCGACCTTCGCCCACCAGCCGGACGCCACGTCCATCCACGTGGCCCCCGCCCACAAGCGCAAGGCGGCCCGGCTGGCCGAACGGGCCCTGCGCGCCGCCGGCCACACCGGCGGCGGCCAGCTCCGCATCGGCAGCGAACTGCCCGAGGGCAAGGGCATGGCGAGCTCGTCGGCCGACCTCGTCGCCACGGCCCGCGCGGTCGCCGACGCCGTGGGCGTCCGCTTCACCCCGGCCGACATCGAGACGCTGCTGCGGGACATCGAGCCCACCGACGGCGTCATGTACGACGAGATCGTGGCGTTCAGCCACCGCGAGGTCCGGCTCCGCGAACGGCTGGGCACCGTACCCTCCATGACCGTCATCGCCTACGACGAGGGCGGCCAGGTCGACACCATCAGCCACAACCACGCGGCCACCGCCCGCAGCGCCGAGGAGCAGCAGGAGTACGCGCGCCTCCTCGACCGGGCGCGCGAGGCGATCCGCGACGGGGACCTGCCCTCCCTGGGCCGCGTCGCCACCCGCAGCGCCGAGCTGAACGCGCGCCACATGCCGCGCCCCTCCCTGCCCGCCCTCCAACGCATCTGCCGCGACATCGACGGCCTCGGCATCGCCTGCGCCCACAGCGGCACCGTGCTCGGCATCCTCCTGCCGCACGACGATCCCGACAGCGCCCTGAAGGCCGAGGTCGCCCTCGCCGCCTGCGCCTCGCTCCCCGGAACCACCATGCTCTACCGCTCCCTTGGCCACGGCGACGACTGGTCCTACGGACGCCTGCGTCCCCGCCCGCTCGCCGCCCCCGCCCACACCACAGCCTGAGGAAGTGTGAAGATGCTCTTTCAAACCGTCTACGACATGGTCGGGCACACTCCGCTCGTACGGCTCCGGCTGGACGTGCCGGAGGGCACCGAGGTGTACGCGAAGCTGGAGCTCGCCAACCCCTTCGGCATGAAGGACCGCGTCGCGAAGAGCGCCATCGAGGAAGCACGGCGCATCGGCACGCTCCTGCCCGGCGCCCCGATCGTGGAGAGTTCGTCCGGCACGATGGCCCTCGGCGCCGCCCTCGTGGGCCGCTCCCTGGGACACCCGGTGCACATCGTCACCGACCCCCGCATCGACCCCATGACCCTGGCGAAGCTGAAGTCCCTCGGCGCCGAGGTCCACATCGTCCCCAAGATGACCGACCAGGGCTGGCAGGGCGCCCGCCTGGAGCGCCTCTACGAGCTGATGCGCGAACTCCCCGGCGCGTTCTGGCCGCGGCAGTACACCAACCCCGACAACCCGCGCGCCTACCGGATCCTCGCCGACGAACTGCTCCGCGACCTCGGCACCGTGGACGTGCTGGTCGGCGCGGTGGGCAGCGGCGGCTCCCTCTGCGGAAGCACCCGGGCCCTGCGCCGGCACCTGCCGCGGCTGCGGGCGGTCGGCGTGGACTGCGTCGGCAGTGCCCTCTTCGACCAGCCGGACGTACCCAAGCGCCTCCAGAGCGGCCTCGGCAACAGCCTGTTCCCGCACAACCTCGACCGCTCCGTCATCGACGAGGTGCACTGGCTGAACGACCGCGAGGCGTTCGTGGCCGCCCGGGACCTCGCCGCCGACCAGCAGATCTTCGCCGGCAACACCTCCGGATCGGTCTACCGGGTCCTCGCCGACGTGGCCCGCCGCGCCGAGCCGGGCAGCCGCATCGTCGGCATCTTCCCGGACCGCGGCGACCGCTACACCGACACCGTGTACAGCGACGAGTACTGGGCCGAACACCGCGTCGCCGACCTCCCGCTGGCCTCGCGGCCGACCCCCGTCGTCTACGGGACCCCGGTCAGCCAGTGGTCCCGCAGCGAGGTCCGGCAGCCCGCCGAACGGCCCCGCCGGCTGCTGTTCGTCGAGTCCAACACCACCGGCACCGGCATGATCGCGCTGTCCACGGCGCGCGAGCTCGGCTTCGTCCCGGTCCTGCTGACCGGCAAGCCGGAACGCTACGCGGGCCTCGACGAGACCGGCGCCGAGATCCTGGTCTGCGACACCAACTCCCTCTCCGAACTGCGGTCCGTCATCCAGCAGCGCTACCCGCGCGAAGAACTGGCCGGCGTGACCACGACCAGCGACTTCTACGTCCCCGCGGTGGCCGAACTGGCCGACTGGCTGGGCCTGCCGGGCAACCCGGCGTCCGCCGTCGCCGCCTGCCGCAACAAGGCCACGATGCGCGGGGTGTTGCGCGACGCGGGCGTTCCGCAGCCCCGGTACGCGGTCCTCACCGACCCGGCGGACCTCGCGGACGCGGTCCGCGCCGTGGGCCTGCCGTGCGTGGTGAAGCCCGCCGACGACTCGGGCTCGAACAACGTGCTGCTGTGCGCCACCGCCGAGGAGGCCGCCGCGCACGCCCGGGGCATCCTCGCGGTGGAGACGAACGTACGGGGCCTGCCGACCGCGCGGACCGTCCTGCTGGAGGAGTACCTCGACGGGCCCGAGTACAGCGTCGAGGTGTTCAGCCACGACGGCGTCGCCACCACGGTCGGCGTCACCGCCAAGCAGGTCACGGCCGGCCCGTACTTCGTGGAGACCGGGCACCTCTTCCCCGCCCCCCTCAGCGCGGCGGCGGCCGGCGAGATCGCCGGGGTGGTGAGCAGCGCCCTCAAGGCCATCGGATGGGAGCTCGGCCCGACCCACACGGAGGTCAAGGTGACCGAGGGCGGCGGTGTCGCCGTGGTGGAGATCAACCCGCGCCTCGCGGGCGGCATGATCCCGGAGGCGATCCGCCGGGCCACCGGCACCGACCTGCTGGAACAGCAGCTGCGGGCCGCGACCGGCACCCCGCTCGACCTGGAACCGCGCCACACCGCCTCGGCCGGCATCCGCTTCCTGCTCGCCGAGGCCCGGGGAACGCTGCGGGCCGTCGAGGGCACGGAGGCCGCCCGCGCGGTCGCGGGCGTCACCCGCGTCACGGTCACCGCCGCGGACGGCGCCCCCGTACGGCCGGCCGAGAACGCCTACGACCGGCTGGGCCACGTGATCGCCACCGGCCCCGACACCACCGCCGTGACCGCGTCCCTGGACGCGGCCCTGACCGCCCTCGCCATCCGGATCACCCCCACGGAGGCCTGACCCCACCGACCAGGGGCCTGGTCCCTCCCCCGCACCAGGCCCCTGCCCCCAGGGCAGTTAACCCCCGCACCCCTGGGGCCAACGAAAACAGGTCAGGCCACCTACTTCGAAAGTAGGTGGCCTGACCTGGTACTACAGCGTCGGGGTGGCGGGATTTGAACCCACGACCTCTTCGTCCCGAACGAAGCGCGCTGCCAAGCTGCGCTACACCCCGATCGTCGCTTCGGCGGCTTTCCTCCGTGGCGACATCGATTACTTTAGCGGACCCTCGCGCTGAGGCGAAATCCGGTTTCGCGGGGGCCGGGGCCAGGCGCGGGCGGAGGGTGCTCCTACGCCTTCGGCGTCAGGGTCAGGAGGGTCGCCTCCGGCGGGCAGGCGAAGCGGACCGGGGTGAAGCGGTTGGTGCCGCAGCCCGCCGAGACGTGCAGGTAGGAGCGCTCGCCGTCCGCCTCGTACGTCGACAGGCCCTTCACCCGCTTCGTGTCCAGGTCGCAGTTGGTGACCAGGGCCCCGTAGAAGGGGATGCACAGCTGTCCGCCGTGCGTGTGGCCGGCGAGGATCAGCGGGTACCGGTCGGCGGTGAAGGATTCGAGCACCCGCAGGTACGGGGCGTGCACGACGGCCATCGAGAAGTCCGCGTCCGTCTCGGGCCCGCCCGCGACCCGCTCGTAGCGGTCCCGCTTGATGTGCGGGTCGTCGAGGCCGGTGAAGGCGAGCTCCAGCCCGTCCAGCTTCAGCCGGGCCCGGGTGTTGGTGAGGTTCAGCCAGCCCGCCGCGTCGAAGGCGTCCCGCATCTCCTCCCACGGGTTGTGGACCGCGCCGACGACCGGCTTGTTGCCGTTCAGCCCGTGCCGGCCCTGCGCCTTCTCGATCAGGTAGCGGCCGGGGTTGCGCAGCCGCGGCCCGTAGTAGTCGTTCGACCCGAAGACGTACACGCCGGGGAAGTCCATCAGCGGGCCCAGTGCGTCGAGCACCTCGGGCACGCCCTCCGTGTCGGAGAGGTTGTCGCCGGTGTTCACGACGAAGTCGGGGCGCAGGCCGGCCAGGGACTGCAGCCAGGCGCGCTTCTTGCGCTGCCCGCCGACCATGTGGATGTCGGAGACCTGGAGGACGCGCAACGGCCGCATCCCCTGCGGGAGCACGGGCACGGTGACCCGGCGCAGCCGGAAGGAACGGGCCTCGAATCCGGCGGCATAGGCCACTCCGGCGGCCCCCACCGCGGCGATCGAGGCAGTGACCTTCAGGGGGACTCCGTAACGCGCGCGCATGCCCCCTATCGTCGCAGACGCGATAAACCGGCGGGCGCCACCGCCCCCGCACCTGGCAGACTCATGGGCATGACCACGCTCAAGGCCAAGCTCCAGGAAGACCTCACCAACGCCATCCGGGCACGCGACGAGCTCGCTTCGTCGACGCTGCGCCTGACCCTTTCCGCCATCACCAACCAGGAGGTCGCGGGCAAGGAAGCGCGCGTGCTCTCCGACGACGAAGTCCTCAAGGTGATCGCGAAGGAGGCGAAGAAGCGCCGCGAGGCCGCGGAGGCCTTCGCGCAGGGCGGCCGCGCCGAGCAGGCCGCGCGGGAGACCGCGGAGGGCGAGTTCCTCGACGCGTACCTGCCCAAGCAGCTGGGCGACGACGAGCTCGACGCGATCGTGGCGCAGGCGGTCGAGGAGGCCAAGGCGGCGGGTGCCGAGGGGCCGCGGGCCATGGGCGCCGTCATGAAGATCGTGAACCCGAAGGTGGCGGGCCTGGCGGAGGGCGGCCGCGTGGCCGCCGCCGTGAAGCGCCGGCTCTCGTAACCGTCGGAGCAAAGGGGAGGGCCCCGGCCGGATGATCCGGCCGGGGCCCTCCCCTTCTTCGTGCGCGTCCTACTGGTCGTCCCGGCCGCCGATCAGGCCGGGCTCCCCGGTGATCCCGCCGAACGGCGGGGTGGGCGTGTCGCCCGTACCGCCCGGGGTACCGCCGGTGCCGCCCGTGGCGGCCGCGCCGCCGGTGGCTCCTGCGGCCGTCGTGCCGCCGGGCCGCCCGCCGGGCTTGCCGTCACCGCCGGGCTTGTTCGGCTTGCCGGGCTTGTTCGGGACGGGCGGGTTGGGGTTGCCCCCGTTGCCGCCGTTCGCGTTGCCCCGGCCGCCGTTGTTGCCGTTGCCGCCGCTCGGAACCTGCGGCTCCGGGATGCTGACCGTGGTGAAGCCGGGGGCCTCGCGGCCGGACAGGGCGCCGGACACCGCGTCCCGCCAGATCGGGCCGGGCAGTCCGCCACCGAAGACCTTCGGGTAGTACTGACCGCCGATGGTGATGTCCTCCATCGAGATCTTCTTCGCGCCGCCCGAGCCGACCCACACCGCGCCGGACATGTTCGGGGTGTAGCCGACGAACCAGGCGTTGTAGCGGGAGTCCGTCGTACCGGTCTTGCCCGCGTTGTCGCGGTCGCTCAGACCGGCCTTCTCACCGGTACCCGAGTCGACCACGCCGCGCAGCAGGGTGTTGATCGTGTCGGCGGTGTCCTGGCTCATCGCCCGCTCGCACTTGGTCTTCGGCACCGCGAGGGCCTTGCCGTGCGCGTCGGTGATCGACTCCAGGGCGATCGGGGTGCAGTACGTGCCCCGGTTGGCGAAGGTCGCGTACGCGTTGGCCATCGTCAGCGGCGACAGTTCGGCGGAGCCGAGCGCGATGGAGGGGGCCTCGGGCAGCTTCGAACCGTCGGCCGGGACCACGCCGAGCTTCTGCGTCATCTCGGTCACCGGGCAGAGCCCGATCTCGCCGATCATCTGCACGAAGTACGTGTTGATGGACTTCTCCATCGCCGTCCTCAGCGCGTACGGACCGACCTCGTCCTCGGTCTCGTTCTCGGCGGTCGCGAGCTTCTTCTTGCCCTCGGGCAGGTTCACCCACTGGCTGCCGTCGCACTTGGGGATCGGGCTCGGGTAGTCGATCTTGTTGGGTGCGGAGTAGACCTTGGTGGGCGCCATGCCCTGCTCGATGGCCGCGGCCGCGATGAACGGCTTGAACGTGGAGCCGACCTGGAAGCCGAAGTTGGAGCCGCCCATCCGCTTGTCCACGGAGTAGTTGATCTGCGTCTCGTTCTTCCCGAAGCCGTACGGCTTCGACTGGCCCATCGCCAGGACCCGGCCGGTGCCCGGCTGGATCATGGTGACGGCCGTGGCGATCGTGTCGTCCTCGTTGACGTGGTCCTTGATCGAGGCGTTCGCGGACTCCTGCGACTGCGGGTCCAGGGTCGTGCGGACGGTCAGGCCGCCCTGGTTCCAGATCTTCGCCCGCTCCTCGCGGGTCTTGCCGAACACCGGGTCCGACAGGAAGGTGTTGCGCACGTAGTCGCAGAAGAAGCCCGCGCCCTTGACCGCGGTGATGCAGCCGTTCTTCGGCCGGGTCACCTTCAGCTGGACCGGCTTCTTCTTCGCCTCCTCCGCCTCGGCCTGCGAGATGTCCTTCATGTCGGCCATCCGCTGGAGGACGGTGTTGCGGCGCTTCATCGCCTCCTGCGCGTCGTTGACCGGGTCGTACCGGCTCGGCGACTGCACCAGGCCGGCCAGCAGCGCCGACTCGTCCATGGTGAGGTCCTTGGCGGGCTTGCTGAAGTAGCGCTGCGCCGCCGATTCGATGCCGTAGGCCTGCTGGCCGAAGTAGGTGATGTTGAGGTAGTTCTCGAGGATCTTCTTCTTCCCGAGCTCCTCCTCGACCTGGATCGAGTACTTGAGCTCGCGGATCTTGCGGCCGAGGCTCTTCTCCTGGGCCTCGCGCACCTTCGTCTCGTCGTCGCCGGCTTCCTCGACGAACACGTTCTTCACGTACTGCTGCGTCAGCGTCGAGGCGCCCTGCGCCGCTCCGCCCTCCTGCGCGTTGCGGTTCACCGCGCGCAGGATGCCCTTGAGGTCGACCGCGCCGTGCTCGTAGAAGCGCGAGTCCTCGATGGCGACGATCGCCTTCTGCATGTACGGGGAGATCGACGTCAGGGGGACGACCTGCCGGTCACGTGAATAGACGGTGGCGATCAGGCCACCCTCCGAGTCCAGAATCGTGGTGCGCTGGCTCAGCGGAGGTGTCTTGAGATTGGCCGGGATCTCGTCGAAACCCTCGACCGTGCCCTTGGCCGCGAGTCCCAGCGCGCCGGCGCCCGGGATCGCGATGCCGGCGAGTACGACTCCCGAGAGAACGGACACCCCGAGGAACTTGGCGGCCTGCTGTGGCCCGGTGAGCCCGCCGCCCGAGCGCTTCTTTCCCATGAGGGGCAGCCTACGTTCTCATTCGCCGGACACGCGCGAATGCCTTGGCCTAAGCTGACCCCAACTGTCACAGCAGTGTGGTGCGACATCAACCCCTCGGCTTGAATTTCACCCTTCCCGAATGGGGTGGACACATGTCCGAATCTCGCCCTTCCCTCTGACGGCCGCTTACCGGCAGCCCCCGATTTCACCCGAATCGCCGGAATGGCCGGGCATGTCGCCGGATCACTCCGTCGGGTGATCTGCCGCTTACCCATAGTCCGTTCGGACCATTCAAGATTGGGCCCGTCGGGGGTGTTGCACTGTGCTCGCCTTCCGTAACGTCCTCAACTGGCAGCGGTGAATATGCCGCTACCGCCGTGGGGGAGCCTCGATTCGGGAGAGGACGGCGCCGGGATGGGCTGGGTTACCGACTGGAGTGCGCAGGCAGCCTGCCGCACTACCGATCCGGATGAACTGTTCGTTCAAGGAGCGGCACAGAACAGGGCCAAGGCGGTGTGCACCGGATGTCCGGTGCGGACCGAGTGCCTGGCCGACGCGCTCGACAATCGTGTCGAGTTCGGAGTGTGGGGCGGAATGACCGAGCGGGAACGACGTGCGCTGCTGCGCCGGCGTCCCACCGTCACCTCGTGGCGACGGCTGCTCGAAACGGCCCGCACGGAGTACGAACGCAGTACGGGCATCCTCACCGTGGATGTCGACGCGGAGATCGACGTTCCGTACGAGACGTACGCGGCAGCCGGGTAGATCACCCGGGCGCCACGTCGTACGCACGCCGACGCCTACGCTCCGGCCGGCACCCCGGCCGCGAGGCGCTCTCCGATGGCCCGCAGCCCGGCGAGGTCGTGCACATCGCCGGGCAGGGCGGCCACTTCGGTCACCGCCACTTCGGGGTGCAGCGAGGTGAAGCGATCGCGTGTGCGTCGTTCGCGCGCGATCACCTGCATCCGTTCGGCATGCAGGCGCAACAGTCCTGCCGTGATCTCGTCCACGTCGGGGGAGCCGTCGTCGGCGGCGTCACGAAGTCCAGCTTTCCCGGACTCCTGATCGACAATGCCGCCTTCTTCAAGATTCTCTGCGGCGGCCAGGGCCCGTTCCGCGGAGAGCCGGCCGGCCCCGCTGCCGTGGACCCGGTTCAGCACCAGACCGGCCAGCGGCATCCGTTCGGCCGCGAGCCGCTCCACGAAGTACGCCGCCTCGCGCAGGGCGTCCGGCTCCGGGGCGGCGACCACGAGGAAGGCCGTACCGGGCGCCTGGAGCAGCCGGAACGTCGCGTCCGCCCGCGTGCGGAACCCGCCGAACATCGTGTCCATCGCGGCCACGAAGGTCTGTACGTCCTTCAGCAGCGAGGCGCCCATCAGCTTGCTCAGTGTGCCCGTCATCAGCGACATGCCGACGTTGAGGAACTTCATGCCGGCCCGGCCGCCGACCTTCGCCGGAGCCATCAGCACCCGGATGAACTTCCCGTCCAGGAAGGACCCGAGGCGCTTCGGCGCGTCGAGGAAGTCCAGCGCGGACCGGCTCGGCGGGGTGTCCACGATGATCAGGTCCCAGTCGTCCTGCGCCCGCAGCTGGCCCAGCTTCTCCATCGCCATGTACTCCTGCGTGCCCGCGAACCCGGCCGACAGGGACTGGTAGAAGGGGTTCGCCAGGATCGCCCGCGCCCGCTCGCCGTCCGCGTGCGCCTCGACGATCTCGTCGAAGGTCCGCTTCATGTCCAGCATCATGGCGTGCAGTTCGCCCGTCCCCCCGTCCACGGGGACCCGGCGCGGGGTGTTGTCCAGCGAGTCGATCCCCATCGACTGGGCCAGTCTGCGGGCCGGGTCGATCGTCAGCACGACCGCCTTGCGGCCGCGTTCGGCCGCCCGTACGCCCAGCGCCGCGGCGGTGGTGGTCTTGCCGACCCCGCCCGCGCCGCAGCACACGATGATCCGGGTCCCCGGATCGTCCAGCAGCGCGTCGACCGCCAGTTCCGGCGGAGTGTCCAGGCCCATGTCGTCCCCACCCTCGCTCATTCGGCGTCCGCCTGCTTGCGCAGCTCCGAGGCCAGCTCGTACAGCCCGGCCAGCTCCATCCCCGAGCCCAGCAGAGGGAGTTCGTACGCCGGCACGTCCAGCCCCGCCAGTACCGCGCGCTGCTCCCGCTCCAGGCGGACGCGACTCGCGTGCTCCGCGGCCTGCGCGAGCAGCGGCTCCACCAGCCGCTCGGCCAGCCCGCCCCGGCGCGCCCCGCCCAGCCCCGCCCGGGACAGGGCCTGCGCGATCTCCCCGCGGTGCTCGCCCGCGGCCGCGCGCAGGGTCTCCTCGTCCAAGTGGTGCGGGCGCACCATGTTGACGACGACGCGGCCCACCGGAAGCCCCGCCTCCCGGAGTTCCGCGATGCCGTCGGCGGTCTCCTGGACCGGCATCTCCTCCAGCAGCGTCACCAGGTGCACGGCCGTCTCCGGGGACTTGAGCACCTTCATGACGGCCTGCGCCTGGTTGTGGATCGGCCCGAACCGGGCGAGCCCCGCGACCTCGTCGTTGACGTTCAGGAAGCGGGTGATCCGCCCGGTCGGCGGGGCGTCCATGATCACGTGGTCGTAGACGAACCGGCCGGCCTTGTCCTTGCGCCGCACGGCCTCGCACGCCTTGCCGGTCAGCAGCACGTCCCGCAGACCGGGTGCGATGGTCGTCGCGAAATCGATCGCGCCGAGCTTCTTGAGCGCGCGCCCGGCCGAGCCCAGCTTGTAGAACATCTGGAGGTAGTCCAGCAGCGCCCGTTCGGCGTCGATGGCGAGCGCGTACACCTCGCCCCCGCCCCCGCCGGGCGCGACGGCGATCTTCCGCTCCTCGTAGGGGAGCGCTTCCGTGCCGAATAGCTGTGCGATGCCCTGCCTGCCCTCGACCTCCACGAGAAGAGTCCGCCTGCCCTCGCGTGCGAGGGCGAGCGCGAGTGCCGCGGCGACCGTGGTCTTGCCGGTGCCGCCCTTGCCGCTGACCACCTGGAGCCTGCTCACAGCGTCCGAGCCTAACGACTCGGTTCCCGGGCCGCGCATGAGGCCCGCACGACAGGCATTACGCTCGCCCCCATGACCAAGAAGTTCGAATACGCGACGGTCCCCCTGCTGGTCCACGCCACCAAGCAGATCCTGGACACCTGGGGCGAGGACGGCTGGGAGCTCGTCCAGGTCGTGCCCGGCCCGAACAACCCCGAGCAGCTCGTCGCCTACCTCAAGCGGGAGAAGGCATGAGCGGCGTCGTCGAGGCGAGGCTGGCCGAGCTCGGCCTGACCCTGCCGGAGGTCGTTCCGCCGCTGGCCACCTACCAGCCGGCCGTGCGCTCGGGTGCCTACGTGTACACGGCGGGCCAGCTGCCGATGGTCAAGGGCAGCCTGCCGGTCACCGGCAAGGTCGGGGCCGAGGTCTCCGCGGAGCAGGCCAAGGAGCTCGCCGCGACCTGCGCGCTGAACGCCCTGGCCGCCGTCAAGTCCGTGGTCGGTGACCTCGACAAGATCGCCCGGGTCGTCAAGGTCGTCGGCTTCATCGCCTCCGCCCCCGACTTCACCGGCCAGCCGGGCGTGCTGAACGGCGCGAGCGAGCTGCTGGGCGAGGTCCTCGGCGAGAAGGGCGTCCACGCCCGCAGCGCGGTCGGCGTGGCGGTCCTCCCGCTCGACGCCCCCGTCGAGGTCGAGTTCCAGGTGGAGCTGGTCGCGGGCGCCTGACGCGCCGCGCACCCTTCCCTCCCTGTCCGTTTCCGTCCCGCCCGGCCCCGCCAGGACCCCGTCCGGCGCGGCCGGGCGCGGGCCGGACCGCGCGGTCACCCCTCCGCCCGGCGCCTTCCGCTTCCGCCGTCGGGGCAGGTCACAGCGGGTGCCCCTCGAACATCGGGCCGGATGGCCGTAGCATCCGGCCATGCCGAATGGTCAGCACGGTCAGTCGTCGCCCAGCCAGCCCGCCGGGGGCCAGTGGTACCCCCCGGAGTGGCCCGACCGGATCCGCGCGCTCGCGGACGGCTCCCTCACCCCGGTCGCGCCCAAACGCGCCGCCACGGTGATGCTGCTCCGTGACACCCCCTCCGGACCGGCCGTGCACATGCTCCGCCGCCGCACCTCCATGGCCTTCGCCGGAGGCGCGTACGCCTACCCGGGCGGCGGGGTCGACCCCCGCGACGAGGACCACCGCACCGGCTGGGCCGGCCCGGACCAGGACGCGTGGGCCGCACGCCTCGGCACCGACGCCGCCTCCGCCCAGGCCATCGTGTGCGGGGCCGTCCGCGAGACCTTCGAGGAGGCCGGGGTCCTGCTCGCGGGCGAGACCGCGGACACCGTCGTCGGCGACACCACCGGGGACGACTGGGAGGCCGACCGGCAGGCCCTCGTGGCCCGCGAACTGTCCTTCGCCGAGTTCCTCGACCGGCGCGGCCTGCTGCTGCGCTCCGACCTGCTCGGGGCCTGGGCCCGCTGGATCACCCCGGAGTTCGAGCCCCGCCGCTACGACACCTGGTTCTTCGTCGCCGCCCTCCCGGAGGGCCAGCGCACCCGCAACGCCTCCACCGAGGCCGACCGGACCGTCTGGATCCGCCCCGCCGACGCGGCCGCCGGGTACGACAAGGGCGAGCTGCTGATGATGCCGCCCACCATCTCCACCCTGCGCTCGCTGGAGCCGTACGGGAGCGCCGCGGACGCGCTCGCGGGCGCCGCCGCGCAGGACCTGACCCCCGTGCTCGCCCGGGCCGCCCTGGAGGACGGGGAAGTGGTGCTCAGCTGGCCGGGCCACGACGAGTTCACCAAGCGCGTCCGCTCCGCACGTCCCGGAGGCCCCGCATGACCGACGCCGCAGCCCTGCCCGGACAGCCCCGCGGAGTGGTCTCCTCCGGGCCCGCCACCACCCGCGCCGTCAACATCCTGGCCCCCAACGCCTCGGCCATGACCCTGGACGGCACCAACACCTGGCTCGTATCCGAACCGGACTCCGAGCTGGCCGTCGTCATCGACCCCGGACCGCTGGACGAGACGCACCTGCGGGCCGTCATCGCCGCCGCCGAGCAGGCCGGCAAGCGGATCGCGCTGACCCTCCTCACCCACGGCCACCCCGACCACGCCGAGGGCGCCGGCCGGTTCGCCGAGCTGACCCGGACGAAAGTACGCGCCCTCGATCCCGCCCTGCGCCTGGGCGACGAGGGACTGGCCGCCGGGAACGTGATCCGCACCGGCGGTCTGGAACTGCGGGTGGTCGGCACCCCCGGCCACACCTCCGACTCGCTCTGCTTCCACCTGCCCGCCGACCGGGCCGTCCTGACCGGCGACACCGTCCTGGGCCGCGGTACGACCGTCGTCGCCCATCCCGACGGCCGCCTCGGGGACTACCTGGACTCCCTGCGCCGCCTGCGCTCCCTCACCGTCGACGACGGGGTCCACACCGTCCTCCCGGGCCACGGTCCGGTCCTGGAGGACGCCCAGGGGGCCGTCGAGTTCTACCTGGCCCACCGTGCGCACCGGCTCGCCCAGGTCGAGACCGCGGTGGAGGACGGCCTGGTCACCCCCGAGGCCGTCGTCGCCCGGGTCTACGCCGATGTGGACCGTTCCCTGTGGCCGGCGGCGGAATGGTCCGTCCGGGCGCAGCTCGAATACCTTCAGGAGCACGGGCTGATCCCCGGGGGGCCCGAATGAACACGCTCTACGTACTGCTCGCCGTGCTCGCCGCCGCCGGCTGGATCACCTCGACCGTGACCCTGCGGGTCAGGGCCCTGGAGGACAAGGCCGACCGGCTGGAGCGCCGGCTGGGGCTGGTCCTGGACCACTTCGGCATCGAGGAGCCGGAGCCGGCCCGGCTGGACGAGGTGCGCGCCCTGATGCGCGACGGCCGCACCGTCTCGGCCGTCAAGCTCTACCGCTCCATCACCGGCGCGGGCCTCCTCGAAGCCAAGCAGGCCGTCGAGTCCCTCGACCTGACGCGGCGCTAGGGCCTGTCGTCAAACTCCCGTCGTCGCCCGGAGGGCGGCCCTGCGGCGTCTGGTGCGTGCTCTCGGTGCGCCGGGCGGAAGCCCGCGTACTGGACGTACTTGGCTTTCGCCCGGTGCGGCGAGAGCGCGTGCCAGGCGTCGCGGGGCAGACGGGAGTTTGACGACAGGCCCTAGGCCGCCCGGGGCGTCTTCGTGCCGAGGCGGGCCGTGTACTCGTCCGCGAGCCACGGGCCCAGGTCCTCGACGTACCGGCGGGCCACCGCCGGGTCCGCGACCGGGTCGAGGGCCACCGCGGCGGCCTCCCGCAGCTGTGCGGCCCGCTCGGGGTAGTACCGGCCGAAGACCTCCGCGGACTCGGTCAGGTCGCTGCTCCAGCCGCCCCACCGGGGCATGACCAGCGTGAACGCGGTGCGCACCAGGTGCCGGGAGAAGAAACGGTTCATCCTGCGGTACTCGGCGGGCGTGGAGGCGGCCTCGGCCCGCTCCCGCCACCGGGGCAGCAGCGTGGCCAGGTCGCCGTTCAGCTCGCGGGCCAGCAGGGCGTCCGGACGGTACCGGGGCAGGTGCTCGGCCAGGTCGGCGCCGAGCAGCGGGGTGCACAGGCAGGCGAGGAACCAGCCCAGGTCGTAACGTTCCTGCTCGCTCAGCAGCCGGTCCTTGCCGTACAGCAGGACGCCCACGCCGTCGATCTCGGCGAACTCCTCGTCGAGGCTCCGCCCCAGCACCTCGGCGGTGTCCCGGTCCTCGTCGGTGGGCTCGCGGTGCAGGGCGATCAGCAGGTCGAGGTCGGAGCGCCCGGGGCGGGCCGTCCCGCGCGGCACGGACCCGTACAGGTAGGCGCTGTGCAGCCGGCGCCCGTACGCCTCGGAGATCCGGCTCCGCGCGGCCGCGACCAGGGCGGCGAACTCGGGCTGCACCCGGCCCAGCGCGCCCTCCCGCTCGAAGTACCCGTACGCGTCCAGCCCTCTGTGCTCCATGGCCCCACTCTGCCTTCCCGCCGGCGGGCGTCCACCGGATTTTCCCGGGACCGCTCCCCGGTGCCGCGCGGCCCGTGGCGGACGCGCGAAGGGGCCCCGCCCGGCCGGGCAGGACCCCTTCGCGATGCGTACGGGCGACGGCGTCAGCGCGAGCGCTTCGCGAGCCGCTCCACGTCCAGCAGGATCACGGCACGCGCCTCCAAGCGCAGCCAGCCGCGGCCCGCGAAGTCGGCCAGGGCCTTGTTCACGGTCTCGCGGGAGGCGCCGACGAGCTGCGCGAGCTCTTCCTGCGTCAGGTCGTGGACGACGTGGATGCCCTCCTCCGACTGCACGCCGAAGCGGCGCGACAGGTCGAGGAGCGCCCGGGCCACGCGGCCGGGAACGTCGGAGAAGACCAGGTCGGACATCTGGTCGTTGGTCTTGCGCAGGCGCCGGGCGACGGCGCGCAGCAGCGCGGTCGCGACCTCGGGCCGGGCGTTGAGCCACGGCTGGAGGTCACCGTGGCCGAGGCCGAGGAGCTTGACCTCGGTCAGCGCGGTGGCGGTGGCGGTGCGCGGGCCCGGGTCGAAGAGCGACAGCTCGCCGATCAGCTCGCCGGGGCCGAGGACGGCCAGCATGTTCTCGCGGCCGTCGGGGGAGGTGCGGTGCAGCTTCACCTTGCCCTCGGTCACGACATACAGCCGGTCGCCGGGGTCGCCCTCGTGGAACAGGGCGTCACCGCGTGCGAGCGTCACCTCGCCCATGGAGGCGCGGAGCTCCGCGGCCTGCTCGTCATCGAGCGCCGCGAAGAGCGGGGCGCGCCGCAGAACGTCGTCCACGAGTCTCTCTCCTATGTCGACCAGCCAGGGGACCGCTCCCCATTTTGCCGGACGGCTCAAACAGTGCGATCAATCACAAGGATGCCGGACGGACGGGCGTGCTGTGCGGCGAGAGACCAATCGGAGTGGTGTTACCTGAGGTCCGGGCGGGTGTCAGCGGCCGGCCTTAGGCTGGCCGGGTGTCCAATAAGCCGGTGAGAGCACAGGCCAAGGGGTCCGCAGGAGTGACGGCGGGCTCAAATTCAGCCGTGGGCGAACAAGCCCCCGCGAAGGTGCCCAGCAAGGCCCCGCCCACCGCCGAGGGCAAAGCTTCGGCCAAGAAACCGCGGCCGGGGGCGTCGGCCGCGCGGCCGGAATCCCACCTGGCCATGGTCCGCCGGGCCCGCCGCATCAATCGCGAGCTGGCCGAGGTGTACCCGTACGCCCATCCGGAGCTGGACTTCCGGAATCCCTTCGAGCTCCTGGTCGCCACCGTCCTGTCCGCGCAGACCACCGACCTGCGCGTGAACCAGACGACCCCGGCCCTCTTCGCCGCCTATCCCACGCCCGAGGACATGGCGGCGGCCGCGCCGGAGGATCTGGAGGAGATCATCCGGCCGACCGGGTTCTTCCGGGCGAAGTCGAAGTCCCTCCTCGGCCTCTCCCAGGCCCTGCGGGACCGCTTCGGCGGCGAGGTGCCGGGCCGCATCGAGGACCTCGTGACCCTCCCGGGAGTCGGCCGCAAGACGGCCAACGTGGTCCTCGGCAACGCCTTCGGGGTCCCCGGCATCACCGTCGACACCCACTTCGGGCGGCTGGTGCGCCGCTTCAAGTGGACCGAGCAGGAGGATCCGGAGAAGGTCGAGGCCGAGATCTGCGCGATCTTCCCCAAGAGCGAGTGGACGATGCTCTCGCACCGGGTCGTCTTCCACGGCCGCCGCATCTGCCACGCCCGCAAGCCCGCCTGCGGCGCCTGCCCGATCGCACCGCTCTGCCCGGCGTACGGCGAGGGCGAAACCGACCCGGAGAAGGCGAAGAAGCTGCTGAAGTACGAGAAGGGCGGCCAGCCGGGCCAGCGCCTGACCCCGCCCCCGGACTACCCGGGCCTCCCGGCCCCGCCGCTGGGGGCCCGTACGGCGCCCTGAGCGGGGTCTGCGGCCGCCGGGCGGTACGGCACCGCCCCGGCGGCCGCCCGTACCGCCGTACGGGGCGCCACGGAACGAATCGGTACCCGGACCGCGTTCAGCGGTGTGGGAGAACACGGACAGGGGTGCCTATGACGCGCGGTACACGGGACGAGACCACGGCGGCCCCGGCCGCCCGCGAGGGGCTGGCCCTCACCACCGACGGCCTGCCCGAGTGGCTCGACCCCGTGGCGTCGGCCGCCCGCACCGTGGAGCCCCGCCAGCTCAGCCGCTTCCTGCCACCCGAGGACGGCCGCGGCCGCCAGTCCGCCGTGCTGATCCTCTTCGGCGAGGGCCCGCGAGGCCCGGAGCTGCTGCTCCAGGAACGCGCCGGCACCCTGCGCTCGCACGCTGGCCAGCCCTCCTTCCCGGGCGGCGCCCTCGACCCGGGCGACGGCGACCCGCACACGACCGGCCCGCTGCGCGCCGCGCTGCGCGAGGCCGAGGAGGAGACCGGCCTCGATCCGGCCGGCGTCCAGCTCTTCGGAGTCCTGCCCCGGCTCTACATCCCGGTCAGCGAGTTCGTCGTGACTCCGGTGCTCGGCTGGTGGCGGGAGCCCTCCCCGGTCGGCGCGGTGGACCCGGCGGAGACGGCCCGGGTCTTCACGGTTCCCGTGGCGGATCTCACGGACCCCGGCAACCGGGTGACCGTGGTGCACCCGGGCGGCCACCAAGGTCCCGCGTTCCTGGTCGAATCGGCTCTGGTGTGGGGGTTCACGGCCGGGGTGATCGACCGGATCCTGCACTTCGCGGGCTGGGAGCGGCCGTGGGACCGCTCACGTCACGTCCCGCTCGACTGGCGCGCATGAGACGGTGGCCCACGTGAACGTGCTGGACATCCTGTTGCTGGTCGCCGCCGTGTGGTTCGCGATCGTCGGCTACCGCCAGGGGTTCGTCGTCGGCGTCCTGTCGGTGATCGGCTTCCTCGGCGGTGGTCTCGTCGCCGTGTCCCTGCTGCCCCTGATCTGGGACCGGGTGACCGACAACGGCACCCAGGTGACCACGACCGTCGTCGTCATCGCCGTCGTCGTGATCATCATCTGTGCCTCGATCGGCCAGGCCCTGACCACCCACCTCGGCAACCGAGTCCGCCGCCACATCACCTGGTCGCCGGCCCGCGCCCTCGACGCGACCGGCGGCGCGCTGGTCAACGTCGTCGCGATGCTGCTGGTGGCCTGGCTGATCGGCTCGGCCCTCGCCGGGACGTCACTTCCCACGCTGGGCAAGGAGGTCCGCAACTCCAAGGTGCTCCTGGGCGTGTCGCGGGTGCTCCCCGCCCAGGCCAACACCTGGTTCTCGGACTTCAGTTCCACCCTCGCCCGCAACGGCTTCCCGCAGGTCTTCAGCCCGTTCTCGAACGAGCCGATCACCGAGGTCAAGGCGCCCGACCCGGCGCTCGCCCGCAGCGGCGTCGCCGAACAGGCCAAGCTCTCGATCGTGAAGGTCGTCGGCACGGCGCCCAGTTGCAGCAAGGTCCTGGAGGGCACCGGCTTCGTCTTCGCCCCCGGCAAGGTGATGACCAACGCGCACGTCGTCGGAGGCGTCGGCGAGCCCACCGTCCAGGTTGGCGGCGAGGGCAAGCTCTACGACGGCAAGGTCGTGCTCTACGACTGGGCGCGCGACATCGCCGTCCTGGACGTGCCCAAGCTGAAGGCCCCGGCGCTGGAGTTCGCCGACAAGGACGCGGCGAGCGGCAGCGACGCGATCGTCGCCGGCTTCCCGGAGAACGGCGCGTACGACGTCCGCGCGGCCCGCGTCCGCGGCCGCATCAACGCCAACGGCCCGGACATCTACCACCGGGGCACCGTCCGCCGCGACGTCTACTCGCTCTACGCGACCGTGCGCCAGGGCAACTCCGGCGGCCCGCTGCTCACGCCCGACGGCAAGGTGTACGGGGTCGTCTTCGCGAAGTCGCTCGACGACCCGAACACCGGCTACGCCCTGACGGTGGACGAGATCCGCGACGACATCCGGATCGGCCGGACCGCCGACCGCCGCGCCGACAGCCAGGGCTGCGCCCTCTGACCGGCGCCGGGGCCACCGCACCACGCGGTGCCCCGGCGCCGTTTCCGCCGTTCCTACATGCGGGGATGCCGGAGCCTGGCCGAGACCCAGCGGGCCCGGCGGCGCAGGATGCGTGGGATGCCGAGCCGGGGGTCGTGGCCTCCCCGGCCGGTCCTGTCGTGATCGCCCGGCGCCGTGGCCGAGCGTCGTTCGTGTGCGGTGTCACCGTGGTCGTGCGTCCAGCCCATACAACGAGCTCTGCCCGGGCCCCAAGGTCGGTAACCCCGTCCGGGGCGGCCAATTGGCCTATGCGCCAGGCAATTGAACGCTCGTAAGACGAGCATACGAAATCACCTGCCGGTCCGTCAGCGAGCGCCGGACGGCCCGTCAGCGGTCGGGTTCGGGATCCTTCAGCCAGTTGACCAGCTCGGTCGAGAAGGCCACCGGGTCCTCCTCGTGCGGGAAGTGCCCGAGACCGTCGAACAGCCGCCAGCGGTACGGGGCTTCGACGTACTCCCCGGATCCGGCCGCGCTCCTGGTGCGCATCACCGGGTCGAGGGAACCGTGCAGGTGCAGGGTCGGTACCCGCACGGGCCGCTTCATCCGCCGGTTGAACTGGAGTCCGTCCGGGCGGGCCATCGACCGCATCATCCAGCGGTACGGCTCGATCGAGCAGTGCGCCGTTGAGGGGATGCACATCGCCCGCCGGTACACGGCGAGGGCCTCCTCGTCGACGCCGTCCTCCTGGAGCCGGGGACCGGACCAGTCGCGGATGAGCTGCCCCACGAGGGCCCCGTCGTCGGCGACGAGCTGCCGCTCGGGGATGAACGGCCGCTGGAACCCCCAGATGTGGGAACTCGCCCGGGTCTGGCCGAAGTCGGCCAGCATCGCGGAGCGCCAGCGGCGCGGGTGCGGCATCGAGGAGACGACCAGCCGGCGCACGAGCTTGGGCCGCATCACGGCCGCCGTCCAGGCGAGGTAGCCGCCCAGGTCGTGCCCGACGAGCGCGGCGTCCGGTTCGCCGAGGGACCGTACGACGCCGGTGATGTCGAGCGCGAGGTTCGCTGGGTCGTAGCCGCGCGGGGTGCGGTCGCTGCCGCCCACGCCGCGCAGGTCCATCGCGACCGCGCGGTACCCGGCGTCGGCGAGGGCGTTCAGCTGGTGCCGCCAGGTCCACCAGAACTGCGGGAATCCGTGCAGCAGGAGGACCAGTGGCCCGTCGCCGACCTCCGCGACGTGGAACCGCGCACCGTTGGCCGCGACGTCCCGGTGGAGCACCTTCCTGGCGCCCGGCACGTCGAGCCGGACCGCCGTGGCAGCGGTGGGCGGGGTACCGGGGTCCGGCGAGGGGGCTGTCATGAGGACGAGCGTGCCACACCCACGACGTTGTCACTGACCGGGCGCGGGTGCGGCTTGACGGTGCCGACGAGGGCCGCGGTCTGCTTGACGGACTCGATGGTCTTCACCGGCGGCTTGACCTTCTTGAACTTCGCCATGGCGACCAGTCCGATCAGGCCCGCGAGCAGCCAGAACGCGACCCCGACGATCAGGAAGGACCAGGCGAGCCCGAGCCCGAGATTGTGGATGCCGTAGGCCGCGGCGAAACTCAGTACGGGGAGGGAGAAGAGCAGCAGCACTCCCGCGACGATGGCGGCGCCGCTGCCGATGCCCGCGCGCTTGACGTCCTGCTTGATCTCCACCTTCGCGAGGGCGATCTCGTCGTGCACCAGGGCCGACATCTCGGCGGTGGCCGAGGCGACCAGCTGGCCGAGCGTGCGCTCGGCTCCCTGCGCCCCTTGGTCCACTGCGCTCATCTCTGACTCCCTCTGTCGTCTGCTTCCGGCGGCTGTCCTCCGTCGTCAGTCAGATCATGCCGGACGGTCGCCGCCCGTGCTGGACCCGCCCGCCGCTTCGGAGCGCTGGAGAGCGTGGGCGGCGGCCCTGCGGCGGTGTTCCGCGGCCTTCTCCTCGTAGATCTTCGCCATCCGCAGGTGGTAGTCCGGGTTGTCCTGTTCGTAGATGTCGGGGATGCCGTCGAGGTCCTCGTCGAGCTCCTCCGCCTCGGTCAGCGCCCGGTACTTGCGGTCGCGCATCTTCAGCAGGACGCACGCGACGACCGCGGCGATGAGGGAGCCGAGCAGGACGGCGGCCTTGACCTCGTCCATCAGGGCGGGGTCGTCGGCGAAGGCGAGTTCGCCGATGAGCAGGGACACGGTGAAGCCGATGCCGGCCAGCGAGGCCACGGCGAGCACGTCCGGCCAGGCGAGGTCCTCGTTCAGCTCCGCCTTGGTGAAGCGGGCGGCCAGCCAGGTGCCGCCGAAGATGCCGACGGTCTTGCCGACGACCAGGCCGAGGACCACGCCGAGGGTCTCGGGGCGGGTGAAGACCTCGGCGACGGCCCCGCCCGAGAGCGAGACCCCGGCGGAGAACAGGGCGAAGAGGGGGACGGCGAGACCGGCGGACAGCGGCCGGACCAGGTGCTCGATGTGCTCGCCGGGCGAGTGCTCCTCGCCGTCCCTACGGGTGCAGCGGAGCATCAGGCCCATGGCGACGCCGGCGATGGTGGCGTGGACGCCGCTGTTGTACATCAGGCCCCAGATCGCCAGGGCGAGCGGGACGTACAGGTACCAGCCGCGGACTCCCGAGCGGAGCAGGAACCAGAAGAGGACCAGACCGGCGACCGCCCCGCCCAGCGCCAGGAAGTCGATCTCGCTGGTGAAGAACACGGCGATGATCAGGATGGCGAAGAGGTCGTCGACCACGGCCAGGGTCAGCAGGAAGGCGCGCAGCGCGGACGGCAGGGAAGTGCCGATGACCGCGAGGACGGCGAGCGCGAAGGCGATGTCGGTGGCCGTCGGGACCGCCCAGCCGCTGGTCGAGCCGTTGCCGAGGGTGTTGACCAGTACGTAGACCAGCGCGGGTACGGCCATGCCGCAGAGGGCGGCGACCACCGGGAGGGCGGCGGCCTTGGGGTCGCGCAGGTCTCCCGCGACGAGTTCGCGCTTGAGCTCGATGCCGGCGACGAAGAAGAAGACGGCGAGCAGGCCGTCGGCCGCCCAGTGCTGGAGGGAGAGGTCCAGGCCGAGGGAGGCGGGCCCGATGTGGAAGGAGCGGACGCTGTCGTAGCTGGCGGAGATGCCGGGGATGTTCGCCCAGACGAGGGCGGCGACCGCGGCCACCAGGAGCAGGACGCCGCCGACGGTCTCGGTGCGCAGAGCGTCCGCGACGAAGCGGCGCTCGGGCAGCGAGAGCCTGCCGAGGAGTTTGCGGCTGGGCGTGGGGGTGGCCACGGTGGGGAACCTCCGGGTGGTCGACGGCATGGCAAATGCAGTTGCCGACCAGACTTCCCGGCGCACCCTGAGACTTTCGGACGTCAAATATTGACGCTTCTTTTATTTTACAGGGTGTGCGCGGTCGTATCGGGTGATCTTCACCTTAAACGGGAGGAGGGCGTCCGGCGCGCTGTGCGCCGGACGCCCTCCGGGGCCCTTCGGGTGGCCGAGTAGCCGGGTGGCGGGATGGGGCCGCTGTCCGTCAGTCCTCGTCGGAGGCGCTCGGCAGCTTGTTCTGGATCAGGTCCATCACCGAGGAGTCTGCCAGGGTGGTGACGTCGCCGACCGCCCGGTTCTCGGCCACGTCGCGCAGCAGACGGCGCATGATCTTGCCCGAGCGGGTCTTGGGGAGCTCCTGCACCGGCAGGATCCGCTTCGGCTTCGCGATCGGGCCGAGCGTGGCACCGACGTGGTTGCGCAGTTCGCCGACCAGGGTGTCCGTCTCCGAGGCGCTGCCCCGCAGGATCACGAAGGCCACGATGGCCTGACCGGTGGTCTCGTCGGCCGCGCCGACCACCGCCGCCTCGGCGACGGAGGGGTGCGAGACGAGGGCCGATTCGACCTCGGTCGTCGAGATGTTGTGGCCGGACACCAGCATCACGTCGTCGACCCGGCCGAGCAGCCAGATGTCGCCGTCGTCGTCCTTCTTGGCGCCGTCGCCCGCGAAGTACTTGCCCTCGAAGCGCGACCAGTAGGTGTCGATGAACCGCTGGTCGTCGCCCCAGATGGTGCGCAGCATCGACGGCCACGGCTCTGTCAGGACGAGGTAGCCGCCACCGCCGTTGCCGACCTCGTTGGCCTCGTCGTCGACGACGGTGGCCGAGATTCCGGGCAGTGCGCGCTGGGCCGATCCGGGCTTGGTCTCGGTCACGCCCGGCAGCGGGGAGATCATCATCGCGCCGGTCTCGGTCTGCCACCAGGTGTCCACGATCGGGCAGCGGTCGCCGCCGATGTGCTTGCGGTACCAGATCCAGGCCTCGGGGTTGATCGGCTCGCCGACCGAGCCCAGTACGCGCAGGCTCGACAGGTCGAACTTCGCGGGGATGTCGTCGCCCCACTTCATGAACGTACGGATCGCCGTGGGCGCGGTGTAGAGGATGGTGACGCCGTACTTCTGGACGACCTCCCAGAACCGGCCCTGGTGCGGGGTGTCCGGCGTGCCCTCGTACATCACCTGGGTGGCGCCGTTGGCGAGCGGCCCGTAGACGATGTAGGAGTGCCCGGTCACCCAGCCGATGTCGGCGGTGCACCAGTAGACGTCGGTCTCCGGCTTGAGGTCGAAGACCGCGTGGTGGGTGTACGCGGCCTGCGTCAGGTAGCCGCCCGAGGTGTGCAGGATGCCCTTGGGCTTACCCGTGGTCCCCGAGGTGTAGAGGATGAAGAGCGGGTGCTCGGCGTCGAAGGCCCGCGGGGTGTGCTCGGTGGACTGGCGGGCGACCACGTCGTGCCACCAGACGTCCCGGCCCTCGGTGAAGGCGGTGTCCTGGCCGGTGCGGCGTACGACCAGCACGTGCTCGACCTGCGGGCACTTGCCCACGGCCTCGTCGATGGCGGGCTTGAGCGCACTGGGCTTGCCACGGCGGTAGCCGCCGTCGGCGGTGATCACCAGCTTGGCGTCGGCGTCCTGGATGCGGGAGGCGACGGCGTCGGCGGAGAAGCCGCCGAAGACCACCGAGTGGGCGGCGCCGACGCGGGCGCACGCGAGCATCGCCACGACCGCTTCGGGGATCATCGGCAGGTAGACGGCGACCCGGTCGCCCGCCCGTACACCGAGCTCGGTGAGGGCGTTGGCCGCCTGCGAGACCTCGTCCTTGAGCTGCGCGTAGGTGATCGAGCGGCTGTCGCCGGGCTCGCCCTCGAAGTGGATCGCGACGCGTTCGCCGTTGCCGGCCTCGACGTGGCGGTCCACGCAGTTGTACGCGACGTTGAGCTTGCCGTCCGCGAACCACTTCGCGAAGGGCGGGTTGCTCCAGTCGAGCGTCTCGGTCGGCTCCGTGTCCCAGGTCAGCCGCCGGGCCTGCTCGGCCCAGAAGCCCAGCCGGTCCGCGTCGGCCTGCGCGTACGCCGCCTCGGTCACGTTGGCGGCGGCGGCCAGAGCGGCGGGCGGTGCGAACCGACGCTCCTCTTTGAGCAGATTGGCCAGGCTGTCATTGCTCACGACATCTCCCTTTCCCAGGGTGTCCGTTGTGTCCCCGGGCATAGCTCATCAGTTCAGACGCCCAGGTGACAAGGGGTAGCCGAGAATTGGTTTAGACCTATACCACGACTGGGCCCGTACGAAGAACGGTGTGCGGCGGCGTGCGGCGGACGCACGAATGACCCCTCCCCGCTGCAGGGTGCGGGAAGGGGCCAACCGCTTGCACGGTTACGGGAGGGTATCGGTTCAGGTGCGGGGCGTCTCAGACGCTCTGGCCGACGCTGTCGAAAACCCGACAGTCGAAGAAGTCCTCGCCCTCGGACAGCAGGTACGCCTGGGCCTCGCCCACGTGGAAGTACATGCCGTGCAGTTCCAGCGTGCCCTCGGCGAGCCGCCGGGCCACCGATTCGTGCGCCCGCAAGTGCTCCAGCTGCTGGACCACGTTGGTCAGGCACAGCTGCTCCACGGCGTCGGCCGGGAGCCGTCCCGCGATCCGTGCCCACGCGTGGTGGCGGCTGCCCATCCGCTCCAGGCTGGGCAGGCCGTGCCGCAGCCAGCGCCGCAGCGGGGTCATCGGCGCCTCGGGGTGGGAGTTCAGCAGGGCCTGCATGGCCCCGCAGCCCGAGTGCCCGCACACGGTGATGCTGTCGACCTTGAGCACGTCCACCGCGTACTCGATGGCCGCGGCGACCGAGTCGTCGGTGGACTCGGCGCCCGGCAGCGGCACCAGGTTGCCCACGTTGCGGACGGTGAAGAGGTCCCCGGGGCCACTCGCCGTGATCATGCTGGTGACCAGGCGGGAGTCCGCGCAGGTGAGGAAGAGCTGCGAGGGCCGCTGGCCTTCGCGGGCCAGCCGGGCCAGCTCGTCCCGTACACGGGGCGCGGTGTCCCGCTGGAAGGCGCTGATGCCGTTGGCCAGTTGGCCCGCCCCGCGCCGCCGGGCGGAAGCCGCCGTCCCGTCCGCGCCGGGCAGCGTACGGGAATCCGCGCGGCCGGCGCTCTCCGCGCCGCCGGTGGCCGCGCCGCCGGCGCCGGTGGTGCCACCGGTGGTGCCGGCGGTGGCCGCGCTCACGGCGCGGTGGTCGCAGTGGTTCTGCCAGGGCGTCCAGGGCCGGCAGCACTGGTGCGCTCCGCGCCCGCCCGCGTCGCCGCGGTGCCCGCCACCGGACGTGCCCTCCGCCCCCTCGCCCCCGTCGCCCCCGGCGATCGCGGCGCCGGAGCGGCCGGTGACCTCCAGCGAACCGCCGTGCGCCAGGTGGGAGTCCTGCCAGTCCTGGAGGGTCTCGTAGGCGGCGTGGTCCATGAAGGAGCCGTCCAGCTCGATCACGGTGTGTCCCGTGTGCGGGATCTGGTTGAGCACGCGGCTCAGCCGGGGCACCGCGAGGAAGGTCAACTGGCCGCGCGCGCGGACCCGGTGGACTCCGTCCCGCTCCTCGACGGTGATCCGCGTCCGGGCGAGCCGGTGCAGGGCCACGGCGACGGCCACGGCGATGCCGATGGCGACCCCTTCCAGTACCCCGCCCAGCACCACGGCCACGATGGTCGTCGCGTAGACCAGGGACTCGCGGTGCCGGGAGACCGTACGCAGGTGCGTGATGGACACCATCTGGATCCCGACGGCCATGACCAGGGCGGCCAGCGCCGCGAGCGGGATCAGGTCGAGGACGGGGACGAGCAGCCCGGCCGCGATCACCACCCACAAGCCGTGCAACATGGCCGATTTCCGGCTGACGGCACCGGACTTGACGTTGGCGACGCTGCGGACGGCGACCCCCGTCACCGGGAGTCCGCCCAGCGCGCCGGAGACGATGTTCGCCGCACCCTGGCCGCGCAGTTCGCGGTCCAGGTCGGCGCGCGGCGGGCGGTCCTCCGTACCGCGCTCGGAGGCGATCAGCTTGTCGGTGGCCACGGAGGACAGCAGGGACTCCACACTGCCGACCAGAGTGATCGTCAGTACGGCGGCGATCAGCCCGAGCACCGGCCCTTCGGGCAGTTCGGGCAGGGCGTGACTGCGCCACGAGGGCAGATCGACGCGGGGCAGGGTGAGCCCCGCGAGCGAGGCGAACGCCGTGGCCGCGGCGACGGCGGCCAGGGCGGCCGGGACCTTGCGCAGGACCGCACCGGCCCGCCCGGGCACCCGGGACCAGCCGAGCAGCACGAACACCGTCAGCGCGCTCACCCCGAGCGCCGCCGGATGGAGGTCGGCCAACTGGGCCGGCAGGCCCTGGACGTTGGCCACGGCGGAGCTCTGCGGGGTGCCGCCGAGCACGATGTGCAGCTGGGCCAGGGCGATGGTCACGCCGATGCCCGCGAGCATGCCGTGCACGATCGCCGGACTCACCATGAGCGCGGACCGGGCGGTGCGCAGGAAGGCGAGCCCGAGCTGGCAGCAGCCGGCGAGCACGGTAATCGCGCAGGTGGTGCGCCATCCGTAGTGCTGGATCAACTCGGCGGTCACGACGGTGAGTCCGGCCGCGGGCCCGCTCACCTGGAGCGGGGCTCCGCCGAACCGGCCGGCCACGATCCCGCCGACCGCCGCGGCCACCAGCCCGGCCTGCAAGGGGGCTCCGGTGGCGAGCGCGATGCCGAGGGAGAGCGGCAGGGCGATCAGGAAGACGGCGATGGAGGCCGACAGGTCCGCGGAGAACTTCCCGCGGGGTGGGGGCGTCTGGGCGGCTGCGGTGGGGGTCTGCGGGTCGGGGTTCTGGGTGGCCGGGCTCGGCGCGGCCGGGGTGGGGGCAGTCATGGGGTCCCGTCTCCTCTGAGGAGGGATGAAGCGGCGGGAGTCTCAACGCTCGGTAAATGGATGGTAATGGAGAGTAAAGAGAAGATGGGGATAATAGGGGCAAATGGTCTACGAATTAGCACTCAAGGGTGATTAAGCATTTTGTCCGGCTTGTCACACCTTCTTCAAAGTGGCCCCCGTGGGACGTTGCGGCGCGGAAGTCCTGCGTTGGGAACTGCGAGGGAGAGGTGTGCGGATGATCGCCGCCACGAAGAAGATCGCCGGCGGCCTGGTCGCCACGGCCCTGGTGCTGGGCGCCGCCGGGTGCAGCACGTCTGAGCCCGCCAAGTCGAAGGTGAGGAAGGGCGCCGCCGCGCCGGAGGCCCCCGGTAGCGTCATGCGGCCCATCGGTGACGGTTCCACCGCCTACACCGGTCCCCAGCCGAACGTGGTGAAGCCGCGGAAGCTGAAGCCGGGCGAGAAGCCGCCGCAGTTCGTGGTGTTCTCCTGGGACGGCGCCGGCGAGGACAGCCAGAAGCTCTTCTCGCACTTCCGCGAGGTCGGGAAGAAGTACAACGCCCGGATGACCTACTTCCTCAGCGGCGTGTACATGCTGCCGGAGGGGAAACGTTCCCTCTATACCGCCCCGCAGCACGACTCCGGCCGCTCCGACATCGGCTTCGGTGACCTCCAGGGCATCAAGGACACCGCCACCCAGGTCCGTGCGGCCTGGCTGGAGGGCAATGAGATCGGCACCCACTTCAACGGCCACTTCTGCGGACCCGAGGGCGGCGTCGGCACCTGGTCCGTGGAGGAGTGGAAGAGCGAGATCAACCAGGCCAAGTCCTTCGTGAAGAACTGGAAGACGAACGCGGGCCTGAAGGACCTGGAAGCCCTCCCCTTCGACTACGACAAGGAACTCATCGGCGCCCGCACCCCCTGCCTCGAAGGCCAGAAGAACTTCATGCTGGCGGCCAAGGACATGGGCTTCCGCTACGACTCCAGCGGCATCAGCAAGCAGATCTGGCCCAAGAAGACCGACGGGCTCTGGGACATCCCGCTCCAGCTCGTCCCCATGCCGGGGCGCGCCTTCGACACGCTGAGCATGGACTACAACTACATGGTCAACCAGTCGGGCACGACCTCCCAGGGCGACCCCTCGCAGCACCGGTACTGGGGCGACCAGATGCGCGACGGCCTGCGCCAGGCCTTCGACCGGGCCTACCAGGGCAACCGCGCGCCGCTGATCATCGGCAACCACTTCGAGTCGTGGAACGGCGGCACCTACATGCGTGCCGTGGAGGAGTCCATCCAGAGCATGTGCACCAAGCCCGAGGTCCGCTGCGTGCCGTTCCGCGAGCTGGCCGACTGGCTGGACGCCCAGGACCCCAAGACCCTGGAGTGGATGCGCACCCTCGACGTCGGCGAGGCGCCCGAGCAGGGCTGGGGCACCTTCCTCACCGCGGGGCCGCCGGCTCGGCCGGCCGCCCCGTCGGATGCCTCCGGGGTCAAGCCGGCTGGTGAACAGGCTGAGGAATCGGAGTCGGAGTCGGACGAGGGCTGACCAGCGCCTCACCGGGGATCCCGACGGCCTCGTGCAGGACGAAGCCGGGGTCGACCTGTTCCGCCAGGTCGACCCCGGTCTTGGCGTTGCCCCAGCTCTGCGCGTTCCGCAGGTGGAAGTGCACCATCTGCTCCGTGTACTTGGACCAGTCCCGGCCGGCGTAGGAGTCCTCGGCCGCGTCCTGGAGGGCCTGCAGGGCGAGCCGGTTCGTGGCCTCCAGCAGTTCGAAGGCGGCCGGCCGTCCCTTCTCCATCGCCCGTACCCAGTCCGAGTGCCCGAAGGTGACCAGCAGGTCCTCGCCCACCTCGTCCTGGAGGAACTCGATGTCCTCCGGTCCCTGCACCTTGTTGCCGACGACCTTGAGCGCGACACCGAAGTCCCGGGCGTACTCCTTGTACTGGCGGTAGACGGAGACGCCCTTGCGGGTCGGCTCGGCGACGAGGAAGGTCACGTCGAAGCGGGTGAACATGCCGGAGGCGAAGGAGTCCGACCCGGCCGTCATGTCGACGACGACGTATTCGTCGGGACCGTCGACCAGGTGGTTGAGGCAGAGCTCGACCGCGCCGACCTTCGAGTGGTAGCAGGCCACCCCGAGGTCGGCCTCGGTGAACGGTCCGGTCGCCATCAGCCGGACGGGGTCCCCGTCGAGGAGCAGCGTGCGCGCGCAGGCCTCGTAGACCGGGTTGTCCTCGGTGATCCGCAGCAGCCGGGAGCCGGTGCCGGGCGGCGTGGTCTTGATCATGCTGTCGGCGGACGCGATGCGCGGATTGGATCCGCGCAGGTACTCCTTGATCATCGGCAGGTGCGCGCCCAGGGCGGGCAGCGCGGCGGCCTCGTCCTCGCCGAGCCCGAGGGCCGCGCCGAGGTGCTGGTTGATGTCGGCGTCCACCGCGACGACGGGGGCTTCATTGGCTGCGAGGTGGCGGATGAAGAGGGAGGACAGCGTCGTCTTGCCGCTGCCGCCCTTTCCCACGAAAGCGATCTTCATGTTCACCAAGCGTAGCGGCATGAACGCGGACTGTGGTCAAGGTGAGTGAAGAAGACCACTCCAAGGAGGGGTCGGTACCAAGGGTGAGCACTGCGTAGGCTCCCTACTTATGAGTAGCGCTTCTGACCCGCTGGCGGCCCTCGGCTCGCTCCCGGGTGTCGCAGAGTCCGTGGATTCCGTACGCAAGGCAGTGGACCGGGTCTACGGGCACCGGGTGATGCGCCGCCGCAGCGGGGAGATCACCTCGGAGGCCGCGCTGCGCGGCGCCCGGGGCAGCGCGGCCCTGTCCGGCGCCGACTGGGCGCTGGAGGAGGTCCGCCGCCGGACCGACTTCGGCGCGGAGCAGGAAGCGCGGACCGTGGGCGCGGCCCTGCGCCTGACGGCGGAGGCGGGGCAGCTGCTGAGCATCTGGCGCCAGTCGCCGCTCCGGGTCCTGGCCCGTCTGCACCTCGTCGCTTCCGGCTCGACCGAGGCGGGGGACGTCGTCGGCAGGCCCCGGCTGGCCGGTGAGACCGTGGACGAGCCCCTGGTGGAGCTTCCGCTGCCCGGCGCCGACGAGGTCGCCGGGCGCCTGGACGGGTTGTCGCGCCTGATCATCGCGGGGGGCTCCGCCCCGGCGCTGATCACGGGTGCGGTGGTGCACGGCGAACTGCTGGCCCTGCGTCCGTTCGGTTCCTACAACGGCCTGGTCGCGCGGGCCGCCGAACGCATCGTGCTGATCAACAGTGGTCTCGACCCGAAGGCGATCTGTCCGGCGGAGGTCGGTCACGCGGAGCAGGGGCGTGCGGCGTACCTCGCGGCCTTCGAGGGCTACGTATCCGGTACTCCGGAGGGGATGGCGGCCTGGATCGCGCACTGCGGACGTGCCATCGAACTCGGGGTCCGTGAGTCGACCGCCGTCTGCGAGGCGCTCCAGCGCGGCGCGGCCTGAGGTCAGGACGCGGGCGCGGGGTGCGCGGGGTGACGGGCGAGGTGGCGGGGTCGGGGCCGGATCGCTGATCAGTCAGCCCGCCGCGGCCCGGCCCTGGACATGGGTTGCGGCGACACCGTCTTGCTTTGGTGTCGCCGCTGGCATTCGCGCCCAGTTACCAAGCGTCCTCGAAAATTGCCCATCAGGTCGGGAGCTTTGCCCGTCACCTGGTGCGGCTGGCCCGTAATCGACGGGTCGACGTCGCGTGGGTGCTCGGCGTTCCTGCTTCGGTCCGTGGGCCTTACTGCGTTTTAAAGATGATCCTCTCGGATGTTCTTTGGTCTCGCGGGCCGTGACTCCTTTGTACTCCGCTTCCGAGCGGAGCGAAACCCCTGGCCCGAGTTCTTTACTTTCCCGGACGATCCGGGGTGATCCGGACATGCTTTATCACCCCAGATCGGGACAGTCCGCTGCCGGCCCGCAGCCTGCGTGGGCGAGCGGGCGGGCTGGCGGGCGGCGCGGGGCGGGGGCGGGTGTGGGCGGCCGGGGGCGGGCGGGGCGTCAGGCCGACGTGGCGCCCGTGGCCGCCCGGCGGCGGCTGGCGTACCAGACGAGCCCGGCGGTGGCCGCCGCTGCGCCGACCGCCGCCGCGGCGACCAGGGCGGGGCGCGCGGGCATCGACAGTCCGGGCAGCCGCTGCTTCAGCCGGACCGGCTTGTTGAACACCAGCACCGGCCACTCCCGGGCCACGGCCTCGCGGCGGAGCGCCCGGTCGGGGTTCACCGCGTGGGGGTGTCCGACCGCCTCCAGCATCGGCACGTCGGTGATCGAGTCGCTGTACGCGTAGCAGCGGGCGAGGTCGTACCCCTCGGACTCGGCGAGCTCGCGCACGGCCTCCGCCTTCGTCGGGCCGTAGGCGTAGTAGTCGATCTCCCCGGTGAAGCAGCCGTCCTCACCGACCACCATCCGGGTGGCCACGACGCGGTCGGCCCCGAGCATCTCGCCGATCGGCTCGACGACTTCGGCCCCCGAGGTGGACACGATCACCACGTCGCGGCCCGCGGTGTGGTGGGCCTCGATCAGCGACGCTGCCTCGTCGTAGATGATCGGGTCGATCAGATCGTGCAGGGCTTCGGCGACGATCTCCCGCACCTGCTGGACGTTCCACCCCTTGCAGAGGGCGGACAGGTACTCCCGCATCCGCTCCATCTGATCGTGGTCGGCGCCGCCGGCCAGGAAGATGAACTGCGTGTAGGCGGTGCGCAGCACGGCCCGCCTGTTGATCAGGCCGCCCTGGTAGAAGGACTTGCTGAACGTCAGAGTGCTGGACTTCGCAATGACCGTCTTGTCCAGGTCGAAGAAGGCGGCGGTCCGAGGCGAGGAGTGCGGCAAGGGCTGATTTTCCACGACCCGAGCATATGCGCCCACCATTCGGCGTAAGGTGTGGCGCGTGGGTTTGCCTGAGAAGGCTCTCGGGTACACCATGGAAGTCACGGATCGTTCGCGACCGTGCTAACCCGGTCTGGCTCCTCCCCCCCCGAGTCGGACCGTGGGGACGACCCCCGCTCTCCCCCCCGGCGGGGGTCGTCGCATGTCCGGACGCGGTTCGCGTCCCGTGCCAACGGCCTTCAGCGACCATCTCTTCGGTCCTCCCTCTTCGGTCGGCCCCCCGTGGCGAAGGCCCTCACCTCCTCAGACTCGTGACGCTGCGTAGTTGTTCCGCCGCGCTCCGGAACTCACCTGATGGTGTGGCGAAGTTATTCACAGCCGCCTTGTTGTCCACAGTTTTCATGCAAGATCCACTTCAATTTCCGGATCCCTGCACCGTGATTCCAGCCGCGAAGTCCGCGGCACCTGGATTTGCTGTGAGAAGGGGGCGGAGATCGTGGCTGGATCGAAGTCGTGTGAAGCACCGGAACCAGTGGTGGCCCGCGGGGGCGGACTGCCGGGCCGGGTGGCCGGCGCCGCACCGGGCGGCGGGCGGCCGTTGATCATCACCGAGGATCCCCTGCTGCTCGACGACCTGCTGCGGCTGTGCGCCGCCGCCGGGGCCGAGCCCCATGTGCACCACGCGGTGCCGGAGCAGTTCGGGACCGGCGGTGACCGTGGGGGCGGGGCCGGGGAGGACGCCGGCCGGGATCCGGCCGGACGCCCTGGGGACACCGGCTGGGAGAGCGCCCCGCTCGTACTCGTCGGAGATGATGCCGCCCGCCGGGTGCGCGGAGCTCCCCGCAGGGACGGGGTGTTCCTCGTCGGCCGGGACCTCGACGACCCCGAGGTGTGGCAGCGGGCCGTCGAGATCGGCGCCGAAGAGGTGCTGCGGCTGCCCGACGCCGAGACCTTCCTCGTCGACCGCATCGCCGACGTGGTGGAAGGCGCCGGCCGGCCCGCCCTCACCGTCGGAGTGATCGGCGGCAGCGGCGGCGCCGGAGCGTCGACCCTCGCCTGCGCCCTCGCCCTGCGGGCCGCCCGCGCCGGTGAGCGCACCATCCTCATCGACGGCGACCCCCTCGGCGGCGGCATGGACGTGTTGCTGGGAGGCGAGGGTGCCGAAGGGCTGCGCTGGCCCGACTTCGCCGCCTCGCGCGGCCGCGTCGGAGCCGGGGCGCTGGCGGAGTCCCTTCCCGAACTGCACGCGCTGCGGGTACTGAGCTGGGACCGCGGAGACCGGGTGGTGGTGCCGCCCGCCGCGATGCGGTCCGTCGTGGCCGCCGCCCGCCGGAGGGGCGGGGTGGTGGTCGTCGACCTGCCCCGACGGGTGGACGAGGCCGTGGCGGAGGTGCTCGCCCAACTGGACCTGGTGCTCATGGTGGTGCCCGGAGAACTGCGGTCGGTGGCCGCGGCGGGGCGGGTGGCAGCCGGGGTCCGCATGGTGGCCCGGGACGTCCGGGTGGTCGTACGGGGCCGCTGCCCGGAAGGGCTCGACGCCGAAGCCGTCGCGGGCCTGCTGCGGGTTCCCCTGGCCGGGGAGGTGCCGGTCGAGGTGGGCCTCCCGGGGAGGGTCTCCGAGGGGGAACCGCCGGGTTCGCGGGGCCCGTTGGCCCGCTTCTGCGACGGTTTCTGGCAGCGTGTGCTCGGTTCCGCCCAGGGGGTGCCGGCATGAGCGCGGTCCTGCTGGACGCGGTGCGCCAGCACCTCGCCGAGAGCGGCGGAGAGCCGACTCCGGCCCGGGTCGCGGCAGCCCTGCGGGCCCAGGGCCGCCTGCTCGGCGACGCGGAAGTGCTCGGCGTGGCAGCTGAGTTGCGGTCCGAACTGGTCGGCGCCGGGCCGCTGGAGCGGCTGCTCGCCGACCCGGAGGTCACCGACGTGCTCGTCGCGGCCCCGGACCGGGTGTGGGTGGACCGCGGTGGCGGACTGGAACTGACCGGGGTGACCTTCCCCGACGCCGAAGCGGTACGCAGGCTGGCCCAGCGGCTGGCCGCCGTCGCCGGGCGGCGCCTCGACGACGCCCGGCCCTGGGTGGACGCCCGCCTGCCCGACGGCACCCGGCTCCACGCGGTACTTCCCCCGGTGGCCGTCGGGTCGGCGTGCCTGTCCCTGCGGGTGGTGCGGCCCAAGGCCTTCACGCTGGACGAACTGGTGGCCGCCGGGACCCTTCCGCCGGGCGGGCACCGGCTGCTCCGGGCGATGGTCGAGGCCCGGCTCTCCTTCCTCGTCTCCGGCGGGACCGGGACCGGCAAGACCACCCTGCTCAGCGCCCTGCTCGGCCTCGTCGGACCCGCCGAGCGGATCGTGCTGGCCGAGGACTCCGCCGAGCTGCGCCCCGACCATCCCCACGTGGTGAGGCTGGAGACCCGTCCCGCGAACCAGGAAGGGGCGGGTCTGGTCACCCTGGCGGACCTGGTCCGGCAGGCGCTGCGGATGCGGCCCGACCGGCTCGTCGTCGGCGAGGTGCGGGGCGCCGAGGTCGCCGACCTCCTCGCCGCGCTGAACACCGGGCACGAGGGCGGGTGTCTGCCCGAACCATACATAGAGGCGGCCAGCGCACATGGCGGAACCCCGCCCGTGCGCCACGGGGGAGGCGCGCAGACGGGGCCAGGCTCAGCCTTACAGGGCCGCACTCAGCCTCTCGCAGACCTCGGCGCTTGTAGGCCGGTCAGCGGGCGTACGGCTGAGCATGTGGGGGATGAGCGAGCTGAGCACTCCGGGCACGTCCACGGGGCGGTGAGGGCCTGCCACGATGGCTTGCCGCTGAACGTCCCGGGGAGCGTCGTCCGGGTAGGCCACGTGCCGCCATCCGGTCGCGCTGATGAACAGTGCCGCCCCCAGCGCGTACACGTCGGATTCCTGCGTCGGGGTAGCCGTGTCTGACTCCAACACGCTGGCCGAGATTTCCGGCGCTTCGTAGTGGACGAGACAGCCTCGGTACGGGAAGTCATAGGCGCGGGGCACACGACCGCCATGGGACAGCGCCAGGTCGATGAGGAACGCCCCGCCCGACTCCCCCAGAAGGAAATGTGCGGGCTGCACGTCCCCATGCACCCATCCCATTCCGTGCAGTCCCGACAGAGCCACAGCGCAGGAAAGCGCCTCCCCGAGGTTCGGCTCAGCTTCCCCGTCCCGACAGGGTGCCCATCGGTCGTAGAGGCTGTCCCCGCGCCGCCACGGTTGAGCGCCCCACGTGCCGTGCTCCCACTCCCCACTGAAAATCCGCTCATGCGTGAGCTGTCGCAGAACGGCAGCCTCACGAGCAGGGGCGAGCGCGGTCCATGCGTGTGTCTGACTCGGGTAGCCGACTTTCACCGCGTAGGGACCGGCCTCAGTCTTGACCTTCCAGACAGACGACCCGCGCCGGTTGAGGACCAGTTCAGCGGGGCCCGGATTCAGGAGTTGCAGCGCACCATCGGGCGGGCTGTACGGACCATCGAAATTCATGCTTCACCTTCCAACAGCGGGACCGGTTACCGTAGTTGGCAACCGGCCCCACCCATCACCTGTCTGGTTCGGCCGGCGTTCAGACGGCCCGGTAGTCGCGCCCGCAGTCAGAGTCGCACTGCGCTGCGTTCTCGCCGTTCACGGTCCACAGCGCGTCCATCACCATGAACCCGTTGGCCTTGATCGCGTGCGCCGTTGCCTGCACCTCGGCCAGGGCCCGGCCCCCACCACCGGGACGCGGGTTGTGCTCCAGGAACCGACCCGCGTACTTCTCGCAGAACTCGCGGTAGTCGGCGGTGTGCAGGATGAACGAGTGCAGCGCGCCGTCCACGTCGTCGCTCGGGACCATCTTCACCGTGGCCGTGCCGACCGTGGCGAGGAACGCGAGGGCCTGATCCGTTGCCTGCTCCGCCTCCGTCGGGGCGTACCCGAAGTGGGTCACGGTGAACTCGGCGATGCTGTCGAACAGATCCGAGCTGACCAGCGCGCGGCCGGTCCGAAGGTCGTTCGCGGTTGCCGTCATGACTGTGCCTCCTTGTGGTGGATGAGCTGTTCCGCAGCACTTCGAACGAGGACGGGAGCCGCCCGCCATATGGCCGCCTCCCACTCCCGGGCCTCCCGTTCAGCGAAGATCCGCACCAAACCGGCGTCGATCTCCGCGCGCTGTTCCGGGGTGAACCTGAGAAGCCCTCTCACATCCGCTCCCTTATCCGCTGGCTCGTGTTGGCGGTGACCACAGCAGCGCTCAGGGCGTCCGACTGGTACGCAGCTTCCAGACTCGACGGGTCGGCCTCCCACTCCCGGCCACCGTTCAGCGGGCGGAGTTGGTAGCGCGGCCCCACGTGGCCCATGACCCGGCCTACGCGGCCCGTGGAGACGTCCAGCGCCGTTTCCCCCGCCTCCCAGTCCCGGGGGTGCTCACGTGCGCTCTCAGGGCTGCTCATGGCTGCACCTCTCGTGCTCGTTCGGCTGCTCACATAAGGCAACCGCGTGACCACAGGGGAGAGGTACCGTTGCAACAGCGCCAGGGCTTAAGAGCTTTAAGCGGCTTGAAGACGCGGGGAGTTGATGACCGGTGGCTAGCCCCAACGAAACGCTTGCCCGGCTGCACCGGGAAACCGGCTGGACGCTGCGTCAGTTCGCCCAAGAGGTCAACAAGCTGGGCACTGAGCGGGGGACGCCGCTCAAATACCGTGAACCCTCAGTGCACCAGTGGCTCAACGGGCACATGCCGAAAGAGACCGTCCGCCCGCTGATCTTGGAAGCGCTCGCCCGGAAACTCGGCCGCCCCATCACGCACAGCGAAGCGGGATTCCCGCCCCCTCCCCCCGAAGAGTCCAGCGCGCTCCCCAGTACCGTGGAACGGCTGCTAGACCTGGGGAGGCAAGATATGGACCCATCACGCCGAAGTGTGCTCGGAGTAGGCCTGTTCTCTGTCGCCCTCACCGTGCCCAATTGGCCGGACGTGGTCGGTCGAATGGAAGCAGTCCACCGGGGCGAGGCGCAGCGCATCGGAATGCCCGACGTGCAATCGGTCATCGCCATGACTGAACGCCTCTCAGACATTGACGATCAATTCGGCGGGCGGACAGCACGGCCGATGGCTGCCGCCTACATGGTCAACACGGTGGCCCCCTATCTGCGCGCTGATGCTCCGGAGGATGTCCGTAAAGCCATGATGGCCGCTGCGTCGGACCTCTCATATCTCACGGGGTACATGGCCGTGGATGAGGGCGTACACGGAATGGCTCAGCGCTACTACCTCAAAGCGCTTGAACTCGCCGGGGCATCCGAAGATCACCTCACGTTCTGCACCACTCTCCGGGGGATGAGCGTTCAGGCCGTGGACCTCGGGCACGGTTCCCAAGCATTGCGCCTCGCTGATGCCGCTGCCGCCGCTTCCCCGCAGGCCGGTCCCCGAATGCGCGCTTTCCTTGCCGGACAGCAGGCGCACGCCGCCGCGCAAGAGGGAAACCGGCGCATGGCCCTACAGCGCATCCGGGAAGCCGAGACAGCCATGGAGAAGGCTGAGTCACAGTCTAAGACTTTCGGGTCTTACAACCCTTCCTCGCTGGCGTACCACGTCGGGCAAGTGCGGTACCAACTTGGGGATTTGAATGGTTCCATCGAATCACTCAGGGAATCGAACCAACTTCGCCCCAGCACGTTTCGACGGACAAGCATTCGCTATCTGTCCATGCTGGCCGAACGGCAACTAGAAGTCGGTCACTTGGAGGCGGCCTGCGAGACGTGGGGGAGCGTGCTGGAGATATACCCACTCGTGCAGTCTGGGCAGTGCGACCGCAGCATCACCGCAATGCACAGCCGCATCCGCCCCTACTTGAAGAACCCGACAGCGCGGGACTTGCACGAACGCGCGCGGCTGGTAACGCCCTCGAACTTGATTCCTGCCTAGGAATCGAAGGGGGGCAAAGCCTATGGGGCATCTGGGCACACGCCGCTCGCCGGCTCAGGTTTCAGCCTGTTCACGCCTGCGGTTCCCAGGAGTCAACAAACTGATACGACGGAGGATGAGTCACAATGGCACGCAAGTTGGGCGATATCGAGTACGCGCAGGGTTTCCGCTTCGAGTGGTCTGAGCAAAGGCGAGACAACGGGGCGCTTTGCGGCTGGTTCTTCCGGGAGGACCCGGACGGCAACACCATCGGGACCGAGCGGCTTTGGATCACCGAGTTCCCGATCCGGGACGGAGAAACCCAGAATTACTTCGTACAGTCGGACCGCAGCGGACGTGACGGGTACCCCATGCCTTCGCTGGACATGGCGACTGCATATTTCACGGGCTGGTTCGCTGGTCGGGAGTAATAGCGGTCGGCCCCTTGGCTGAGATACCCGCCTTTCTTTCGAAGGTGACCCGGAAATGCAAGAGGCCCCCGATGCTCGAACCCCAAGCGGGGCCGGTCATCGGGGGCACGCAGAGACTTAGGCGAATCAGCAGACACGATCGCTCCGCGCAAATTGCTTGAGTTGCGGTGCTAGGTTTTTGCCTCCCTGCCGAGTGACTAGGGGACTGGGAGGGGGGCACCCCCCAGGGGCAGCGAGGAGAGGCAGCGGACATCAGCACGGCGGAACGTCATTCGGCTTTGGCTTGGCCTTCGCGGCAGCCCACCCGCCCGGCTGATGCTTGACTGTTTCCTTGTCTTGGCAGACAGGGCACAACGGCCTCAAGTGCAGTGGCGCATCAGGCATTTCCTCGCCTCTTGCCAGCAACATCTTGCAGCTCAACTGTCGATGGTCCGCGACATTCGCATGTCGACTGCACAGCACACATCACGGCAGCCTTTCGTTTTGGCCGCCATCCAACGTCATACCATCGCTTACCCGCTGAGCCTCGCTGCTGCTCTCTCTGCCTCTTGCGTTCAGCGCGCGGACCACCATCCGTGAGTTCGCTGAAACCGAGCTGAGTGCATGGCTTCCTGGGCTTTCGTGGCATGGCTTCTGCAAGGGTCGGAGTGCCCGCCCGTGACTGGGGGCATAGCGGCAGCTAAGGGGGTCGGGTGGGGCTCATGGGGGCGTGTCTGCTGGTCAGTGGGGGTGGGGCCCAAATGCCGGCGAGGGGGGCAGGGTTGCGCAAGAAAACGGGCCGTGCCCACTGTCGCAGCGTCCCCCTTGACGGCCCGTCTTCTGAGCCAAGAAGGTTGCTCGCATGGACGCAGGATTGGCAGCAGTGCTCGGGGCGTTGGCGGGTTCGGTGGCGACCATTGGCGCGTCGGTGGCTACCGGCTGGTCAGCACGCGCGCAGACGAGGACAGTAGCGAGGGCTGAGCATCTTCGGCAGCGACGTGATGCGCGGCAGGCCGTCTACGAAGAGCTCATCACCGCAGCTCACGCACACTCAGACCTCACCAAACTGCTGCTAGCTCCGACACCAGAAGATTTTAGCGACCTAGATCGTCTTCGAATCCTTCCGGCGGGGATGGATTTGGTGACGGTAATCCGCGAATCCAAGGGTCTCCACGAGAATGTGAAGAAGATATCTACACGGGTTCAGCTTGCTGGCCCTAAAGAAGTGAGTGCGGCGGCAGCTCTTGTCGACAAAAGGTCTCGTGAGGTGTATGCCGTGCTTGCAGTAATGCGTGTGCCTGTCACTCTTCCAAGCATGCCCAGTCTGTCTGACCAGTGGCGGGATGGAGCTACGCGCTTTTGTAATTTCATGGAAGCGGTGGATGACTTCTCTGAAAGGGCGCGGGTGGCACTGGACAATGACGGGACAAAGGACTAGGTGCCCTGTGTCGGACACAGGGCACCTCTCATCAACGGCGACTCCACGCCTGGTAGCAATCCAGGCACATGGACTTCCGGTACCCGGGATAGTCCGGACGGATACCCCGGGCGATCAACTCGGCCCGGGCGAGCGGATACCAGGCAGACACGACGGCTGTAGTCTCCGTGCCGTATGGCATCCGGGGGCACAGCTCACAGAAAGGGCTTACGCCCCTCACGTCAGCACTGGCGGATTGATTGGATTTCCTTCGGCATCGTGGGGAGTCTGGTCAATGACGAATCGCTGACGGTCCCGAACGATCGTGGTAATGCCCCGGGGCACGCGTGAACCGTGATATCCGACGGGGCAACGATCAGACCATGCGGGCGAACCGTCCGGAAGCCGGGGGAAGAATGGGTAATCGCCGTTCGCCCCCGGGTCCAATGCGTCATGCGCCATCAGGAACCAGCCATTCACTGTCCAGAGCATCGGCAAGGTCAGCAGCATGACGAGCGGCAGCCTTGCCGATGGCCTCTTCCATCCGGTCAGCAACCCTCATATCCCGATAACTGAGTTCGAGAGCGAAGGACCCTGCGGGATGCTCACCGTGCAGCCGGTAGTAGGCGTTCCGGGCATGTGTCCGAATGGTGTTGCGCTTAGCACGTGCCACCCAGTAGACGGCAAGAGCAGCGATAGGGTCCGTGCCCTCGTACACAGCATCAGCGGCAGACTGCGAGCCGACTGCTAGAAGCTCAGCATCAAGCGCTTCCCACTTAGCAAGAAACTCGGCGTCCTTTTCTCGCTGACGCTCTTCGCGCTGTGCGGCCTTCTGAGCGGCCTTCTCGGCTTCGGCGGACTCCAGGGCGGCTAGGTCCTGGGCGGCCTTCTCGGCGGCAACACGGGCCTTCTCAAGGGCGTTGGTGGTCATGGGTGTTCAGTCCCCTTTCAGGCGCGAAGCTGGTTGGCAGCGTGTCGCGCGTTGGTGGCGTACCCAATGGACATTCGGTCAGTGGGGCTAAGGTCAACTCCCCTTGCCTCAGCGGCGAGTAGGTGAGCCGAGACGGCGTCAGCCTCCTCGCTGGCAGTCTCAGCGATAGAGCGAATGTGCTTCTCGTTTCGCTCTGGACTTCCCTTGTCCACGCTCGTCGTGTCGGTGGAATTCATGTACCAAGGCTGGTCAGGCATTTGTCTTTTCCTTGTCGAGAAGGGAATCACCTACGGGAATTGGTAGGTGATCAATGGTGCAGTCGGGAAATCAGTGCGATGCCGACTACGTGTTTGTTGGCAGTCCTGAGGCCCAGCGCGCGAAGAGTTCGCGTGAATGCTCCGAGCGGAACGGACGGCCGGTCATTCGCCGCTAGCCAATCCTGGGTAAGCGCATAGATGTTGCTGATGCGCTCATAAGCTCCGGGGGCTGGCTTAACGCTGACATCTAGGGCGGCGCATATATTCGCGATGTGTGGAAGGTCCTCAGGGCGGAACTCAGTCACTGTCGTTTGCATGGCGGCCTTTCAGATACGCAAAAACGGCCCTAGGTCCGGGACTCGCCACAGCGGGGCATCACTACCGCTGCGAGAATCAACCGGGCCTAGGGCCGTCGTGTAGAGGCGCGAATAGCCGCGCAATGAGAGGCGAACCTAGGTGATGCCCGTTCGCTTCCTTCATAGAGGATCTAGTGAGTGGATCGCCTTCCCAGGTCGAAATTTCGGCTTTCCCGGCCGGCTGTGAGTCATTGCACAGCAATTGAGCACCGGTGACCAAAGCCCTGAGTTCCCCTCTAGGCGCCTTAGAGCGTCACCCTGAGCCCGAGGCGTCAGGGCATCATCGCGAAGCGCTCAGGCAGGCTCACAGGCCCTTTTGGCGGCGCGATAGTGGGCGGTCTTACAACGATCGGAACAGAAGCGCTTAGGACGGCCACGGCCTGGCCGGTAAACAGAGACCTCGCACCCTTCCCGCTCACACACAGCGTCCCTACGTTCGTCCTGCGCGTCTTCCCACTCGATCATCAATTCTTCCTGTAGGTGCTTGCAGTCCTCCGACGCACGGTTGTTGTAGTCGCAGGCCTTTTGGTTCCTGTACCGCACGGGGAACGGATCCCCGCACAGCTCGCAGCTTCGGTACTGCCGGGGGTGCTTACTCTCTCGCCACTCAGCGACTCGGCAGGCTTCAGAGCAGAACTTGCGCTGTCGGCCGGTCAGCTTCCCTTGACAGTGCTCACAGGTGGACCACCCGTCGCCAATGAGCATGGGATGTTCTCCAATTGGTGTAGGTGTACGGGTCTCTCAGAAGCCATAGGGTTCTATAGAGCTTTGTTTGAATACGTACAGATAGAAAATAAAGAAACAGAACAACAGGGAGTAAGGGTGTTCGCCCAACCCTCTTCGCTGTTCAGCGCTGCCGAGTAGCCCGGTGAGCGGCCTTGCGGCACTTGTCAGAACAGAAGCGCCGATGCCGCCCTACCCCGCTGTACTCAATGGCGCTGGCGCAACCAGGGGCTTCACAGCGGGCGCCAGTGGCTAGACCCTCAGCAATTCGAAGGGCGCTCGCAATGGTGTGGTGTGTCCTCTCTGCGCTGTCTATCGAAGGCTTGAGCAGGGCTTCCCATGCAACCGACTCGGCGTTACGTAGAGCTACAAGAAGCTCTGTATTCATGGTGCAGATCCTCGCGGCGTAATGGGACGGAATGGCTATCCGGCGGGACGTAATAGGAACGAAAGTCCCCGACCTTGTGACGGAACGAGACGAAATGAGGGTAAGGAAAAGCCGTCCGGTCGCGAAACCAGACGGCTTTAGCCCCTTACGCGTTCTGCGCTTCCCGCATCATGTAGATGGACAGCAGCCCGATTCGCTGCGCCTGTAGCTCGGCACTGTTGCCCATGTTGGTTTTGAACGCACGCGCCAGCCGGCCTCGGTGCGAATTCTCGGATGCCCAGGAAATTATGTGCGTGAAAACTTCGTCAGCACTCACGGCGTCTCTCCTCGCTGTAGGTGGCTTCATAGGGGAGTTAGCGAGTCGATCGCCTGTTCGCCTGAACGCCCCTGATTCGTCCACGGGTGTCAGAGCTCGGCAGGGACGTGCGTACCCATTGCCGCCCCAACCGAGTGGGCAGCAGCCTGTACGTGAAGCCCTGCGAGACCGCCTGAGCGCCCCCGAGTGGTCCGCCGGCTCCCAGGGGCGTGAGAGCACGGGGAAGGCGCAGAGGGCCGCGCAGGGCAGGAGAAAGCCCCCGCCAGTGATTGACCGGCGGGGGCTCTCAGTGCGTATCTGCTAGGGGGTCAACTCTTCTTCCAGTGCGATGGCGGCCAAATGTGCTGATGCCGGGTCCAGTTCGCGCCACCAGGCAGGGCCATCAAAGTTCGGCGCAACCCGTGTGGGGTCGAATCGCTTAGGTGCTCCGGGAGTTGCCGGGCGAATGATTACCCGTGCTCCGAGGTCGCTGAGCAGTCCCCGTCGCCCTTCTTCGTCGCGCGACTTCCACGCTTCGTTAATGGTGCCTCCGGCATCTACCCAGCGACCTTCGGCGTGTTCGGCTTCCGCCATTAGTTCAATCTGCCGCTTTTCCAGTGCGGCAATCTGAGTGATTACTATTCGCGCCCCAGGGCCGTTCGGGTCCAGTTCGCCAAGGTTCCCTGCAAGGCGCTCAATTCGGCCGGTCACTTCGGAGTGTTGCAGTACCGCGCTGCCGTCGGGTTCAGCCCAGCGCATGAGTGCGAAGCTGCCAAACCGCTTGAGGTAGTCAGCAGTCACCAGCTCTTCTAGATGCCGGGCAATAACGACGTTCGGCTTGTGGATGCCTCGCCTTCCTACGCCGTTGCGACATACATAGGTGCTGTAGTCCTTTCCGTTCACGGCCCGGCGTTGCCTGTACATGGGGCCGTCGCACTCTGAGCAGATCGCAACATGAAGGAGTAGCGCCTTACCGGTTCGCTCGCTACCACGCCCTTTCGACTTGCCGTCAATGATCGCGCGGACGGCGGACCAGGTTTCAGCGCTGAGGATTTCCGGCCCCGCAGATAGGGGCTTGCCCTCAGGGTCAAGCACGGGCTGATTTGTGAGAGCGCTGCGCTTTTCGCCGGGCACGGCCTGAACTAGCCAGCCACGAATAGCGGGCGTGTAGAGAACATCCCGCAATGTGCTTGAGTGCCAGCGCTGGTTACGCAGCTTTCGTCCGTCCCGCTGTCGTGCATGGTCCGCTGGAGGCAGGATGCCGCGTTCATTTAGGTCCCGTGTAAGGCCCGTGAGAGATCCGCCGTGATTGATGAGCTTATCGGCGCAGTCACGGAGGATACCCGCCGCTGATTCGTCAATGGACCACCGCTTGTTGTTGATCGGTCCGCTTACTTCGTATCCGTAGGGGGCCAGTCCGCCGAGGTGGTTACCCCGAGAGCGGAAGTGCTTCTTGCTGTCCGTGATACGAGACTTGATCATGTCGCGCTCGTACTCAGCGAATGCGGCAAGAACGTTGATGATGATGGATGCATTTTCCGGCGACACCACGCCATCGGCAGTGATGATCGTTGTGCGGGTCGATTCGGCAGCACGGAGAAGTCGCTGAAACTCCAGAACACTTCGCGCATACCGGTCCAGCTTGGAGGCCAACACGTAGTCGGCGCGCGGAAGCCAGGTCAGGACTTCGCGCATACCGGGGCGGTCTTCCAGTCGGGTTGCGCCGCTGACGTTGGTGTCGGTGGCGACGTGTACGACCTTCCACCCGCGCTGTTCGGCGTAGGCCTTACAGGCGGCAATGCGGTGGTCGGGTGCTTCCTCAGCGAAGAGGCGGGACAGTCGGTCGTATATGACGCAGGTGGGTTGGCTCACATCGAGTCCTAGTGAGTCGAACGCCATGCAGTGCTAGGCGAGGCACCCGGGCGGCTGCGGCACCGTGCACGCCAATGCCGCCGCGCACGTCCCGGCCAGGCTGGAGGCGCTCGGGACGGCCGCCGGTCTCGACCGGGCCGCCCTCCACAGCCAGCTGGCGGCGGCCCTGACCCTGGTGGTCCACCTCGCCCGCGACCGCAACGGCCGCCGCCGCGTCGCCGAGGTCCACGTGCTGGAGCGGGACCCGGCCGGGCTGGTGGTGACCGTACCCGCCCTGCGCTGGGGGCCACGCGGCTTCCAGCGGGAGCGGGGCTGGGCGCGGCTGGGACCGCTGTTGGGGGGTGCCCGATGAGCGGCGTGCCGGTCGGCTCGGTGCCGGTGTTCGCCGGGCTGCTGTGCGCCGGAGCGGCCGCCTGGGTACTGGCCGGGGGCGATCAGGCGCAGCGACGGGCCCGGTTGGTACTCGCCGGAGGCGGAGCGGTCTTACCGGGAGGGCCGCCGCGCGTACTGCGGTGGGCGGCCGCGGTGCGGGTGCGGGCCGTGCGGTGGCCGGAGTGGGCCGGACCGGCGGCCGCCGTGGCGGTCGCCCTGTGGGGCGGATCGGTGATCCCGCTGCTGTTGGGGGCGGCGTCCGTGCCGCTGCTGCGGCGGTGGCTCCGGGCCCGGGAAGGTGAGCGGGCCCGTGTGGCCAGGTCCGCCGAGGTGACGGCCCTGTGCGGGGCCGTGGTGGGGGAACTGCGGGCAGGGGCGCAGCCCGGGCAGGCCCTCACCGTGGCGCTGCGCCGCACGGTCGCGGGGCCCGGCGGTCCGGGTGCCGCGGAGGCGGGCGTACTGGCCGCCGCGGCGTTCGGAGGGGACGTACCCGGTGCGCTGCGTCAGGCCGCGCGGGAACCGGGTGCGGAAGGGCTGGCCGGCATGGCCGCCTGCTGGCGGGTCTCGGTGGACGGCGGCGCGGGGCTCGCGGCCGGACTGGACCGGCTGGAAGGGGCGTTGAGGGCCGAGCGGGACCGGGAGGAGTCGCTGCGGGCCCAGCTGGCCGGAGCCAGGTCGACGGCGGTGGTCCTCGCACTGCTGCCGCTCGTGGGACTGCTGATCGGTACCGGGCTCGGCGCGGATCCCCTGCGCGTGCTGCTCCACTCCCCGATGGGCTGGGGCTGCCTGGTGGCGGGCGGGGTGCTGGAGGCGCTCGGGCTGCTGTGGTGCCGGCGGATCGTGCGGGCGGGGGAGCGGTGATGGGCGGATCGGTGGTCCACAGGCTGGGGATGGCGTGCTGCCTCGCGGCGCTGGTGTGGTGCGCTGCCTCCGCGCTCTGGTCCGGGCTCGGGCGAAGGGCGGCGCGCCGCAGGATCGCGGGCCTGTTCCGGGCGGAGCCCGGGCGGCGCCGCTCGCTGTGGAAACCCGGGAGCCGGGCCGCCGTTACGGCCTGGGCCGGGCCGGTCGGCGCACTGCTGGCGGGCTGGCTCCTGATCGGTGGCCCGGCAGGGCTCCTGGTGGGGTGCGCGGCGGCCTTCGGGGCGAGGCGCCTGCTGCTCAGGGCCGGCCGGCAGCAGGCCGGGGTCGATCCCCGGGAAGCGGAACGGCAGTTGCCGTTCGCCGCCGATCTGCTGGCCGCGTGTCTGGCGGCGGGGGCCGGGCCGGTCGAGGCCGCCGAGGTGGTGGGCGAGTCGCTGGGCGGCCCCGTGGGGGAGCGCCTGGCGATGGCCGGGGCGGAGCTGCGCCTGGGCGGCGAACCGGGGTCGGCGTGGGGGAGGTTGGCGGGCATACCGGGTGCCCGGGGCCTGGCCGAGTGCCTGGAGCGGGCCGCGCGTACCGGGGCCCCCGCCGCCGAGCCGGTCTCCCGCATCGCCGCCGCCCTCCGTGCGGAACGCATGCGGCAGGCGGGCGCCAGGGCGCAGCGCGCGGCGGTACTCGTCACCGCCCCGGTGGGGCTCTGCTTCCTCCCCGCGTTCCTCGCGGTCGGAGTGGCCCCGGTGGTGATCGGAATGGCCTCGGGGCTGCTGGCCGGGAGCTGAAATAACAGCGGAATCACAAGCTGAAATCACATCAAGAACGTAATCCCACCGGAGGTTTGTCATGAGGATCATCTGGTTCCGACTGCGTAAGGCGCTGGCCGGACACGGAAGCGACGCGGGAATGTCGACTTCGGAATACGCCATGGGCACGATCGCGGCGTGTGCGTTCGCCGCGGTTCTGTACAAGGTGGTGACGAGTGACGTGGTCTCGGCGGCACTTCAGTCGACCATCGGGAAGGCGCTCGATGCGCCGTTCTGAGCGAAAACCGACGGGAATCGGAGACCGCGGATATGTGACGGCCGAAGCGGCGATGGTGATCCCGGCGCTGGTCTTGTTCGCGGCCCTGCTCGTGTGGGCCCTGATGGCGGCGGCCGCCCAGATCCGGTGCGTGGACGCCGCCCGGGCGGGGGCCCGGGCGGCGGCCCGCTCGGAGCCGGCGGGGGTGGCGGAGGCCGCGGCCCGGGAGGCGGCCCCGCCGGGGGCGGAGGTCGAAGTGGAGCGGGTGGGGGACCTCTGGCGGGTCAGGGTCGCGGCCCCCGCGCCGGGGCCTGACCGGCTGCCGGTACGGCTCGGGGCGCTGGCGGTGGCCCTGGCCGAGGACAGCGTGGGGCCGCCGCCGTGAGCCGGGACCGGGGCTCCGCGACGGTCTGGGCGACGGTGGTGGGCACGGTTCTGGGGGCCGTGTTCGGGGGCGTGCTGCTCCTCGGACAGGCGGTCGCGGCCCGTCACCGGGCGGGTGCGTCGGCTGACCTGGCCGCCCTCGCGGCGGCCGCGACCTGGTTCCACGGCCCGGGGGCGGCCTGCGCGGCGGCGGCGCGGGTCGCCCGGGCCCAGGGCGCGGAGGTGACCGCGTGCCGGGTCGAGGGGGAAGTGGCAGAGATCACGGCCCGGGTCCGCGCGGGTCCCTTCGCCCCGGCCCTGGCTTCCCGCGCCGGCCCGCCTCTTACCCCGGCCTGACCGGCCTGACCGGCCTGACCGGCCTGACCTGCTCGACCGGCCCGACCTGCCCGACCGGTCTCACCCGTCTGACCCGTCTGGTCGTCGGGTTCGTGGGTCGGTCGGGGTGAGGGGACCCGGACGGGCGTACCGGTGCGGGGCGGTTTTCGGGGCCTGATTTCAACTGTTCGGTGAGGTCGAAGAGGCGATTTTCAGCCAAACGGAAGGGGGGATTCGGATTCGTCTCCGGCGGATGGTCGGGGCGTTTCGCGGGCGACTTGAGGACGGTTCGCCCCGGTTTGCTTCGGGACTCCCCTCCAGGCCCCAGGGGCGTCCTGAGGGGCGATTTGCGGGGTTTGGGCGACTGTCCCGGTCCATCCGGGTCGTCGCGGCTCACGGGGGCGCTGACAGGGCGCTGGAGGCCCGCACCACCCGTGTCAGGGAGTGGGTGGGCCGGCCGGGTCGGGCCCTGGGGGTGCAGCTGCGGCGGGCGGGGGTGCGGGCTCCGGCCCGGCACCGGGCGGGGTGGCGAGGAGGCGGGTGAGCAGGCGGACGGCGCCGCGTTTGTGCAGGGGGTCGTTGCCGTTGCCGCACTTGGGGGACTGGATGCAGGAGGGGCAGCCCGCGTCGCACTCGCAGGCGGCGATGGCGTCCCGGGTGGCCGTGAGCCAGGCCCGTGCCGTGTGGAAGGCCCGCTCGGCGAATCCGGCGCCGCCGGGGTGGCCGTCGTAGACGAACACCGTGGGCAGCAGCGTGTCGGGATGCAGCGGCACGGAGACGCCGCCGATGTCCCAGCGGTCGCAGGTGGCGAACAGCGGGAGCAGGCCGATGGAGGCGTGCTCGGCGGCGTGCAGGGCTCCGCCGAGGATCTCCGGGTTGATCCGGGCCTCGTCGAGCTGGTCCTCGGTGACCGTCCACCACACGGCCCGCGTGCGCAGGGTGCGCGGCGGCAGGTCCAGCTTGGCCTCGCCGAGCACCTCGCCGGTGATCAGCTTGCGGCGCAGGTAGGAGACGACCTGGTTGGTGACCTCCACGGAGCCGTAGCAGAGCCGGGCGGCGCCCCACGGGATCTCGGTCTCGGTCTCCAGGATCGAGATGGAGGTGGTGTCCCGGGCCGTGGTGGAGAACGGCGGATTCGCCTCCTCGACGAGGGCCACCGAATCCTCCAGGTCCAGGTGTTTGACCAGGTAGGTGCGGCCCTGATGGAGGTGGACGGCCCCGTCGTGGACGGCGGTGTGGGAGGCGGACTCGTCGACCGTGCCCAGCAGCCGCCCCGTGGCGGCTTCGACGATCTGCACCGGGCGGCCCCCGCCGCCCCGGATGTCGGTCAGGTCCGAGGCCCGCTCGCGGCGGGTCCAGTGCCAGGCCGTTGCCCGGCGCCGCAGCAGCTTCGCCGCCTCCAGCTGGGGCAGGAGGCCGCTCGCCGCCGGGCCGAAGAGGTCCAGGTCCGCTTCGGTCAGCGGCAGCTCCGCGGCCGCCGCGCACAGGTGCGGGGCGAGGACGTACGGGTTGTCGGGGTCCAGGACCGTGGCTTCCACGGGCCGGCGGAACAGCGCCTCGGGGTGGTGGACCAGGTAGGTGTCCAGCGGGTCGTCCCGGGCGACGAGGACGGCCAGGGCGCCCTGACCGGACCGTCCGGCCCGGCCCGCCTGCTGCCACAGGGAGGCCCGGGTGCCGGGGTAGCCGGTGATCAGTACGGCGTCCAGGCCGGAGACGTCCACGCCCAGCTCCAGGGCGGTGGTCGCGGCCAGGCCCAGCAGCTCTCCGGAGTGCAGGGCCCGCTCCAGGGCCCGGCGCTCCTCGGGCAGGTAGCCGCCCCGGTAGGCGGCGACCCGCCGGGGCAGGGACCGGTCCACCGCCGCGAGCCGTTCCTGGGCGATCACGGAGATCAGCTCGGCCCCGCGCCGGGAGCGGACGAAGGCCACCGTGCGGACCCCCTGCACGACCAGGTCGGTCAGCAGGTCGGCGGTCTCGGCGGTGGCGGTGCGGCGCACCGGCGCGCCCTTCTCGCCCTTGAGGTCGGTCAGCGGCGGCTCCCACAGGGCGAAGACCAGCTCCCCGCGCGGTGAGGCGTCGTCGGAGACCTCGATGACGGGCAGGCCGGTCAGCCGGGAGGCGGCCTCCGCCGGATCGCTCGCGGTGGCGGACGCCAGGAGGAAGACGGGCTCGGAGCCGTAGCGGGCGCACAGGCGCCGCAGCCGCCGCAGGACCTGGGCGACGTGGGAGCCGAAGACGCCGCGGTAGGTGTGGCACTCGTCGATGACGACGTAGCGCAGCGCCTTCAGGAAGGAAGACCAGCGGGGGTGGGCGGGCAGGATCCCCCGGTGCAGCATGTCGGGGTTGGTCAGCACGTAGTTCGCGTACTGGCGCACCCACTCCCGCTCCTCGAAGGGCGTGTCGCCGTCGTACACGGCCGGCCGGACGGCGTTTCCGAGCGGCGCGGCCAGTTCCCGCACGGCGCGCCGCTGGTCGGCGGCCAGAGCCTTGGTCGGGGCGAGGTAGAGGGCGGTCGCACCCCGCCCGTTCGGCGCCCCGGCGCCGTCCGCCAGGGCGGAGAGCACGGGCGCGAGGTAGGCCAGGGACTTGCCCGAGGCGGTGCCGGTCGCGACGACGACGGACCGGCCGTCCAGGGCGTGCTCGGCGACCGTCGCCTGGTGTTCCCACGGATGTTCGATGCCGGCGGCCGAAATCGCCGCCACGACATCCGTTCGGATGCGATCGGGCCAGACCGCATGACGACCCGCCCGAGGGGGCAAGTGCTCCGTATGGGTGATGCGCGCAGCCCGGGAAGGCCCCCCTGACAGCCGGTCCAGGACCGTGCCGGGGGTGGGTCGTGCGTCCGCGGGCGCCGTGGGCCGCCCGGGGCGGTGAGTGTTGGCCATTGGAACCGAGTGTGTCACTGGCGTGCGGGACAATGGTCCCAAGGCGTCGTGCGCGCCTGCCGGTAAGTGATTGAATGCCATCGCGGCAGCCGATCCCTCCCCTACCTTCGGGTGGGGAGGCCCCTGGGGGGCGCCGCTCGATAGCAAGGTGCTGGAGGATCCGTGGACCTGTCCCTGTCGACTCGCACTGTCGGCGACCGCACGGTCGTAGAGGTCGGTGGCGAGATTGATGTGTATACCGCGCCCAAGCTGCGCGAGCAGTTGGTGGAGTTGGTGAACGACGGCAGCTACCACTTGGTTGTCGACATGGAGCGAGTGGACTTCCTCGACTCCACCGGCCTCGGTGTGCTCGTGGGAGGCCTCAAGCGCGTTCGTGCGCACGAGGGCTCGCTGCGTCTGGTCTGCAACCAGGAGCGCATCCTGAAGATCTTCCGCATCACCGGTCTGACCAAGGTGTTCCCGATCCACACCACGGTGGAAGACGCCGTCAACGCCACCGACTGACGGCTCCTGGCGGCTGCCGCCGGAAACGGCGCAGGCGCCGACGAGGAGCGGGGGTACCGGGCCATGGGCGGTCCGGTCCCCTGTCAAGTCACGCCCGTAGTCCGAGGGGGACGCACATGGCCACCGTTGAACTGCGCTTCAGCGCCCAGCCCGAACACGTCCGGACGGCCCGCCTGGTCGCGGCCGCCGTGGCGCGCCGGGCGGGGGTCGAGGAAGCCGTACTCGACGAGGTCCGCCTCGCCGTGGGCGAAGCGTGTTCGCGTGCCGTCGGACTGCACCGCAGCAATGGACTGACCGCGCCCGTCCGGGTCGTGCTGACCGAGGAGGAGAAGCTGTTCTCCATCGAGGTCGGTGACGAGGTGCCCGGACCGGCCGGCGGTTCCAGCGAGGCCGTGTCCGGCATCGCCGCCGTCCTGGACCCGGACATCGAGGGTGAGGACGAGATGGGCCTCGCGGTGATCAGCGGGCTCGTCGACGACGTCGCCGTGACCTCGGGCGAGGCGGGCGGCACCATCCGCATGAGCTGGCCCGTGTCCGGGGGCCCGGCGCTTTCGTAGCGTCAGGCTGCCCGTGTGGTGCGGCAGTAGCCGGCCGTGAGCGTCGCGTCCTGATCGTGTTCCCGGGGTGTCCCGTCACGCTTCGACGCGCGGTCCGCGACCGCATGCGTCGTATCTTCCGATCTTTATCAAGGCCCTGCTGAGCAGGGCCTTTCGCATTTCTCGGAAAAACGCTCTAGATCGTTGATCAGCCGTCAATGCCTTTGCCCCATTACTTCTTTCGAGGGTAATGGAGTGACGCGATCTATTGCTGAGGAGCAAGTGCGGGCCAATTCCGTTTCACGCCCACTGTTTTGATCAGGTCGCGCTCCCTACAATCCGTCCACATCTTGAGCTCATCACGTCAAGGAGGACGAATGACGGGGCTCTTCACCCCTATCGCGCCGGATCGCGCACATGATCTGGCAGCCGCAGTACTCACCGATGACAATCGGCTCATCGTGATCGTCATCGCGGTCGTCGCACTGGCCGCGCTCGTCGTCGCGCAGATCCTGGTCCGCCAGGTCCTCGCCGCCGACGAGGGAACCGACAGCATGAAGAAGATCGCCGCAGCCGTTCAGGAAGGCGCCAACGCCTACCTCGGACGCCAGTTGCGCACCCTCGCCGTCTTCGCCGTGGTCGTCTTCTTCCTGCTCTTCCTGCTCCCCGCCGACGACTGGTCGCAGCGTGGGGGCCGCTCGGCCTTCTTCCTCGTGGGCGCGCTGTTCTCGGCCGCCACCGGCTACATCGGCATGCGTCTGGCGGTCCGGGCCAACGTCCGCGTCGCCGCCGCCGCCCGCGAGGCCACCCCCGCCGAGGGCGAACCCGCCAAGGACCTGACCGACGTGTCCCACAAGGCGATGAAGATCGCCTTCCGCACCGGTGGCGTGGTCGGCATGTTCACCGTCGGCCTCGGCCTGCTCGGCGCCTCCTGCGTCGTACTGGTCTACGCCGCGGACGCGCCCAAGGTCCTGGAGGGCTTCGGTCTCGGCGCCGCGCTGATCGCCATGTTCATGCGTGTCGGCGGCGGCATCTTCACCAAGGCCGCCGACGTCGGCGCCGACCTGGTCGGCAAGGTCGAGCAGGGCATTCCGGAGGACGATCCGCGCAATGCCGCGACCATCGCCGACAACGTGGGCGACAACGTCGGCGACTGCGCGGGGATGGCCGCCGACCTTTTCGAGTCGTACGCCGTCACCCTCGTGGCCGCGCTCATCCTCGGCAAGGCGGCGTTCGGCGACCTCGGCCTCGCCTTCCCGCTGATCGTGCCCGCCATCGGTGTCATCACCGCCATGATCGGAATCTTCGCGGTCGCTCCGCGCCGCTCCGACCGCAGCGGCATGACCGCCATCAACCGCGGTTTCTTCATCTCCGCCGTGATCTCGCTGGTGCTCGTCGCGATCGCCGTCTACGCGTACCTGCCGGCCACGTACAAGGAGCTCGTCGGCGTCGAGGACGCGGCCATCGCGAACCACCCCGGCGACCCGCGGGTGCTGGCGATCGTCGCCGTCGCGATCGGCATCGTGCTCGCCGCCCTGATCCAGCAGCTGACCGGCTACTTCACCGAGACCAACCGCCGTCCCGTCCGGGACATCGGAAAGTCCTCCCTGACCGGCGCGGCCACCGTCGTCCTCGCCGGCATCTCCGTCGGCCTGGAATCCGCCGTGTACACGGCACTCCTCATCGGCCTCGGGGTCTACGGAGCCTTCCTGCTCGGCGGTACGTCGATCATGCTGGCGCTCTTCGCCGTGGCCCTCGCCGGCACCGGACTGCTCACCACCGTCGGCGTCATCGTCGCGATGGACACCTTCGGCCCGGTGTCGGACAACGCACAGGGCATCGCGGAGATGTCCGGCGACGTCGAGGGCGCGGGCGCCCAGGTGCTCACCGACCTGGACGCGGTCGGCAACACCACCAAGGCGATCACCAAGGGCATCGCCATCGCGACCGCCGTCCTGGCCGCGGCCGCGCTCTTCGGCTCGTACAACGACGCGATCGCCGGAGCGGTGAAGGAGGTCGGGGCCAAGGCCGGGGAGATGAACCTCAGCCTCGACATCGCCCAGCCCAACAACCTGGTCGGCCTGATCCTGGGCGCGGCCGTCGTGTTCCTGTTCTCGGGCCTGGCCATCAACGCCGTGTCCCGGTCGGCCGGAGCCGTCGTCTACGAGGTGCGCCGCCAGTTCCGCGAGCACCCCGGGATCATGGACTACACCGAGAAGCCCGAGTACGGCCGCGTCGTGGACATCTGCACCAAGGACGCCCTGCGCGAGCTCGCCACGCCCGGCCTGCTCGCCGTCCTCACCCCGATCGCGGTGGGCTTCTCCCTCGGCGTCGGCGCGCTCGGCTCCTTCCTCGCGGGGGCCATCGGCACCGGCACGCTGATGGCGGTGTTCCTCGCCAACTCCGGTGGTGCGTGGGACAACGCGAAGAAGCTCGTCGAGGACGGCCACCACGGCGGCAAGGGCAGCGAGGCCCACGCCGCGGTCGTCATCGGAGACACCGTCGGTGACCCGTTCAAGGACACCGCGGGCCCCGCGATCAACCCGCTGCTCAAGGTCATGAACCTGGTGGCGCTGCTGATCGCACCCGCCGTCGTGCAGTTCAGCTACGGCGAGGACACCAGCGCGACCGTGCGGGCCGTCGTCTCGGTCCTCGCCATCGGCGTCATCGTCGGCGCGGTGTACGTCTCCAAGCGCCGCGGCATCGCGGTCGGGGACGAGGGCGACGGCGAGGGCGCCGCCGAGCGGGTGGCACAGTCACCCGGCCCGGCGGTGGTTTCCTGACGCCGCGGACGCCGGACGCTCAGGGGTCCTGACCCCTTGGGCCGACCGGCTCGAAGATGCGCCCGAACGGCGGACGGGCGGCGCGTACTGACGCGTCGTCTGTCCGCCTTTGTGCGTCCCCTGAGGGCGGCCGTGTATCTTCCGGGCCGAGAGCCTTCGAAGGGACCAATCCGGTGAACAAGAAGTTTGCGGCCGCGGTGTCCGGCGGTGCGGTACTGATGCTCGTCCTGTCCGGCTGCGGCGGAGACGGCGACGACGGCAAGGCGAAGGCCGATGCCTGGGCCAAGAAGGTCTGCGACAAGTGGGAGCCCGAGCTCACCAAGATCAAGACCACGAACGACGAGCTGAAGCGGGTCGCGACCCAGAGCAACAAGCCCGAAGAGGTCCAGAAGACCGACTCGGCCGCGTTCCAGACGCTGTCCGACGCGTACAAGTCCATGGGCGGCGCCCTGACCGCCGCGGGCGAGGCGCCCGTCACGGACGGCAAGGCGTCCCAGGACGCTGTGGTGAAGAGCTACGACCAGATCTCCAAGAGCTACATCGACCTCAAGACGAAGATCGACGCGCTGGACGCCAAGGACCAGAGCAAGTTCGCTGAGGGCCTCCAGCAGGTGGCCGGAGGCCTCACGGAGGTCGCGGCGAACGAGACGGCGAGCAAGCAGAAGCTCGAGTCCACCGGCCTCAAGGTGATCTACAGCCAGAAGGGCTGCCAGGTCAGCACGCCCGCCAACGGCTGAGTGCGACCGCCCGCCGTCCCCGGCGGGCCGTACGCCGCCACCCGCCGCCCCCGGCGGGTCGTACGCCGCCCAGGGCGGCCGGATTTCCCCCGCGGACCCGGTCGCCCTGCCGCGCGTAGCGGGTCGTTCGGTTTGCCGGTCCCAGCGGCCACAATGGACGCGTGAGTACCACCAGCCTTCCCTCGCCCGACTGCGCCGCCGAACTCCGCGCCTCCCTGCTCGCCGCCGGCTTCACCGCCGACGGGCTGCTCGACCTGCTCGGAGCCCCCGCCTACGCGGCGCTGGCCCGCAGTGAGACGGTCCCCGCCCTGCGGGCCACCCGCAGCGCCGGTGACACGCCCCTCGCGAGCCTGGTCCGGCTCTTCCTCCTCCAGGAGCCCGTGCCCCACGCGCACGCGGCCGCCGCGCTGCCCGTCGAGGCCGCCCTCGCCGGCGGCTGGCTCCGCCGGGAGGATGCCGCCGACGGCGAGGACACGGTGCACGCCACCGTCGACGTACGCCCGTACGGCGGTCCGGAGGGCGAGGACTGGTTCATCGTCTCGGACCTCGGCTGCGCCGTCGGCGGGGCCGGCGGGATCGGCAAGCGGGAGGAGGCCGTGGTCCTCGGCGTCGGCGGGGCGTCCACCACCCTGGCCGGCATCACCGTCCGCATCCCCGTCGGTTCGGCCCTCGACCTCGGCACCGGATCCGGGATCCAGGCCCTGCACGCCGCCCAGCACGCGACCCGGGTCACCGCCACCGACGTCAACCCGCGCGCCCTGGAATTCACCCGGTTGACGCTGGCGCTCTCGGGGGCGCCGGAGGCGGAGCTGCTCGCCGGGTCGCTGTTCGAGCCCGTCGGGGACGCCACGTACGACCTGATCGTGTCGAATCCCCCCTTCGTGATCTCCCCCGGCGCCCGGCTCACCTACCGCGACGGCGGCATGGGCGGCGACGACCTGTGCCGGATGCTGGTCCAGCAGGCCGGCGCGCACCTCAACCCGGGCGGGTACGCCCAGTTCCTCGGCAACTGGCAGCACGTGGACGGCGAGGACTGGCACGACCGGCTCCGTTCCTGGGTGCCGCGCGGCTGCGACGCCTGGATCGTGCAGCGTGACGTGCAGGACGTGACGCAGTACGCGGAGCTGTGGCTGCGCGACGCGGGCGACCACCGCACCGACCCGGCCGAGTACACCCGGCGGTACGAGGACTGGCTGGACGAGTTCGAGGCCCGCAAGACCAAGGCCGTCGGCTTCGGCTGGATCACCCTGCGCCGCACCGACGCCGCGGAGCCCTCGATCGTGGTCGAGGAGTGGCCGCACTCGGTGGAGCAGCCGCTCGGCGAGACCGTGCTGGCCCACTTCGCCCGGCAGGACTACCTGCGCGAACACGATGACGCGGCCCTGCTGACCGGGTACTTCCGGCTGACCGCCGAGGTCGTCCAGGAGCAGGTCGGCGCGCCCGGGGCGGAGGACCCGGAGCACGTGGTGCTCCGGCAGAACCGCGGCATGCGGCGGGCGACCAAGGTCGACACGGTCGGGGCGGGCTTCGCGGGAGTGTGTGACGGCTCACTCAGCGCGGGCCGGATCCTCGACGCGATCGCCCGGCTGATGGAAGAGGATCCGGTCGTCCTGCGGGACCGGACCCCGGAGGCGATCCGGATGCTGGTCGAGCAGGGTTTCCTGGAGCCCGTACCGGGCGGGACCGTCTCCTAGTGCCGCTCTGGCCGCCCGGACCGCCCGGCCCCGGAAGTGCTTCCGTACCCGTGATGTAACCCGGGGTTCGCCCGTCGTACCCCCGCGGCTGGCAGGCTCCCCGGCAGCGGGATCCGGGGGGATCCCGGAGCGGCCCAGGGGTAAAGGGGAACGGCATGGAGCGCGGTCCGGCGATCTTCGCGGCAGCCGTGTTCCTGCTGTTCGGAGCCGCTCTGCTGGTCTGGACGGGGGCGCGCGCCCTGCACCGTGCGCCGGTGGCTGAGGGCGTGCGCCCCGTCGTGGCCGTACCGCTGGCGCTGCTGGCCGGCGCGGGCTCCCTGGCCCTCGGGTTCTGGTGCCTCCAGCGCTTCTGAGGCGGGCTCGCCGGTGATCTCCGTACGGGTGTGAAACCCGACGTCGAAGCGGGTGTGGAGGCGGGGCCAGACGGCCCCCCGGCCACCCTGGGCGGTGACCGGAAGGGGTCCGGCGCGGCATCCGGGCGGCAGAAACGGCACTTGTCGGGTTACCGTTCGAGTGGCCGTTGCGGGCTTGTGCCGTTTGACACGGGGGCGGGTTGTACCGTCACACTCCGCAGCGTCGCCGTACTGCGACCGAGTGCCGACCGGAGAGAAGAGCCAAGTTGTCCCCGACTAGCGAGACCGCAAAGGGCGGCCGCCGACTCGTCATCGTCGAGTCCCCTGCCAAGGCGAAGACGATCAAGGGCTACCTCGGCCCCGGATACGTCGTCGAGGCGAGCGTCGGGCACATCCGCGACCTCCCCAGCGGCGCGGCCGAGGTTCCCGACAAGTACACCGGCGAGGTCCGCCGGCTCGGCGTGGACGTCGAGCACGACTTCCAGCCGATCTACGTCGTCAATGCGGACAAGAAGGCGCAGGTCCGCAAGCTCAAGGACCTGCTGGCCGAGTCCGACGAACTCTTCCTCGCCACCGATGAGGACCGCGAGGGCGAAGCCATCGCGTGGCACCTGCAAGAGGTCCTCAAGCCCAAGGTCCCCGTCCACCGGATGGTCTTCCACGAGATCACCAAGGACGCGATCCGCGACGCCGTCGCCAACCCGCGCGAGCTCAACCAGCGCATGGTCGACGCCCAGGAGACCCGCCGCATCCTCGACCGCCTCTACGGCTACGAGGTCTCGCCGGTCCTGTGGAAGAAGGTCATGCCGAAGCTGTCGGCGGGCCGCGTCCAGTCGGTGGCCACCCGCATGGTCGTCGAGAAGGAACGCGAGCGCATCGCGTTCCGTTCCGCCGAGTACTGGGACCTGACCGGCACCTTCTCCACCGGCCGCGCCGGTGACGCCTCCGACCCCTCCACGCTGGTCGCCCGGCTGAACTCGGTCGACGGCAAGCGCATCGCGCAGGGCCGCGACTTCGGCTCGACCGGGCAGCTCAAGGGCGAGGTGCTGCACCTCGACGAGGCGAACGCGCGGGCGCTGGCCGCCGCGCTGGAGCAGACCTCGTTCGCCGTGAAGTCGGTCGACTCCAAGCCGTACCGCCGTTCCCCGTACGCCCCCTTCCGCACGACGACCCTCCAGCAGGAGGCCTCGCGCAAGCTGGGCTTCGGTGCGAAGGCGACCATGCAGGTGGCCCAGAAGCTGTACGAGAACGGCTTCATCACCTACATGCGTACGGACTCCACGACGCTCTCCGACACGGCCGTCTCCGCGGCCCGCGCGCAGGTCACCCAGCTCTACGGAGCCGACTACCTGCCGGAGAAGCCGCGCGTCTACGCCGGCAAGGTCAAGAACGCGCAGGAGGCGCACGAGGCGATCCGGCCTTCGGGTGATCGTTTCCGCACTCCGGCCGAGACGGGTCTGACCGGCGACCAGTTCCGCCTGTACGAGCTGATCTGGAAGCGGACCGTCGCCTCCCAGATGAAGGACGCGACCGGCAACTCGGTGACCGTGAAGATCGGCGGCACCGCGTCGGACGGCCGGGCCGCCGAGTTCAGCGCCTCCGGCAAGACGATCACCTTCCACGGCTTCATGAAGGCCTACGTCGAAGGCGCCGACGACCCGAACGCCGAGCTCGACGACCGCGAGAAGCGGCTGCCGCAGGTCGCCGAGGGCGACGCGCTGTCGGCCGAGGAGATCACCGCCGACGGCCACTCGACCAAGCCGCCGGCCCGCTACACCGAGGCCTCGCTGGTCAAGGAGCTGGAAGAGCGGGAGATCGGCCGGCCGTCGACGTACGCGTCGATCATCGGCACGATCCTCGACCGCGGCTACGTCTTCAAGAAGGGCACGGCACTCGTGCCGTCCTTCCTCTCGTTCGCCGTGGTGAACCTCCTGGAGACGCACTTCGGGCGGCTCGTCGACTACGACTTCACCGCCAAGATGGAGGACGACCTCGACCGCATCGCGCGGGGCGAGGCCCAGTCCGTGCCGTGGCTCAAGCGCTTCTACTTCGGCTCCGAAGAGGCCTCGCAGGTCGTCCCGGCCAACGGCGACCACCTCGGCGGCCTGAAGGAGCTGGTCACGGACCTGGGCGCGATCGACGCCCGGGAGATCTCCTCCTTCCCCGTCGGCGACGACATCGTGCTGCGCGTCGGCCGCTACGGGCCGTACGTGGAGCGCGGCGAGAAGGACGCCGAAGGCCACCAGCGGGCCGACGTACCGGACGACATGGCTCCGGACGAGCTGACGGTCGAGTACGCGCAGGAACTGTTCGCGAAGCCGAGCGGTGAATTCGAACTCGGCGCCGACCCGGTGAGCGGGAACCAGATCGTCGCGAAGGACGGCCGCTACGGGCCGTACGTCACCGAGATCCTTCCCGAGGGCACGCCGAAGACGGGCAAGAACGCGGTCAAGCCGCGGACGGCCTCCCTCTTCAAGTCGATGTCCCTGGACACGGTCACCCTCGACGAGGCCCTCAAGCTGATGTCGCTGCCGCGCGTGGTGGGCGTGGACGCGGAGGGCGTCGAGATCACCGCCCAGAACGGCCGCTACGGCCCGTACCTGAAGAAGGGCACGGACTCGCGGTCCCTGGAGACCGAGGACCAGCTCTTCTCGATCACCCTCGACGAAGCCCTCGCCATCTACGCGCAGCCGAAGCAGCGCGGCCGGGCCGCGGCCAAGCCGCCGCTGAAGGAACTGGGCACCGACCCGGTCAGCGAGAAGCCCGTCGTCGTCAAGGACGGCCGCTTCGGCCCGTACGTGACGGACGGCGAGACGAACGCGACCCTGCGCCGGGACGACGACGTCGAGACGATCACCCCCGAGCGGGGCTACGAGCTCCTCGCGGAGAAGCGGGCCAAGGGTCCGGCGAAGAAGACCGCGAAGAAGGCGCCCGCGAAGAAGGCACCGGCCAAGAAGGCTCCGGCGAAGAAGGCGACGGCCACCAAGACCGCCGCCGCCAAGAAGACGACGGCCGCGAAGAAGACCACGACCGCCACCAAGACGGCCGCCGCGAAGAAGACGGCGGCCAAGAAGACGGCGGCGGTTCCGGCCGCGGACGCGTAGCCGCCGGTATCCGGACTCCGGGACTCCGGCACTTCGCTCTCACGAGGGCCCCGCGCGATCCGCGCGGGGCCCTCGGGCGTCCCGCACCGGGGGCGCGCCCCGAGTGGGTGCGGGGTCACACCGGGCCCTGTCCACAGCCCACCGCACCGGCCAGGCACAGCGGATAGGCTGGGCGGATGACGCGAGCCGAGCAGCCAACGGTCGTGACCGCCTCCGAGAACCCCGCCTACGACGAAGCCCTGGCCGCGGATTCCCGCGAGCGAGCGGTGCGCGCCCTGCTGCGCACCCCCAGACTGCGCCGGCTGTGGAGCGCGCAGCTGGTGAGCGGCATCGGCGACGCCCTCGCCCTGCTCGTCCTGGTGCTGCTGACGCTCCAGGCGGCCGTCTCCGCCGGCCCCGGAGAACTCTTCGGCAACGGCTACCGGGGCGCGGCCTTCGCGGTCGCCGCCGTCTTCGGCGTGCGGATCCTCGCCACCGTGCTGTTCGGCGCGGTGCTGCTCGGCCCGCTGGCCAAGCTCACCGCCCCCGGAGGCAAGCTGGACCGGCGCTGGACCATGGTCGGAGCCGACGGGCTGCGCATCGGCCTGTTCGTCGTCGCCCCGCTCTGGCTCGACTGGATCCCCGGGCAGGCCACGACCGCGCTGCTCGCCACCGTCTTCGTCTCCGGCGCCGCCGAGCGGGTGTGGACCCTGGCCAAGGAGAGCGCCGCGCCCGCGCTGCTGCCGGAGCCGCCGCCCGAGGGGGCGACCGTACGCCCGCTCCCGGACCACCTCGACGCCCTGCGGCGGCTGACGCTGCGCACCGCCTTCGCGGCGCTGCCCGTCGCGGCCGGGGCGCTGCTCGCCGCCACCCTCGTCGGGCGGGCGCTGGGGCTGGGCGTGGACTGGTTCGCGGCCAACCAGGCCGCCCTCGGCTCGTACGTGGCCGCAGGTCTCTTCGCCGCGTCCGTCTCGCTCCTGCTGCCGCTGGCCCTGCCCGCCACCAAGACCCCGCGGCCGCGCTCCCCGCTGGAGGGCCTGCGGGCCCCCAAGGCGGGCGACCGGCCCGAGAAGGGGCGTACGGGAGCGATCCCGCTGTTCGTCCTGACCTGCGCGGCCGTCGCCGGAGCGATCGCCTCCGCCGCCTCCGTCGCCGTACTCCAGGCCTTCGACCTCGGCGGCGGCCCGGCCACCTACGCCCTGCTGGTGCTCGCCCTCGTCGGCGGCACCGGCCTCGGGATCCGCGCCACCCAGGCCGGCAAGGTGCTGCCTACCCTGTCCCGGCGCCGACTGCTCGCCCTCGCCACCGGCGTGACCGGGCTCGCGCTGCTGCTGGCCGGACTCGTCCCCGACACGGCCACCGTGCTGTTCCTGGCCCTGCTCGCCGGGACCGCCGCGGGGGTGGCCGCCAACACCGGCCACACCCTGATCGACCAGGAGACCGAGGAGTTCCGCCGGGCCCGGGTCACCGAGCACCTCCAGGCCGTGGTCCGGGTGGCGGTCGCCCTCGGCGCGGTCGCGGCCCCGCTGCTCGCCGCCGCCATCGGCCCGCACCGGCTGGTCGGCAGCGAGCTCGTGTTCTCGCACGGCGGCGCCGCCTTCACCCTGATGCTGGTCGGCGCGCTCCTGCTGCCCGTCGCCGTGGTGGTCCTCGCCAAGGCCGACGACCGCGGCGGCGTACCGCTGCGCCGCGACCTGCGCGAGGCGCTGCGCGGCGGGGACCCGGTACAGGCCCCCTCCACCACCGGGTTCTTCATCGCCCTCGAAGGCGGGGACGGGGCCGGCAAGTCCACCCAGGCGGAGGCCCTCGCCGACTGGATACGGGGCAAGGGCCACGAGGTCGTCGTGACCCGGGAGCCCGGAGCCACGCCGGTGGGCAAGCGGCTCCGCTCGATCCTGCTCGACGTGTCCTCCGCCGGACTGTCGAACCGCGCCGAGGCGCTGATGTACGCCGCCGACCGCGCGGAGCACGTCGACACCGTGGTCCGGCCCGCACTGGAGCGCGGTGCGATCGTCATCTCCGACCGCTACATCGACTCCTCCGTGGCCTACCAGGGCGCCGGCCGCGACCTCGCCCCGACCGAGATCGCCCGCATCTCCCGCTGGGCCACGGGCGGACTCGTCCCGAACCTGACCGTGCTGCTCGACGTGTCGCCGGAGACGGCGCGGGAGCGCTTCACCGAGGCGCCCGACCGGCTGGAGTCGGAGCCGGCCGAGTTCCACCAGCGGGTACGCGCCGGATTCCTGACGCTCGCCGCGGCCGACCCCGGGCGCTACCTGGTTGTCGACGCGGGACAGGACCCGGGCTCGGTGACCACCGTCGTACGGCACCGCCTGGACCGGATGCTCCCGCTGTCCGAGGCCGAGGTGGCGGCGCAGATCGAGGCCCGCCGGCTCGCGGAGGAGGAAGCCCGGCGCAAGGCCGAGGCCGAGGCCGCCCGCAAGGCGGAGGAGGCCCGGCTGAAGGCCGAGGAGGAAGCCCGGCTGGCCCGCGAGGCCGAAGAGGCCCGGATCAGGGCCGAGCAGGAGGCCGCCCGCAAGGCGGAGGAGGAGCGGCTGCGCGCCGAGGAGGAGGCCCGGGCCCGGGCCGAGGCCGAACGGCTGCGCGCCGAGGCCGAGGCGAAGGCCCGCGCCGCCGAGCTGGAGCGGATGCGGCTGCAGGAAGCGGAGGAGGTCCGGCTGCGGGCCGAGGCCGAGGAGCGGCGGCTGGAGAAGCAGCGGCGCGCCGAGGAGGCCCTGCTGAGGGCGGAGGAGGCGCGCCGGCTGGCGGAGGCTTCGGCCGCCGCCGCGGCGGCGGCCGCTTCGGCTGCCCAGGCGGCTCCTGCTGCGCCCGCGGCTCCTGCGGCTCCCGCAGCTCCTTCTGTTCCTGCTGCTCCTGCTTCTTCCGAACCCGCAGGGCCGTCCGCGCCCGCGCGCAAGGTCGGCATGCGCAAGGAGCCGCTGCCGGACGAGGCGGTCACCGTCGAGACCCCGGTGGTCCGGCGGATGGTCCGGCCGGACGACGTGACCCAGACGGTCCCCGTGCCGAAGATCGACCCGGAGCGGCGGCAGGGCGCGGCCGGAGCCTCGGACGAGACGGCGGTGCTGCCGGCCGTACGGCCCGACGGCCCGGGCGATTCCGGTGACACGGGTGCGTCCGGTGGGTCCGGGCGTTCCGGTGCCGCGCAGGCTCAGGGGGCGCCGGCCCGGCGGACCCCGTCCGCGCCGCCGGAGGCTTCCGCGGGCCGGACCGGCTCCGCCTCGCGGCCGACGGCCCGCCGGACGCCGGAGAACCCGGCCGACCGGGTCCCGCCCGGCATCTTCCGCGACGCCGGGAACGACGTGACGCGCGAGCTCCCGGTCGTCGGGGACGACGGGCGGCCGCGCCGGGAGCCTTCCGACTGGGCCGAGGCGACCCCGATGGACGATCTGCCGACCCTGGCGGACGAGCTGCTCGGGCCGCACCGGGACGACGAGGGCGAAGACGAGGCCGGCCGGCGCCGTCGGCGCTGACCGGGGGCGGCCGGGATTGTCGGTGGCGCGCGCCACAATGGGAACGGCGCGCGCGGGGCCGGCAGGCACCCTGAGCGAGAGCTCGGACCGCGTGCCCGGAATTGGGCGCCTGGAAGCGGGTGCTCGGAAGCAGGCGCTCGGAATCGGGTGCTCGGGCCGAAGGGGTCGCAGGGACCCCGCGCAACGACGGACTGGGAAGGGTGGTGGGCGGGATGCCCGTATGGGACGACCTGGTGGGACAGGAACGCGTGCAGGCGCAGCTGGCCGCCGCGGCCCGGGACGCCGACGCCCTGGTCACCGCCACCTCGGCCGGCACCCCCGTACCGCCCACGTCCAAGATGACGCACGCCTGGCTGTTCACCGGCCCTCCCGGGTCCGGACGGGCGACGGCGGCCCGCGCCTTCGCCGCCGCGCTCCAGTGCGTCAGCCCCGACCGGGCCCTCGGCGGTGAACCCGGCTGCGGGTTCTGCGACGGCTGCCACACCACCATGATCGGTACGCACGCCGACGTGGAGATCGTGCGCACCGACCTGCTGTCCATCGGCGTGAAGGAAACCCGCGACCTCGTCCGCCGGGCGCAGCTCTCGCCGGCCGTCGGACGCTGGCAGGTCATCGTCCTGGAAGACGCGGACCGGCTCACCGAGGGCGCCGGGAACGTCCTGCTCAAGGCCGTGGAGGAGCCCGCTCCGCGCACGGTGTGGCTGCTGTGCGCGCCCTCCCTGGAGGACGTGCTGCCCACCATCCGGTCCCGCTGCCGGCACCTGACGCTCCGCACCCCGTCCGTGGCGGCGGTGGCCGACCTCCTGGTGCGGCGCGACGGCGTCGAGCCCGCGGCCGCCGAAGCCGCCGCCCGCGCCACCCAGGGCCACATCGGGCGGGCCCGGCGGCTCGCCACCGACGAGGCCGCACGTACCCGGCGCACCGCCGTGCTCAGGCTCCCGCTGCGCGTGGACGACGTGGGCGGCTGCCTCAAGGCCGCGCAGGAACTCGTCGACGCCGCCGCCGAAGACGCCAAGCAGGTCGCGGAGGAGGTCGACGGCAAGGAGACCGAGGAGCTGAGGGCGGCGCTCGGCGCCGGCGCCGGAGCGGGCAGCCGGATGCCGCGGGGCACCGCGGGCGTGATGAAGGAACTCGAGGACCGGCAGAAGCGCCGCCGCACGCGTACCCAGCGCGACAGCCTCGACCTGGCGCTGACCGACCTCACCGGCTTCTACCGGGACGTGCTGGCCCTCCAGCTCGGCTCCGGCCTGGCCATCGCGAACGAGGAGATACGGCCGGACCTCGACCGGATCGCCCGCGCCTCGGGACCCGAGCGCACCTTGCGCCGCATCGAGGCGATCATCGCCTGCCGGACCGCCCTCGACCGGAACGTGGCGCCGCTGCTCGCCGTCGAGGCCATGACGATGGCGCTGCGCGCGGGCTGACGCCGGGCCGCGCACGAGGCGGGCCGCCGCTCACGGGCCGGGTACGGCCGTCCGGACGGTCCGTACGGCCCGCGTCGCGGTCCGGCCCACCTCGGGGGTTCACCCGTACGAGCGATCCGGCGCGCCCTGCGCGGGACGGGCCGCTCCGGGCGGGCGACGGCCTCTCCCCGGTCGGCCGTCGGCTGCCCGGATCGGCACGACCCGACGGGGGAGCGGCCCGGGCCGTAGGCTCCTGGCATGGACACCAGGCGCCTGCTGCGTACCACCGGGACCGTGATCGCAGCCGCCGGGCTGCTGCTCTCCGGGTGCACTTCCGGTGGTTCGGGGATGGCGGCCTCGTCGGGGCCGTCCTCGGTCCCCGCCGGGCTGCGCCCGTACTACGAGCAGAAGCTGAGCTGGCGGGAGTGCGGCGTGCCCGGCTTCCAGTGCTCCACGATGAAGGCGCCGCTGGACTACGGGAACCCCGGCTCCGGCCAGGACATCGACCTCGCCGTCGCCCGCCGCGCAGCCACCGGGCCCGGCAAGCGGCTGGGCTCCCTGGTGGTCAACCCGGGCGGACCGGGCGGCTCCGGCATCGGCTACCTCCAGGCGTACGCGGGCATCGGGTACCCGGCCGCCGTGCGCGCCCAGTACGACATGGTCTCCTTCGACCCGCGCGGGGTGGACCGCAGCAGCCCCGTCGAGTGCCTGACCGGCCCGCAGATGGACAAGTTCACCCAGGTGGACCAGACGCCCGACGACAAGGCGGAGCGGGCCCGGCTGGTGGCCGCGTTCAAGGAGTTCGCCGCGGGCTGCCAGACCCGCTCGCAGCGGATCCTGCCGCACGTCTCCACCGTCGACGCCGCCCGCGACATGGACCTGCTGCGCGGGGTGCTGGGCGACCAGAAGCTGAACTACGTGGGGGCCTCGTACGGCACGTTCCTCGGTGCGACGTACGCGGACCTGTTCCCGGACCGGGTCGGCCGGCTGGTGCTGGACGGCGCGATGGACCCCTCCCGGCCCGCGCTCGACCTCAACCGGGACCAGACCGCCGGCTTCGAGACCGCCTTCCGGTCCTTCGCCAAGGACTGCGCGAAGCAGGCCGGGTGCCCGCTGGGCCAGGGCGATCCGGACGCGGTGGCGCAGCGCCTGAAGGAGTTCTTCCGGAAGGTCGACGCCCAGCCCGTCCCGACCGGCGACACCTCCCGCCCGCTGGGCGAGTCCCTCGCGACGACCGGAGTGATCGCGGCCCTGTACGACGAGAGCGCCTGGCCGCAACTGCGCGAGGCCCTCACCGACGCCATGAACGGCGACGGCGCCGCGCTGCTGGCCCTCGCCGACAGCTACTACGAGCGGGAGGCCGACGGGACGTACGCGAACCTGATGTTCGCGAACGCCGCCGTGAACTGCCTCGACCAGCCGGCCGCCTTCGCCGGTCCGGACGCCGTCGACGCCGCGCTCCCCTCCTTCGAGAAGGCCTCGCCCGTGTTCGGGGCGGGCCTGGCCTGGGCTTCGCTGAACTGCGCGTACTGGCCGGTGAAAGCCACGGGCGAGGCGAAGGCGCTGCCCGCGAAGGGGGCCGCGCCCATCGTGGTGGTCGGCACGACCCGCGACCCCGCGACCCCGTACAAGTGGGCCCAGGCCCTGGCCGGCCAGCTCGACTCGGGCACCCTCCTGACGTACGACGGCGACGGCCACACGGCGTACGGCCGGGGCAGCGAGTGCATCGACACGGCGATCAACCGCTACCTCCTCCAGGGCGTCCCCCCGAAGGACGGGAAGCGCTGCTGACCCCGTCCGCCCCCGCCCCGCCGACCCGGTTCGGGGCACCCGGTTTAACCCTGTAGACTTGGCGCCGCTGCTGATGAGAGCCTCCCTCCAAGGAAATTCTTGTCTTTCCAGCGGTGCCGCCTTAGCTCAGTTGGCCAGAGCAACGCACTCGTAATGCGTAGGTCTCGGGTTCGAATCCCGAAGGCGGCTCTGTAGAAGCCCCAGGACTCACTCGCCGTGACCTGGGGCTTTTGCTATTTCCGGGGTCCGCCGGCGAGACCCCCGCGCACGACCCGAACTACTTCGCCGTTGGCCAGTGCCACAACCTCGAATCCATCGAGGTCCTCGACGAGCGCGGCACCACCATCGTCCACCACCCCGTTCAGGGCCTGGACCGCTTCGAGGCGCGCTCCGCGATCGTCGGCGCTCTGCGCGACGAGGAGCCGCCGACCGGCGAAGGCTGGACGCAGGCCGAGGGGGCCCAGACCACGTGGTCTGGGCCCCCTTCGGGTTTTCGGCCTCCGACACCCGCTGACTCGGCCTCTCGGCGGTGAAGCCTACGGAATGCGCAGCGTCTCGTACGGACTCGACAGAGAGAACTCGCGTTGCTCAGCGACGATCTGGGCCTGGTGAAGGTCGAACTTCGCCATGTGCAGGAGGTCGTCGAGGCGCGTCGGCTTCTGAGCCAGCAGGTCGAGGGCGATCTCGGCAGCCCCGTCTCTCCGGTTCAGTCGGTCCTGGAAAAAGTCCAGGTTCTTTTCGACGACGAGGAGAGTCATGTCGAGCTCCGAGATCTCCGCATCGGAGACTCGACCGCACCGAGAGTGCACTCGGTACTCGTAGAAGGGACCGGCGACGCAGTGGATGTTGTTGCCTGCCCCTCGCCTGTACCGACTGGCCAGCAGATTGACCGCGAAAGCCCAGTCACCCCACTTGAGCACCTTCGGGTCGTACAGCCCGCATTCGAGAGCGTCGGCCCGCCGGCAGACTATCGACGTCGGAACGTGGTGCTTGCGCGCCACCAGATCCTCGCGGCACGGGTACGAGGAGATGGTGAACCCCTCGAAGGCACCGATCATCCACGACATCGTGTGCACGAAGGCCGTATCGGCATCGGACTCGAGGACCTCCACCGCCCTGTCCGGGTAGGACCCTTCCCTGAGGAGATGCGGGTCGGTGGCCAGCCGGTCGTCGGCGTCCACCTGCATCACGTACTCCATCCGCGCGGCTGCCACGCCGGCGTTCCTGGCCACGTGGTGCCCTTGGCGCTGTTCGAGCCGGACGATGCGTACGCCGGGCAGGTCGGCGCAGGTGTCGATGGCCTTGAGGGTCGTGTCGTCATCCGACCCGTCGTCCACGATCACTACCTCGTGCGGCCGCCGAAGCGGCTGCTCGACGACGGACTTCACGGCCTCGATGAGATAGTCACCCGCGTTGTGGCAGGGGACTACGAAGCTGATGCCTCCAGAATCCGCGATGGTCACGCTGTCTCCCTTCCGCTCTTGGCCTCAGTGCCGACGGGAGCCGGGCACCTGCGCGCCGCTATGACGGTCGCGCGAGCCGCTTTGAAATAGGTGCGCCGTGAGCGCGTGTCCTGCTCGGTGTGGTCGTCCCACCTCACTGTGATGTCCCAGCCCTCGTAGATCCGCTCCAGCGCGCGGCTGAACGACTCCCGCGCGTACTGGGCCTCGCCCTCTATGTGGATCTCAACGCCGTGGGCGTCTATCCGGCAGATCTCGGTGAAGACCTCCAGATAGTGCAGGTTGACCGAGCGGGAACTCTGCACAGCCTGGGTGAGCAGAGCTTCGACGTCGTGCTGTGACAGGTAGTGGAGAACGTCCTTGGCGACGAGCACGCCGAAGTCCTCCTGGATGGAGTACTGCTCGATGGAGGACTCCACCACCGTGACCTGCTCGGCTAGGTCCTCGTACTCCGAGAGCCGCTGAAGCAGCGGCTCGGCCGGGGCCTGATCCACCGCGACAACGGTGAACCCGGCCTCGGCCAGGGCGATGGTGTACGCCCCGGCGCCGTATCCGAGGTCCAGAGCACGACGCGGAGTATCAGCGGGGAGGGAACTCAGCAGGGTGAGGAATCGCGCCGGAACGGGTGCACGCAGCTTCTCGCCGGTGCTCCGGCCGTTCCGTAACGCGTCTGCGTAGAAGGCGTGAAGGGACGCCTTCGAGTGCTGTACGGGCAAGGGGTACCACCTGGGGCTGGAGGGACGAGCGAGGGCAGGCACCTAGAACTCGGCGATCTCGACGGCCCGGCCGGGTGTGCGGAGAGAGGCCGCCAAAGCCTCGGTGACCTTCATCGGCAGCAGGTGTGCGGAGAGCGAGCTCTTGTTTTCGGTTCCCTGCAGCCAGTTCTCCATGAGCTGCCTGTTGCTGTCGCTGTGGAACAACCCGTCGAACATTCTGACCGTCGTGTACCGCTCCTCCGGTAGCAAGGAGGCGTTCGCCCTGGTGGTAAGCCGAGCGAAGGCGTCGATCTTGTCTGCGTTCTGCCCGCGGGGCACGTCGTAGCAGTGGACGTGTGCGGAGTAGAGGGTCGACAGCTGCGCTTCGAGGTCGACGCTGGAGGTGCGCCCGTTCTTGTTGTAGACGTCATCCGGGAGGTTCTGCCAGCTGCGGATCGACGGCGTCGTCTGCTCGAAGGACAGCGTTCCGACGGTCAGTGTCCGATCCGACGCGACGTCGACCAGGCGGAACGTGGCGGTGATGTCCGTCTCGCCGAAGGAATGCGCCAGGCTCTCGGGGTCCGGCCAGCGCGAGTGGCCGTCCTCGAACCGGCTCGCGGCCGGATTCGGGATCCGGAGGTGCTGGTCGGTCGGGAAGGCACCGAACGAGCTGACTTCGAGCCTCAAGCGGCGGTCGGGAAATACGAGCTTGTTGAGGGACAGGCACTGCACGGCGAGATCGATGTAGTGGTAGGCGCCGTGCATCACCATCCCGTAGCCGTACTGGTAGGGGTGATCGTCCCGCGACTCGTACTCGTGCTGGAGGTTCCACACGCCGCCGGCGGCTCGCAGGTGGAAGGACGTGACGGGGGCTTGCCAGCCCCGCACCCTCTCTTCGAGCGAGCGGAGCAGCTCCCCGTTGTAGACGCGGTGATACCGGCTCAGCGTCATCACGGAGTGTTTGGCGCCTGTGCGGCTGGCCTGAGCGATGAGCTCCTGCATCACCTCGGTGATCCGGGACGGCGCGAACTGGCCGTCCACCAGCGGAGCCAAGACCGGCTTCTCCACCAGCGAATCGATGCCGTTCTCGACGCAGTAGCGCAGATAGGCTTCGTGCGCCCGCACCTCGGTCGCGATGTACACCTTCATCGGCAGGTCGGGCAGACGGAGCTGCCTGAGGGCGGCTCCGATCAGCTCCGGCTGCGTCTGCTGTGTGGCCGCGCCGCTGCCCGGAAGGTAGATGACCTCCCGAGGCTTCAGGGCCACACCCTGTATGCGTTCCTCGATCGTCGACCTCTCCGATTCCAGATCGATGACGGAGTACGAGTCGACGTGCCCGGCTTCGATGGCCTCCCTGATGCAGGGCAGGTACTTGTTGGCGACGATCTCGTCGAAACCGACCACGACGAGGTTGTGCCGACGAGCAGCAGGGCGGACATCGCGAGCGGAAGCCCGCCCCAGCGGGTCCTCGACACTGCGGAGGGCCGGGGGCCTGGGGACCGAGATCGTTGTTGTTGTTCGAGAGTCGGTTTTCATCCGCGTTACTCCCCCTGGTGCTGTCACTGTTCCGAGCCGTTCCGAAGTAGACCGGGCGTCGATCGCCGCAGTGGTGATTGCCTCTTGCCGAACCTTTCGGGGGTTCGGCGGACGGGCGCCGTTCGCCAAAGCCAGTTTTTGCGAGCCGAGTTGCTTGCATCTCCCAGCGGCCTTCTCGGTCTGTTGCGACGGTAGCCAGGGCGCCCCACGACACCCCGGAAAATCCTTCCGGGGTCCGCTTCGGTCACCAGGTGATGATCAGGACATGCGAGGGATGACAGAGAACCTGACCATCGGTGAGCGCGTCGCCTGGTACCGGCGGCGCCGCGGCCTCTCCCAAGAGGTACTGGCCGGCCTTGTCGGCCGCACCACGGACTGGCTGAGCAAAGCGGAGAACAATCGGATCGAGCTTGATCGCCTCTCGGTGATCACCTCACTCGCCGAGGCCCTCGATGTCTCCCTTGGAGACCTGCTCGCCGAGCCGACACTCATGGAGTGGTCGGCCGACAGCGGCCACCGCACAGTCCCAGCGTTGCGCGAAGCGCTCATGGACTACAAGCAGCTCACACCCCTGCTGGGGTCTGCGCCCGATGACGAGCCACCTGCCCTAGAGGACCTTCGTTCCCACGTGAGCGAGGTCCTCGACGCCTATCAGGCGTCCCGCTACGGATTCGCCACTCGACGTCTTCCCCTTCTCCTGACAGACGCTCTCGCGGCATCTCGCGCCTACTCGGGGCGTGAGAGTGAGGAATCCCATGCGCTACTCGCCCTGGCCTACCACGGCGCAGCCATGGTGCTGGGCAAGGTAGGTGAGTCCGAGCTGGCATGGATCGCAGCTGACCGCGGGCTGGCAGCCGCGCAGCACAGCGGCCGAAGCGAGGTCACAGGTTCGCTGTTCCGCGCGGTCACGCACTGTCTCCTGGCCACCGGCCGCTTTACGGCAGCGGTCCAGCTCGTGAACGACGCGGCAGCCGTCATGCAGCCGGAGCTGGGCACCGCAGACGACGAGTACCTCTCGGTGTACGGCACGTTGTTCCTCACCGGCGCGATGGCCGCTGCACGAGCAGAGGACCGGGCATCTACGCAGACTTTCCTCCGAGAGGCCGACGAGACCGCGCAGCGACTCGGCGCCGATGCCAATCACATGTGGACAGCCTTCGGTCCGACGAACGTGGCGATCCACTGCGTGGCTACCGCCGGCGAACTCGGTGACATTCAGATTGCTGCGGACCTCGGAGCGCGCATCGACACCAGCGGTATGCCAGTGGAACGGCGTGTGCGGCACAGCCTCGAAGTCGCCAGGGCGCTGAGTGCCTGGAATCGGACCGACGAAGCCCTGGCCGTCCTGCTGGAAGCCGAACAAGCCGCCCCCGAGCAGGTCCGCCACCACTACATGAGTCGAGAGCTGGTCATCGGCTGGATACGCGGGACCAGAGGCAGGCCGTCCCATCCCGTGGCGGACCTGGCCCGAAGGCTCCACATCGTGGTGGGCGGCTAGAGTCGAATCCGTGAGCGCGAACGAGCAGGAAGCGAAGATGGCCCACCCCCGCATGGCGGCTGGCGCTCTCTTCTTCGACGAAGCTGATCGAGTCCTGCTCGTCGAGCCGTCGTACAAGGACTATCGAGACATTCCCGGCGGGTACGTCGAAGAGGGCGAGTCTCCCCGACAAGCCTGCGTGCGCGAGGTCCATGAGGAACTGGGCATCAAGCCCCACATCGGCCGCCTCCTCGTTGTCGACTGGGCGCCGAACCCGGGAGAGGGCGACAAGGTCCTCTACCTCTTCGACGGCGGCCGCCTAAGGGCAGATCACCGCCAGCGGATCGCACTCCAAGCAGACGAACTCCGCGGCTACGACTTCCACGGCGCCGAGCAGGTGCCAGACCTCACCATCCCCCGCCTCGCACGCCGAATCGCCGCAGGCATCCAGGCCCGGACGAGCGGCCTGACCGCCTACTTGGAACACGGCCAGTCGCCGGAAACAGGGTCCTGACCGCACAAGTGTAGAAACCCGTCTCCAGCCGAGGCTCGCAAGCCACGTCATGCAGCATTCGGTTGCACGACCCGGCGCTAGCTGGGAGCGTTGAGCGGCGCGGCCTAGCTGGGGGCGGTGTGGCTTCGCTTCATGCGGGAGCGGCAGGCCCAGCGGGCGAGGGCGCCGACGGTGAGGGCGACCGCGATGGCGCCCCAGTCGATGATGTGGGGGAGGCCCGGGAAGAAGGCGAAGAACGCGAAGGACGAGGCGGCGCCGATCAGGAACGCGGCCAGGCCGGCGCGGCGGTGCTCGGCTTCCCACGCGGCGTCTTCGGGGGCGGGATGGGTGGTCATGCGCGGCTCACTTCGTGATGTGGTGGCACTGGCTGACCCGGCGCACGCCGGTGATGCCGATGTACGCGCACGCTTTGCCGTAGCGGGGCAGTGTCTGGGGCGCGTTCACGTCATGGTGACCCCGCCGACTTGATGGGCGAAGCCGGTGGCGGGTGTTGAGCCGATGGCGGCGCGGCTGCGGCGGGTGAGCGTGGCGACGGTTCGGGCGGTGGAGGCTAGGAGTTGTCGTCAAAGTGTCACGCCCACATCAGGAGCGACGCGAGGGTGACGGCTGCTTGGTAGGACTGGGCGGTCTTGTCGTACCTGGTCGCGATGCCGCGCCACTGCTTGAGCCGGTTGAAGCACCGTTCCACCACGTTGCGGCGCTTGTAGACCTGCTTGTCGAAGGCCGGCGGCCGGCCTCCCCGGCTGCCTCGCCGGGTCCGGTTGCGGACCTGGTCAGACCGTCCCGTGCGGGGGGCGGGGTGGGGTTCCGGTCGCAGGGGGGTTGGGGGCGGGGCTAGGTTGGGAGGGAGCGGGGGGTTCGGCGGCGTGTGGCAGGAGGCCGGCCATGAGGACACGGTGGCGCGGTGTCGTGGCGGGTGCGGCCGCGGTGGGGCTGGTGGTGGTGCCGCTCGGCGCCGGAGCGGGGTACGCGTCGGACGGGGTGGCCCCGCCGGTCGTGGCCGCGGCCCCCGTGGCCGACGACTTTCCGCAGCTCACGCCCGCGGTGGCGGCGCAGCTCGACGCGGCCGTGAAGAAGGTGCTCGGGCAGGCCGGTGTGCCCGGGGTGATGGTGTCGCTGTCGGCGCCGGGCAAAGGGGAGTACGTACGGGCCTTCGGGGTCGCCGACAAGGTGACGAAGGGGCCCATGGCGACCGGCCTGAACATGCGGATCGGCAGCGAGACGAAGACCTTCACGGTGACGGCCCTGCTCCAGCTGGTCGACGAGGGGAAGGCCGGGCTCGACGACCCGATCGGGAAGTACGTCGCCGGGGTCCCCAACGGGGACCGGATCACCCTGCGCGAGCTCGCCGGGATGCGCAGCGGGCTGTTCAACTACTCCGCGGACGAGAGCTTCTTCAAGGCCCTGACCAGCGACCCCCGCCGGGAGTTCACCCCGCAGGAGCTGCTGGGGTACTCCTTCAAGCACCCGGTGGTGTTCCAGCCCGGCGCGGAGTTCCAGTACTGCAACACCAACCTCATCCTGCTCGGGCTGGTGGTGGAGAAGCTGAGCGGGCGTCCCCTCGCCGAGTACATCAACGAGGAGGTCTCGGCCCCGGCCGGGCTGAAGCGGACGCTCTTCCCGGTCGGCGCGGAGTTCCCGAGCCCGCACGCCCACGGCTACACGGACCAGACGGCCACCGGGAAGACCGAGGACGCCACGGACTGGAACCCCTCCTGGGGCTGGGCGGCCGGAGCGATGATCTCCGATCTCGGCGACCTGAAGAGCTGGGCGAAGACCCTGGCCACGGGCACGCTGCTCACCCCCGCCACCCAGGCGCAGCGGCTGAAGGTGACTCCGGCGGGGAACCTCCCGGACACGGGGTACGGCCTCGGCATCTTCAACGTCGACGGCTGGATCGGGCACAACGGATCCCTGCCCGGCTACCAGTCGCTGACCGTGTACCTGCCACAGTCGCAGGCCACGCTGGTGGTGCTGCTCAACACGGACATCGCGTACGAGGGCGCCGAGCCCAGCGCGCTGTTCGGCGAGGCGATCACGAAGATCGTGACCCCGGACCACGTGTTCCGGCTGCCGGCCCAGCCCGTCACCGCGCACTGACCGGCGGGCCGTGCGGCGGCCACCCGGCCCACGGGCCCGGCGCTCGCCCGCGCACAATGGAAGCCGGCACGAGCGGGTGAACGAGGGAGATCGGCATGCGGGACCAGGCGGCGGAACAGCTCAGAGTCACGTCTTCGGCGGAGGGCCCCGAGGCCGTGCTCCGCGTCGCGGGCGAGGCGGACCTGGACATCGCGGCGGAGCTCTTCCGCGGCTACCTCGACTTCTACGAGGTGCCGGCCGAAGACCCGGACGGGCCGCGGCAGTTCCTGGCGGAGCGGATCGCGAAGGACGAGTCGCTCGTCCTGCTCGCCGAGGTGCCCGGCGTCGGCACGGTCGGTTTCGCGCAGGTGTACCGGGCGTTCTCGTCGCTGACCCTGAGCACGGCGTGGATCCTCAACGACCTGTACGTCGCCCCCTCCGGCCGCCGCACCGGCGCGGGCCGGGCCTTGCTGCGCGAGGTGCTGCGCCGGGCGAAGGAGGCCGGGGTGGCCGGGGTGCAGCTGGAGACGGCGTACGACAACCACGTCGCGCAGGGGCTGTACGAGTCGGAAGGCTTCGTGCGCGAGGAGTTCCACGTCTATTTCCACGATCTCGGCTGAGGGGTGAAACATTCCTCCGCCGCCGTCGCGTCAATGGGGTGAGACGGACGCGAGGGGGAGTGCATGCGGCAGGGTCGCAGAGACGGGTTCCGTGAGTTCGCGGCGGGCCGGTCGGGACATCTGTACCGATCGGCCTGTCTGCTGGCCAGTGGGGACACCCATCTCGCCGAGGACCTGGTGCAGGAGACCCTGGGGCGGATGTACCTGCTCTGGGGGCGGATCTCCCGCATCGACAATCCGGCGGCCTACGCGCAGACCGTGCTGGTACGGGCGTTCCTCACCCACCAGCGCCGCCGTTCGGCGGGGGAGCGTCCCCTCGGGGAGTTCCCCGAGCCGGGCGCGCACCAGGCGGCCGGCGCCGGTGACCCGCTGCTGCGGCTGACGTTGCTGGAGGCGCTGGGGCGGCTGGCGCCCAAGGACCGGGCCGTGCTGGTGCTGCGGTACTGGGAGGACCGCAGCGTCGAGGAGACCGCCGACGCGATGAGCGTCAGCTCGGCGGCCGTACGCACCCGGTCGTCCCGGGCGCTGGCCCGGCTGCGGGAGCAACTGGGCGGCAGCCTGGCCGAGTTCGCCAGCCACTGAACCGGTCCCGGTCCCGGTCCCGGTCCAGGTCCCGGTCCAGGTCCCGGTCCCGGAGTCGCCCGGCCGCCGAGCCGTGGGCCGTCCGGGCCGTCGCCGGGGCGTCTTCCCGTTCGCCCCGTCCGTCTTGTCGCGCACCCCTCACCCAGAAGCGGAAGGTTCCGTTCCCCATGCCTTTTGAAGACGAGCTCGGCGAAGCCCTCCGCAGCGCGGGCGCCGGATTCACCACCGACTCGAACGCCCTGGTCGAGGCCGGTGAGCGGCGCGGCCGACGGCTGGTGGCCCGGCGCCGGGCCGCCGTCGTCGGCGGGTCGGCGCTGGCGCTGGCCCTGGTGGGCGGGGCCGGCGCCTGGAGCACCGGACTGCTCGGCCCCGGCAGCGGGGGAGACGTCGCGGCGCCGCCGCGGCTGCCGAAGTCCGGGTCCGCCGACGGCCCTCCCTCCAGTGCCGGCACCGGCGCCGTCTCCGCCGGCCGGCTGGGCGACATCCTCAGGGAGCTCGTGGCGCCGGCGAACCTGATCAGCTCGGAGGGCCGCGGTACCGGGGACGAACCCGGCCCGTACGTGCGGGGGGTGATCGACGACGGGAAGGGCCGGGGGAGCATCGGCGTCAGCCTCACCCGGATCGATCCGGTCGGTGCGATGGCCAAGGAGATGACGGCCTGCCCCGACCGGAAGGTCGTGAAGCACGTCGATTCCTGCGTGGAGGAGAAGCTGCCCGACGGGTCCCGGCTGCTGCTCGTCCAGTCGTACGTCTACGACGACGAGCGCAAGGACGCCAAGAACTGGCGGGCCACCCTGGCCACCCCGGAGGGCTTCCTCGTCGACGCGTCGGAGGTCAACGCGCCCACGGAGAAGGACTCCCGGGTCAGCCGGCCCGACCCCGTGCTGACGATGGCGCGGATGAAGGCGCTCGCGCTCTCCGACAAGTGGCGGCCCGCCCTGGAGGACCTGCCGGCTGCCCGCCCGGAGACGAAGCCGGGGGATACGGCGCCGGGGGACACGGGGCCGGGCTCGAAGGCCGTCGTCGCCAAGGACGCGCTGGAACACCTGCTCCGCCGGTACGAGATCCCGCCCGTCGGACGCGGCGGCGAGGGCGGCTACGGCTACGTGCTCCTCGACGACGGCAACGGCGAGTCGCTGATCGAACTCCGGATCATGGACCAGACGGACAGCTCGGGCTTCGCCGCAGGGGCCACCACGCAGCCGGGCGGGGTCCGGATGAAGGCGTCGCAGGGGCCCGTCGACAACGGCGGGGCCGTGGTCCGCTGGACGGTGGACACCCTGCGCTCCGACGGGAAGCGGGTGACGGTCTCGGCGTACAACGCGCCGAAGCAGTCGGGCACGCCGAGCCGGACGGCGCCGGTGCTCACCGTGGAGCAGCTGAAGGAGATCGCGCTGAGCGACAACTGGAAGGAACTCTGGGGCCGCTGACGGTGTGCGGGGCCCGGGCTCACTTCGCGTCGGCGTAGCACTCCACGACCGCCGTGGTGAACGGGAAACGGACGGGGGTGTCGCCGAAGGCGATCCGGCCCGCCCGGTCACCGGCGGCGCGGATCGCCGAGGCGACGGCCCCGGCCTCCTCGGCGGGGCAGTGCACGATCACCTCGTCGTGCTGGAAGAACACCAGCTCCGCCCGCATCCCGGCGGTGGCCTGCCGCAGGGCGGCGAGCAGCAGCAGCGCCCAGTCGGCGGCGCTGCCCTGCACCACGAAGTTACGGGTGAACCGGCCGCGGGCCCGGGTGTTGGTGGAGGCGTAGCTCGGGGTCCAGCCGTCCTCGCGGTCCTGCGGGACCCCGGCCTCGCCGTCGTCCTCGGCGGGGGAGACGGGCGGCGGGCAGGTCCGGCCGAGCCAGGTCCGTACGAGCCGGCCCTCCTCGCCGGCGCGGGCGGCGTCGTCGACGTAGGCCACGGCGCGGGGGAAGCGGCGGCGGAGCGCGGCCAGGTTCTTGAGGCCGTCGCCGGAGGTCTGGCCGTAGACGGCGCCGAGTACGGCGATCTTGGCCATGTCCCGGTCACCGGAGAAGCCCTGGCGGGAGATGGACGTGTAGAGGTCCTCGGGGCGGCCCGCGACCTCCATGAAGGCCGGGTCGCGGGAGATCGCGGCGAGGACGCGGGGTTCCATCTGGTCGGCGTCGGCGACGACGAGCCGCCAGCCGGGATCGGCGACGACGGCCCGCCGGATCACCTTGGGGATCTGAAGGGCCCCGCCGCCGTTGGTCACCCAGCGTCCGGTGAGGGTGCCGCCGGGTACGAACTCGGGGCGGAAGCGGCCGTCGTGGACCCAGTCGGCGAGCCAGGACCAGCCGTGCGCGGTGTAGATCCGGTACAGCTTCTTGTACGCGATCAGGGGCTCCACGGCGGGGTGGTCCAGCTCCTGGATCTCCCAGCGACGGGTCGACTTCAGCTTGATCCCGGCCTCCGCGAAGGCCTTGACGACGTCGGCGGGGAGGTCCGGGCGTACGCGGCGGCCGAACGCGGCGGAGACCTCGTCGGCGAGCTCGGCCAGGCGGCGGGGCTCGCCGCGGCCCGCGTAGCGCTCGCCGAGCAGCTCGGTGAGCAGGGACCGGTGTACGTCGGCCCGCCAGGGCAGGCCCGCGCGGTGCATCTCCGCGGCGATGAGGAACGCGGCGGACTCGGCCGCGACGAGCAGGCGCATCCGGTCGGGGTGGGCGGTGGCGGCGAGCCGGCGCTCCTGATCGGCGTGGACCGCGAGCAGGGCGTCCAGGGTGACCGGGACGGCGGGCTGCGGATCGAAGAGGGAGTCCTGCGTGCCGGGCTCCGCGGCGCGCTGGGGCGGATCGGGCGGTACGGGGCCGCCGGTGAGGCGGGCCCAGGCGGCCGCCGCCGAGCGGGGCTCGCCGGAGCGGCCCTCGTGGCCGAGGAGCAGCAGCTCGGCGTCCTCGACGTCGTAGCACCGCTCGACGCGGGCGCCTGCGGCGAGCAGGCGGGGGTACACGGCGGCGGTGGACCGCCAGATCCAGCGCGTACCGGGCGGGGCGGCGCGGATCGCCTCCGCGGGGTCGCGCACGGTGATCCGGGCGCCGGGCGCGGGGGGTACGGGCGCGGGGGGTACGGGCGCGGCGTGTACGGGTGCGGCGTGTACGGGTGCGGCGTGTACGGGTGCGGCGTGCCACCACCCGTCGCCGTGCTCGGCGAGGGCCCACCGGCCGGCTTGGTCGCTCACGGGTGGAGTGTCCCACCGGGGTCTGACAACACCCCGCGGCCCGCCCGGCGGGGCCGGGGACTGCGGCCGGCCGGGCTGTGCCGATGCCCGCCCGGGGTTGTGCCCGTGCGGGTGGCTGCGCCTCGCCGGGGTGCGCCTGCCCCTGGGGTTGCGCTCCGTGGGGGTGTGCCCGCCCCCCTGGGGGGGGCTGAGCGTGCCCCGGGGCTGTGCCCCGTCGGGGTGTGCCCGCGCCCGAGGGTTGGGCGCCGTCGGGGTGTGCCTGCCCCCGGGCCTGTGCCCCGTGGGCGTGTGCCCGTGCCCGAGGGTTGGGCCCCGTCGGGGTGTGCCTGCCCCCGGGCCTGTGCCCCGTGGGGGTGTGTACGTGCCCGAGGGTTGGGCCCTGCCGGGTTGCGCCTGTCCCCGGGGCTGTGCCTGCCCGGGGTGCGCCCCCGTGGGCTGCGCCCGTCGGGGTGCGCCCGCGCCCGCCCGGGGTTGCGCCCGCGCCGGTGGCTGCGCCCGGTCGGTGTGCGCCCGCGCCCGCCCGGGGTTGTGCCCGCGCCGGTGGCTGCGCCCTGTCGGGGTGTGCCTGCCCCCGGGGCTGCGCCCGGTCGGGCTGTGCCCACCCGGGGCTGAGCGTGCCCTGGGGCTGCGGCCCGTCGGGTTGCGCCCGTGCACGGGTCCGTGCCCTGCGGGGGTGTGCCCGTGCCCGAGGGTTGGGCCCCGTCGGGTTGCGCCCGTCCCCGGGGCTGCGCCCGGTCGGGGTGTGCCCGCCTTGGGGCTGAGCGTGCCCCGGGGTTGTGCTCCGTCGGGGTGTGCCCGCCCCGGGTTGTGCCCCGTCGGGGTGTGCCCGCGCCCAGGGGTGCGCCTGCGGCTCGTCCCGTGCCCGGTGGTGGGGTGGTCGGGGCATCGGGGACCGAGGTGGTGGGTGTGGTGGGCGGAGCGGGGGTCGTGCGGGTGACTGTGGCGTTGCCGGTCGGGTGGGGGGTGAGCGGGCTCGGGCGTGGCGTCGAGGGGGTCGCGTGCCGGGGGCGACCGCCGGGCGTGGGGCGGGTAGGCGGACATGCCAAGCTGAAGGGGTGAGTGAGTATGCCGAGACCGTCGACCGCGCCTTCGCCGCCGCCCTCTACGCCCAGGACGACGCGGGCCTGGACACGGGGGCCTCGGTGCTCGCCGCCGACCCCGGCCGGTGGGGCGGGACCGGGCGGGAGCTGCTGGCGCGCGGAGAGGCGTACGTACGGCAGGCCTGGGAGCGCGGCTGGCAGCCGGCGGACGTGCTGCGGCTGGTGCGCCGCGACCTGGACGACGTCCACCTGCGGATCACCGGTGACGTGATCGCCGCCGAGGCGCGCCGCTACGCGCGGCTCCCGGAGCGGTGGACCGAGGCCGAGGTGTGGTGGAGCCGGTCCGACGGGGACGGGGACGGCGACGACGCGTACGCCGAGCAGCTCGCGCGGCGCGAGAAGGCAGACCGGTTCACGCTGGCCACCGCCGTCCTGGAGGTCTTCCGGCTGCTGATCCGGCTGCCGTCGATCGAGCCCGTGGGCCCGCTGCCCGGCGATCCGGCCGACGCCCTCGCCGAGCACGCGCACATCGAGCCGCGCATGCTGGGCCGGATCCGGGCGCTGCTGGCGAAGGCGGAGGCGACGACCTTCCCGGAGGAGGCGGAGGCGCTCAGCGCGAAGGCGCAGGAACTGATGGCCCGCCACACGGTGGACGAGGCGCTGCTGGCCGTGCGCGGCGGGGGCCCGGCGCAGGTCCCGGGGGCCTGCCGGATCGGGGTCGAGCCGCCGTACGAGGAGGCCAAGGCGGTGCTCCTCGACGCGGTGGCCACCGCCAACCGCTGCCGGGCGGTGTGGAACAGCGGATTCGAGTTCTCCACGGTGGTCGGCTTCGAGAGCGACCTGGAGGCGGTGGAACTGCTCTACACCTCGCTGCTCGTGCAGGGGACGGCGGCGATGACCCGGGCCGAGGCCGCGCAGCGCGCCGGCGGCCGCAAGCGGACCAAGACCTTCAGGCAGTCGTTCCTGCTCGCCTACGCCAGCCGGCTGGGGCGCCGACTCGCGGAGACCGCCGAGCACGCGGCTACCGAAGCCCCGGACAACCTGCCCGCCCTGGTGGCCCGGGACGTCGCCGTCACCTCACGGGCGGACGAGATGTTCCCCCGGACCACGACCACCCGGCTGCGCGGCGCCACCGACCACGCGGGCTGGGAGGACGGGACCGCGGCCGCCGACGCCGCGCACGTGGGCGGCGGCCGCCGCCACCCCCTGCCCAAGGGCTAGCCCCGGCCCTGGCCTGCGGCCCCGGCCCTGGCCTGCGGCCCCGGCCTGCGGCCCCGGCCCTGGCCTGTGGCCCTGGCCCTGGCCTGCGGCCCCGGCCCCGGCCCCGGCCTGCGGCCACCCCCCCCGGGACCCGCCCGAGGCCCCTCCGGCCCCGCCCTACGGACTGTCCTCCGTCCGCAGGGCGCGTGACTCCGCCTTCAGGATGCGGGCCGACCTGCCCAGCGACCGGGCCATGTCCGGGAGCTTCTTGGAGCCGAACACCAGCAGGCAGACCACCAGGACGACGATCAGGTGCCAGGGCTCGACGGCGTTGCGGAGCATGGGCGTTCCACCTTTCGGATGATCCGGATGCTTTTCCGAAGATCGGGCCCATGGAACCGGCACCACCCGGCCCCTGACAAATCTGAAGAAGCCCTGAAGAACCCTGATGAACTCCGGGAATCGGGCGAAAGCCCGATCGCGGCTAATCTCGGTCCATGAGCTGGCTCCGGGCGCTGAAGGACACCGCTCGCTCGGGCGTGAAGGTCGCCCGGACCCCGCTGGAGCCCCTCGTCGCCCTGCGGGCCACCGTCGGGCTCGCGATCGTGATCGGGGCCGGGTTGGTCTTCCTCGGGCCGGGCGCCGCCGCCAGTTCGGCGTTCGGCGCCTTCATGGCCGCCATCGCCACCTTCCAGCCGAGCTGGCGTCCGCGCCCGGTGCTCGCCCTCGCCTCCGGGCTGACCCTGGCCGTCTCCACGTTCGTCGGTTACCTGGTCGGCGCCTCGCAGACCGGGCTGTTCCTCCTGCTGCTCGCGCTCTGGGCCTTCGCCTCGGGGCTGATGTGGGCCGCCGGGCCCACCGCCGGGATCATCGCCTCCGGCAACGTCGCCATCATGCTGGTCACCGTGACCCTGCCGACCTCCGTCCCGCAGGCGGCCGGACACGCGGCGATGATCGCCGCCGGCGGGGTGGTCCAGGCGCTGCTGATCGTGCTCTTCCCGGTCCGCCGCTGGGGTGCTCACCGTGACGCGCTGGCCGACGCGCTGGCCGCCGAGGCCGACTACGCCCGCCGGCTGCGCCACGACCCCGCCGCGCCCTTCGACCCGGAGCCCCTGATGAAGGCCCGGGCCGCGGCCGCGGTCACCGTCCGGCAGGCCCGTCGGCGTCCCGCCGAGCTGCACGGGGCGCGCGGGCTCGCGGAGCGGATCCGGCCGGTGCTGGCCTCGCTCGCCGACCCGGCCGTGGGGGCGCCCGCCGAGGGGCCGGGCCGGGACCGGGTGCGGGAGCTGCTCGCCGCCGCCGCGACCGTACTGGACTGCGCCGCGCGGGCGATCCGGCAGGGGGAGCCCGTACGGCTGCCCGCGCCCTCGCTGGCCGTGCTGAAGGCCCCCGACCTGCCGGACCTGCTCCGGGGGGCGCCGCTGCGGGCCGCGCGCCGGCTCGCCGCGCTGCTGGACGACGTACTGGAGACGGCCGCGCCGGGATCCGGGCGCACCGCCGATCCCGGTGAGGCGATGCTGCGGCCCAGCCTGACGCGGCTGGTGCCGGTGGTGTTGAAGGACGTACGGGCCGAGCTGCACCCGGGCTCGCCCGTCCTGCGGCACGCGGTGCGGGTGTCGGCGGTGGCCTGCGCCGGCTACCTCGTCGGGCACGCGCTGCCGTTCGGGCACGCCTACTGGGCGCCGATGGCCTCGGTGATGGTCATGCGGCCCGACTTCTCGCAGACCTGGTCCCGTGCGGTGGCCCGCTTCGCCGGCACCCTGGCCGGGGTCGGTGTCGCCACCGCGATCGTGCAGCTGGCGCAGCCGGGGATGTACCTGTCGGGTCTGCTCGCGGTGGTCAGCGCCGGGCTGATGTACGTGCTGATGCGCACCGGGTACGCCGTCGCGCAGCTCTTCGTCTCCGCCTACGTCGTCTTCCTGCTCGGCATGGGCGGCGTCCGCTGGGACCAGACCGTGCCCGACCGGATCGCGCTGACCCTGGTCGGCGGGGTGCTCGCGATGGTCGGTTACGCCGTCTACCCGGCCTGGGAGACCCCGCGGCTGCGGACCAGGCTCGCCGACTGGGTGGCCGCCGTCGGCCGGTACGCGGCCGCCGTGCTCGGGCAGTACGCGGATCCGGCCGGGGCCCGGCGTGCCGACGTCCGGGAGGCCCTGCTGGCGACACGTGACGCGCGGGTCGCGTGGCAGGAGGCGCTGGCCCGGGCGGAGGGGGAGCCGGTGCGGCACCGGGGCCTGTCCCGGGCGGCCGCCGACGGGGCGGGGGACGCGGTGGCCGCCTTCGGCCGCAACGCCATGCTGCTGGAGGCGCACGTACCCGACCGGGCGCAGGACCCGGTGCCCGGTGCGGCCGAGCTCGCCGAGGCCCTGCGCGCCGCGACCGAGGCGGGCGCGAAGGCGGTGCGGGAGCGCCGGGTTCCGGAGTGGGACGGGGTGCGGAGCCTGCTGGCCGACTGGAATGCTCCGGAATCGGGTGTTCTGCGGGGAGCCGCGGGGCAGCTCCTGGGCTCTCTCGACGAGGTGTCGGAGGCTCTTCGCCCCTGACAGTGATCAAGGCAGTACCGCGCGTGCACGTGCATCTGCCCATGCATGCGCTTATGAACACAGCTATGATCCGGTGGAGTTGACATCTGCACTATCGGGGGCTTCCTGTGGACCACGCGTACAACGGGATGGCAGCTGCAGAACTCGCTTCCATGTTTGAGCTGACCTGGCAGAAGAGCCGACACAGCAACTCGCAGGGTTCCTGCGTGGAGTTCGCCCGGCTGCCGGGCGGCGACGTCGCCATGCGCAATTCGCGCTTCCCGGACGGGCCGGCGCTCGTGTACACGCCGGCCGAGATAGAGGCCCTGCTGCTGGGCGTCAAGGACGGCGAGTTCGATCACCTGATCGGCTGAAGGAACAGCGCCTCGGTTCAAGCCATGCACGTGCACTGGCCGGGACTGATCGAAATGATCAACCCCGGCCAGTGGCCCCGCGTTTTTCCGTCTTCAACGTGACCCGCGCCCCGAATGCCTTCGTGCCGTGTCAGCAGTCCGGGAGCAGGAACAGCGCCCACACGACCTTGCCGGTCAGCCGGCCCGCGAGCGGGTGCCAGCCCCAGCTGTCGCTGTACGCGTCGACCAGGAACAGTCCGCGCCCCGACTCCAGGTCGCAGTTCTCGTCGTGCCGCTCCGGCGTGAACGACCCGCCGGGCCGGTCCTCGCTGGGGTCCCGTACCGCGCACACCAGCCGCGTGCTCCACCGCATCAGGTGCAGCCGCACCGCCGCCTCCGGCTCGCCCGGCCGGGTTTCGTCGGGCAGGGCATGGCGGAGCGCGTTGGTGACGAGTTCGGAGACGACCAGGGAGACGTCGTCGAAGCGGTCGTCCAGGCCCCACTGGGACAGCGTGGACCGGGTGAACGAACGTGCGCCCCGCACCGCCTCGAAGCGGGCGGGCAGAGCGCAGGACGCGGACCCGGAGACAGCCGTGGGGTCGACCGGGGGCAGCCCCTGCCGTAACGGCTCGAGCATGGTCGATCCATTCGTCCCCATGCGAGGCACTCCCGGGATTCGCGGACGAAGCGGCGGCATCGTCCAAAGAGAACTGCGGGGTGGGTCCGGCGCCGGCGCGAAGAGCACGCAGGTGCGCGGCACCATCGTTCCGAATGCCGAAGCCGGATGCAAGGGCAGATGCACGTGCACGCGCCCGACCCGTCCACTCCCGTGACGGTTCTTGCTCATTTCTTCCTACGCATACTTACGGACTTCTTTTCCGGGACGCCGGATTCCGTTACAGAACGAGTACGGGCCGATGCGTTTTGGTGGCAGACTGCGGCACCGGGGTACGGGGGCCCCGCCGAGCACGCGCACACCACGCGCACACCATTGCGATGGGGAGGGCAGGACTAGTGACCGCAGAAGCCAGCGGTTCTGTGGTGCGACGCATCCTCCTGGGCTCTCAGCTCAGGCGACTCCGAGAATCCCGCGGCATCACCCGTGAGGCGGCCGGCTACTCGATCCGCGCATCCGAATCGAAGATCAGCCGCTTGGAGTTGGGAAGGGTGAGCTTCAAGGCCAGGGACGTCGAAGACCTCCTCACGCTCTACGGAGTCACGGACACCGCCGAGCGCGAGTCCCTGCTGGGGCTGGTCCGGGAGGCCAACGCGACCGGCTGGTGGCACAGTTACGGCGACGTGCTGCCCGGATGGTTCCAGACGTACATCGGCCTGGAGGGCGCCGCCTCGCTGATCCGGATCTACGAAGTCCAGTTCGTCCACGGGCTCTTGCAGACCGAGGCCTACGCCCACGCCGTCGTCAGCCGCGGCATGCCCGGTGCGACCGCCGCCGAGATCGACCGCCGCGTCGCGCTCCGCCTGGAGCGCCAGAAGGTCCTCGTCTCCGAGAACGCCCCGGTCTTCCACGCCGTCCTCGACGAGGCCGCGCTGCGCCGCCCGTACGGCGACCGCGACGTGATGCGCGGGCAGTTGGAACACCTGATCGAGATCAGCCAGCGGCCGAACGTGCAGCTCCAGGTGATGCCCTTCTCCTTCGGCGGCCACGCGGGCGAGAGCGGAGCTTTCACCCTGCTGCGCTTCCCCGAGTCCGACCTGCAGGACATCGTCTATCTGGAACAGCTCACCAGTGCCCTCTACCTGGACAAAGAAGAGGAAGTGGCGCAGTACGCGCGGGCGATGCGACGCCTCCAGTCGGACTGCCCGGATCCCGACAGGACCCGGGATCTCCTGCGTGGACTGCTCCAACTGTCTTGATCCGCACGTACTATGACGTCTGATCAGTGTATGACGACCGATCGGTCTCCGGTGCAGCGCAAGGGTGCGCGCTCGCAGTAAGGGATGGCATGTCCATATTCACCGACCTTGCTCACCAGTACATAGACGGCGAATGGCTGGCCGGCACCGGTTCGTGGGACATCATCGACGTCAACCCGTACAACGGGGAGAAGCTCGCGGCCATCACGGTGGCCACGGTCGAGCAGGTCGACCGGGCCTACCGCGCGGCCGAGCGGGCCCAGAAGGAATGGGCCGCCACCAGCCCCTACGCGAGACGCGCGGTACTGGAACGCGCCCTGCGCATCACGGAGGAGCGCCAGAAGGAGATCGTCGAGGCGATGATCGACGAGCTCGGCGGGACCCGTCCCAAGGCCGAGTTCGAGGTCCACCTCGCGATGGAGTTCCTGCGCGAGGCGGTCCAGCTGGCCATCCGGCCCGAGGGCCGCATCCTGCCCTCCCTGGTCCAGGGCAAGGAGAACCGGGTCCAGCGCCTCCCGGTCGGGGTCGTCGCCGTGATCAGCCCCTTCAACTTCCCGCTCCTGGTGACCATCAAGTCGGTCGCCCCGGCCCTCGCGCTGGGCAACGCGGTGGTCGTCAAGCCGAACCAGAACGCCCCGGTCTCCGGCGGCGGGATCATCGCCAAGATCTTCGAGGACGCGGGCCTTCCGGCCGGACTGCTGAACGTCCTGGTCACGGACATCGCCGAGATCGGCGACGCGATCCTCACCCACCCGGTACCGAAGGTGATCTCCTTCGCCGGGTCCGACCGCACCGGCCGGCACGTCGGCTCCGTCGCCGCCCGCCACTTCAAGCGGACCGTCCTGGAACTCAGCGGCAACAGCGCCCTGGTGGTCCTCGACGACGCCGACCTCGACTACGCGGTCGACGCGGCCGTCTTCAGCCGGTTCGTCTTCCAGGGCCAGGTGTGCATGGCCGCCAACCGGATCCTCGTCGACGCCTCGGTCGCCGGGGAGTTCACCGAGAAGTTCACCGCCCGGGTGCGGGCCCTGAAGACCGGCGACCCGCGCGAGGCCGACACCCACATCGGCCCGCTCATCAACTCCTTCCAGGCCGACGCCCTGACCGCGCTCGTGGACCGGGCCGTGGAGTCCGGCGCGCAGGCGCTCGTACGAGGGTCTACGCGCGGCAACCTGGTCGAGCCGACCGTGCTGGCCGGGCTCCCGGAGGACTCCCCGCTGCTCGGCCAGGAGATCTTCGGGCCGGTGGCGCTGCTGGTGGTCTTCGACGGGGAGGACGAGGCCGTGCGCCTCGCCAACGCCACCCCGTACGGGCTCAGCGGCGCGGTGCACACGCGGGACGTGGAGCGCGGGGTCCGCTTCGCGGGACGCATCGAGACCGGCATGATCCACGTCAACGACTCCACCATCGGGGACGAGCCCCTCGCCGCGTTCGGCGGGGAGAAGGACTCGGGCCTGGGGCGGCTGGGCGGCGAGGCCACCGTGGAGGCCTTCACCACCCAGAAGTGGATCTCGGTACAGCACGGCCGCACGCAGTTCCCCTTCTAGTGCTGTGACCGGCAGCAGGCAGGCCGTCCGGACCGATCCCGCGGCACCCCCTAGACTCGGCCGGGCGTACGGCTCGCGTCCGGGGGAGATCAGGGTTGAGCAACATTCCGGAGACCGGCCGGACCCCTCGGGTCCAGAACCGGCTCGTCGTCATCCAGGTCGTCGTCTTCTCGCTGCTCCTCACGCTCGGCGGACGGCTCTGGTACCTGCAGATACGCAATGGCCAGGAGTACACGGACGAGGCCAAGAACAACCACGTCCAACAGGTGATCCAGCCCGCCGTGCGCGGGTCGATCCTGGACGCGCGCGGGGTCCCGCTCGCCGACAACGCGACGCACCTGGTGGTCTCCGCCAGCCGCACCGAGCTGCTGACCATGAAGGACAAGGGCAGGTCCGTGCTGACCCGCCTCGCCGAGGTCCTGGGCATGGACGCCCAGGAGGTCATCGACAAGGTCCGCCTCTGCGACTCCAAGACCAAGCAGCCCTGCTGGAACGGCTCCCCGTACCAGCCGATCCCGGTCAGTGACGAGGCCACCACCGAGCAGGCCCTCCAGATCCGTGAGCACCCCGAGGACTTCCCGGGCATCACGGCCGAGGCGACGGCCCTGCGCCGCTACGCGGGCCCGGACCAGGCCAACACGTCCCAGGTGCTGGGCTACCTCTCGCCGGTCACCGACGAGGAGATCGTCAAGGCGAAGAAGTCCGACTCCCCGTACCTCCGGTCCGACCAGGTGGGCCGCTCCGGTCTGGAGCGCACGTACGACAAGGAGCTGCGCGGAAAGGCGGGCGTCACCCGCTACGAGGTCGACAACCTCGGCCGGATCCTCGGCCAGGGCGTGACCGACCCGGCGCAGCCCGGCTCCAACATCGTGACCTCGATCGACTCGCGCGTACAGGCGGTCGCCGAGCGCGAGCTGAACAACGCGATGGTCGACGCCCGCGGGACGTACGACAAGAACACCCGCAGGAACTACGAGGCCGACGCCGGCTCCGTCGTGGTGATGGAGGCCAAGACCGGCCGGATCGTCGCCATGGCCTCGAACCCGACCTACGACCCCAACGCCTGGGTGGGCGGCATCTCCGCGAAGGACTACGCGTCCCTCACCGACAAGGAGTCGAACTACCCCCTGCTGAACCGGGCGATCCAGGCCCAGGCGGCACCCGGCTCCATCTTCAAGGTGGTCACCTCGACGGCCGCGGTCAACGCCGGCTACCCCTTCAACCGGCGCTACCCCTGCCCCAGCGCCTACTCGGTCGGCAACCAGACCTTCACGAACTTCGAGTCGCAGGGCCACGGCGACATCACCATCGGCCGCGCCCTGGAAGTCTCCTGCGACACCGTCTACTACGCCATCGCCGACCAGGAGTGGAAGAAGGACGGCGGCATCAAGCCCAAGAAGGACCCGAGCGACTGGTTCTTCAAGACGGCCCACGAGTTCGGCCTGGGCAAGCGCACCGGCATCGACCTGCCGAACGAGGTGCCCGGCCGGATCCCCGACCGGAAGTGGAAGCAGGACTTCTTCGAGGCGAACAAGGACGCCTGGTGCCGGGACGGCAAGAAGAACGGCAGCTTCGCCGAGAAGATCGCCTACGAGAACTGCCGGCAGGGCAACCAGCTCCGCGAGGGTGACGCGATCAACTACTCGATCGGGCAGGGCGACACCCTCGTCACCCCGGTCCAGATGGCCTCCGTCTACGCGGCCATCGCCAACGGCGGCACGCTGCACCAGCCCAGCGTCGGCAAGGCGGTCGTCAGCGCCGACGGGCAGTCGGTGCGGGAGATCGCGCCGAAGGAGCAGGGCAGGCTGCCGATGGACGCCAAGACCCGCGACGACATCGACGGGGCGCTCGCCGGAGTGGCCACCAGCGGCAGCGCCGCCTGGCGCTTCGTCGGCTGGCCGCAGAAGCAGATCCCGATGCACGCCAAGACCGGTACCGCCGAGGTCCAGGGCAAGCAGACCACCTCGTGGTTCGCCTCGTACACGGAGGACTACGCCATCGTCATGACGATCTCCCAGGGCGGCACCGGCTCCGGCGCCTCCGGGCCGGCGGTGCGCAAGATCTACGAGGCGATGTACGGGCTCGACCCGACGGGCAAGCAGGACCTCTCCAAGGCCCTGCTGCCGCAGCCCGCGACCGCTCTGCCCGCGATCCGGCAGGAGGGCGAGGGCCAGTGACCGGCTCCCCGGGAACGCGGGAGAGTTGAGGACAGAAGCTGACCGCAAGGCTCCGTAGCGTGGTTCTCGTCAGCAGGAGAAGAACCACCACGGAAAGAGGCGGTCGGCCATGGCTCAGGTTTCCACAGAGGTCCCCGGCGACGAGCGGGGCACGCTCCTGTCCTTCGTCGAGGCCCAGCGCACCGCGCTGCGCGAGACGGCGGAGGGGCTGACCGAGGAGCAGGCGGCGAGCCGCCCCACGGTCAGCGAGCTCTCCCTGTCCGGGCTGCTCAAGCACGTGGCCGAGTGCGAGCTCGGCTGGCTGCGGATGGCGCAGCAGCGGCCGAACGAGAACCAGCGCGACGCGGAAACCTGGAAGGACTCCTTCCGGCTGGTCGAGGGGGAGTCGGTGCCGCAGGTCCTGGCCTTCTGGGACGGCGTCCGGCGGGAGACCGAGGCCTTCGTCGCGAGCGTCCCCAGCCTGGACGACACCTTCCCGCTGCCTCCGGCGCCCTGGTTCCCCGAGAACGGCAAGGTGTCGGTGCGCTGGATGCTCCTGCACCTGGTGGAGGAGTTCGCGCGGCACGCCGGGCACGCGGACGTCATCCGCGAGTCCCTGGACGGGACCAAGGCCATGGGGTGAGCGGGGGGCGCGCGGGGGATGAGTAGCCTGGCCCGATGTCAGCGATTCGGCTCCTCGTCCTCGGTGCGGTCCGCCAGCACGGCCGGGCGCACGGCTACCAGGTGCGCAACGACCTGGAGTACTGGGGCGCGCACGAGTGGTCCAACACCAAGCCCGGTTCGATCTACCACGCGCTGAAGCAGATGGCGAAGCAGGGCGTCCTGCTCGCGCACGAGGTGGCGCCGAGCGCGGCCGGCGGGCCGCCGCGCACCGAGTACGAGGTGACGGACGCGGGCCGCGAGGAGTACTTCCGGCTGCTGCGGGAGGCCCTCGCCGCCTACGACCAGAAGACGGACGTGCTGTCGGCGGCGATCGGCTTCATGGTCGACCTGCCCCGGGACGAGGTACTGGGGCTGCTGGGGGAGCGGCTGGCGAAGCTGGCGGGCTGGCGGTCGGCGGTGACCGACTACTACACGCCGGAGGGCGGGCCGGGCCAGCTCGGCCACATCGGCGAGATCATGCACATGTGGGTCCATTCCGCGGAAGCCGAGGCGGAGTGGACCCGGGGGCTGATCGCCCGGATCGAGGGGGGCGCGTACTCCTTCGCGGGCGAGGGCGGCGAGCCGTTCGTCGGGGTGCTGGCGGACGGCCAGGAGAACCCCTTCGCGGAGCCGCGGGCTCCGCGGAAGGACAGCTAATCAAGTTTGACTAACCCGCAGGGCGGGCGTACCTTGGCCGATCCGGCTACTCAAATTTGACTAATGAGGGAGCGATCTTGGCGATCTTCGTCGAAGGAGTGCACAAGCGGTACGGGGGGAAGCGGGCCCTCGCCGGGCTGGACCTGGAGGTCCCGGCCGGGACGGTCCACGCCGTCCTCGGCCCCAACGGAGCCGGCAAGACCACGGCCGTCCGCGTGATGAGCACCCTGCTGCGGCACGACGAGGGCCTGGTCCGGGTGGCGGGGCACGACGTACGCAAGGACGCGGCGGCCGTCCGCGCCCGCATCGGGCTGCTCGGCCAGCACGCCGCCCTCGACGAGGGCCTGGACGGGCGGCAGAACCTGGAGATGTTCGGCCGGCTCCACCACCTGGGCGCGCGGCGGGCCGGGACGCGCGCGGACGAGCTGCTGGAGCGCTTCGGCCTCGCCGGCACCGGCCGCAAGCCGGTCAAGCAGTACAGCGGGGGCATGCGCCGGCGCCTCGACCTCGCGGCCTCCCTGATCACCGACCCGGAGGTGCTGTTCCTGGACGAGCCGACCACCGGGCTCGATCCGCGCGGGCGCGCCGAGGTGTGGGCCGCGGTCCGCTCCCTGGTCGGCGGCGGCACGACCGTCCTGCTGACCACCCAGTACCTGGAGGAGGCCGACGTGCTCGCCGACCGGATCGCGCTCGTCGACGCGGGCCGGGTGGCCGCCGAGGGCACGGCCGACGAACTGAAGGCCCGCGTCGGGGCCGACCGGATCGTCGTCGTCCTGCGGGACGCGGCGGACCTGGCCCGGGCGGCGGAGGCCGCACCGCACCCGGACCCGTCCGTCGACCGGGACGCGCTGACCCTCAGCTTCCCGGTCGAGGACCGGATGGCCGGCCTCACCCGGACCCTGCGGGCCCTGGAGGAGGCGGGCGTCGAAGCGGCCGACCTCTCGGTGCGCCGCCCCACGCTGGACGAGGTCTTCCTCCAGCTGACCGGAGCCGGCGACGGCGTGGCGGAGGTGGCCGCATGAGCGCGCCGTGGAGCACCCCGTGGAGCGCCCCGTGGGTCCTCGCGGACTCCTGGACGATGACCCGCCGCGAGCTCGCGCACTGGGCGCGGCAGCCGGTGCAGGTGCTGGTCGGGCTCGTCTTCCCCGTGATGATGCTGCTGATGTTCGGCTTCCTCGTCGGCGGCGGACGGGGGATCGACGGCGAGTACGTCGAGTTCCTGGTGCCCGGCATGTTCGCGCTGACCATGGCCTTCGGGCTGGAGGCGACGATGACGGCCGTCACCCAGGACCTCGGCAAGGGGGTCATCGACCGCTTCCGCGCCATGCCGATGTCCTCGTCCGCGGTGCTCGTGGGCCGCAGCGCGGCCGACATGCTGCAGTCGGCGCTCGGCCTGGCCGTCCTGGCGGGCGTCGGCCTGCTGCTCGGCTGGCGCTGGCACGGCTCGGCGGCCGCCGCGCTCACCGCCTTCGCGCTGCTCCTGCTGCTGCGCTTCGCGATGCTGTGGATCGGGATCTTCCTCGGCATGGTCGCGGGCCGGCCGGAGCTGGTGCAGGCGGTGCAGATCCTGGTGTGGCCGGTCGGATTCCTGTCCAACGCGTTCGCCAGCCCGGAGTCGATGCCGGGATGGCTGGGCGCGGTGGTGGAATGGAACCCGATGTCGGCGACGGCGACGGCGGTGCGCGACCTGTTCGGGAACCCGGCGGGCGCGGCGGCGGGGCAGGCGGGGTCCTGGGCCGCCGAGCACGCGGCGCTGCTCGCGGTGGGCTGGCCGCTCCTGCTGCTCGCGGTGTTCTTCCCGCTGGCCGTGGCCCGTTTCCGCGGACTCAGCCGGTAGGTCCGGGCGGCGGACTTGCACCTCACGCGGCGTGAGGTCCCACAGTGAAGGGCGTACCCAACCGATCGGAGGAGCGGGAAGCGATGGGCTACTCAGTGGGTCAGGTCGCCGGGTTCGCCGGAGTGACGGTGCGCACGCTGCACCACTACGACGAGGTCGGGCTGCTCTCCCCGAGCAGCCGCAGCGGGGCGGGACACCGGCGGTACGACGACGCCGACCTCGACCGGCTGCAGCGGATCCTGTTCTACCGGGAGCTCGGCTTCCCGCTCGACGAGGTCGCGGCCCTGCTGGACGATCCGGAATCGGACCCGAAGGAGCACCTGCGCCGGCAGCACGTCCTGCTGACCGACCGGATCGCCCGGCTCCAGCAGATGGCCAAGGCCGTTGAGCACGCCATGGAGGCGAAGAAGATGGGCATCAACCTCACGCCCGAGGAGAAGTTCGAGGTCTTCGGGGAGTTCGACCCCGACGAGCACGCGGAGGAAGCGGAGCGCCGCTGGGGGAACACCGACGCCTACCGGGAGTCGGCCCGCCGGACGGCCTCGTACACCAAGGAGGACTGGCAGCGGATCCAGGACCGGGCCGACGGCATCAACGGGCGGTTCGCCGCCCTGCTCGACTCCGGCGCGTCCGCGGAGTCGGAGCCGGCCATGGACCTCGCGGAGGAGCACCGGGACTGGATCAACGGCGCCTACTACTTCTGCACCTACGAGATCCACACCTGCCTCGGCGAGATGTACGTCGCGGACGAGCGGTTCACCGCGTACTACGAGGCCGTCCGTCCGGGTCTGGCCGTGTTCGTCCGGGACGCGATCGTGGCCAACGCGATCCGGAAGGCGTAGCCGCAGGGCCCTCGGGAGTACTCCGAACGGCCCCCGGACAGTCACCGCACGGCCCCCGCAGGTACCTGGAACCTGGCGGGGGCCGTGTGCGTTCATAATTGGAACCACCCGTCTTGCCCCGCACCCCCGCTGATTCCCCCCGATCCAGGAGAGCCCGGAACTCGTGTACACGCTTGCGCTCGGCCCTGAGTGGCTGTCCCCGGACTATCTGATCGGGCAGTTCGGTCTGATCGGAATCCTGATCATCGTCTTCGCCGAATCGGGACTGTTCGCGTTCCTGCCCGGCGACTCCCTGCTCTTCACGGCAGGCCTGTTCGTCGCGAGCGGCAACATCAGCCAGCCGCTGTGGCTGGTGTGCACCCTGATCGTGCTCGCGGCCGTCATCGGCGACCAGGTGGGCTACCTGATCGGCAAGTACTTCGGGCCGAAGCTCTTCAACCGGCCGAACTCCAGGCTGTTCAAGCGCGAGAACCTCGACGCCGCGCACGAGTTCATGGAGAAGCACGGCCCGAAGGCCATCGTCCTCGCCCGTTTCGTGCCGATCATCCGCACCTTCGCGCCGATGGTCGCGGGCGCGGGCGAGATGAAGTACCGCACCTTCCTGACCTTCAACATCATCGGCGGCGTCCTCTGGGGCGCCGGCGTCACCTGCCTCGGCTACAAGCTCGGCCAGTTCGAGGTCATCAAGACCAACATCGAGCCGATCTTCATCGGCATCGTGCTGATCTCGATCATCCCGGTGATCTTCGAGGTGCTGAAGGCCCGCAAGAACAAGGCGAAGGCCGCCGCGGCCGCCCCGGCCCAGCCGTACGGCGCCCCGGAGGACCCGCAGGCCCCCGGCCCGCGCGGCCGCCACGCCAAGCGCTGACCGCCCGTACGGGCGCTCGTACGACGCCCCGGGACCCCGACGGGTCCCGGGGCGTTCGTATGCCCGCAGGCGGCCGCCCAGCGGCGGTCAGAAGCCGCGGGTCCGCTTCGCCGCCCGGCGCTTCGCGGCGCTCTCCGCCCCCGGGATCCGCATGAACAGGCGGGAGGTCTCCGAACCGAGGTTGACCCCGACCGCGATGGCGAGGGCGATGGCCGCCGCGTTGGTCAGCGAGGCCAGCCCCGTGTCCAGCCGGTTCTCGGCGATCGACAGCAGCCCGAAGTACGTCGCGGAGCCCGGCAGCAGCGGCCCGATGGCCGCCGTCACGTACGGCAGGGCGGAGGCGAACCGGTAACGGGAGAAGAGCTGCCCGAAGAGGCCGACCAGACCGGCCGCGATGGCCGTGGACGGCACCGCCGGCAGCTCCGCGGCCCGCAGCGCCCCGAAGGTCACCCAGGCCACCCCGCCGTTCAGGGTCACGATCAGCACCGTGGAGCGCTCCTGCTGGAGCAGGATGGCGAAGGTGAACACCAGGACCATCGAGGCGATGATCTGGAGCACCGGCCGGGACGGGATCTGGAGCACCTCGTCCGCGTTCGGTTCGGCGCCGAACTGCAGGCCGACGTAGATCACCACGAGCACGCCCACGATGATCCCGATGAAGAGGTACATGACCTCCAGGAGCCGGGCCGAGGCGGTGATGTAGAAGCCGGTCAGGCCGTCCTGCACGGCCGCGACCAGGGCCCGCCCGGGCAGCAGCGCGAACAGCCCACCGGTGATCACGGCGGAGGCGCGGACGTCGATCTCGGCGATCTTCAGGGCCACCCCGATCGCGGCCGGGGGCATCGCCGCGACCACGAACTGGTAGAACTCCGGCAGCCCGCGCCCGGCGCAGTACCAGGCCAGCCGGTCGCCGAGGACGGCGCCGAGGACGGCGCAGAAGAACACCGTCACCCCACCGCCGACCAGCGTCGACGCGGCCCCGGCGAGCAGCCCGGCGGCGGCCGTGAGCACCCAGGAGGGGTACGGGTGGCGGTTGCGGCGGATCTCGGCGAGGCGGCGGTAGGCCTCCTCCAGGGAGACCTCCACCTCGTGCGCGCTGATGTCGTCCACCAGCCGGAAGACGGCCGCGAGCCGGGTGTAGTCCGTGCCGCGGCGGCGCACGGTGCGGTTCGCCGAGACGGGGTCGTCCACCAGGGAGGGCTGGTGGGTGATGGAGAGCAGGGTGAAGGTGACCGTGGGTTCGCAGCGGTCGAGCCCGTACGAGCGGGCGACGGCGAACATGGCCGCCTCGACGTCCTCCGCGCCCTCGCCGCCCGCCAGGAGCAGCTCGCCGATGCGCAGCGTGAGGTCGAGCACGCGCCCCACCGCGGGTCCGCTCTCGCCCTTCTGCACCGGCTCGGCCACCGGGCGGACGTCCACCGGCATGCGCAGCATGACGCGCATGCGGTCCTGCCAGGGCGATTCCTTCATCCGGGACACGGGGAGACCGCTCATCCCGGGGGTATACGCCGGCGGGGAGTGCTGGGCGCTGTAGGTGGCCGGGGCGGCGAAGGCGGAGCCCTCGGGCTCCACGGGCACCGCGGCCATGCCGTCGGGGACGGCGAACTCCGAGGTCGGCTGGTCGTCCTCCGGGACCTCCGACGCGATGCCGGGCGGCGGTGTGAAGGCACTGCGCGCCTCGTCCGACTTCGGCTTCCGGTCCTCGGAACCCGGTCCTTCGGCCTCCGCCACGCGTCCTCCTGTCCTGGCCAGCCCGGTCACAAGTATGCGGAATCGTTTCCTCCCCGGCGAAGCGGACGATCGTCCGCCGGTTCGGTACCGCACCGGCCCGTGTTCCTCCGCCGGGCCGCCCGTAATCTCCCGGCGCCCCTGCGGCGTCCCTCCGGTCCCCTTCAGGCGCCCTTACGGCATTCCTGCGGCGCTGCTCCGGCGTCCCTCCGGCGTTCCTCCGGCACCTCTCCGGAACACGCCCGTCCGGCCCCGGACACGACGAACGGGCGGCACCCCCGGAAGGGTGCCGCCCGTCGTCATGTCAGCCGGTCGGCGCAAGGCGCCGACGGAACCTCACCGAGCGGAGCTCAGTGGTGGCCGCCCTGCGCCTCCAGGCGCTTGTACGAGGCCTCGATCTCGGCCTCGGCCTCGGTGCGGCCGACCCAGTTCGCGCCCTCGACGGACTTGCCCGGCTCCAGGTCCTTGTAGACCTCGAAGAAGTGCTGGATCTCCAGGCGGTCGAACTCGGAGACGTGGTGGATGTCGCGCAGGTGCTCGACACGCGGGTCCGAGGCCGGCACGCACAGCAGCTTGTCGTCGCCGCCCGCCTCGTCCGTCATGCGGAACATGCCGATCGCGCGGCACTTGATCAGGCAGCCGGGGAAGGTCGGCTCGTCCAGGATGACCAGCGCGTCCAGCGGGTCGCCGTCCTCGCCGAGGGTGTTCTCGACGAAGCCGTAGTCGGCCGGGTAGCTGGTCGAGGTGAAGAGGCGACGGTCCAGACGGATCCGGCCGGTCTCGTGGTCCACCTCGTACTTGTTCCGCGAACCCTTGGGGATCTCGATGGTGACGTCGAACTCCACGTCCTGCTCCTCCATGTCCAGCTTCATGCTTCGGGACTGCATTGAATTCAACTGCGTGCGCGTCCGGCCCGGCCCTGTCGGGTGGGGTGCCATGCTCGCGGCAAGACGCAGTGGTTAAGTGTCCCTCACGCATATGTGTGATCGCGAAAGGGGCTGGTCCGAGGTGCCATTGGTCAAGACGTGGCAGCTCATCGCGGGGTCGGCCGTCGCCGGCCTCGCCCTCTCGGCGGTGACGGTGGCAGCCGCCGGTCCGTGGGACTCCGGCCAGCGTAAGGCCGAGCGGGACAGGGCCGCCTCCTGGAGCCATACGGGTGGCGGAGATCACGTCGCCGGCGGCCTGCCGCGGCCCGCGCCCAGCGCCCCCGGAGTGCTGCCCGGCATCGCCCCGCGCACCGGAGCGCCCGACCAGCCGGCCGCCGCGGCCCCCGGCGGCTCCGCGGCGCTGGCCGGGGTCCTCGGGCCGCTGCTCGCCGACCGCGCGCTCGGTACCGTCCGCAGCGCCTCGGTGGTCGACACCGCGACGGGCCGGGTCCTCTACGAGTCCGGGCCGGGCGAGGCCATGACCCCGGCCTCCACCATCAAGATCGCCACGGCGGCGGCAGCGCTGGCCGCCCTCGGCCCCGAGCACCGGATCCGGACCACGGTGGTCCCCGGGGCCGGGCCCGGGCAGATCGTCCTGGTCGGCGGCGGCGACCCCTCGCTCACCGCGAAGAAGAAGAGCCCCGCCGGATCCGGCGGCAGCCTCGTCGCCCTCGCCGCCGACACCGCCCAGGCCCTCAAGGCCGCTGGCACCGACACCGTCACCCTCGGCTACGACGACTTCCTCTACACCGGCACCGTCCGGCACCCGATCGGCCGCAACGACAACATCGCCCCCGTCACCGCCCTCACGGCCGACGAAGGACGCCCCGACGAATCCGTCTCCGGGCCCGTCGAGCGCAGCGACGACCCCTCGACGGACACCGCCGCCGCCTTCGCCGCCCTGCTCCGCGAACGCGGCATCAAGGTCACCGGCGACCCCGCCCGCACCAAGGCCGCCGCCGGGGCGCAGCCGCTGGCCGCCACCCACTCCACCCCGCTCGCGGGGCTCGTCGAGCGGATGCTGACCAACAGCGACAACGACATCGCCGAAGCCCTCGCCCGGCAGACCGCCCTCGCCGCCGGCGCCCCCGCCAGTTTCGAGGGCGCCGAGAAGGCCGTCTCCGACGAGCTCGCCGCCCTCGGCCTCGACGTCAGCGGCTCCCGCTTCGCCGACGGCAGCGGCCTGAACCGCGCCGACAAGGTCAGCACCCGGCTCCTGACCGGGCTCCTCGCCAAGGCCGCCGACCCCCGCCACCCCGAGCTGCGGCCCGTCCTCACCGGCCTGCCCGTCGCCGGATTCACCGGGACCCTGCGCGCCCGCAACGCCGGCACCTCCCCCGCCGCGGGCCTGCTCCGGGCCAAGACGGGCACCCTGACCGGCGTGAACTCCCTCGCCGGCACCGCCGTCGACCCGTCCGGACGGCTCCTCGCCTTCGCCTTCCTCACCGCCAACAGCACCGACGGTCCCGCCGCCGAGAAGGGCCTCGACAAGCTGGCCGCCGCGGTGGCCACCACACCGTAGGGGGTCCGCTCCGGCGCAGGTCCACGTACGGTTTACGCATGACGAGCATCGGTGGTGCGGAGATGGTCGACTGGAACCTCGCGGTGGCGACCGCGACCCGGCTCGTGCGGCCGGGTCCGGAAGTCAGCCGCGACGAGGCCCGGGCCGTGGTGGCGGAACTGCGGCGGCACGCGCGGACCTCGGAACAGCACGTGCGCGACTTCACCCGGATGATGGCCGCCCTGCCCGACGGCGGGGCCTCCGTCCCCGACACGCCCGTCCTCGTCGTCGACCGGGCCGGATGGGTCAAGGCCAACGTGGCCGGGTTCCGCGAACTCCTCGGCCCGCTCCTCGGCAAGATGCAGGAGCGCCGCGGCACCGGCGCCGGCGGCGCCGTCCTCGGCGCGGTCGGCGGCAAGGTCACCGGCGTCGAGCTGGGCATGCTGCTCAGCTTCCTGGCCTCCCGCGTCCTCGGCCAGTACGAGACCTTCGCACCGGGCGGCCTCGACCTGCCCGGCTCCGCCGCGACCGGCGGCAGGCTGCTCCTCGTCGCCCCGAACATCGTGCACGTCGAGCGCGAGCTCGGGGTCAACCCGCACGACTTCCGGCTGTGGGTCTGCCTGCACGAGGAGACGCACCGTACCCAGTTCACGGCCGTCCCGTGGCTGCGCGCCCACCTGGAGGGCGAAATCCAGACGTTCCTCGGCGCCACCGAAATGGACCCCTCCACCGTCCTGGAACGCCTCCGCGAGGCCGTCCAGTCCTTCGCCGGGGCCCGCCCGGAAGCCGAGGACGGCGACGAGGGCCGCTCGCTCGTCGAGCTCGTCCAGACCCCCGAACAGCGCGAGGTGCTGAGCCGCCTCACCGCCGTCATGTCCCTCCTGGAGGGCCACGCCGACTTCGTCATGGACGGCGTCGGACCCGAGGTCGTCCCCTCCGTCGCCGAGATCCGCGAGAAGTTCCAGCAGCGCAGGGCCAGCGGCGCGGGCCGCCTCGACGCCGCCCTGCGCAAGCTCCTCGGCCTCGACGCCAAGCTCCGCCAGTACCGCGACGGCGAGCGCTTCGTGCGCGCCGTCGTCGGCCAGGTCGGCATGGACGGCTTCAACCGAGTCTGGACCTCACCGAACACGCTGCCGACCAAAGCGGAGATCGCCAAGCCCGCGGACTGGGTGGCCCGGGTGCACGGCAGGGGGAGCGAAGGGAGCTAAGGAAGGTGACGCAGGGGGCGTAAACATGTCTCACTGGGGGAAGCAGCGTCACCCGTCCGAGGGACCGTGGGCCGTGCAAGGGCGTGCGATGCTCGGGGAACGGCTCGGTTCTGTCACCATCGACGCACTCTGAGTGACAACCCGCTCCTTCCGGGGGCTCCTCCGCGGGATCCCGCGGACACCGGACAGCGAACCGGGCAGCACCGAACAGCGCCGAACAGCACCCCCTCGCACCACCCCAACGCCTCCGAGCATCCGAACTCCACGAAGGGCACCGGACATGGGTCCCCATCCTGCGGTCGCGGCGATACGCCTGGCGGTCCGCCGCGTACTCCACGACGTCCTCACCGACCTCACCGACCACCCCCGGACCCCGACCCGGGGAACCCCCCGCACCCCGGACGGCGCCCCGCCACTCGTCCTCGTCGCCTGCTCCGGCGGCGCCGACTCCATGGCACTCGCCTCCGCCCTCGCCTTCGAAGCCCCCAAGCTCGGCATCCGGGCCGGCGGCATCACCGTCGACCACGGCCTCCAGGCCGGCTCCGACCTGCGCGCCGCCGAGGTCGTCACCCGCATGACCGCACTCCGCCTCGACCCGGTGGAGTCCGTCGCCGTGCGCGTCGGCCGCGACGGCGGACCCGAAGCCGCCGCCCGCGACGCCCGCTACTCCGCCCTCGACGAGGCCGCGGACCGGCTGGGAGCCGCCGCCGTCCTGCTCGGCCACACGCGTGACGACCAAGCGGAAACCGTCCTGCTCGGCCTCGCCCGCGGCTCCGGCATCCGCTCCCTCTCGGGCATGGCGGAGGTCTCCGGAGGACCCGGCCGCACCAAGCGCTACCGCCGCCCCTTCCTCCAGATCGACCGGCAGACCGCCCGCAAGGCCTGCATGGTCCAGTCCCTCCCCGTCTGGGACGACCCGCACAACATCGACCCCGCCTACACCCGCTCCCGGCTGCGCCACGAGGGACTGCCCGCCCTGGAGAAGGCGCTCGGCAAGGGAGTCGTCGAGGCGCTCGCCCGCACCGCGCAGCTCTCCCGGGACGACGCGGACGCCCTGGACGCCTGGGCCGCCGACGCGGAGGCCGGCGTACGTGACGATGACGGACGCCTGGAGTGCGCCAAGCTGTACGCCCTGCCCCCGGCCGTACGGCGCCGCGTGCTGCGCAGGGCCGTGGTCGCGGCCGGATCCCCCTCGGGTTCCCTGTTCGCCCGCCACATCGAGGAAGTGGACCGCCTCATCACCGGCTGGCGCGGTCAGGGCGCCATCAACCTGCCCGGCCGCGTCGAGGCCCAGCGGCAGGGTGGCAGACTTGTCATCCGGCAGGGCTGATTGGTGCTGAAACACGGCTGAGTCCTCCGGGGACACCCCCCGGAGCCCCGGCCGACAACGAAAGTGATGCGGGTGGACGAGAAGGACATGGGCAGCGACCTCCAGTCGGTGCTCATCACCAAGGAAGAGATCGACGCGAAGCTGGCCGAGCTGGCCGCGAAGATCGACGCGGAGTACGCGGGCAAGGACCTGCTCATCGTCGGCGTGCTCAAGGGCGCGGTGATGGTGATGGCGGACCTGGCGCGCGCCTTGTCCACCCCGCTCACCATGGACTGGATGGCGGTGTCCTCCTACGGCGCCGGGACCCAGTCCTCCGGCGTGGTGCGGATCCTCAAGGACCTGGACACCGACATCAAGGACAAGCACGTCCTGATCGTCGAGGACATCATCGACTCCGGTCTGACGCTGTCCTGGCTGCTGTCGAACCTGGGCTCGCGCCAGCCGGCCTCCCTGGAGGTCGTCACGCTGCTGCGCAAGCCCGACGCCGCGAAGGTCGCGATCGACGTGAAGTGGGTCGGCTTCGACATCCCGAACGAGTTCGTCGTGGGCTACGGCCTCGACTACGCGGAGAAGTACCGCAACCTGCCGTTCGTCGGCACGCTCGCCCCGCACGTCTACGGCGGCTGACACCCCCTGGCCGCGCCACCCGCGCAGCCGCCACCGAGGAACCGCGCCCCCGGCCAAGACCGCGGGGGAACCTGGGGAACCTCGGGGCGATTCCCGCCGTTGGAGCAGGGGAAGGCGGGTCTGTCAGCCGTCCCACGGGGCCGCGGGTGACAATACAGGGGTACATTCCGAAGAACAGTCTTTACTCACAGCAGCATTTACCTACGGGCAGGAGGGACGGGGTGCCTAGCGCCCCGTATGGATGGACGTGAAGCGATACTTCCGTGGGCCGGTCATGTGGATCGTGCTGGCCGTCCTCGCCGTGGTCGTGTTGATGAACGTCGTCGGCTCCGGCGGCGGCTACAAGTCGGTGGAGACCAGCGAGGTCATCAAGGCGATCAACAGTGGCCAGGTGGAGAGCGCCAAGCTGACCACCGGCGACAGCCAGATGATCAAGATCGAGCTCAAGAAGGACCAGAAGCTCGGCAACAACGACGGCACCAAGTTCCAGGCCAACTACATCGGGGATCAGGGCGTACAGCTCGCCCAGAACCTCCAGACCAAGTACGAAGCCGGTCAGATCCCGGACGGATACTCCGTCACCCCGGACAAGACCAGCCCGTTCCTGAGCGTGCTGCTCTCGCTCCTGCCCTTCGTCCTCATCGTCGTGGTCTTCCTGTTCCTGATGAACCAGATGCAGGGCGGCGGCTCCCGGGTCATGAACTTCGGGAAGTCCAAGGCCAAGCTCATCACCAAGGACACCCCGAAGACGACGTTCGCCGACGTCGCGGGATCGGACGAGGCCGTCGAGGAACTCCACGAGATCAAGGAGTTCCTCCAGGAGCCGGCGAAGTTCCAGGCCGTCGGCGCCAAGATCCCCAAGGGCGTGCTGCTCTACGGCCCGCCCGGCACCGGCAAGACCCTGCTCGCGCGCGCCGTCGCGGGCGAGGCCGGCGTTCCCTTCTACTCGATCTCCGGATCCGACTTCGTCGAGATGTTCGTCGGTGTCGGTGCCTCGCGTGTCCGCGACCTGTTCGAGCAGGCCAAGGCCAACGCGCCGGCGATCGTCTTCGTCGACGAGATCGACGCCGTCGGCCGGCACCGCGGTGCGGGTCTCGGCGGCGGTCACGACGAGCGCGAGCAGACCCTCAACCAGCTGCTGGTCGAGATGGACGGTTTCGACGTCAAGGGCGGGGTCATCCTGATCGCCGCCACGAACCGTCCTGACATCCTCGACCCGGCACTGCTGCGCCCGGGCCGCTTCGACCGGCAGATCGCGGTCGACCGCCCGGACATGCAGGGCCGTCTGGAGATCCTCAAGGTCCACCAGAAGGGCAAGCCGGTCGCCCCGGACGTCGACCTGGGCGCGGTTGCCCGGCGCACGCCCGGCTTCACCGGTGCCGATCTCTCCAACGTCCTGAACGAGGCCGCGCTGCTCACGGCCCGCTCGGACAAGAAGCTGATCGACAACCACGCGCTCGACGAGGCCATCGACCGCGTCGTGGCGGGCCCGCAGAAGCGGACCCGGATCATGTCGGACAAGGAAAAGAAGATCACCGCGTACCACGAGGGCGGACACGCCCTGGTCGCGGCGGCCTCCCCGAACTCCGACCCGGTCCACAAGATCACGATCCTGTCCCGCGGCCGGGCCCTGGGTTACACCATGGTCCTGCCCGACGAGGACAAGTACTCGACCACGCGCAACGAGATGCTCGACCAGCTGGCGTACATGCTGGGCGGGCGCGCGGCCGAGGAGCTGGTCTTCCACGACCCGACGACGGGCGCGGCGAACGACATCGAGAAGGCCACCGCCACGGCGCGGGCCATGGTCACGCAGTACGGCATGACCGAGCGTCTCGGTGCGATCAAGTTCGGCGGCGACAACACCGAGCCGTTCCTGGGCCGCGAGATGTCGCACCCGCGGGACTACTCGGAAGAGGTCGCGGCGCTGGTCGACGAAGAGGTCAAGAAGCTCATCGAGACCGCGCACAACGAGGCCTGGGAGATCCTGGTCGAGAACCGGGACGTCCTGGACAACCTCGTGCTCGCGCTGCTGGAGAAGGAGACGCTGAACAAGGAGCAGATCGCCGAGATCTTCTCCACGATCGTGAAGCGTCCGGCCCGTCCCGCGTGGACCGGCTCCTCCCGCCGCACCCCCTCCACCCGTCCGCCGGTGCTCTCTCCCAAGGAGCTCCAGCTGACGAACGCCGCCAACGGCGCCTCGGCGCCCTCGTCGGCCGTGTCGGTGGAGAAGGCCCCGGAGCCCTCCCCGGAGGAGCGTCCGGAGGCCTGATCAGGCCCGGAATGGATGCCGCGCCCCCCAGGTTCTAGCCTGGGGGGCGCGGCACTTTTCATGTGGCCGTGTGTACGGACCAGGAACGAGGATGAGATGACCGACCCAGTGACCCTGACCGGTGGCGAGGGCACGATCGGCGAGTTCGACGAGAAGCGCGCCGAGGCGGCCGTCCGAGAGCTCCTGATCGCGGTCGGCGAGGATCCCGACCGCGAGGGCCTGCTGGAGACGCCGGCGCGCGTGGCGCGGGCGTACAAGGAGATATTCGCCGGTCTCTACCAGAAGCCCGAAGAGGTCCTGACGACGACGTTCGACCTGGGCCACGACGAGATGGTCCTGGTCAAGGACATCGAGGTCATGTCGAACTGTGAGCACCACCTGGTGCCCTTCCACGGTGTCGCGCACGTCGGCTACATCCCGTCCTCCGACGGCAAGATCACCGGCCTGTCGAAGCTGGCCCGGCTCGTGGACGTCTTCGCCCGCCGGCCGCAGGTCCAGGAGCGGCTGACCACCCAGATAGCGGACTCCCTGATGGAGATACTGGACCCGCGCGGGGTCATCGTGGTCATCGAGTGCGAGCACATGTGCATGACCATGCGCGGCGTCCGCAAGCCCGGCGCGAAGACCATCACCTCGGCGGTTCGCGGCCAGCTCCGCGATCCGGCGACCCGCAACGAGGCCATGTCCCTGATCATCGCGCGCTGATCCGGTCCGGGAGCGGCCGAGCCGTCCCCCCGAGGGCCCGGGTACCTCGGCCGGGGCCCGCGGCTTCCCCGGGACGTCTCAGGCCGTGGCCGGGGCCTTGCCCGGGTCGTCGTCCTCGGGGAGCTTCAGGACGTGCTCCAGGAAGAGTGCGGCGGCGATGACGGCGGCGCCCGCGAGGACGGAGCCGCCCGCGTACCAGGCCTGGTCGCGGCGGGCGGGCACGTCGAGGGCGTCGGTGAGCAGGAAGACGCCGACCCCGCCGTACATGCCGGCGACGAGCGCCGCGACGAGGGCGCTGGCCTGCCCGAAGACCACGGCGCGGGCCGCCATCAGCGGCTCGACGCCCTTGGCCCCCGGACGCCGCTCGCGCTGGGCCTTCAGCCGGCTCCGCATCGACAGGGCGGTGGCGAACAGCACGGCCGCGATGACGGCCAGCACGATCGGGGCGGCCAGCGGGACGCCCGGCAGGGTCCCGTAGGCGTTCCACAGCCGGGCACCCGCCCAGGACAGGACCCCGGCGATCAGGAAGATGCCCGCCAGGACCGCCGGCCTCAGTTGCTTCACTTGCCCGTTCCCCACTTTCAGCCAGTAGCAGTGAACAGGCTAACGACTACTCGGGGAGGCGGAGTTCCAGGTCCGGGCGTGCCGTGACGCCGGCCAGGCCGATTCCGGCCAGCAGGGCGGCGACGGGGCCGATGCCGGGGACCTGGGCCTCGGGGTCGATGTCGTGCCAGGGGGCGAGGACGAAGGCCCGCTGGTGGGCGCGGGGGTGCGGGAGGGTGAGGACGGGGTCGTCGGAGACCACGTCGGCGTAGGAGACGATGTCGACGTCGATGGTGCGGGGCCCCCAGCGCTCCTCGCGGACGCGGTCGAAGGCCTCCTCGATGGCGTGGCCGCGCTCCAGGAGCGACGACGGCGGCAGGGTGGTCTTCACCGCGATGACCGCGTTGAAGTACGAGGGCTGAGAGCCGGGCTCGACGCCCCACGGCTCGGTCTCGTAGACGGGGGAGACGGCCTTGACCCGCAGGCCCGGGGTGTCGCCGAGGGCGTCGATGGCGCCCTGGAGGGTCTCCAGCCGGTTGCCGAGGTTCGCGCCGAGCGCGACGACGGCCCATTTGGGGTTGGACAGCGTGACGTCCGCCGCGTCGACCGCCTCGACGACGGAGGCGGGCACCGGCTGGACGGTGGGGTCGCTCTGTGCGTTCAGTCCGTTGTTCATGCGCGGCTCCGGGTGATCGTGATGGTCACGTCGTCGAAGGGGACGGTGATGGGCGCGTCCGGCTTGTGGACGACGACCTCCACCTGTGCCACCGCTTCGTGCTTGAGGCACTGCTGGGCGATCCGCTCGGCGAGCGTCTCGATCAGGTCCACGGGCTCGCCCTGGACCACGTCGACGACTTCCTCGGCGACCACTCCGTAGTGCACGGTCTTGGCCAGGTCGTCGTCGGCCGCCGCGGGGCGGGTGTCGATGTGCAGCACGAGGTCGACGATGAAGGTCTGGCCCTCTTCGCGCTCCCGGGGGAAGACGCCGTGGTGCCCGCGAGCCTTGAGGCCGCGCAGCGCGACACGATCCACGCGAATCACTCCTGCTTTCGTAGGTGCTTCCGGCCCCCGGGACACCCGGGGCCATGGGCCTACGCCGAGTGCGGTCGGCGTCGTCCGCCTTCGAATTTACCTGCGATGGAGCCCGGGCCCCGCCCTTGGGGTCAGTCGGTGCCCTCTTCTTCCTCGTCATCGGAGTCCGTGAGGACCGGAGAACCGTGGTGGGACCAGAGCCGCCAGCCCTCCGGTGTGCGTCGGAACACATTCGTGGCGACCACCAGCTGGCCCACGAGGGGGCCCAGCTCGCCGCCGTCCTCGGCGGGCCCGCCGCTGAGGATGTTCTCGGTGCACGTGACCAGGGCGGTGTCGCCTATCAGGGCCACCTTGGTGTCGGTGAGGAAGAACTGGATGTACTCGGTGTGGGACATGATCAGCGCGTACGAGCGCAGCACCTCCCCGCGGCCCGAGAGGACCGGCCAGCCCGGGTGCACGCAGGAGATCTCGTCTTCGAGCCAGAGCGCCGACAGTGCGTCGAAGTCCCCCCGCTCCATGGCCTCGTAGAAGGCCGCGTTGACCTCTTCGACGGCTTCGATGTCGGTACGGCTCACCGTGCCCCTTCCCTGTCTGTCCGGCGGATCACAGTGCCCCTTCCACGGCACGGGCCACCCGAACCGCGTCCGCGGTCGCCCGTACCTCGTGCACCCGGACGGCCCAGGCGCCCTGGTGGGCGGCTATGGCGGAGACGGCGGCCGTGGCGGCGTCCCGCTCGCGGGCCGGGGGCGGGGAGGCGTCGGCGGCGCCGGCCAGGACCCGTCCGAGGAAACGCTTCCGCGAGGCGGCGACCAGCAGGGGGAAGCCGAGCGCGCGGAGCTCGGGGAGGCGGGCGACGAGGGCCAGGTCGTGCTCGGCGTTCTTCGCGAAGCCGAGGCCGGGGTCGACGACGATCCGCTCGGGGGCGATGCCGCCGGAGACGACGGCGTCGATGCGGGTCCGGAGTTCGGCGGTGACCTCGCCGAGGACGTCCTCGTAGACGGCGAGGCTGTTCATGCCCTCGCTGAAGCCGCGCCAGTGCATGACCACGAAGGGCACCTCGGCGGCGGCGACGGCCGGGATCATGCCGGGGTCGGCGAGGCCGCCGCTGACGTCGTTGACGAGGACGGCGCCGGCCTCGACGGCGCGGGCGGCGACGGCCGCGCGCATGGTGTCGACGGAGACGGCGACCCCTTCGGAGGCGAGGCCGCGCACCACGGGCACGACCCGGCGCAGCTCCTCCTCCGCGTCGACGCGGGAGGCGCCGGGGCGGGTGGATTCGCCGCCGACGTCCACGAGGTCGGCGCCCTGGGCGACGAGGTCGAGGCCGCGCTTGACGGCCGCGGTGGTGTCGAACCAGCGGCCGCCGTCGGAGAAGGAGTCGGGCGTGACGTTGACGACGCCCATGACCCCGCAGCGGTCCCAGTCGGGCAGACCTGTCACCCGGCCCCTGGCGGCGGCTCCGCGGTTGTTGTTCATGGGTCCCAGGGTAGAGCCCGTGTCCTGGCCGGGCGTTTCACGGGGATCCGGGTGGGCCGCCGCGGCCGTGCGGGGAAAGGGAACGGGCCCGGCGGGGTGTGCCGCCGGGCCCGGGAGTGCGTACCGCGCCCGGCGGGCGTCAGGCGGCCTGGACCTCGCGCTCCGCCTGGGCCGGAACCTTCGCGGAGAGGTGCTCGTGGGCGCAGGTGCGGACCGGCTTGGGGCGGCGGCGGCTGGCGAACAGCCGGGGCAGGGCCAGCGTCACGAAGCCCTCGGCCTGCATCGCGGCGAAGCCGATGCGGGGCAGGTCGCGGGTCTGGCGGAAGACGACGAAGCGGGGCTCCCAGCGGGGGCGGAACTTTGCGTTGAACTTGTAGAGCGACTCGATCTGGAACCAGCGGGACAGGAAGACCAGCAGTCCGCGCCACATGCGCAGCACCGGGCCGGCGCCGATCTTCTCGCCGCGGGCCAGGGCCGAGCGGAACATCGCGAAGTTCAGGGAGACCTTCTCGATCTTCAGGGCGGGGGCGGCCTCCAGGGAGGCCACGATGAGCAGCTCGTTCATGCCGGGGTCGGCGGCGCGGTCGCGGCGCATCAGCTCCAGCGACATGCCGTCCTTGCCCCAGGGCACGAAGTGCAGGACGGCCTTCAGGTCGCCGAAGGGGCTGGTGTCGCCCTCTTCCACCCGGTGGGCGGTGGCGATGAAGCAGTCGCCGTCGCCCGGGTCGCCGACCCGGCCCAGGGCCATGGAGAACCCGCGCTCGGTGTCGGTGCCGCGCCAGGCCTCTGCGGCGCCGCGCACCTGCTCCAGCTCGGCCTCGGTCAGCTCGCTGACCCGGCGGACCTTGGTGGTGTAGCCGTTGCGCTCGATGCGCTTCACCATCTGGCGGACGTTGCGCATGGCGCGGCCGGCGAGGGAGAAGTCTTTGACGTCGACGATCGCCTCGTCACCCAGCTCCAGGGCGTCGAGTCCGGTCTCGCGGGTCCAGACCTCGCCGCCGGTCTCGCTGCAGCCCATGACGGCGGGGGTCCACGAGTGGGCCTTGGCCTCCTCCATGAACCGTTCGATGGCGCCGGGCCAGGCCTCGACGTCGCCGATGGGGTCGCCGGAGGCGAGCATGACGCCGGAGACGACCCGGTAGGTGACGGCGGCCTTGCCGCTCGGGGAGAAGACGACGGCCTTGTCGCGGCGGAGGGCGAAGTGGCCGAGGGAGTCGCGGCCGCCGTGCCGGGCGAGCAGCTCGCGGAGCTTCGTCTCGTCGTCCGGGGTGAGCTGGGCGGCGGGGTGCTCGGGGCGGAAGGCCAGGTAGATGGTGGTGAGGGCGGTCAGCATGCCGAGCGCGCCGAGGGAGTAGCCGACGGTCCAGGAGACCCGGCCGGCGTAGTCGACGGGTCCCTCGAAGCCGAAGAGGCCGTAGACGACGTGCGTGATCTGCTCGTACAGGCTCGGGCGGCCGACGACCTTGCCCGGGTGCACGTTGACGATGACCAGGCCGAGCCCGATGGAGCCGGCGCTCATGAGTACGAAGTTCGCGAGCGCCTTCCAGCGGCTGCGCGGGTCCGGCAGGGCCTTGAATTCACCCTGGTGGCGCAGCAGCAGTGCGAGGAGCACCGCGGCGATGACCACGCCGATGAAGGAGTGGCGGTACATGAACTGCGCCACCGCGCCCGCGGGCAGCAGGACGACGGCGGCCCGCCAGGCCCGCCGCTTGTGCCGCTTGAGGCCGTGGGCGAGCAGCAGGAGCAGCACGCCCGCGCTGATGGACATGGCCGCGGCGAAGGGGCCCAGCGAACCGGGCAGCACCTCGGTGACCGCGTGGATCCGGCTGTGCCGGAACCGCGGGAAGACACCCGCCGCGATGTCCAGAAGGCCGACGATCATGACGGCCGTACCTACCAGGCCGGGCACCGACTCCGGCCGTGGACCACGGAGGATTCGGCGGACCCTGCTCGGAACCTGTCCCGACTTATCGCCATCTATCCTGCTAGACATCGCTTCCCGTTGCTCCGCGAGAGATCATGTGGCCGAAGACCGCGACAGCCTCCGGTGTGTGGTGCGTCCATTAGGACGACATCGACGAGGAGCGGGTTCACTCTTCCGTCGGAAAAATCCAGTCCTGCCATCAGAAAGTCGACTGACTGCTCATGGGTCTCACCAGTAATACGGTTCTGGCGCTGGCCATCGTCGCCGGTGTGCTGCTGTTCGCAGCCACGGTGTGGTTCTGGCCGAAGCTCTCGGGCCGCACCTGGCGCTCGGTCGCCGGCCGGATCGGTCTCCTCCTCGCGACCCAGCTGGCGCTGTTCTCGGCGATCGGTCTGGCAGCCAACAAGTCGTTCCAGTTCTACGGTTCCTGGGCCGACCTGTTCGGCCAGGAGACGTCCATCGGCAAGGTCGTCGACCACTCGATGAGCAGCAAGGACATCAAGGTCGTCGACAAGCAGAAGCTTGACGTGCCCGGCGGGGCGACCCCCCACGTCGGTGGGCAGATCCTGAAGGTTGCCATATCCGGGCAGAAGTCGAAGATAACGAGTCCCGGCTACGTGTGGCTCCCGCCCGAGTACTTCCAGCCACAGCACAAGGACCAGAACTTTCCCGCGTCGATCGTCCTGACCGGCTACCCGGGCACTGCCGAGAACCTGATCAAAGGGCTCGACTACCCGATGAAGGCCTTCAGCCTGTCGAAGGCGGGCAAGATGAAGCCGATGATCCTGGTCATGCTGCGGCCGACCATCGCGCCGCCGCGCGACACCGAGTGCGTGGACATACCCGGCGGACCGCAGACCGAGACCTTCTTCGCCCAGGACCTGCCGCAGGCCATCCAGGACACCTTCCGGGTCGGCAAGAAGCCGCAGAACATGGGCTTCATCGGGAACTCCACGGGCGGCTACTGCGCCCTGAAGATCGCCGCGCACCACCCGCAGACCTTCGGTGCCGCCGCGGGTCTGTCCGCTTACTACGACGCCCCGAACGACCCGACCACCGGTGACCTGTTCCACGGCGACGAGAAGCTGAAGAAGCGCGCGGACGTGCTGCACACGATGGAGAACAGGAAGCCGGCCGGCACCTCGTTCCTCGTCACCAGCAGCGAGATCGGCGAGCCGAACCTGGCGGACACGAAGAAGTTCATCAAGCTGGTCAAGGGCCCGGACCGGGTCTCCTCGATCATCCTCGACAGCGGTGGCCACAACTTCAACACGTGGCGGCGCGAGATCCCGCCGATGCTCACGTGGATGAGCGGGCGCATCCAGGCCTGAGGCCGGTGCGCGGACACGGCGGAGGGGCCCGGCCAGTACGGCCGGGCCCCTCTGCCGTACCCGGGCCGCTACTCCGCTTCGTGCGGGCGGGTTCGGCGCAGTGCCTGGTGGACGGCTTCCGGGGTGAGTACGCCGACCAGCGCGCCGGAGTCCGGATCCGTGACGCCGATCCGGCCCGAGTCCTCCTGGAGCAGGGCGGACAGGGCCTCGCGCAGCGAGGAGCCGAGGGCCACGCTGGTGGCCGGGGCCTCCGCTTGCGCCGGGATCAGGTCGGCCTTCCCGACCGGGGTGACGGCGAGGCGCTTGAGGCCCCGGTCGGAGCCGACGAAGGAGGCCACGTACTCGGTCGCGGGCGCGGCGAGGACGGCGGCCGGGCGGGCGAACTGCTCGATGGTGCCCGTTCCGTACACGGCGATGCGGTCGCCGAGCCGGACGGCCTCGTCGAGGTCGTGGGTGACGAGCAGGATCGTCTTGCGGACGGTCCGCTGGAGCGTCAGGAACTCGTTCTGGAGCCGCTCGCGGACCACCGGGTCCACCGCGCCGAAGGGTTCGTCCATCAGCAGCACCGGCGGATCGGCCGCGAGCGCGCGGGCGACGCCGACGCGCTGGCGCTGCCCGCCCGACAGCTGCTGCGGGTACCGGCCCCCGTAGACGGACGGGTCCAGTCCGACGAGTTCGAGGAGTTCGGCGGCCCGCGCGCGGGCCTTGGCCTTCGGGGTGCCGATCAGCTGCGGCACCGTCGCGGTGTTCTCCAGCACCGTCTTGTGGGGGAACAGGCCGACCTGCTGGATGACGTAGCCGATGCGGCGGCGCAGTTCGACCGGATCGGCGGCGGCGATGTCCTCGCCGCCGAGCAGGATCCGGCCGGACGTCGGCTCGATGAGCCGGTTGACCATCTTCATCGTGGTCGTCTTGCCGCAGCCGGACGGGCCCACGAGCGTGACCAGCTCGCCCTCCGCCACCTCGAAGGACAGGTCCTCCACGGCCGTCGTCCCGTCGGGGTAGCGCTTGGTCACATGCTCGAATCGGATCACACCCTCATCCTCGCGCACCCGTCGCCGGGTTTGGGCGAAGCCTTTGTTAGGAGAGTGTTGCCGCCGTGCGAAGGTTTCCGGCCATTGTCGGTGCCGGGGGTTATGGTCGCTTCTGAGTTGTCGGCAGGTTGTCGGCGGGACGCGCGTTCGATGACGGGGGGTGGGGGCATGGCGGGGCAGAACTGCCTCGTGGCGAACGACTGGCTGTGCTGGGAGTACGTCACCTCCCGCTCCCAGGAGCTCACCGACGCCACCGTCGAACACGTCTGGATCACCGCCGCCTCGGTGCTGATCGGCGTGGCCGTGTCCGTACCGCTGGCGCTGCTCGCCCGCCGCGGCCGCCACTGGGCGGCTCCCGTGCTCGGCCTGACCACCCTGCTCTACACGGTCCCCTCCCTGGCCATGTTCTCGCTGCTGCTGCCGCTCTTCGGGCTCTCGGCGGCGCTCGTGGTGACCGGCCTGGTGCTGTACTCGCTGACCATCCTCGTCCGCAACGTGCTGGCCGGCCTGGAAGCCGTCCCCGAGGAGGTGCGGGAGGCCGCGCGCGGGATGGGCTACGGCCCCCGGCTGCTGCTGTGGCAGGTCGAACTGCCGCTGGCGCTGCCCGCCCTGCTCGCCGGGGTGCGGATCGCCACCGTGTCGACCGTGGCCCTGACCACCGTCGGCTCGATCGTCGGCAAGGGCGGCCTCGGCAACCTGATCGCCCCGGCCGTGAACAGTTCCTTCAAGGCGCAGGTGCTCACCGCCTCGGTGCTGTGCGTCCTGCTGGCGCTGGTCGCCGACCTGCTGCTGCTCGGCGTGCAGCGGCTGCTGACGCCGTGGACCCGTACGGACCGCCGCGAGCGCACCGCCCGTGGCGGCCGGTCCGCCCGGGCGGCCGGATCCCTGAAGGGGGCCTGAGGCCGTGGGCGTGCTGGAAGGGGCCTGGGACTGGCTGGCGAACGGCGCCAACTGGTCCGGGGAGAACGGCGTCTGGCACCGGCTCGGCGAGCACGTCTACGTCAGCGGGATCGCCCTGGCCATCGCCTGCGCGGTGGCCCTGCCGATCGGCCTGTGGCTCGGCCACCTCGGCAAGGGCGGCGCCCTCGCGGTGAACGTCTCCAACGCCGGCCGGGCCGTCCCGGTCTTCGCGGTGCTGGCCCTGTTCATGGTGTCGCCGCTGCGCAGTGCCGGTTACCTCCCGACCGTCGTCGCGCTCGTCCTCTTCGCGATCCCCCCGCTGCTGACCAACGCCTACGTGGGCATGCGCGAGGTGGACCGGTCGGTGGTCGAGGCCGCCCGGGGCATGGGCATGTCAGGCCGCCAGCTGTTCCTGCGGGTGGAACTGCCGCTCGCCCGGGACCTGGTGATGACGGGCCTGCGCTCGGGCGCCGTCCAGGTCATCGCCACCGCCACGATCGCCGCGATGGTCGGGCAGGGCGGCCTGGGCAGGATCATCACCGCCGGCTTCAACACGTACAACACGGCGCAGGTCGTCGCCGGGGCGGTGCTGGTCGCCCTGCTGGCCCTGCTGGTGGAGGGCGCGCTGGTGGCCGCGGACCGCCTGCTGCTGCGTCGTCCGGCGCCGTCGCGCTGAGCGGCTGAGCCGGCCCCCGCCGCGCGACGGCGGCCGTACCCCGTTTCCGTCCGACCGTTTTCCCTGAAGGAGCTTTGATGAGCAAGTCCACGCGCATCCTCGGCGCGACCCTGGGCGCGGTGGCCCTGACCGTGTCGCTCGCCGCGTGCGGCGGCGACAGTCTGGAGAAGACCAAGGACGGCGGGTCCTCCGCCGACGCGTCCTCCTCCGCCGGCGGGGCCAAGGGGAAGCTGGTCATCGGCGCGGCCGGGTTCACCGAGTCCAACGTGCTGGCCGAGCTGTACGCGCAGGTCCTGAAGGACGCGGGCTACGGCACCTCCATCACCACGGTCAACAACCGCGAGCTGTACGAGCCGTCGCTGGAGAAGGGCGAGATCGACGTCGTCCCCGAGTACGCGGCCACCCTCGCGGAGTTCCTGAACGCCAAGGTCAACGGACCGGACGCGCCGAAGGACAAGCCGGTCGCCTCCAGCGACGCGGCCGCCACGGTGGCGGCCCTGGAGAAGCTCGCGGCGCCGCTGGGCCTCAAGGCCCTGCCGGCCGGTGAGGCCGTCGACCAGAACGCCTTCGCGGTGACCAAGGAATTCGCCCAGAAGAACAACCTCAAGACCCTTTCCGATCTCGGCAAGTCCGGTCTCAAGGTGAAGATCGCCGCCGGTGACGAATGCGCCGTCCGGCCGTTCTGCGCACCGGGGTTGGAGAAGACGTACGGAATCGCCGTTTCGGGCGTCGACCCCAAGGGCGTCGGCACCCCGCAGGCCAAGCAGGCCGTCAAGGACGGCGTCGACCAGCTGGTGCTGACCACGACCACCGACGCCACCCTCGACGGCTACGGCCTGGTCCTGCTGGAGGACGACAAGAAGCTCCAGAACGCCGACAACGTGCTGCCGGTGGTCAACGCCAAGGACGCCGGGGCCCCGGAGGTCGCGGAGGCCCTCGGCAAGATCACGAAGGTGCTCACCACGGCCGACCTCGTCGAGCTGAACCGGAAGGTCGACGCGGAGCGCGCCAAGCCGGCGGACGTCGCGAAGGCCTATCTGGAGTCGAAGGGCCTTCTCAAGAAGTAACAAGAACCTGGTTGATGGGAAATTGTGGGGCAACCGCCCGGCAAGAGTTTGCCGGGCGGGTATCCCACGCGCCGCCCACGCCCTGTAAATTTCAGGCCATGCCCCGTGGACGCCACCGCAATCCCGAGCCCCTGCACCGACTTCTCACGCCGACGGCCGTCGCCGGGGTTTCCGTCGCCAGCGCCGGCGCGGCCTGGCTCCTCGCGGAACCGCTCGCGCTACGCCTGCTCGTGGCCCTCACCGCGGCCGCGGGCGTGGGCGGCGCCGTCCTCATGCGCTCCTGGGACCGGTCGGCCGGCCGCCGGGTCGCGGAACTGGCCCGGGAACGGGTCAAGGACGAGTGGAAGACGGAAGAGCGGATAGCCGAGCTCGAATCCGACCTGGAGGAGGCGCGCGTCCTGCGCGCCAAGCTCGACACGAAACTGCGCGCCAAGCGCGTCGAACTGGCGGGCCTGCGCGGCGAGCACGCCGCGCTGCTGCGCCGGTACGCGACCGCCGAGACCGAGCGCGCCACCGCCCTGGAGAAGCGCCGGCTGCTGGCGCTCGAAGCCGCCGCCCCGGCCGCCGGGCCCAGGGAACTGCCCGCGGTGTCCGAGGAACGCACCGGCAGCGGCGCGCCCACCCCGGTCGGCTACGCCCGCGCCCACGCGGCGATGACGGCCCTGGCCCGCCGGGCGGAGGCCGCCGCGGCCGCCGCGGAGCAGCCCGCAGCCGCAGCCGCCACCGCACCCCCCGCCGCCCCGGTCGCCGACGCCCACGCCCGGGCGGCCGCCACCCCGTCGGTCCCGCTTCCGGCGCGCCGGCCGGCCGCGACCGTCGCCCCGTACTCGGCCGCGCGCCGCTCCGCCTCGCGCGTCGAGGGCGGCTTCGACTTCTTCGGCACCAAGACCGCCGCGCAGGCCCGCGCCGTGATCGAGTCCGTGCAGAACGAGGACCTGGCCGACGTGGTCGGAGCCGAGGCCCTCGCCGTGCACAAGGCGGAGTCCGTACGCCCCGACACCGGCCCGGAGTTCAAGCCGGTCACCCCCGAGCAGCGGGCGGTGGGCCAGGTCATCGACCTGACCGCCCACGACGAGACCGAGCCCATCAACGTGGGCCGGCTGCGCACGGCGATCTCCTAGGCCGCAGGGGCTATCCGCCCGACGGGCTCCGGCGGACCGAGTCGAACCAGCGGACGGCCTGCGGGGCCGAGCGGACCGCCGTGGCGGTGTGGTCGGCGTCCGCCCCCTGGTCGACGACCTTCGCCCGGACCCCGTGGCGGGCCAGGTCCGCCGCGCAGGACCGGGCGTTGGCGATCGGCACGTCGGTGTCGCCGGAGCCCGCGTAGAGGCGTACGGGCACGGCGGGCTTCCAGTCACAGAAGCCGTCGTTGGCTTCGATGACCGCGCGCAGGGTCCCGCGCGGGCTCCGGACCTTCTCGGCCCACTCCGGGGTGAGCAGCTCCTGCGGGGTCGCGGGCAGCGCCCCGACGATCTCCTCCGGCCGGTGGTTCCCGTCGAACAGCCCTTCCACGGTCTGCGCGTACGGTGCGCGGAACACCTCGGCGGGGTCCCCGTACAGCGGGTGGAGCCGGTTCTGCGCGGTGAGGAAGTAGGAGAGGTAGAAGACGGCGCTGACCGGGGCGACGCGGCCGTCGGTGATCCCCGGGAACTCGGTGCCCGTCAGGTCGTGCGGTCCGGCCATAGGGGCGAGTGCCCGCAGCCGGAAGCCGTCGCGGCCGCGGGAGAGTTCGCGGCCCAGGGCCATCGCCACCTGGCCGCCCTGGGAGAAGCCGGTGGCGTACACGTCGCGGGTGAGGGGACGGCCGAGCCGCTCGGCGGCGGCGCGCGAGGCCTTCAGCATGTCCACGGAGGCGGTGACGGAGGAGCGGGTGTCCATGTACGGGTGGCTGCCGGGCCCGCCGCCCAGGCCCAGGTAGTCCGGGGCGGCGACGGCGCGGCCCGCGGAGGCGTGCAGGTACGGGGTGATCCGGTTGTACCCGGCGCCGCCGGACGGGGCGTCGTCGCGGGTCGGGACCGTGCCGTGGGTGTCGGAGACCAGGTCGAGGCGGTGCGGGCCGCCGCGCGGCAGGACGAGCAGACCGGTGGCCGTGGTGGGGCGGCCCCGGGGGTCGACGGTGGCGTAGGTGAGCCGGTAGGCGCTGATGCCGTGGCGGACGGTGCCGGCGTCCATGCCGAAGGCGGTGAGCTCGGCGGCGACCTGGTCGCGTCCGAGGGTGGCGAGCGGGGCCACGGAGATCAGAGCGCCCCGGGCGGAGGCGGCCGCGCCCGCGGTCGTGGCGCCCGTGGTGGCGGGCGCGGCGAGGGCGGCCGGGGCGGCGATGCCGCCGAGTACGGCAGCGAGGGCCACGGCCGCGGCGCCGCGCCGCAGCCACTGCTTGCCGGTCCGGGGGGTCGGGTGCGTCGTCGTCATGCCCCGAACGCTAGGGGCGGCGCGGACTCCTGGACATCCCGTCCTCCCCCGGGGCGGCCGGGGGACAACCCCCGTATCCGGTGCCCCCAACTTCCCTCAGAACAGCGGCAGCTGGCCCGGCAGCGGGCCCAGGGCGAACCCGTCCAGGGTCGGGGCCGAGGCGCCGAGCACCACGCGGGCGCGGGATCCGGGGCAGGACACCAGACCGGCCCGGTCCCGGCCGGCGGGAGGATCGTGGCGGGCGATCCGGCCGGCCGTCACGGCGCAGTCGCGGCCGCAGGCGGGGCAGGCCCGCCGGGGGGAGTGGGACATACCCCCAGTCTGCCCTGCCGGGCCGACAACGGAACCGCCGGCCGCCGGCCGCGCCCTCCCGCCGGCCGGGGGTCACCCGCGCCCTCCCGCCCGCCGGACCCGGCCCCGCCCGCCGCCGCGGGGGTTCAGCCCTGGCGCCCGGCCAGCCACGCCTCGTGCGCCAGGCTCACGCGGGCCCACAGCGCCTCCCGGTCCGCCGGGGTGAAGTCGTCCAGCTCCCGCCCGAAGACGGAGGCGACGACGTCGAAGAACTCGCCGGAGGTGGTCAGTTCCCGCTCGGAGTCCGGCTTGCCCGGCTCGGTCCGGGTCAGGACCCGTCCGCGCAGCGCGTCGACGCCGTGCGCGTCGCGCCGCAGCAGGGCGCAGGTACGGACGAAGCCGGAGTCCGGCGACGTCGACAGACGGGTGTGCTCGGCCTCGAAGTCGGCGGTCACCGCCGGGGCCGTGTGGAAGTTCATCACCGGTGCCGGACCCCCGTCGTTGAGGTAGGTCCAGCCCGGTTCCGCACCCGGCGCCGACTCCTCCAGGCGGTACGTGAACCCGCCCTGCCGGTGCTCCCCGGCCCGCAGCGGAAGCGGCTCGTACGGTCCGTCGCCGAGCCCGGTCTCGACGAAGTACTCCTGCCCGTCGACCCGTACGGTCAGCGCGAGGTGGTCGCCGCTGACGTCGCGCCGGTGGGCCTCGGCCCGGTGCAGGACGCCCCCGCGGTGGCGGGTCACCTCGTACCCGAGGGTCTCCAGGAGCAGTGCGAAGGCGCCGTTGAGGTGGAAGCAGTAGCCGCCGCGCCCGGCCTCGATGCGGCGGGCCGACAGCTCGGGGTCGATGCCGGGCGGCCGGCCGGCCTGGATGTCGAGGTTCTCGTACGGGACGCGTTCCAGGTGCGCGCGCTGGAGTGCGAACAGCCCCTCCGCGGAGGGGCTGCCGGGGTCGGAGATGCCGAGTCGCCGCAAGTAGCCGGCGCGTATGCCAGAGGTCATTCCCGCACGATAGGACGCGGATCCCGCGGGGTCACGAGGTATTCGCCGGTCGGCGCCGCGTGCCGGTCCGCGCTACTTGTCGATGTCGCCCACGACGAAGAACAGCGAGCCGAGGATCGACACCATGTCCGCGACGAGCTGCCCGGGCAGCAGGACGGCCAGGGCCTGGATGTTGTTGTAGGAGGCGCTGCGCAGCTTCAGCCGGTACGGGGTCTTCTCGCCCTTCGAGACCAGGTAGTAGCCGTTGATGCCGAGCGGGTTCTCCGTCCAGGCGTACGTGCTGCCCTCCGGCGCCTTCAGGACCTTCGGCAGCCGCTGGTTGATCGGCCCCGGCGGCAGCTCGGCCATCCGGTCCAGGCAGGCCACCGCCAGGTCGAGGGCGTTGTGCGTCTGGTCGAGCAGCACTTCGAAGCGGGCCAGGCAGTCGCCCTCGGAGCGGGTGACCACCTTCAGGACGTCCTGGAGTTCGCCGTACGCCAGGTAGGGCTCGTCGCGGCGCAGGTCGAAGTCGACCCCGGAGGCGCGGGCGATGGGTCCGGACACCCCGTACGCGTGCACCGCCTCGGCGGACAGGACGCCGACGCCGCGCGTGCGGCCGCGGAAGATCTCGTTGCCGTGGACGAGCTTGTCGTAGACGTCCATCCGGGTCCGGACGTCGGCGATGGCGGCGCGGGCCCGGCCGAGCCAGCCGGCCGGCAGGTCCTCCTTCAGGCCGCCGACGCGGTTGAACATGTAGTGCATGCGGCCGCCGGAGATCTCCTCCATCACGGCCTGGAGCTCCTCGCGCTCCCGGAACGCGTGGAAGATCGGGGTGATCCCGCCCAGTTCGAGCGGGTACGACCCGAGGAACATCAGGTGGTTCAGTACCCGGTTCAGCTCGGCGAGGAGCGTACGCATCCACACGGCGCGCTCGGGGACCTCCATGCCGAGCATCCGCTCGACGGCCATGACCACGCCGAGCTCGTTGGAGAACGCGGACAGCCAGTCGTGGCGGTTCGCGAGCATCACGATCTGGCGGTAGTCGCGGGCCTCGAAGAGCTTCTCGGCGCCCCGGTGCATGTAGCCGACGACGGGCTCGGCGCTGACGATCCGCTCGCCGTCCAGGACGAGCCGCAGGCGCAGCACACCGTGGGTGGAAGGGTGCTGCGGTCCGATGTTGAGCACCATGTCGGTGCTCTCCGCCGCTCCGCCGATGCCGACCGTCGTCTCCGTCATGGCGGCATTGTCTCAGCCCTACGCTGGGGGCATGGAAACCGGGACGCAGGGTGAGACGGCGCCGCCCGAATGGGTGGGACTGCCGGGCGGGCTCCTGACCCTGAGGCGGCTGCTGCTGGTGATCTGGACGCTGCTCCCGGCCGTGGCGACGGGGCTGCTGCTGGGCCTGTTCGCCGGGCCCGCCTGGGCCCTCCTCGCGGCGGTCTGGCTCGCGGTGCTGGCCTGGGGGTGGGTGATGCTCGGGCGGAACTGGCGGTCCTGGCGGTACGCCGAGCGGGCCGACGACCTGCTGATCAGCCGGGGCGTGCTGTGGCGGGAGCAGACCGTGGTCCCCTACGGGCGGATGCAACTGGTCGAGGTGACCTCGGGGCCGCTGGAGCGGCGCTTCGGACTGGCCTCCGTACAGCTGCACACGGCCGCCGCGGCGAGTGACGCCAAGATTCCCGGGCTGGACCCGGCCGAGGCGGAGCGGCTGCGCGACCGGCTGACGGAGCTCGGCGAGGCAAGGTCGGCGGGGCTGTGAGCGCGTCGGCGGGCCCGGCGGACGAGGCGGACGAGGCGGACCCGGCGCACCGGGCGGACCCGGCAGGCCCGGCGAAGGCGCCCGGGGGCGGGGGACCGGGCACGGCCGTCGAGCGGCGGCTGCACCTCCTCACCCCGCTGCGCCGCGCGTGGGTGCCGATCGCCGCGACGGTCGGCGTCGTCGCCCAGCAGGGCCAGCGGGCCCAGGAGTGGGTGACCGGCCTCTCCCAGGGCCTGCGCGTCCTGGGGCTGGCCGCGCTCGTCCTCGTCTTCGGCCTGTACGGGTTCCTCAGCTGGTGGTTCACCCACTACTCCGTCACCGACACCGAGCTGCGCATCCGCACCGGCCTCTTCTTCCGCCGCACCGCCCACATCCGCCTCGACCGCATCCAGGCCATCGACGTCACGCGCCCGCTGCTGGCCCGCGTCGCCGGCGTCGCGAAACTCCGGCTCGACGTCATCGGCACCGAGGACAAGGACGAGCTGGCCTTCCTCGGCGAGGCCGACGCCGTCGCCCTGCGGGCCGAACTGCTCGCCCGGGCCGCCGGATTCGCCCCCGACGAGGCCGTCTCGCTCGGTGAGGCCCCCGAACGGGGGCTGCTCCGGGTCCCGGTCGCGGACCTGGTCGTCTCCATGCTGCTGAGCCTCGACGTGTGGGCCGCGCTCGTCGGCGGGCTCGTCGGCCCGGCGGCCGTGTGGTGGTTCAGCGAGAACCTCTGGGCGGCCGTGGCCACCCTGATCCCGATGGTGGGCGCGGTCTGGGCGGGCAGCGTCGGCCGCTTCCTCACCGAGTACGACTGGACGGTCGCCGAGTCCCCCGACGGGCTGCGCCTCGACCACGGGCTCTTGGACCGCGCCCACGAGACCGTCCCGCCGGGCCGCGTGCAGACCGTACGCGTCGTGGAACCGCTGCTGTGGCGGCGGCGCGGCTGGGTCCGGGTGGAGCTGGAGGTGGCCGGCTCCAAGAACGGGCTGCTGGTCCCCGTGGCCACCCGCGCGGCCGCCCACGCCGTGATCGCCCGGGTGCTGCCGGGCGCTGACCTGGGGGCCCTGGTCTTCAGCCCCTCCCCCCGCGCGGGCTCGCGGTGGGTGGTGCCGGTGTGGTGGAAGGGGTACGGGCTGGCCGTCTCGGCGGAGCTCTTCGCGGCCCGGCGCGGACGCCTGTGTCGTCGTACGGAGATCGTTCCGCATGCGAAGGTCCAGAGCGTGCGCCGCTCCCAGGGGCCCTGGGAACGGGCCCGCGGGGTGGCCGACCTGCACGTGGACACCGGCGCGAACGGCACCGTCACCGCCCGGCTGCGCCCCGCCGCGGAGGCCTCCGTCCTGCTCGACGCGCAGGCGGCCCGGTCCCGAACCTCGCGCGCGGCGGCGCGGCCCGACCGCTGGATGACCTGACGGGCCGCGGGTGCACGTACCGCTGTGGCTCGCACACGAGGGGTGTCGAGGGCGCGCGGGAGGGGCGGGAATCGGCCGGGGTTGATTTTCGGCCAGAGGCACCGGCCGGATGAAACCGTGTTTGTGTTCGCAACGTCCCTTGGGTAGACAGGGACACACGCAGGTGACGGAACGACACGTCAGGGGTGGGTGGATGAAGTTCGACATGGGCAGCACGACGCTGTCCGATCTGGGCAAGGCCACGACGGGATCCAGCGACGACCTGGGCACGCTGATCAAGCTGCTGATCGCCGCCGCCGACCCGCTGGAGGGCAAGTTCCACGGACCCGGCAAGGTCGCCTTCGACTCGTTCAAGCGGCGTTCGGACGCGATCACGACGGAACTGAACGCCTCGCTGCGGGCGATCCTCGGCGGTCAGGCCGGAATGGACACCTCGTTCACCTCGGGTGCCACCGAGCAGCAGGACAACGCCCACCAGAACATGGGCACCGCGAACTTCGACGCCGCTCGCTTCGGCGCGCGCTGAGACCCGGGGGACCGAAGGACATGGCACAGAACCAGGACCGTACTTCGTACGACACCGGTGCGTCCGTCGAGGTGCAGGGCGGTCTCGGCGGGATCATCGGCCAGCTGGAGCGGGTGCTCGGCGACCGTGAGACGGCGGTGAAGGCGGCGATGGCCGAGTTCACGGCCGACGGCGTCTCGGACGAGTACCACGGCAAGGAAGCCCGCTGGAACAAGGCGGCGAACGAGGTGCGCAACATCATCCGCCTGGTGCGCACGACGCTGGACCAGAACGACGCGACGGCGCAGGCGACGCTGCAGAAGGCCAAGGCGGCCGTGGACGGGATCGGCTGACCGCCTCGGCGCGGACACGGGCGCGGGCCATTCGGGGAAACGGGGGCAGGTCATGGACTGGGACATCAAACCGTCCGGCGTACAAGGGGTCGTGAACAAGACGGTCACCGCTGCCGGTGGCTTCGAGAAGGCGGGCAAGTCGCTGCAGACGGCCCTGCCGGACGCGGCGAAGCACGCGGGGACCATCACCGAGGGCGGTTCCACCGCCGGTGAGGGCGGCGGCATGGGCCCGATCGCGGCCGCTCTGGGCGGACTCATGGACGCCCACGACCAGCGTCTCGCGTTCATCGGAGCTCGTACGACGGCCTCGGTCAACGGGGCGATCGCGGCGACGACGGCTTACGTGCAGGGCAATCTGGACCAGGCCGCCAACGCCCAGGCCGAGGCGCTGAAGGAGCCGAAGATCGACCTGCCGGGGGCTGGCAAGAAGTGACGGACCACGTTCCGATCAACCCCTGCACGATCCCGCAGTTCACCGGCGACCTGGCGTCGCTGGAGCTGGACAAGGCGAAGCTGACGACGGCGGCGGGCACGTTCCGTGACGCGGGGTCGAACGTGGATTCCGAGTTCCAGGGGCTGTCGGCGTTCTACTCGGCGCCGGAGGCGGCGAAGCTGTTCGCGACGACGAAGCCGGTCAAGACGGACAGTGACTTCTTCGCGGACCAGCTGGAGTCGGCGGCGAAGGCGCTGGGCGAGTACGTCACCGAGGCGCGGCCGATCGTGGCGCGGCTGAAGGAGCTCCAGGCGAAGGCGACGGCCTTCACGAGCAAGATCAGCGGGGACGAGCACTGGAAGGACGACGGGGACAAGATCGACGAGAACAACGATCTGATCCACGACGTCAACGCGGCGGCCGAGGCGTTCTGGGCCGCCGAGCGGACCTGCGCCAACAAGATCCGGGCCCTGTACTGCGCGCCGCCGCTCGTGGCGGACGACGGCTCGCACGGCGCGAACATGTACGGCTACAAGGCGGAGGACCTGAACAAGGTCCAGGACCTGCCGTGGGGTTCGCAGCTGGAGGAGACCCACCGGGCCTGGGAGGTCGGGTACTGGGTCAAGTCCTTCGTGTGGGACGGCATCATCGTCGACGGCATCTGGGGCACGCTCAAGGGCCTCGGCACGCTCGTAGGCTTCGGCGGTCTCGACGCGATGGGCCAGGCCTGGACGGGCCTGGCGAAGCTGGCGACCGGTCTGGTGATCACGGCCATCCCCGGGGCGAACGTCGCGTTCTGGACGGCCGACGAGAAGGACATGCCGGGCTGGCTGCGGGATTCGCGTACCGCCATGAAGGAGACCGGCAAGGCGCTGGTCGCGTGGGACGAGTGGGGCAAGAACCCGGCCCGGGCGGCCGGAGCGGTCACCTTCAACGTCGTGACGACCGTGTTCACGGGCGGCGCCGGCGCGGTGGCCAAGACGGGTGCGGTGGCGAAGGTCATCGGCGCGGCGGGCAAGGCCGGCAGGCTGATCGACCCGATCACGTACATCGGCAAGGCCGGGTCCCTGGCGAAGCTGAAGATCGGCGACCTGTTCACGAACCTCGGCAAGGTCGACGGGGCCTTCCCGAAGATCGACGACGTGGTGTGGAAGGACCTCCCGAAGGCCGACGCCCCCGGCATCACCTTCCCGCACCCGGACGACACGGTCCGCCTTCCCGACGACTCCCTGGGCCGGCCGCAGTACTACGACAAGACCACCAACCAGCTCCTGGACCATACGGGCGCCCCCAAGCAGGACCTCACCTCGGTCCCGAAGGGACCGGACCACCCCCTGGCCGAGACCCCGGTTCGCGAGCCGGCCCCGGTCGGCGCCCCGGCCCACTCGGTGGCCGGCACGGCCGACAACGCGGCCCACGCCCCCGGCGGCGCGGCCACCCACACCCCGGGCGGAGTGGCGGACAACACGGCCCGCAACAGCCACACCGACCCCACGAACCCCACGGGCGCCGGCACCCGCACCGACACCACCCCCACGGGCGGCGGCACCCACACGGACACCCCGTCCACGGGCGGTAACGGCGACGGCCCGGTCACCGGCGGCGGCCACGGCGGCGGCCACGGCGACGGCCCGGGCGTTCCGCGCCAGGGCGACGGCGGAGGCTCTCCCGGGGAGCCCGAAGCCCCGAAGGCGGACGAGCCGCCGACCGGCGCGACGCCGGAACGGCCGAACGAGCCGGCGCAGGCCTTCACCGCCGAGGAGAAGGCCGCGCACTGGGGCCACCTCGACGAGGTCGCGGGACGCAACGCGGACGACTTCGACCAGCTCCAGCGCGACCCGGACAAGAACGGCGGCATCAACGAGAGTTCGATGGACGAGGCGAGGGTGGGCCTGGACCTGCGGGAGAGCGGCCGGCTCCCGGACGACATCGCCCGTCCCCACAAGGCCGACCTGGGTGAGTTCTACTCGGAGACCACCGGCCGCTACTACGACATCAAGGGCGTCCACTCGGACTACCCGCCGTTCAACAACATCCGCAACAAGAACGGCCCCTGGCCAGGTGCCTACGATTCCGTCCGGGACTCCGCCAAGTGGGAAGACAAGGTGCGAGGACAGATCGAAACACGGAAGCGCATCGTGATCCTCGACATGCGCAATGCGGACCAGGCCGCAATTGATGACATTCGGGGCATCATCGAAAGGAACGGCTGGGAGAATGATGTCATCTGGTACCCGTAGAGGGTGGCGCCCACCCGTCATGCCGGCTGACGCGGAGGCCGCCGAGCGGCTGCGGGAATGGCTCGACGAAGACACCGGCGGGCTCGACGTCATCGGTCTGGACCTCGGCGGGGCCGACGTGTCGGGGGCGGACTTCTCCGATTCGTGGTTCACCGACACCCGGCTCGTCGACGCGCGCCTGGCCGGTGCCGAGTTCTACCGGGCCGACCTGGAGCGGGCCGATCTCACGGGGGCCGACGCGACGGGCGCCTCGTTCCTGCGGGCGAACCTCGACGACGCCGTGCTGCGCGGAACCGTCCTCGACGGGGCGAACCTCGTCAGGGCTTCGGTGTACGGGGTGGACGCCTCGCACGCCCGCTGCCGGGGCACGCGGTTCATGGGGGCCTCCCTCCAGAAGGTCGACCTCCGCGGGGCGGACCTCACCGACGCGGTCTTCGAGGAGAACCTCTTCGAGGTGGTGCTGGACCACACCACCGTGGTCTCGGGCATGACCGGTTCGGTCTACGGGCCCGCGCAGCTCCTGTCGGAGGACGGGCAGCGGACCGAGTTGGCCGGGGTGGACCTGGAGAAGTGGCTCCGCGACCGCGGTGCGGACGTACGGGTCGTGGAGCCCGGCTGGTGGCTCGGACAGCAGGATTGACGCGAGGGGCCCGCGCCGGAACCGGGACGCTCACGGCTACCGCATCCCGGCCGCTGGAGCGGCCCGTCATCCGGGCGGCATCGGGGCCCGGTCGCCGGTGCCGGTGAAGAGGTAGGCGTACAGGGCGCGGAGGTAGGCGTGCAGGGTTTCCGCGTCCGGGAACTCGATGTTGGTCAGGCGCTCGTACGCGTCCACGCCGCGGCCTTCGCGCAGGAAGTCGTCGAAGCCGCGCCGGACGGCCTCCACGTGCGAGGGAGCGTAGGAGTGCAGGGTGCCGCGCATGTCCCAGTCGGTGTCGTAACCCCGCTCCAGTTCGAGGTGGGTGTACACGAAGTTCTTGAAGTGCCGGTCGGGGTCGTCGGGGTCGATCACGTGCCGTCCATCGGGTCGGGGCCGAACCCGTCGGAGGGTCCGGGCGGGTGGGGTCACGGGAGCCTAGTGCCGGCGGAACCCCGGACCGCCGTTCGGGGATCTTCGCGGCCGGGCGTCCGGGCGGCGGGCGGTTTCCCGCGGGGCCGGGGGCGTACTAGCGTCGGGGCCGACAGGAAGGGGGACCGCCATGGCGGCACAGGACTACGACAGCCAGCTGCTCGAATCGGTCGCGGTACGACGGCGGCGCATGCGGGACGCCGTGCTGTTCGGGGCCCAGCGCGGGCGGCGGGTCGCCGACGAGCGGATCGGCAAGGCCGTGGCCGGGCTGGTCATCGCGGCCGTGCTGTGCGCCGGCTGCGTCGGCTGGTCGTTCATCTCGCACCGGCTCATCGGCAAGTCCGGTACGCCGGGTCAGGTCAGTACTCGGTGATAGGTTCGAACGCGTGGTGAGCACGGGGGCAACGAGCGGTACGGCACTCAGCCGGGTCACCCTGGTCGGTGAGCGGCGGCGGATGGATCTCGTACTGCCCTCCCAGGAGCCCGTCGGGCGGCTGCTGCCCGACGTCATACGACTGCTGGACGACCGGGTGGCGGCGCAGCCGATGCTGCGTCACCTGGTGACCGGCGACGGATCGGTACTCGAACACGACACCTGCCTCGCGGACGCGGGCATCTCCGACGGAGCCGTGCTGCGGCTGGTCCGGGTACAGGACTCGCCGTCCGCGCCCGTGGTGCACGACGTCACCGACGAGGCGGCCGAGGACCTCGACGTAAGGGCCTGGCGCTGGCGGCCGTCGGCGCGGCGGGTCACCGCCGGGGCCGGGCTGGTCGGCTGGGTGCTGCTCGCCGGGTGGTTCGCCCGGCGGGAGTTCGCGCCGGGCGCGGTGGCCGGGGCGCTGCTCGCGGCCGCCGGGGTCTGCGCGGTCGTCGGGGCGCTGTCCGGGCGGCTGAAGCGGTCCGGGATGGCGGCGGCGCTGCTGGCGACGGCCGGTGCGGCCGGGGTGCTCGGGGCGTGGACCCTGTGCGACGCGCAGCACTGGGGTGCCATGGGGCGGCTCGCCGCCGTGGCGGGTGCGCTGGCCGTGGGGCTCGCGCTGCTGGGGTGGTTCACGCCACTCGGGCGGGGCGGGTTCGTCGGAGCGGCCGCCGTCGTCGGGCTGACCGTGCTCTGGGAGGGCGTGGCCCTGTTCCAGGGCGGCGCGGGTGCCCGTACGGGTGCCGTCCTCGCCGTGGTCTCGGTGGTGCTGCTCGGTCTGCTGCCGCGCCTCGCGCTGGCCGCGGCCGGTCTGACCGGACTGGACGACCAGCGGGCCCGCGGGGCCTCCGTCAGCCGGTACAAGGTCGCGACGGCCCTCGGCGCCACCCACCGGGGCCTGGTGCTGGCCACCCTCGCCACCGCCGTCTCGGCGGGCGCGGCCGGGGTGCTCGCACTGCGGGAACCCGACGTCTGGACGGTCTGCCTGGCGTCGGCCGTCGCCGCCGTACTGTGGCTGCGCGCGCGGGCCTTCCCGCTCGTCGCGGAGGTGGTGGCGCTGCTGCTGGCGGGCGCGGCGGTGACCGTGGCCGCGCTGCTGGTGTGGGCCGGACGGGCCGGTGCGGCCGGGCCGCTCGCGGCGCTGCTGGGCTTCGCGCTGGTGGCGCTCGGGGTGCTGGCCGTACAGCCGCCCGAGCACGTACGGGTCAGGCTGCGGCGGATCGGTGACACCGCCGAGTCCGTCGGCGTCATCGTGCTGTTCCCGCTGCTCATCGGGGTGTTCGGCGTGTACGGGCGGCTGCTCGGCACCTTCGCTTAAGGGTTGCTTCTCAGACATGGCAGACATGAACCAGCGCGACGACTGGCAGGCCGGGGTCCTGGGCGAGCTGACCGGGACCCCCGTGGCCGCCTCCGTACCCCCGCAGCAGTCACAGCAGCAGCAACCACAGCCGCAGCAGTCACAACAGCAACCACAGCCGCACCAGCCCCAGCGGCACCCCCAGCACCCCACCCCCGCCCCTCGCCCCGCAGCGCCCCGCGCCGCCCCCGAGACCGTCCCGGTCGCCGGGTCCGGGGCCCCCGCCGGCCGCCCCCGCCACGGCGACCCCCTGGTGCGCCGCACCCTGCGCACCCTGCGCGGCGCCCTCGGCTCCTCCGTGGCCCGGGCCGTCGCCGCCGAGACGGAGCTGGCCACCCAGGTGCAACAGCCCGTCACCACGGGCCGCCACATCGTCGTCACCAGCATCCGCGGCGGCTCCGGCAAGACCACCGTCACCGCCCTGCTCAGCCGCACCTACAACCACTTCCGCCACGACCCGGTGCTCACGCTGGAGGCCGACGCCGCCCTCGGCACCCTCCCGGTCCGGCTCGGCGTCCAGTCCCTGCGCTGGACCTGCGGCGACCTCGCCCAGATCGTCCGCCCCTCCATGCAGCTCACCGACGTCACCGGCTACCTCGTGCCCCTCGCAGACGGCGGCTGGCTGCTGCCCGGCAGCCAGGGCCGCATCGGCGCCCAGGTCGACGTCGCCACCTACCGGACCGTCATGGTCGCGCTGCGCCGCTACTTCGGGGTCACCGTCGTCGACTGCGAGACCCTGCCCGGCGAGGTGGCCCGTACCGCCCTCGACACCGCGCACGCCCGCGTCCTCACCACCCCCGCGACCGCCGAGGGCCTGGTCTCCACCCACGCCGTCCTCGACTGGCTCGGCTCCCTGCCCGTGCCCGTCCTGCCCCGCACCGTCGTCGTGCTCACCTCCCAGGCCCCGCACCCCGCCGTCGACCTCACCAAGGCCGCCGGGGAACTACGGGCCACGGGCGCCGGGGTCGTCGTACTGCCCTACGACCGCCACCTCGCCTCCGGCGGCGCCGTCCGCACCGAACTCCTCGGCGCCGAAACCCGGCTGGCGGCCGTCCGGCTGGCCGCCGAAGTCCTCCAGCGCGCCGTCGCGCTCCCGGCAGCCGGCGCCGCCCGGTGACGCAGCAGCTGGTCCACCGGCCCGCCCGGGGCACCCTGCCCCCCGCCCCGGCCGCGCCCCGCACCGTCGAAGCCCCGCCCAACCTCCCCGAAGGCAAGATCGGCAGCCCGGCCACCGCACTGCTGCCGATGGCCGGCGTCATGGGTTCGGTCGTCATGATGACCGTGATCCGCAACAGCCAGTTCGCCGCCGTCGGTGCGATCGTGCTCGTCTTCGCCCTGCTCGGCGCCGTCGCCCTCTTCTGGTCCCAGCGCGGCAAGGCCCAGCGCACCCGCCGCGCCCAGCGCGAGCGCTACCTCGAATACCTGGAGGAACAGCGCGAGGAACTCGGCGCCCGCGAAAAGGCGCTGCGCGACGAGGCCCGCCGCCTCAACCCGCCGCCGGAGGCCCTCTACGACCTCGTGCGCGACCCGGCCCGCCTGTGGGAGCGGCGCCGCACCGACCCCGACTTCCTGCGCCCCCGCCTGGGCACCGGCGCCGTCGCCGTCCAGGACCTCGGCCTCGCCCCCGGCGCCGGCGGCGTGCTCACCCCGCCCGACCGGTTCATGCTGAACGAGGCCGGCGCCCTGATGTCCCGCTTCCAGCGGGCCAGCGACTTCCCGCTGACCGTCCCCCTCGACCGGGCCGGGAACGTCAGCATCGTCGGCGACCGCGAAGGCGTCCTGCGCGTCGCCCGCGCCCTGCTCGTCCACACCGCCGTGCTGCACGCCCCCGACGACGTCGCGATCGCCCTCGGCGTCCCCGGCGAGCGCCTCGCCGGGGACTGGGACTGGGCCAAGTGGCTGCCCCACGTCCTCGACCCGCAGGAACTGGACGGCCCGGTCCCCGCCCGGCGGATCGCCCCCAGCCTGCCCCAGCTCGCCGAGGTCCTCGGACCGGACCTGCGCCGCAGGGCCTCCTACGCCGCCGAGGTCCGCCGCGGCCTGTCCGACAGGGGCGCGCTGCGGCTCGCCGGCCGGCTCCTCGTCGTCAGCGACGAGTACGGCGAGAACGCCGTCGAACTGCCCCGCCCCGACACCGCGGTGGGCCTGTCCGACATGAACACCACCGTGCTCCACCTGCTCGCCGAACAGGTCCACGAGCCCGACGAGGTGACCATACGGATCACCGTCGACGGCTCCCGCGTCACCGTCCGCGACCTGCGCACCCCGCACGGCCCCACCGCCGAGGGCCTCTGCGACCCGCTCGCCCCCGCCACCGCCGAGGGCCTCGCCCGGATGCTCGCCCCGCTGCGCCTGTCCGCCGAGTCCGTCGCCGAGGGCACCCCCGTCTCCGGACCCGTCGACTTCATGGGCCTCCTCGGCATCACCGACCCGGCCGCCCTCGACGTGGCCCGCCTCTGGGCGCCGCGCGGCGAACGGGACTTCCTGCGCGTGCCCATCGGCATCGACGACCGCCACGGCCCCGTCCTGCTCGACCTCAAGGAGTCCTCGCAGCTCGGCATGGGCCCGCACGGGCTGTGCGTCGGCGCCACCGGCTCCGGCAAGAGCGAGCTGCTGCGCACCCTCGTCCTCGCGCTGGTCGCCACCCACTCGCCCGAGGACCTCGCCATGGTCCTCGTCGACTACAAGGGCGGCGCGACCTTCGCCCCCTTCGAGAAGCTCCCGCACGTCGCCGGCGTCATCACCAACCTGGAGAACCAGGCCGGACTCGTCGAACGCGTCCACACCAGCCTCGCCGGCGAGGTCAAGCGCCGCCAGCAGGTCCTCAAGGCCGCCGGGAACGTCGCCGACATCGGCCACTACGCCGTCCTGCGCGCCGAGAAGCCCGAACTGGAGCCGCTGCCCCACCTGTTCGTCGTCATCGACGAGTTCGGTGAACTCCTCACCGCCAAACCCGACTTCATCGACCTGTTCCTGTCGATCGGCCGCATCGGCCGCTCCATCGGCGTGCACCTGCTGCTGTCCAGCCAGCGCATCGAGGGCGGCAAGCTCAAGGGCCTCGACACCTACCTGTCGTACCGGCTCGGCCTGCGCACCTTCTCCGCCGACGAATCGCGCACCGTCCTCGACACCACCGACGCCTTCATGCTGCCGCCGCTGCCCGGCTTCGGCTACCTCAAGGTGGACACCTCCACCTACACCCGCTTCAAGGCCGGCTACGTCTCCGGCCGCTACCGCGGCCCGGCCGCCGACCGCGACGGCGACGCGCAGGGCCCCCTCGCCCTCGCCTACCCCACCTTCAACACCCTCGGGGACACGGCCGCCCCGCCCGAGGACGCCGAGGAGAAGCCAGCCGCCACCGTCCGCGAGACCGGCCCCAGCGTGCTCTCCGTCATCGTCGACCAGCTCGCCGAAGCCGCCCCGCCCGTCCGCCGGATCTGGCTGCCGCCGCTGCCCGACGCGATCCCCCTCGACGCCGCCGCCGGACCCCTCTCCGTCACCGGGGGCGGCTTGCGCCTCGGCACCGGCGAACGCCGCCCCCTGCGCGTCCCTCTCGGGGTCCTCGACGACCCGGCCCGGCAGTGGCGCGGCCCCTGGGAGCTGGACCTCACCGTCGCCGGCGGCCACACCGCCGTCACCGGCGGCCCGCAGTCCGGCAAGACCACCCTGCTGCGCACCCTCGCACTGTCGCTCGCCCTCACCCACACCCCGCAGGAGGTCGCGGTCTACGGACTCGACCTCGCCGGAGGCGGCCTCGCCGCCCTCGCCGGGCTCCCCCACGTCGGCGGGATCGCCGGACGCGCCGACCGCGAACGGGCCGCCCGCACGGTCGCCGAGGTACGGGGCATGCTCTCCGCCCGCGAGGAACTCTTCCGCGAGCACTCCATCGACTCCGTCGACCAGCTGCGCCGGCTCCGCTCCCAGGGCGGGCTGCCGGAGCTCACCTCCACCGACATCGTCCTGATCGTCGACGGGTACGGGGCCCTGCGCGAGGAGTTCGACGAGCTCGACGACGCCGTCACCGACCTCCTCAAGCGCGGCGGTGGCTACGGCATCCACGTCGTCGCGGGCATGCTCCGCTGGAACGACGTCCGCATCGCCAACCAGTCCCTGTTCGGCGGCCGCGTCGAACTGCGCCTCGGCGACCCCTCCGACTCGGCCATCGACCGCAAGCTGTCCGAGACCATCTCCCCGGACGACGCGGGCCGGGTCCTCACCGACGCCAAACTGTTCGCGCAGGTCGCCCTGCCCCGCATCGACTCCCGGTCCGGGACCACGGACCTCGCCGCCGCCCTGGAGGAAGCCGCGGGCACCGTCCGCGCCACCTGGCACGGCGACCTCGCCTCCCCCGTACGGGTCCTGCCCGCGCGGCTGCCCGCCGAGCGGCTGCCGTCCGCGCAGGACGAGCCGTACCGGATCCCCATCGGGGTGGACCAGGACGTCCTCGCGCCGGTCCTCCTCGACCTCTTCGAGCAGGACCAGCACCTGATGGTCCTCGGCGACAGCGAGTGCGGGAAGACCAACCTGCTCGCCCTGATCGCCCGGCAGCTCATCGCCCGCTACGGGGAGGACGAGCTGGTCTTCGCCGTCTACGACCCGCGGCGCGGCCTGCGCGGCGTGGTGCCCGAGCCCTACCGGGGCGGGTACGCGCACAACGCGAAGATCGCCTCCGCGCTGTCGGCCGGCATCGCCAAGGAGCTCGGCAAGCGGCTCCCCGAGGACGGCATCGACCCCGACGCCGACGAGGGCCCCGGCTTCACCGGCCCGCGCATCGTGGTCCTCGTCGACGACTACGACATCCTCACCACCGCCGGGCAGCAGCCGCTCCAGGCGTTCGTGCCGTACCTGCCGTCCGCCCAGGACATCGGCCTGCACTTCGTGCTCGCCCGACGGGTCGCCGGATCCTCCCGGGCCCTGTACGAACCGCTGATGACCACCCTGCGCGAATCGGGCACCGCGGCGCTCGTGATGACCGGCGAACGCTCCGAAGGACAGCTGTTCCCGCAGCTGTACGCCAGCGCGCAGCCGCCGGGCCGCGGCACGCTCGTCCGGCGCGGACGGCCCCACCAGATCGTGCAGACCGCGCTGACCGGCGCACCGCAGAACACCTCGCCCCCGGCCGATCGGGAAGCACCGTGACCAAGGACGTCATCGCCCTCACCCCGCACATGCCCGACACCACCGCGATGCTGGTGGCCCTCGCGGCGGGCGGCGCCGACCTCGACGCCCAGGCCGCCGGGGAGGGCGCCGTCATCCAGCTCCTCGGAGCGGGCGGCCGGCCGCTGGTCTCCGTGGAGGCGCCCGTACTCGTCCAGGTCCCCGGCGAGGCGGAACGGCTCCTGGGCACCCCGACCGCCACCCCCGTGTGGTGGACGGAGACCCGCGCGTCCACGGCCGTGCCCGAGGCGGCCACCCTCGCCGGAGCCGTCGCCGGCCGGCTCGCCGAGGTCCTCGGCGGCACCGTCTGGCCCGAGGGCGCCGGCCGCGTCGGCGCCGTGGAGGTCACCTCCGAGGCCTCGGCCGCGCCCGCGCCCGTCGGCGCCCTGCCCACCGTGGACGTCGTCACCGAGTCCACGGCGGTGGTCCTCGCCGACCGGCCCGTGGTCCCGCTCACGGCCTGGCTGTCGGACGTCCTGCGGACCACGGCCGGCTTCGGCGCGGCCCTGCACGTCGTCACCCCCGCCCACTGCCGCCTCAGCCTCCCGCTGCGCACCGCCCTGACCGGCGCGCCCAACCGGTGGGTCGTCCAGGACCCCGCGGGCGGCTACTACGACGGCCTGTCCGGAGCGGTCCTGAGCTGGCAGGACGGCACCTTCGCCCCGGTCCGGGACGCAGCCGGGCAGACCCGCCCCGCCGAGGCCTTCGCGCAGCCGGACGCCTCCGGCGAACGCCGCCTGACCGTGTCGTTCCGTACGGAACACCCCGCCGAGGCGGACGTGACCCTGGGCCGCTCCCTGGAAGCCGCCTGGCGCACCCTGACCGGGCGGCCGCCCGCCGGCTGGGGCACCGCCGAGCCCGTCAACCTGCCCTGGTCCCCGCGCCAGCTCACCGACCTGGCCCGCGGCCGGGCCCCGGAACCGACCCTGATCACCGCCGTCGGACACCCGGAGCGGCCCGCGCTGGCGACCGTACGCGTGACCCGGACGGCCGCCGGGGTCGAGGAGGACGTCACCCTGTCCCTCGGCTACGGCCCGTCGGAGGAACTCCCGCTGGACGCGCTGCCCGCCCTGGCGGAGGAGCTCGTGACCGGGCACGGCCTGATCAGCATGCTGGCCTCGGCCGGACCGGGACGGCGGGACCTCGGCGTGGCCCCGCGCCTCGCGCCGCCCCCGCTGCCCGTGTCGTTCACCCTGGGCGGGGCCGGAGTGGCCGAGGCCACCCTGACCCACGCCCGTCGGCCCCCGCTGGCCCTCAAGCCCGCCCGGGTGGGCCCGGCCCGCCGGCCCGGACTGCACTACCCGCTGGGCGACGGCACCGACCCGGCCGGCTGGGACACCCTGGGCGCCCTTCTGGCCCACCTGCGCACTTCGGCGCCGGCCCCGCTGTAGCGGGAGGGGCCCTTACAGGCCGCCCGCGCGGACCAGGCCCGTCTCGTACGCCAGGACCACGACCTGGACGCGGTCGCGCAGGCTCAGCTTCGTCAGGATGCGGCCCACGTGCGTCTTCACCGTGGCCTCCGAGAGGACCAGCCGGGCCGCGATCTCGCCGTTCGACAGCCCCTGCGCCACCAGCAGCATGACCTCGCGCTCACGCTCCGTCAGCCGCTCGACCTCCTTGTTCTTCGGCTCCTCCGTCGTCGTCGGCAGCATCGGGGCGAACCGGTCCAGCAGCCGGCGCGTCGTCGACGGGGCCACGACGGCGTCCCCGCTGTGCACGGACCGGATCGCGGCCAGCAGCTCCGCGGGCGGGACGTCCTTCAGCATGAAGCCGCTCGCACCCGCCTTGAGCCCGGAGAACGCGTACTCGTCCAGGTCGAAGGTGGTCAGGATGATCACCTTCGGGTGTTCCTCCGGCTCGCAGATCCGCCGCGTCGCCTCGACCCCGTCGAGCCGCGGCATGCGGACGTCCATCAGCACCACGTCCACCTTCGTGGCCCGCAGCACCTCCAGCGCCTCCAGGCCGTCCCCCGCCTCGGCGACCACCTCCATGTCCGGCTGGGCGGCGAGCACCATCCGGAAGCCGGTGCGCAGCAGCACCTGGTCGTCGACGAGCATCACTCGGATGGACATCGGTGAATACCTCTACCTCTTCTTGAGCGGGAGCAGAGCACTGATCCTGAAGCCTCCGCCGGGTCGCGGTCCCGCGTCCAGGGTGCCTCCGACCATACCGATCCGTTCCCGCATGCCGATCAGACCGTGTCCGGCGCCGTCCGCGCCGCCGTCCTCGTACAGTTCGTGCGCCGCGCCCCGGCCGTCGTCCTCGACCAGCAGGCCCAGCCCGTCGTCGAAGTAGACGAGCCGCACGCTCGCCTTCGCCTCCGGACCGCCGTGCTTGCGCGTGTTCGTCAGCGCCTCCTGCACGATCCGGTACGCGGTCAGCTCCACCCCGCTCGGCAGCTTCCGCGGAGCGCCCTCGACCTCGAAGTCCACGGTGAGGCCCGCCGCCCGCACCTGCTCCACCAGCACCTCGATCTGCTCGACGTCCGGCTGCGGCACGTAGTCCTCGGAGTCCTGCGGTTCGCCGGTGCGCAGTACGCCCAGCAGGCGGCGCATCTCGGCGAGGGCCTGACGGCCGGTCCCGGAGATCGTCTGGAGGGCCTCCTTGGCCTGTTCCGGGGCCACGTCCATGACGTACGCGGCGCCGTCGGCCTGCACCACCATCACCGACACGTTGTGCGCGACGACGTCGTGCAGCTCGCGGGCGATGCGGGCCCGCTCGGCGGCCACCGCGACCTTCGCCTGCGCCTCGCGCTCCTTCTCCAGCCGCTGGTTGCGCTCCACGAGCTGGGCGTAGTAGGCCCGGCGGGTGCGCAGGGAGTCGCCCGTCACCCAGGCGAGGGCGAAGGGGACGATCACCATCAGGGCGAAGGTGATGCTCTCGGTGAGGGAGAGGCCCTTGTCCACGCCGAAGCGCAGGAAGTACACCGGGGAGGCCAGCAGTCCGACGCCCAGGGCGGCCCGCGAGACCCAGCGCGGCACGTCCCCGGCGGCGACCGTGAACAGCACGACCAGCATCGCCAGGTCGCAGATCTGCGCCTCGATGCCGAAGGCCAGCTGGTAGACGCCCGCGCCGACGGTGACCCAGAACATGGCCTGGGTCCACTTGCGGCGCAGGGCCAGCGCGGCCGTGAGCGCGAGGACCACCGGCACGGTGGCCAGGCGCAGGGCCGTGCTCGGTTCGGGATTTCCCACCACGGCCGCCATCGAGAGCCCGAAGAAGAGGACAGCCCAGAAGCTGTCGACGCCCGTCGGGTGTCTGCGGATGAAGTCGTAGAGGCGCTGCACGTAACCCAGAGTAGGGAAAGGAGATAGGTGCTGGAGTCAACCACAGGAGCGATCCCTGTGACGGGGGAGTACTCCCCAAGGTGGAGGGTGAGCCTACCCTTCGTGTGATGAGTGCTCAGGATGAAGGCGCGGGGCCCCTCCGCTGGCGGACGGCGATCGAGACGTCGCTGTACGGTCCCGGCGGTTTCTACGTCCGCCCCGGCGGCCCCGGACCCGCCGGACACTTCCGCACCTCCGTGCACGCCTCCCCGCTGTACGCGCGGGCCGTCGCCCGGCTGCTGGCCGAGGTGGACGCCGCGCTCGGGCGGCCCGGGCGGCTCGACCTCGTCGACGTGGGCGCCGGCCGGGGAGAACTGCTGACCGGGGTCCTCGCCGCCCTGCCGGCGGAGACGGCCGTGCGGGTGCGCCCGTACGCCGTCGAACGCGCGGCGGCGCCGGACGGGCTGGACCCGCGGATCCGCTGGGTGGCCGAGCCGCCCGCGGGGACGACCGGGCTGCTCTTCGCGAACGAGTGGCTGGACAACGTACCGCTGGACGTCGCCGAGGACGGCCGGTACGTCCTGGTCGCCGCCGACGGTACGGAGAGCCCCGGCGGACCCCTCGACGCGGCCGACCGGGCCTGGCTGGAGCGGTGGTGGCCGGACGGGGAACGGACCGGGCGGGCCGAGATCGGCCGGCCCCGGGACGAGGCCTGGGCGGCGGCCGTCGCCACCCTCGACCGGGGCCTGGCGGTGGCCGTCGACTACTGCCACACCCGGGCGGCCCGGCCCCCGTACGGCACCCTGACCGGGTTCCGGGCGGGCCGGGAGGTGGCCCCCGTCCCGGACGGCGGCCGCGATCTGACCGCGCACGTCGCGCTCGACGCCTGCGCGGGACCGGGCGCGGTCCTGCTCACCCAGCGCGAGGCCCTCACCGCCCTCGGCGTCTCGGGCGGCCGGCCCCCGCTGGCCCTGGCCTCCGCCGACCCGGCGGCGTACGTCCGCGCCCTGGCGGCGGCGGGCGAGGCGGCGGAGCTCACCGCGCGCGGAGGCCTCGGCGACTTCGGCTGGCTGGTCCAGCCCGTCGGCGTCCCGGCCTGGCCGGGCGGCGCCGGGGACGCGGCAGGGGCCGGGACCCCCTGACGGGAGTCCCGGCCCCTGCCCCGCAGCGGGTGCGGTGTGCCGTTACTTGGTGACCTCGTGGCCGTGGCCCTCGTGCAGGCCGCCGCCACTGCCCGTGCCCGGGGTGGTCGGCTGCGAGACGACCGGCTGGGACAGCGGAGCCAGGTCGTGGGCGTAGTGGCCGACCGCGTTCGCGATGACGTCGACGTTGATGTCGAGCGCCTTCTGGTCGATGTTCGTGATGTCGTCACCCTTGCCGTGGTAGTTCACGTCGTAGGCGACACCCGCCTGACCGCCGAACTTCGCGGCCTGCTCCGGCGACTTGATGCCCTCGGCGCCGGTGAACGTACCGCCCGACGGGATGCCGACCTCGATGAACGGGCCGTAGTCCGAACGGCCCGAGAAGTCCGTGCCCTCGTGCGGGATGTTCTTGGAGTCGAGGAAGTCGGTGATCCCCTTCTCCAGCTGCGCCGAACCCTCCGGGCCGGGGCCCGCGCCCGTCGCGTCCGAGTCGTCGCCGTCGTAGACGAAGTAGGCGGCGTTCGGCGAGCCGATCATGTCGAAGTTCAGGTACAGCTTGATCTGCTTCTTCTGGGCCTCGGTCAGGGAGGCGACGTACGCCTCGGAGCCGAGCAGGCCGTACTCCTCCGCCGACCACCAGGCGAACTTGACCTTGTTCTTGATCTTCGTCTGCTGGCTCGCCAGGCGCTGCGCGACCTGGAGGATGCCCGCCGAACCGGAGCCGTTGTCGTTGATGCCCGGACCGGCCGCGACCGAGTCCAGGTGCGCGCCGAGGAAGACGGTGTTGTTCTCGTCGCCGCCCTTCGTCTCGGCGATCACGTTGTACGTCTTGCGGTTCTCGCGCAGCTCGCGGATGTCGAGGGTGACCTCGACCGGGCCGGCCGCCGCGTCGGCGGCGAGCTTCTCGCCGTCCGCCTTCGTGATGCCGCCGGTCGGGACCTTCCCCGCGTTCGCGTCGCCGAGGGTGCCGTTCAGGGCGCCGTCGGTGTTGTTGTAGATGATCGCGCCGACCGCACCCGCCGCCGCCGCGTTCGCCTGCTTCACCGCGAAGGTGCAGCCGCCGCGCTGGACCAGGGCGATCTTGCCCGTGAAGGCGCCCGCCGCGAAGTCGCCGGGCTCGCAGCCGTTCGTACCGTCGGCGTCCACCGGGACGACCGCGACCGGAGCGGTCACGCCCTCCTCCGGGCCGCTCGCCGTGTACGTCATCAGGTGGATCGGGATGTCCCGGCCGCCGTCGCCGTTCACCGAAAGCTTCTCGGCGATCGCCTCCACGTACACGAAGTCGAATTCGTTCTTCGTGACCTTGTAGCCGGCGGCCTTCAGCACGGCCTCGATGTACTGCGCCGACTGCACGTGTCCCTTGGAACCCGCCACCCGATTGCCGTTGTTGTAGTCGGCCAGCGACTGGAAGACCTTCAGGTGGTTGTTGGCGCCTTTCCCGGTCGCCTCCTGGACCAGCTTCTTGGCCAGGGCGTCACCCCGGGCGGCGTCGCTCTGCGGGCTGCCGGTGGCACCGGCGGGTCCGGCGAGCAGCAGCGGGGAGACGAGGGCCGCGGCCGCCAGTGCGGCGGTTGCTGCGGCTATACGGCGAGAGGGCATGAAGGTCCTTTCACAGCAGGTGCGCATCGCACGGTGCGTGGGGGAGTGGTGGACGCACGTTAGGCACCAACAGGCGCCTCTCGCCAGAGTTTTCACTGCTTCCGGTTTGTGAAATCCGTATATCGGTGAGTCTCCGCCGAACAATTCAGGCCAGCGTCCGGAAAAAGGTCGGCCGACAGTCAGCGGAGAATGCCCTCGATGAAATCGGAGCCTATCCGCGCGACCACGGACAGATCCAACTGATGCTGGACATAGCGGCCTTGACGCCACGTACGCAACAGGCCGGCCTTCTTCAGGACCGTCAGGTGCCGGGACACCTCGGGCGCGGATATCGCGTACACCGTCGCCAGTTCGCTCGTCGTGTACGGAGCCCGCGCCAGACTGCGGCACAGCGACATCCGCATGGGATGCGCCAGCGCCTCCATCCGCCGCTGGAGCAGCTCCACCGAGCCCGTCGTGGACGCCAGCTCCGGCGACTCCAGCGGGTAGTGGACCACCGGACGCCAGCCCGGCGCGTGCAGCACCAGCAGGTGCGGCCAGCCGAAATCGGTCGGTACGAACACCAGCCCCGCCCCGATCCGCGGATCCGTGGCCGTGGCCTGCCCGTGCACCATCTTGTCGGCGGTGATCGTGCGCTGCTCCCGGTCGACGCTCAGCGCCGTCGACACCTCCCGCAGCGCGGCCGGCAGCCCCTTGCGGCGCAGCACCTCCGCCTTGTGCCGGGCGTCCGCGGCCTGCCGGGGCCCCACCCGCCGCCAGATCTCGGCGAAGAACGCCTCTTCGCAGTCCTCCAGGAGCCGCCGCAGCCACACCCGCACGGCCGCCGTGTCGTCCAGCAGCCGCAGCGAGAACGCCAGCTGCCGGGGCCCGCGCGCGGCCGCCGTGTCCAGCGCCTTCGCCCGCGCGGCCGGATCGCGCAGGGGGGACGGCCCGCCGCCCTCGTTGTACAGCGCCAGCCAGCAGTGCTCCAGGGCCGCCATCACGAACCGCTCGTCGTCCAGCCGGTCGAGCACGTCGAGCTCCTCGGCCAGCGTCGCGGCCGGCAGGCCCGCGCCCGGGACCCCGGCGAAGGGCATGAAGATGTCGGAGAAGGAACTGCGCCACATGAAGTCGGCCTCCAGCAGCCGGTCCGCGAGGCACGAGTCCAGCGCGGCCGTGGTGGCGGTCGTCCAGGAATGGAGCCCGGGGTGGTGGGCGGGCTGCGAGAGCGCGTGCAGGGCCATGCAGAGCTCGGCGAGCGGGGACGGCGCGAAGCCGATCCGCTCCGCGGGGAGTCCGGCGATGTCGATGGTGACGCTCATCGCCCCATTCTCGCCCGGCAGGCCGCGGCGCGGCGGCCCGGGGTGCCCTCCGCGGCACCGCCGTCCGGGCGACCCGTACGAGGGCTCCGCCGCAGGTCGGAGGCGTCGATTGACGCGGAACGTCAATCGGCGCGCGGGCTGCGCCCGAGGGGGTGAGGGTGGATGCATGACCTCGATCGAGCAGTACCTCATCGACACCTACCGGGCCTCGCAGCAGCACACCCCGATGCCCCCGCCCCCGGGCCGCGACGACGTCGCGACCCTGCGCGCCCTCCACACCGAAGCCCAGTTCCGGGCCGTCCTCGCCGGCCGCCCGGCGACCCACCACTGGCGGGCGACGCTGCGCCGCCTGCTCCCGCTGCGCCGCAGGGCGTGCTGAGGGAGGAATGCGGACCGGCCGGGGCCGCGCCCGCCCCCTCACACCCGCCCCAGGAACTCCCTCACCGCGTCCCGGACCTGCTCCGGGGTCCAGGTCAGGCCCGGCTGCGTGACGTCGAGTTCCGTCATCGCGAGGCCCGGGGCGGCGTCGGGGGACCAGCGGCGGAAGAGGACCGTGCCCGTCTCCTCCGCGAGCCGCAGGCCCGCGTCCGTGAGGCGGTCCGCCTCGTAGGGGAGCCACACCTGGAACTGGTGGGTGTGCGGGACCTCCGGATGGACCCGGTACCAGGGCAGCCCCGCCTCGGCGAAGCCCTCCCTGAGGGCCCCGGCGACCATGCGGGCCCCGGCGACGTACGAGGGCAGCCGGGGGAGTTCCCGTTCCAGGCCGGCCAGTGCGGACAGGGCCTGCGGGAACTGCCGGAAGACCTGGCCCCCGTACCGGTGGCGCCACACCCGGGTCTCCTCGACGAAGGCCCGCGATCCGGCCAGCGCAGCCCCGCTCAGCCCGCCGAGGGACTTGTAGAAGGAGACGTAGACGGAGTCGGCGAGCCCCGCGATCTCCGGCAGCGGCCGGCCGAAGTGGACGGTGGACTCCCACAGCCGGGCCCCGTCGAAGTGGACGACCGCGTCGCGCTCACGGGCCGCGTCCACCAGCTCCGTCAGTTCCTCCCAGGTGGGCAGCAGGAAGCCGGCGTCGCGCAGCGGCAGCTCCAGCATCAGCGTGCCGAAGGGCTCCGGGTGGTCCCGGACCTCGGCGGCGGTGGGCTGGCGGGCCTCCGCCACGGGATGGACGGTGCGCAGCCCGGAGACGGCGGACAGGGCGCCGCCCTCCCAGCGCTCCGGGTGGCTCATGGGGTGCAGGGCCACGACGGGGTTGCCGGTGCGTCCCGCCCAGCAGCGCAGCGCGATCTGCTGGGCCATCGTGCCGGTGGGGAAGAACGCGGCGTCCTCGGTGCCGAGCAGTTCGGCGACGCGGCGTTCCAGGTCGGCGACGACGCCGTCGCCGTACAGGTCGGCCGGTGCGTCCAGGTCGTACGGGGTGTCCAGCTCGTACGGGGCCCGCGCGAGCGCCGCCAGCAGCTCGCCCACCGTCGGCTCCAGCAGGCCGTGCGAGAGGACCCGGTCGGCCCCCCGCCACGCCGTCACCAGCCGCTTCTTGCGTTCCGCGTCATCACTCATGCCCCCGATCATCGCGGATCGCCGCCGATCGGCCCGGGCCCCCAGGGGCTAGCATGGCGGCGTATCGTCCGGTACCCCCCGCGGACTGGAACGGAAGGCATTCCCCGCGTGAACGCACCCCATCAGACGGAGCCCCGGGATCCGTCCGGTCGCCCTGCCCGGCTCGCCGTCGGCGTCGTCGGCGCCGGCCGCGTCGGTCCCGCCCTGGCCCGCGCCCTCCAGCAGGCCGGGCACCGTCCCGTCGCCGTGTCGGCCGTCTCGGACGCCTCAGTGCGCCGTGCGGCGCGGCTGCTGCCCGACGTGCCGGTCGTGCCGCCCGCGCAGGTGCTGGAGCGGGCCGACCTGGTCCTGCTGACCGTCCCCGACGACACCCTGCCCGGGCTCGTCGAGGGCCTCGCGGAGACGGGCGCCGTCCGCCCCGGCCAGCTCCTCGTGCACACCTCCGGGCGGTACGGGGCCGCCGTGCTGGACCCCGCGCGCCGTGCGGGCGCCCTCCCGCTGGCCCTGCACCCCGCGATGACCTTCACCGGTACCGAGGTCGACGTACAGCGCCTGGCGGGCTGCTCCTTCGGCGTGACCGCCCCCGAGGAGCTGCGCCTGGCCGCGGAGGCCCTGGTCATCGAGATGGGCGGGGAACCGGAATGGATCGCGGAGGAGGCCCGTCCGCTGTACCACGCGGCCCTCGCCCTGGGCGCGAACCACCTGGTCACCCTGGTCGCCCAGTCGATGGAACTGCTCGGCCAGGCCGGGGTCGAGCACCCCGACCGGATGCTCGGCCCGCTGCTCGGCGCGGCCCTCGACAACGCGCTGCGGTCCGGTGACGGAGCCCTGACGGGGCCGGTGGCCCGCGGGGACGCCGGTACGGTCGCCGCGCACGTCTCGGAGCTGCGCAAGCACGCCCCCGCGACCGTCGCCGGGTACCTGGCGATGGCCCGTACGACCGCCGACCGGGCCCTCGCGCACGGTCTGCTCAAGCCCGAACTCGCCGAGGACCTGCTCGGCGTCCTCGCGGACACCAGTCCCGCGGACAACGCCGAACCGGAGGGTGGCGAGCGATGACCGGCCCGCTCCTGCTGAACACCGCCGAAGAGCTGGAGAAGCTGCCCCGTACGGGCCGCCGCGCGGTCGTGATGACCATGGGCGCCCTGCACGAGGGCCACGCCACGCTGGTCCGCGCGGCCCGCGAGCAGGCCGGGCCGCGGGGCCAGGTCGTGGTGACCGTCTTCGTGAACCCCCTCCAGTTCGGGGCGAACGAGGACCTCGACCGCTACCCGCGCACCCTCGACGCCGACCTCGCCCTCTGCGGGGAGGCCGGGGCGGACGCCGTGTTCGCGCCCGCCGTCGACGAGGTCTACCCGGGCGGCGACCCGCAGGTGCGGGTGACGGCCGGGCCGATGGGCGGGCGCCTCGAAGGGGCCACCCGTCCCGGGCACTTCGACGGCATGCTGACCGTCGTCGCCAAGCTCCTCCACCTCACCCGCCCCGACCTGGCCTTCTTCGGCCAGAAGGACGCGCAGCAACTGGCGCTGATCCGGCGCATGGTGACCGACCTGAACTTCCCCGTCGACGTGGTGGGCGTACCGACGGTCCGCGAGGACGACGGTCTCGCGCTGTCCTCCCGGAACCGCTACCTCTCCCTCGTGGAGCGGCGTACGGCGCTGGCCCTGTCCCGCGCCCTGTTCGCCGGCCGGGACCGGCTCGCCGCCCAGGCCGCGCTGCGCGCCCGCGCCGAGGCCTCCCCCGCGAGCGACGAACGGGCCACGGCCCTGGCCAGGCTCGGCGAGATCCGGGCGTCCGCCGACGCGCACGCCGTGTCGGCGGCGGGCGCCGGTCTGCCGGACGCCGTCCGGGCGGCGGCGCGCCACGTCCTGGACGAGGCGGGCCGGTACGACCCGCCGCTGGCGCTGGACTACCTGGCGCTGGTGGACCCGCAGGACTTCACCGACGTCGGCCCGGACTTCACCGGACGGGCCGTGCTGGCCGTCGCGGCGAAGGTCGGCACGACCCGGCTGATCGACAACATTCCATTGGAGTTCGGAGCACACGCGTGAGCACCACAGGCAGAGGCGCTGCCCACAGCAGCGGCACGGGCACCGGCATACGGCTGCACGCCCCGGCCCCCGGCTGGGCCGTCGACGCGGACGTCGTGGTCGTCGGGTCCGGCGTCGCGGGCCTGACGGCGGCCCTGCGCTGCGCGGCCGCGGGCCGCCGTACGGTCGTGGTGACCAAGGCGCGCCTCGACGACGGCTCGACCCGCTGGGCGCAGGGCGGCATCGCCGCGGCGCTCGGCGAGGGCGACACCCCCGAGCAGCACCTGGACGACACCCTGGTGGCGGGCGCCGGCCTGTGCGACGAGGCGGCCGTGCGGCTGCTGGTCACGGAGGGTCCGGACGCCGTGCGCCGGCTCATCGCGACCGGTGCCGTCTTCGACACCTCCGCCGAGACCGGTGAGATAGAGCTGACCCGCGAGGGCGGCCACCACCGGCGCCGGATCGCGCACGCGGGCGGTGACGCCACGGGTGCGGAGATCTCCCGGGCGCTGGTCGAGGCCGTGCACGCGGCGGGCATCGAGACCGTGGAGAACGCCCTCGTCCTGGACCTCCTCCAGGACGCCGAGGGCCGCACGGCCGGCGTGACCCTGCACGTGATGGGCGAGGGCCAGCACGACGGCGTCGGCGCCGTCCACGCGCCGGCCGTGATCCTCGCGACCGGCGGCATGGGCCAGGTGTTCTCCGCGACCACCAACCCGTCGGTGTCCACGGGTGACGGCGTGGCCCTGGCGCTGCGCGCCGGGGCGGAGATCTCCGACCTGGAGTTCGTGCAGTTCCACCCGACGGTGCTGTTCCTGGGCCCGGACGCCGAGGGGCAGCAGCCGCTGGTGTCGGAGGCCGTGCGCGGCGAGGGAGCGTACCTCGTCGACGCGGACGGCGTGCGCTTCATGGCCGGGCAGCACGAGCTGGCCGAGCTGGCCCCGCGCGACATCGTCGCGAAGGGCATCATGCGCCGCATGCAGGAGCAGGGCGCGCAGCACATGTACCTGGACGCCCGGCACTTCGGCGCGCAGATGTGGGAGCAGCGCTTCCCGACGATCCTCGCGGCCTGCCGCGCGCACGGCATCGACCCGGTGACGGAGCCGATCCCGGTCGCGCCGGCCGCGCACTACGCCTCCGGCGGCGTGCGGACCGACCTCCAGGGACGTACGACCGTGCCGGGCCTGTACGCGTGCGGCGAGGTCGCCTGCACCGGTGTGCACGGCGCGAACCGGCTGGCGTCCAACTCCCTCCTGGAGGGCCTGGTCTTCGCCGAGCGCATCGCGGACGACGTCGTCGCCCACGCGCCGACCGGCAGCGGCCCGGGCGTCCCGGTGCCCGCGACCGGTCCCCTCCAGCCGGCCGAGGCCCGCTACGAGGTCCAGCGGATCATGACGGACGGCGCGGGCGTGCTCCGTTCCGCCGCCTCCCTGGCCGGGGCCGCCGAGGCCCTGGAGACCCTGTACGCGCGGGCGCTGGGCGAGCTGGAGAGCCACGGCAAGACGGCCGTCCCGGGGGTGGAGACCTGGGAGGCGACCAACCTGCTGTGCGTGGCCCGGGTCCTGGTCGCGGCCGCCCAGCGGCGCGCGGAGACCCGCGGCTGCCACTGGCGCGAGGACCACCCCGACCGCGACGACGCCGCCTGGCGCCGCCACCTCGTGGTGCGGCTGTCGGCGACGGAGAAGCGCGCCCTGGTCGTCACCCCCACCGACTCCGCGGACTTCCCGTCCGTCGACGTCCCCCTCAACCCCCCGAGCCTGGAGCAGTGACGTGAGCACCCCCGAACTTCCCCTGATCGACCAGAACGAAGGCGGCTGCGGCGACGACTGCGGCTGCGGCGAGGGCGAGGAGTCCGGCCTGGACCCGGCGCTGGCCCAGCTGCTGGCGGACGCGGGCCTGGACCCGATCGAGGTCGAGGACATCGCGCACATGGCGCTGTCGGAGGACCTGGACGGCGGGGTCGACGTCACCACCGTCGCCACCGTCCCCGAGGACGCCGAGGCCGTCGCCGACTTCGTGGCCCGCGAGGCCGGCGTGGTGGCCGGACTGCGCGTCGCCGAGGCCGTGTTCTCCGTGGTGTGCACGGAGTCCTTCGAGGTGGAGCGGCACGCCGAGGACGGCGACCGGGTCGCGGAGGGCGACGTACTGCTGTCCGTGCGCGCCCGTACCCGCGACCTGCTGACGGCCGAGCGCAGCGCCCTGAACATCCTGTGCCGGCTCTCCGGCATCGCGACGGCCACCCGCCGCTGGGCGGACGTCCTGGAGGGCACGAACGCGAAGGTCCGCGACACCCGCAAGACCACGCCGGGCCTGCGCTCCCTGGAGAAGTACGCGGTCCGCTGCGGCGGCGGCGTCAACCACCGCATGTCCCTGTCGGACGCGGCGCTGGTCAAGGACAACCACGTGATCGCCGCCGGTGGCATCGCGCAGGCCTTCAAGGCCGTCCGCGAGGCCTTCCCGGAGGTGCCGGTCGAGGTCGAGGCCGACACCATGCACCAGGTCCGCGAGGTCGTGGACGCGGGCGCCGACCTGATCCTGCTGGACAACTTCACGGTCCCGGAGACCGAGGAGGCCGTCACCCTCGTCGCGGGCCGCGCCACCCTCGAATCGTCGGGCCGGCTGACCCTGGAGACGGCCCGCGCCTACGCGGAGACCGGTGTGGACTTCCTCGCGGTCGGCGGCCTGACGCACTCCTCGCCGATCCTCGACATCGGTCTCGACCTGCGCCAGGCGGTGTGACCCGTGCTCCTCACCATCGACGTGGGCAACACCCACACGGTCCTGGGACTGTTCGACGGTGACGAGATCGTCGAGCACTGGCGCATCTCGACCGACCCGCGCCGGACGGCCGACGAACTGGCCGTCCTGATGCAGGGCCTGATGGGGACGCACCCGATGCTCGGCACCGAGCTGGGCGACGGGATCCACGGCATCGCGATCTGCTCGACGGTGCCGTCCGTCCTGCACGAGCTGCGCGAGGTCACCCGCCGCTACTACGGCGACGTCCCGGCGGTGCTGGTGGAGCCGGGCACGAAGACGGGCGTGCCGATCCTGATGGACAACCCGAAGGAGGTCGGCGCGGACCGCATCGTGAACGCGGTCGCGGCCGCCGAGCTGTTCGGGGGTCCGGCGATCGTCGTCGACTTCGGTACGGCGACGACCTTCGACGCGGTCTCCGCGAAGGGCGAGTACGTGGGCGGGGTGATCTCCCCGGGCATCGAGATCTCGATGGAGGCGCTCGGCGTGCGCGGGGCCCAACTCCGCAAGATCGAGCTGGCCCGCCCGCGCAACGTGATCGGCAAGTCCACGGTCGAGGCGATGCAGTCGGGCGTGGTGTACGGCTTCGCGGGCCAGGTCGACGGGATCGTCACCCGCATGTCCAAGGAGCTCGCGGGCCCGGGCGGCGACCCGGACGACGTGCGGGTCATCGCCACGGGCGGGCTCGCCCCGATCGTCCTCGGCGAGTCCTCGGTGATCGACGACCACGAGCCGTGGCTGACCCTGATCGGCCTGCGGCTGGTGTACGAGCGCAACGCGCCCAAGTTCGCCTGACGTGACGGCCCCCGCCCCGCCCGGGCGGGGGCCGTCACGTCCCGGTCACCCGTCCCGTCCCACCTGCCCCTTCACCCCTCGTCAGGTCGATCCGTCAGCTTCAACCTGATGGGTTAGCTTGGGCCGCGTCGGACGCACACGCTCCTGAGGTGGCCAAATGCCGCGTGAATCCCCGTACTTGCAGGTGGTCGACTCGCTCCGGTCCCGCATAGAGGCGGGTGAGTGGGTGATCGGCGACAAGCTGCCCTCCCGGGCCCGGTTCGCCACCGAGTACGGCGTCGGGCAGAGCGTCACCCAGCGGGCGATGGAGCAGCTGATCATCGAGGGCTTCCTGGAGGGCCGCGCCGGCTCCGGCACCTACGTCCGCACCCCGCGCCGGCGCATGCGGATGCTCCGCACCCGCCGCCGGGTCCCCGGTGCGGGCAACACCTTCCGCTCCGAGGCCGCCGCCCACGGCATCGCCGCGTCCTGGGACTCCCGGACCGTCGCCCAGCTGCCCGCCCCCGAACGCATCGCGGCCCGCCTGGCCATCGCCCCGGGCGACCCCTGCGTGATGACCCGCTACGAGTTCATGGCCGACGGGAGTCCCGCCGAACTCTCCGAGTCCTGGGAGCCGTTGGCGATCACCTCGGGCACCCCGGTCGTGCTGCCGGAGGTGGGGGAACTGCGCGGGGCGGGAGTCGTGGCGCGGATGCGGTCCATCGGGATCACCGTCGCCTCCGTGGTGGAGGTCCCGCGCCCGTCCCGAGCGAACCAGGACCAGGCCAACCTGCTCGGGATCAGCCTCGGCGCGATGATCACCGAGATCGAGCGCACGTACGTGGACACCGACGGCCGCCCCGTCGAAACCGCCGATCTCGTCATCCCGGACTCCCGCTACGAGATCGCGTACGCCTTCCCCGTGGAATGACGGCCGGGCCCCCGCCGCCGCTTTCCGAGCCGGGCCCGCGTACCGGTGTTCCGTACCACCGTGTATTTTTCGCGCTGTGATTTTTGCGGAAATGGCCGGAGTACGACTCCGGCGGCGATAGCGTCACGCTCGAGAACCACCACGACCCTCGTCCACGGCGGAGGAGACACCATGACCGAGAACGCCGCCCGGCCTGCCTGGCAGAAGTCGTCCTACTGCGGCGACGGAGACGCCTGCGTCTACGTCGCCGCCGCCCCGGGGACGCTCGTCCGGATCGCCGACCGGGCCGACCCGGCCCACCTCGTGATGGCCACCACCCACGCCGCCTGGGCCGATTTCCTCCGGTCCGTCAAGGAGACCGGCTGAAAGAGGACGGGCGCGGGGGGAGCGCCCGCCGCGCCGGAATTCCCCGCCCTCGGGGGATTTTGTCCGATTAGCGCGTATCTTCGGCGTCATGCCCACGCCCTACGGATCCCGCGGCGGCATGGCGTTCAGCGCCGCCGAGCTGCACGTGCTCAGGCGTCTCCTCGCCCACGCCCTTCAGCCCTCCACGGCCCCCCTGGCGGCCGCCGAGGTACAGGACTGCCTGCGCCTCGCCGCGTCGGTGGACGACGCGGCCGCGGAGGCGGGCCGGCTCAGAGCCTTCCTGCTGGCCGACCTCGCCCGCTACCGGGAGGCCCTCCCCGGCAGCCTCCCCGGGTACCTGGAGCTGCTCCAGGACGCCCTCGCCGCCGGGTACGAGCCGGTGCCCGACGACCTCGCCGCCCTGCGCGCCCTACGGGCCAACCCCGTCGCGGCCGCGGTGCTGGAGCGGGCCCAGGGCATCGCCGAGCGCTCCGTACGCCGCCGCCTGTCGGCCGCCGCGCCCGCGCCCCGGACCCGGCTGCTGGCCCTGGCCGGCGGCCGCGAGGGCACCCGCTCCGCGGCCGACCCCGACCCCGGGCGGCCCCAGCCCCGGCCGAAGCCGGCCCCCGACCGGCAGCCCGAGGAGCCGCAGCGCCCCGCGCAGCCCGCGAAGCCCGTTCCGACGCCCGGCGAGGTCTTCCCGCCGCGCCGCAAGCCCACCCCGCCCCCGGCGGCCGGGCGCGCCGTCGGCTAGGGCCTGTCGTCAAACTCCCGTCTGCCCCGCGACGCCTGGCACGCGCTCTCGCCGCACCGGGCGAAAGCCAAGTACGTCCAGTACGCG